>CBFGUG010000145.1:0-15415 GCA_965651905.1 uncultured bacterium | reverse complement strand
CGAAGCGCAATTGGAGGAAACCAACCCCGTGCCGCTCGAGAACCTGTCACGACACTCGGCGCAACAGGGACGTATAAATGAGGCGCAACAACTGCTGACCGTCGCCTTGGACGTGGGGCGGCGCTACCCCAAGTGGAACTCGCCCTCCACCAGACTCGACACGATGGTGCGCCAGCTGGAGTTACGAGCCGCAGTGACCGCGGACGGAGACGTGGGTACTCTGGAAGCGATCGAACGAGCTTACTCGGCGATCTTGCGTACCGAGCCCCCTTCGCCGAAAACCTTGGCCGCATTGGGTTTCGAAGACTTCCCATCCTCGAAAGCCGCGCTGCTCAGCATCGCCAACCCGACCAAGCGCAACGCGATGCGCGCGACGGTAGCCTTCGTCGCAGCTCGACTGGGTCACGCAGAGTCTGCTCGGGCTGCTCTCGACGCCATCGACGACGTCGCTCTCGCGTACTTGCCGAACCCAGTGAACATAGTGCTATCTCACGCGCGGCTCGGCGACTTCGGCGCGGCACGCGCACGTCTCTCCGCGCTGGAGCGCCTTGACGGGCCGTTACGTCCCGACGATGCAGTGCTTCGAGGGTTGGAACGACGGATCACCTCGGCCGAAGCCCTGGTGGCTCAGGCTCGTGCGTCGCGAGCACCAGACTCCGACTTGTTACGCGCGAAAGCGTCAGCGGAGCTCGGCGCCTATCTGCTCGCAATCCGTCGGTTGACACCGCACATCCGACGAGAAAACACACCGCCAAACATCGCTCAGTTCTACGCTCAGCTGCTGATGGCCGCACGCCTGGAGGCGCGCGCCATGCAGCTGATCACCGAGTTCGTCGGCCCCGAGCAGGCTCCAGCCATCATCGACGGGATCCGTTCACAACTTCCAGAGAGTCTCCGCGACATCCCCGCGGTGAACGACGCGCAACCTCTGACCTCGCCACGTTGAATCGTGTCGACGATGTTGGAACTTCTTGCCTGGGAAGTCGAGGTGCGGTCCTTGTATCGAGTCCGAGGTTTGTAGCAGAATTGCTGCAATCCAAAGGTTGGGAGGTCGCACGCAGGCACTGACGCTGGCGTTCAGCAACGGTGGAGCGTAACGTTCAACTCCCCAGCAACATCTATCGCTCTGGAGCCTCCCATGAAGAAGTACGCCGATGTCGACGAGTTTCTCGCAAACGCCAGCCAATGGCGCGCGGAAATGGTCAAGCTCCGTACGTTGTTGAAGGGCGAAGGGCTCAGTGAGTCGATCAAGTGGGGCAAGCCGTGTTTCTCTCACGGAGACAACAACGTTGCCATCCTGCAGCCGATGAACGATTTTCTCGCGCTGATGTTCTTCAAGGGCGCGCTGATCGAAGACTCGGCCAATCTGCTCGAAGAACAGGGCAAGAACACGCGTTCCGCCCGCAGGGTGTGTTTCACGAGCGTGGGGCAAGTAAAGCAGTACGGGCCGAAGGTACGCGACTTCGTGCGTCAGGCTATCGCCATCGAGGACGAGGGCAGACAGCTACCCGAAGCACCGAAGCTCGTCCTCGTCGAAGAGCTCCAAGCCCGCTTGAAGCGCGACAAGGTACTGAGAGCCGCGTTCGACAAGCTGACGCCGGGCAGACAGCGCGAGTATCACCTGTTCATCTCTGGCGCCAAGCAACCGAAAACGCGTGAGGCCCGCATCGACAAGCACGTCGACCGTATCAAAGCGGGCAAGGGTCTGCGAGACAGGTGACTCTGGGATAGGCCATGCGGGCGACAAACCCGACGGTCAGCGTTGGCCCGTGCGCGGCTGCTGTGGGCTTGCTCGCTGTGCTGAACGACCTACTGACGGCACTGGTTGGATAGCGCGCCCGCTGCAGTGTGGGCCCTGACCAAATCGGGAAGCCAGAGCGGAGGCGGGTGCCCAAGTCGTCGAGGTGTTCTCGGACGAACGCGCTTCAGCTCCCGATGCAGGCTCGTGGTAACTCCTGCGCTGACGAGCGAGGAGCGACTCAAAGCAACGCGGCCTGCGACAGTGTTCCCGACCGCCGCGGTTCGCTCAGGCGCGTCAGAGCCTAGCACCTGACGTCGACAGCGGGCTGAAGTGAGCGGCGAACGAGCAGCGAGGGAAATCTCACGTCGAAAATGAACGAGGCGCCGACGACAGCCCATGGGGCTGTCGCAGCGCCTCGTTCGTAGCGTCGTTCGCGTCGCTCAGCGAACGTAGCGGTTGACGATGTTTTCGTACAACTCTTGCTGGCCGCTAGTTAGCGGTAGCTCGCCGCCCTTGTTGCCGATCTCTGCGAGTTGCTCGAGCGTCAGCTTGCCTGCTTCGAACTCGGCACCTTTGCCGCTGTCCCAAGACGCGTAACGCGCCTTGCGCATGCCTTCCATCGGCGACTTCTGGATCAAGTCGTCAGCGATGAGCAGCGAACGAGCAAACACGTCCATACCGCCGATGTGGCCGTGGAACGTGTCGTTCAGATCCGTGGAGTTGCGGCGACGCTTGGCGTCGAAGTTCACCCCGCCGCCCTGGAAGCCGCCAGAGCGGAGCAGAATGAGCATCATCTCGACGGTTTCGTTGATGTTGTAGGGGAACTGATCGGTGTCCCACTGGTTCTGGTAGTCGCCGCGATTGGCGTCCATGCTGCCCAACATGCCAGCGTTGGCTGCCACCTGCATCTCGTGCTCCATGGCGTGGCCCGCCAAGGTTGCGTGGTTGGTCTCCAAGTTGATCTTGAAGTCTTTGTCGAGGCCGTACTCGCGCAAGAAGCCGATGACCGTGGCTGCGTCGAAATCGTACTGGTGCTTGCTCGGCTCCATCGGCTTGGGCTCGACGAAGAACGTGCCCTTGAAGCCCTGAGCGCGCGCGTAATCGCGTGCCATGCCGAGAAAGCGCCCAAGGTGATCGAGCTCACGCTTCATGTCGGTGTTGAGCAAGCTCATGTAACCCTCACGCCCGCCCCAGAACACGTAGTTTTCGCCGTTGAGCGCGATGGTCGCGTCGAGCGCGTCTTTGAGCTGCGCGCCTGCGTAGGCAACGACGCTGAACTCGGGGTTCGTGGACGCGCCGTTCATGTAACGCGGGTTCGAAAAGAGGTTCGCCGTGCCCCAAAGCAGCTTCACGCCAGACTCTTTCTGCTTTTGCTTGGCGTATTCGACGATCGTGACCAGACGCTTGGAGCTCT
The DNA here is from genome assembly GCA_965651905.1 of uncultured bacterium. Taxonomy (GTDB): domain Bacteria; phylum Myxococcota_A; class Polyangia; order Polyangiales; family Polyangiaceae; genus SZUA-265. The sequence continues at coordinate 12,260 of CBFGUG010000145.1, read as the reverse complement.
CTGCACGTGTCGCGCCTTCTTCGGCCATGTCCACGTCGTGGAAGCAGTAATAGGGCACGCCCAACTTGGTGATGAACTCGAACGCCGCGTCCATCTTCATCTTGGCGCGTGAGTCGGCGTCCTTGCCTTCATCCCACGGGAAGTTGAGCGGTCCGGGGCCGAAGGGGTCGTGACCCTTGCCGCAGAAGGTGTGCCAGTAACAGACCGCGAAGCGAAAGTGCTCCTTCATGGTCTTGCCGGCAACGACACGGTTCTCGTCGTACCACTTGAACGAGAACGGGTTGTCGGACTCGGGCCCCTCGTAAGCGATCTTGCCGATTCCGGGGAAGTACTCTTTGTCGCCTGTAACGATGCTCATGATAACGTTTCCACTTTCACTTATTGGTGAGGTCTGGTGCCTGCGCTCTACGGCAGTCTTTGACGCGCGCCGCGCCCGAACGGCGAGTGTGGCTCAGACCGTCGCAAAGCTGCAGCGCTGCGTAGTATAATATGCCCCGGTCGGGGCGGTGCACCTGTTTTTCACTACCTTGTGAAGGCCACCTGAAGCGGGAAATCGGCTCGTTTTGTAACGCAGACCCCCGGGCCGACGCGTGTCGTGACACAACTTTCGACCGCCAGGGTAGAGCTGAGCAGGCGCCCAGGGCGCATGTGGCCCTCCGAGTAACCGCCCGCGCCTCACACGCGACGTTCGCGCGGCGTGACTCGACGGCTCACGATCACCGCCACCATGGTTGCCAGGACATGCCGGTCGGGTGGGTTCCGAGCGAACGGTCGCGTAGTCGCAAGTGGCCGCGAAATTCTGAACGGACGTCGCCTGCCCACGCCAAGAACCCGCGCACCAAACACGCCGAGCGGTACTCTTGTGGACGCTCCAGCGGGGTCTGCGTCACCGAATGCCGTTTGACAGGCGCGCCGCGCTGGTCTTTCCTTCGCTGACGTGAACTCTCGAGGAACGTTTTGGGTGGTGTTGGGACTGGGCGCGTTGCTCGTTGGCTGCAACGACGATTCTGGGGCCGCCGCGAGGCTCGTCGATGCAGCTACCGACTCCAGTACTGACGACGGGGATGGCGGCGAGACGACGAGCGGCTCCGACGAGGCTGAGTCGGACGACTCCTCGCCAATCGACGATCGCCCAGATGACGATCGCCCAGACGACGATCGCCCAGACGACGATGGGTCGGAACAGGATGACTCGGCATCCACCTCTGATGGATCCCCCGCGGACGAAGCCTCGACTGCGGACGATGATGATACGCCTGGCATGGACGACGCAGGAGTCGGCGGCGACGGCGCCAACCACATGGACGCCAGTACGACCGATGAGGGTGCGGGAGGCGACGCTGCGCCTTCGAGCGACGACACCACGATGCCAGCTCCAGTCGATCCCATCAGCTTGTCCACTTTCTGCGACGAGCTTCGTTCGGGTTGGCTAGAGGTCTGCGAAGCTGAAGGACGCGACGACTGTGACCTGGTTGACGCTCACATCGGAGCGCTGGCATGCGCCGAGGCGCCATCCAGCATCGAACAGGACAAGATCGTATTCGATGGTGGCGCTGCCGCAGCGTGTTTGGCTGAGGGTGAAGTGGACGTGATCCGGGCGTGGGAACAGGCCTACCTGGTAGGGAGCGGCGCTTGTTTCGAGGTGTTCCTCCCCAACGCTCGACTAGGGGATGCGTGCACCATAGACTACGGGTTTTCGAGCGCTTGTGTGGAAGGCTATTGCCCTTACTCTGGTGCTTTCGAGGGGCTGTGTATCGACTACGCTGGAGAGGGCGAGTCGTGCGAGGACGTATTCTGCGGATCGGGTGACCTGTTCTGCAACGACGAGCAGATGTGTAGCCCCGTGTTGGAGGACGGGGAACCGTGCGACGACCGAGCCCAATGTGCCTCAGGCACCTGTTACGATGGGACGTGCCGCCAACCTGCGACGCTCGACGAAGACTGCTCGAACACCGAGTGCCTTTACCCCTACGTGTGCAAAGCAAACATCTGTGTCGAAAAGGTCGACGAGGGCGACTTCTGCACGGACGCCATCCAGTGCCCGGACGGCATCAGCTGCATCTACGCCACACCAGGTGCGGATGAACGAGCATGCGCACAGCTCCCCGTGGATGGTGACCCGTGCGACTTCCGCAGTGGCTGCTCGGGCGAAGATGTCTACTGTGAGGAGACGGAAGAACCCGGCATCGGTATCTGCGACTCGTACTACGTCGAGGAGGGAGAACCTTGCGGCAACGACGTGGGCAATTGCCGTCCTGAGTACTACTGCGCACGAACCGAAGGATCCACCGTGGTAGGCACCTGCGTCGCGGATCGTGGAATCGACGAGAGTTGCGCCGATCTGGTTTCTCAGTCGCTGGGCAACAGCCCGTGCACGGAAGGTTTACACTGCATGCAGGCGTCGAGCGACACGTGCCTGCCACCAGGAGAGCTCGGCGAACCCTGCTTCTACAACAGCCCAGTAACCTGCGCCCATGAGGGGACCTACTGTAGTTACGAGACGCGTCTGTGCGAGCCACCAGTGGCCTACGGCGAACGCTGCAATCTGTCGTTTCCCGAACGCAGCTGCGCGGAGGGACGATGCCTGCTCGTTCGAGCGGCGGACTGCGACGATGCGTGGCTGAGCGACTGCCAGGACTCGTTGTGCCTCGACCCCTTCGAGAACGGAGCGGAGTGCACGAACTACCCCCAGTGCGCTAGTGGGTTTTGCGATCTGAGTTTGGACGTACCCGTGTGTGCGGACCCGTGACAGGAATCGCTGAGAAAACGCCGCCACAACGCCGCAATGTCGACGACGCTCGCTGAGCCGTCAGAGACGTTTGCCGAAGATACTCTGTTCCAAATCTTCGTCAGGGGGCGGCGGATTCTTCGTGCTGACTTTGGATCGCTTCTTCGCACGTGGCTTGGACGGCGTAGGAAGCTCCGCGGACTGCTCAGCATCCGGCGCCTCGGCAACGTCAGCTCCGCGCGGCGCTTCGTCGCTGCCCGGCAGGGGCTCGGCGATCTCGACGCGGTCCGACGGTTCACGACTCGTTTCGGCGGGGACGGTTCGACCTACTCTCGCCGATGGCGCAGCCGGGACGACGAGCGTCGACTCGTTCGGCTGATTCACGGTTGCAGCCGATGGGGTCCCTGAAACCTCGCCGTACAGCGACTGAAGTATGTTTTCGACCTGCTCGCCCCCCAGAGCCAGCAAGACTGCCGCGCCGCCACCCAACACGACACCTACCAACAACAAACGTCGCCACCAACGCGAGCGCGGCGCGGCGGGAGGGGGGCTGATCAGCGTATTGGAGTGCCGCGCAGTCGGCTCGATACTAACGGGCTTGGGTTCACTTTCGCGGAAGTCACTCCAATCCAACACGCCGACGGGCCCGGGTAGATCCACGAGTGTCGGGCACACCGCGCGCTCGATTGCCTCGGGCTGCACTTCGGTTTCGGCCCCACGCGAGATTCGCCAACTACCAGGCTCGTAGGGCAGCAGCGAAATCAGCTCGGCGTCGTCCAGCAGGGGCGGCTCCGACTCACTGTCTTCTCGCACGCCCATGATGGGCGTCGCTCGATCTTCGCTGTGGCGGATGCTCTGTCGCAAGAACTCTTCCAACCCAGCAACGCTCTGGATGCGCTGCGCGCCAGCACTCAACAAACCACGCGCAAAGGCTCCCGCGCTCGCCCAACGCGCCTGCGGCCTGACGGCAATCGCGCGCAACGCGACGAACACCAGTGGATCGTGGGCATGACGCGCCCAGAAGGCATGGGCGTGCACATCCTCCAGATAAACACCCCAGATATTGCGGGGAGTCAGCTCGATTCCCAGCAACGCCTCGAGCACCATCACGCCCATCGCGAAGACGTCACTCGCGCGGTCCGGCGGGTGGCCATGCGAAAGCTCAGGAGCCATGTACCGCGCTGGCTGATCGTGCGACTCGTCATCAATGGCGTAGAACGCCGTGCCGTCCGCATGAAACCACAGCTTGCGCTGCCAGAGCCCACCGTGGGGGCGCGCGGGGTGATTACCCAGCGCTCCTTCGTGAAGTAGTTCCAGTGCCTCCAGCCCCTGGACCAGTGCACGCAGTTGAATTTCGACGGGAACGCGTTCGTGCTGCATCACGAAATCCCACGCCATGCCCAAGTCGCGAGACTCGACGCGCTCCCATGAGGACGGCTGCGAGTCGTCAGGTTGGGTTGGCATCGAACCTCGAAAGTCAGCGGCTTGGGTGATCGCTACTCGATTGGTCTCACCATCGGCCTGCCCCTGTGCGAAGTAGAAGTTCGCCGATGGTCTCTCTCCCGACGAGAATTCACCCAACCCACTCCCGTCATCATCGCCGTGCTGCGGGGTGTCGGTTTCAGTTCCTTGTTCGGTCAGTTCTGGCCCGACCAAGAATTCGCCCGAGGCCCCTGGACGCGGGCTCGGCTTCCAACGATGAGGGGTTCGAGTCGAGGGGCGATGCGCAGCGCCCGTGCCACGGTCGAACGTCTTGTTTCGATTCACGGTCGTGCAGTTTGACACGTCGCCGTGTTGCTCTGAGACGACGCACGCAATCCGATGCCGAGAAAATTCAGTGTCGATCCAACTCGCTCCGCAACGTGACCGAATCGCCCCAACATCAGCTGTCAACCGACGCGATTTCCGCGTTGGGTGCACGATACGTCAGCAATGCGTTCAGTAGCTTCGACACACACAGTTGAAGGCAGAGGTAATCAGCCAGCTGTCACTTCAATGGGGGCCCATACCTGTAAGCACTCGCCTACCCGACTGTGACGAACGGTCCGCGCGCACGCGGCGTGGTCGCGCGCTCGAGGTGGACGACCCAGGCCAGGAAGGTCGGTACTGCCAAACGCTCGCATCGCGTGCTCTCGGCGCCTCGGAGCACGTGGAGATCAGCGAGACGTGAGACAAGAATGACACGACTCACGCTCGCTGAGACGTCCCGCCGCGAGTGTCGCTCGGTCCGACGCGCCGACGGGGCAGGTTTTTCGAGCATTTCCATCACGCCGAGCGAGGCGCGTCCCTAGTAGTTGAAGTCACGGGCGTGCTACTAGCGTACACCGTGAGCGACAAGCCCGACCTCGAACGAAACAACGCCGAGCTGCGTGCGGGGACGCAAGCGCTGAGTCACGAGTCGGGTCGGCGAGATCGCGTCGAGTCACATCTCGACCTGCAGCTGTCGGAACAACACCGTCGCGGCGCGCCATCCGAGGACTTGTTCCGCCTGCTGGTGTCCAGTGTCATCGACTACGCCATTTTCGTTTTGGATCCCGGGGGCTTCGTGAAATCTTGGAACGAAGGTGCTCAACGGCTCAAGGGCTACGCTGTCGACGAGATCTTGGGGAAGCATTTCTCGACCTTTTACGAACCTGCGCAGGTAGCCGCGGGCAGATGCGAGCGCGCGCTGCAAACCGCTGCAAAACATGGCCACTACGAAGACGAGGGTTGGCGGCTCAGAAAGGATGGCACTCGCTTCTGGGCGAACGTGGTCATCACCGCCCTGCGTGACGAAAGCGGCAATCTTCTGGGGTTCGGCAAAGTCACCCGAGACCTGAGCGATCGCAAGCAGGGCGAAGACGACCGGGAGAGGTTCCGTCTCTTCATCGAGAGCGTCCAAGACTACGCGATGTTCATCCTCGACCCTTCCGGGCACGTTGCAACCTGGAATCACGGTGCGCAGCGCATGAAGGGATATTCCGCGGACGAAATCATCGGTCGTCACTTCTCGACGTTCTACCCCAAACACGACGTTGATAGCGGCAAGTGCGACCACGAACTCGAGGTAGCCACGCGCGCAGGGCGCTTCGAAGACGAAGGCTGGCGTCTGCGCAAGGACGGGACTCGTTTCTGGGCCAACGTCATCATCACCGCGATGCACGACACGGCAGGCACGCTGGTGGGGTTCTCCAAGGTGACCCGCGACCTGACCGAACGAAAACAAAACGAAGAAGAGCGGGCGGCTCGCCTAGCTGCGGAGCAAGCCAACCGCGCCAAAGATGAGTTCTTGGCCATGTTGGGTCACGAGTTACGCAACCCCCTCGCTCCCATCGTCACTGCGCTGGAGTTACTCAAACTTCGAGGGGATGCACATCGCAGCAGCGAGTACCAAGTCATTCAGCGCCAAGTGCAACACATGGTTCACCTGGTGGACGACTTGCTCGACGTATCACGCGTCGCGAGCGGAAAGATTGAACTATCGAAGTCCCGCCTCGATCTTCGCGATATCATCACACGCTCGGTGGAGGTTGCCAGCCCCATGTTCGAGCGCAAACGTCACCACCTGGCGTTGAACATGGTCGGTGAAGCGTTGTGGACTGACGCCGACGAGGCGCGTTTGCTTCAGGTATTCTCGAACCTGCTCACAAACGCAGCAAAGTTCACGTCCACCGAGGGACACATCGCAGTTACCCTTTGGAAAGAACCCGAAAGCGTCGTCGCAAAAGTGGAGGACGACGGGATCGGTATCGACGCCGAACTGCTGCCGAACATCTTCGAAGCGTTCGCCCAGGGGCACCAGAGTGCCGATCGGCGTTCAGGGGGGCTGGGCCTGGGTCTGGCCCTCGTCAAGTCTCTCGTCGGGCTCCATGGCGGCAGTGTCGACGCGCGTAGTGAAGGCCCGGGCAAAGGCAGTCAGTTCACGGTACGGCTTCCCGTGAGCCAAGCATCGGAAGTGGCAACGTCGGTTTCGGAAGACGCGCCGTCGTTGTTGTCCCCCGTCGCGCATCCCCAGCAGATCCTGGTCGTCGACGACAACGAAGACGCGTGTGCGCTGCTGACGAACCTGCTCAGCGAGCAGGGACACGAGGTTCGCGCTGCGGCGGACGGTCCGCAGGCGCTCAGCCTGATCGCCGAGTTTTCGCCCTCCGTCGCCATCTTGGACATCGGTCTGCCGGCGATGGACGGTTACGAGCTCGCCGGACTGTTGCGGAGCGCCCTTCCATCACTGCGGCTGGCCGCGCTCACGGGCTACGGAATGCAAACGAGCCACGAGCGCAGCCGAAAAGCAGGCTTCGAGCGTCACTTCGTCAAACCTGTGGATATCCAAGCACTACTCGAGTTCATCTCCGACACGACGGACTCCGAATAGTGATGCCACTCAGGTGTTGCCCTGACGGGCAACCCTTGCGCAGTGCTGAGGCAAAAAAGGACAACTTCCTCGCGCAAGGCGAGCGGCGAGCGGGCTGACTTGCCGAACCACCGTTTGGGTGTTTTCAACCACCGTGCAACGCGCGGGCCTCGTCCGCTGTGGGAAAAGCGCCTGGCTCGGCGCGACGCCTTCGTCCGAGAGATTTCGCGGGTGTCTCCGCGATTTGAATTGCAACCCGAGCGATTCGATCCCACTAGGAGGGCGCCATGCATCGGGTACGACTTTTTGCGCTGATAGGAGTCTTTGGCGCACTTTGGGCGCTGGTCTTCTCAGCGATCTCCACCACGGACTACGCCGCCCACCTGGATCGAGGTTTGCACGATCTGCATTGTTCGTTCATTCCAGGCGCCGAGGGTGGCGCGGGCTCGGACGGTTGCCGCGTCGCCTTGAACAGCCCATACGCCGCGGTGTTCAAGGAGAGCATCTGGGGCGGGGTTCCAATTTCGCTGTTCGGGCTCGGCTGTTTCGCGTTCTTGGTCGGGCACGCAGTGTGTGTGGCGGCGAGCGGAGAGCGCACCAGCCGCAACGCGGGAATCCTGTACTTCCTGCTCGCGAGTTCTCCGCTGCTCGTGTCACTGACTATGTTTGCGATCAGCTGGTTTCAGCTCGGCAGCATCTGTAAGACGTGCGCAGGGATCTACATCGGCTCGGCTGTGCTTGCCATCTCGGCGATTGGCGTGCTCAGGGCGAGCTGGGGGAACCGTGTTCAGTCGTCACCTGCAGGTGCTGTCGTCGCCTTCGGGACACTGGCGGGTATCGCAGTTTGGACCTTGGCCCCATCGGTTGTTTACGCCGCTCTGGCCCCCGATCACGAGCCCTACGTCGGCGAGTGCGGCAAGCTGGAGAAGCCGAAAGAAAGCCACAACGCCCTGCTGCAGCTAGGCAGCGGCAAGTACCGAGCCACGTCGTTCGAAGATCCTCTGTGCCCCACCTGCAAGTCGCTGCACGATCGGCTGTCACACGCGGGGGTGCTCGAACGCCTGTCGCTCGACTTGGCGTTGTTCCCCTTGGACAACGAGTGCAACTGGATGCTCGATCAACCGCTGCACCCGGGCGCGTGTCGTGTCTCGCGCGCGGTGTTGTGCGCCAAGTCGCCGCAAGAAATGTTGGACTGGGTTTACGAAAACCAAGCGGAGTTGGTTGAAGCAGGCGCACAAGGTAACGATCGCCTCGACCGCTTACTGCAGGCCAAGTGGGGTAAGAGCCTGACGAATTGTATGGACGCCAAGAGCACCACTCAGCGACTCAACCATCACCTGCATTTTGCCGTCGACAACTCGATCGCCGTCTCGACGCCGCAGATCTTCATCGAGGGACAGCGCCTGTGTGATGAAGACATCGACATCGGGTTGATGTTTGCGCTGAAGCGCATCGCACCAGGAGTAGTGCCATGAGCCTCAAACAACTGTTCGGCGACATCTTCGGCACTTCGACTCCCGCGCAGCAGCACCAGGCTCCGCGCCCCGAGCAGCCGACAAACGCGCCTCCGCAACAGCAGCCGTATCAACAGCAGCCGTATCAACAGCAGCCGTATCAACAGCAGCCGTATCAACAACAGCCGTACCAACAACAGCCGTACCAACAGCAGCCGTACCAGCAGGCAGCGCCCGGGTATCCCCGAGCGGAAGGGCCCCGCAGTCCCGACGCATCCAAGTCGCGGGGCACCAGCACTGGCCTCGCGGCGATATTGGTCGGCGGTGTTGCGTCCGCCGCGGCGCTGGCGGCCGTGCTCGGTGTGGTCGCACTCAGCGTCGGCTCCGCCAAACAGCGTCTGCTCGACCCCGAGGCGAAGCAAACCCCCGCCGTTGCCATCGCACAAGAGGCAGAGGTCGCGTACTGCACCAAAGAGTTCAAGCAGGTGCTCAGACGCGTGCTGCACTCGTGCGGCCTCAGCACGGGCGCTGAACGACGCGGCTGCAAACCCGCCGACATCAAGACCTTCGCAGCGATCAGCGACGAAGACTTCAATGCGTTGTTTCACCCGCTCAAAGACCGCGGCGGAGTCATCATGTTCGATACGGGTTCGGAAGAGCTCGACGAGGGAGCCAAAAAGCTGCTGGAAGAGCGCTTCGTCGATCGCCGGGGTGCGCGTTACTTCCTGACCGTGGCACGCGCGTCGAAGACGGGTACGCCAGACAAGAATCGCGCACTGTCTCATCGTCGTGCGAACTCGGTGATGTTTCATCTGCAAGAATCGTCTGGAGAGCCCAAAGAAGAACTGAACGAAAAAGTGGGCTTGCTCTGGCTGGGCAACGAGTACGCTCAGCTTTCGGAAACGTATTGCGAGTGGCCGCGCTCTCGGCAAGACGACGAATGTGGCGAGGAACCGATCAACAGGAGTGCGTTCGTATCATGGGTGGATTGCAGACTGTGAACTCGTACCCCATCGCGAAGATGGTTTGCGCCCTGTGGCTCGTGGCTACCTTCGGAGCTACCGGCTGCGATGACGCGTCCAAGTCTTCGAGCGCTCCGAAGTCGCGCGTGCAAGCGGTGGCGGCGACCGATCAACCAGGCGCCAGCGAATCCACCAGCGCGGCGCAAACCACGCAGCCCGTCGCACAAACCAAAAAGCCCCGCGCTGCGCTGTGCGATGGTCAACTGGATCAACCCGCGGAACGCTTCGCCCCGAAGGCTCCCGCGGAAAAACGCAGTGCGTCAGGTGAATCTGATTTGTCAGCAGATCCGTTCGGCACTACTGGCGACGTCAAGTCGGCCGCGAGCAAGCCTGGCAAGTGGCATTGGGTCAACTTGTGGGCGGCGTGGTGCGTCCCTTGCAAGGAAGAGTTGCCTCTTCTTTTCCAATGGCAGAAGCAGCTCGCCGGGCAGGTGCAGTTCACGTTCGTGTCCCTCGACGACGACGAACGCCAGCTGATGGACTTCTTGAAGTCTCAGCCCGCAAGCGGCTTGAGAGAGAGCTACTGGCTACCCGACGGCGAGTTGCGCAAGGGCTGGCTCGAAGCAATGGGCTTCGCCAGCGACCCCGAACTCCCGATGCAACTCTTGATCGATCCCGACGGCAAGTTGCGCTGCAAGGTTCAAGGTGCTGTGGAGCCGAGCGATCTAGCGACACTCGAGCAAATCGTCGCCGCCAAGTAGCCGCGCTGAGGCCATGGCCGCGAGCCGCAGCAACGAAGGTGAACACGCTACTGCAGACTATGCTCCACAGGTGAGCGGAATGCAGCCTGCAGCGGGGAGCCATGAACGATGGCGCGCTTGATTGAGGGCCGCTTGCTGCCGCAGGTGCCCAACCAAACACGCGACGGGATGGTGCTGCGTTGGCATCGCGCCGACAAACGGCTGGATTATTCAGTCAGTGTGACCCCACAGCGTCCAAGCAGAGACAATCCCTAGCTCGAGGGTCTACACTTCGAGCATGCCGGCCTCCCAGCTGCTCTCACTATCCCGAGCGCTACACACCGCTCGCACGTTGCAAGAAGTGATGGACCGCGTGCGGGAGGCGTGTGCAGCCGTCACGCGCTACGACCGCGTGTACATTCAGCTACCTTCCGCGGACCGTCGTTCGATGGAGGTCGTAGGTTACGTCCTGCCCGACATTCCTGCCGTGCACCAAAAGGTGGCGAACGTCGAGATCGACAAAGATCCTTTCATGCAGCGGGTGTTCGCACTGACTGAGCCCCTCGTCATTCCAGACATTCGGCTGGAACCCCTCGCGGATCAGCGCCACGTCGAAGCCTTTGGGCTGCGAACCTGCGTCCTCGTACCGATGTTCGACGAGGCGGGGCCGATTGGTCCGTTCAACGTAGCCACCTTTGCCGATCAAGGTGTGCTCGTGCCCACGGACGAAGAGATGGAGTTCTTCATCCAAGTCGCTGCGTTGGTGGGCGTGGTGATCACGCGCTTGCAGGCAGAACGCAAGAAAGACGAGCTGGAAGCGAAGCTCGTGGGAACCCAGCGCCTGGAAGCATTGGGCAGGCTTGCGGGAGAGGTCGCCCACGACTTCAACAACCTGCTGCTGGCGATCTTGGGCAATACGGATCTTGCCTGCGAAGAGTTGGAGAACGACGCGGCACGTCCCTACCTCGACGACATTCGTGAAGTGACGTTGCGCGCGTCGGCTCTCAGTCGTCAATTGTTGGCGTTCTCGAAGGGTCAGGTGATGACCACGCAGGTGTTGCCCGTCAACACACTGGTGAGCAAGAGCCTGGACTTGCTGCGACGACTGTTACCCGAGCGGATAACCGTGTGCCGAATGTTGAGCCCCCAGGCAGGTTCGATTCGCGGGGACGCAGGTCAGCTCGATCAAGTGCTGATGAATCTCGTGCTCAACGCCCGCGACGCTCAGTGCGAGAAGATTACGGTAGAAACTCAGAACGTCAGGGTCGACGAAGAGTTCGTCGCCAACCACAGCAACGTAAACCCTGGGCGCTATGTACTGCTCACGGTCACCGATGACGGCCATGGCATGGACATCGCCACGCAGGCCAGGATCTTCGAGCCGTTCTTCACGACCAAATCGGAGGAACGCGGCACGGGCCTCGGGCTCTCGGTGGTGCAAGGCATCATCAGTCAGCACGGTGGCCACATTCACGTCTACAGCGAGCCCGACGTTGGGACGACGTTCAAAGTGTACTTGCCGCTCTCCGAACAACCCGCTGGGGGCGTTGGCACGGGCCTCATGCCCAGAGCCAGCTCCCTTCGCGGAACCGAGACCGTGCTGGTGGTCGACGATCAAGATCACGTACGACGCACCATCACCAAGGTTCTCAGCAAGGCGGGATACGAGGTTCTCGTTGCAGAGACTGCAGAAGAAGCGATCGCGTTGTGCAAACGCCAGACACCTGACGCCCTGCTGAGCGACATCGTGATGCCGGGGCAAAGCGGCATCGAACTCACGTCACGCCTCACCAGCGAACACCCGTCGTTGGCGGCGTTGCTGATGACGGGCTACGCACCAAAGAAGCTCGCCGAGGTGCGCTGGCCACACCTCACGAAACCGTTCACCCCCACCGAGCTACTCAGCGCCCTGCGCGCGGTGTTGGACGAGAAGTAACCAGTCACTGCTCGCACAGCGCGTGACACACGAGCCGGGCTGAGTCGCGATCTGCTCTCCCGGCGTTCGACTATGAGTCGGGCCTGACGTCAACCGGTCGGGGTTCTTTT
>CBFGUG010000144.1:0-15705 GCA_965651905.1 uncultured bacterium | reverse complement strand
CCGGCACCGCCGCAGAAGCAGCGCACATTCGCGAGCACCTGGATCAGCTCGACGCTGAGCTCGGACGTTCTTCATAGACACCTCGGTGCCAAACTTGCGCATGATGTTTTACCGCCCGCTCCCCTGCGTTCAAGAGCATTGCGTGCGCCTTTGGTGAGCAGCCAAACGCACAATGCGCTCTCCGCAACGAGGGGTAGTACGTACGCCGGCTGAAACGCCACGGCGACGTCAGGTGCGAGGAAGCGCAAATAGCTGCCGACTAGGTAGACGGGACCAGAAGCGGCGAGCAGCACGCCGACGCCGCGCGGCAAGAAGCCAGACTTGAACACCAAGTACCCCGTGACCATGCAGTTGACCCCGAAGAACATCAATCCCAAGTCGTAGCCGTAAGCGTGCGCCTCCACGAACAACAAGGCCAGCGTGTCCCGCACTCCAGCTTCGAGCGCGAGGTGCGGCGCCGTAAGCAGGGCCAACGTCTGCTGCTGATTGAGCAGGTTGAGTCCGAGCACGGCAGCTTGCGTGAGGCGAAAGGCCGTAGCCAGCGACGCTAGCAAGTCGTTCACTTTACGCAGCAGTCCAAACAACACCACAGCAAGCGCGACGTCGCACGAGACCATCACCGAGTCCGCGACGAAGCTCAGACGAAACAAGTCCGGAGATGCCAGAATGTTTTGAGCGGTTTGAGCCGCGTCCCCAGCTACGACGAGTCGCGCGCGCACGAACCCATCACTCCACACGCCGCACACGATGATCACGAGGTAGAGCACGCCCGCTACGCGAGCCAGACGCTGCCGGCGGTCACCGTCGATACTTTCAGAATTTCTCGTTTGCATGATTCTCCTCCTGGCTGCTCTGGGAGGGCAGCCACCTATTCGCATGAAACACCCAGCCGCCCAACGCGGCACGAACGACGAATCCCAGCAGCAGACTGAGCCACGCTCCGAGCGGGCCAAGCCCAAGAACGAAGACGCTCCAGGCGCCCACTGGCAACTGCACGAACAGCGTACCTATCACGTTGAGCAGTAGGCCCGTGCCGGTGGACCCCGCTCCCTGCATCATGCCCACGAACACGATATTCACCCCGAGGACTGGCAACATGCACGCGATGACTCGCAGCCAAAGCAGTGCAGGCGCTTGCAGTTCACTACCCGAGGTGACCCCGAAGCCCCCCAACAAGGAGTCGGCACCCGGCACCAACACCACAGCCGTCGGTACCATGACGATCAGTGAAAGCGCCAACCCTGCCCAAACGACGCTTCGAGCCTGGTCGACACGCCCTGCTCCGACACTTCTACCAACGAGCGCGGCAGTCGCCTGCGAGATGCCGAGCGCCGGAATGAACGCCAGCACGAGCACGCGCATGCCGATGCCATGAGCCGCCACTGCGCTGGCGTTGCCGTGCCCGAGCAACACGACGACGGACAGATAGGCGACGTTGAGTAACGTGTAGTCGAGCGCGGCCGGACCACCCACGCGAAGTAGCGTCGCCAGAGCATTCCAATCGATGCGCACGAAACGCGGCACGAGCCGCAAGCCGTCGATATTGCCACGCATGAGCAGGCCACCCAGCCACACCGCGGACAACAGCTTGGAAAGCAGGGTTCCGTGGGCCGCCCCCTCGACGCCCAGCCGAGGAAGACCCCACTCGCCAAAGATCAGGCCGTAGTCGAGCGCCACATTGGCGGCCACGGAAACCAATCCAACGGTGAGTGGCCACGACGCGTGGCTCACGCCGCGCATTGCGGCAGCAAACAACTGCGTGAAGTAGCTGAGCGCACTGCCCAACAGCAATGGCTGCGAGTAGTCGAGCGCCGCGCCGAGTGCTGGCCCTCGCGCACCGAATGCTTCCAGTAACCAAGAGCATGCAGCGAACCCCGTGATTGCGACGACAGTACTCACCGCCAGGGTGAGTACGATGGCTTGTCGCAGCAGATGCTCGGCCCGACCGCGATCGGCCGCTCCGTGGGCCCGCGCGATCAGGGCAACGGTGCCAACACCGATGCCCGTCGCGAAAACCGTCGAGAGGTAGACCAACTGCGTCGCAAAACCGAGCCCCGTGAGCGCCACTTCCGGATCCGGCAACGCACCGATCATCGCGGTGTCTACAACCAGCGCCGAAACGTTGAGCACGTTGACGATCACGATGGGCCATGCCAGGCGCGCTAGGGGGCTGAGAGCCCGACCCCCAGCGCGTATCGACTCGAGTAGCGAGCTCCGCAACGGGTCGGGCTCATGGATGGCAGTAGTTGACGACGTCACTCTTGCGGCGCTTTCGAGAAAGTTCTCGCTGCTGGAGGTCAGGCAGCTGCGTCCGCGTGCCGGCGTGGCCGATCGCTCTTGCCACCGTCGGCCGCTCCCGTTTCAGCGACACTGAGCACTCGACCGTGGGCGTCCGAATCGATGGACTCGAGGTAGAGGCGCGCCACGTCGCTCGCCGACACACCAGGATCGGGCGGCAAGCCCAACTTCACGCGCGTCTCGCGGATCCAGCCGGGGCTGACCACGTTGATGCGGCGTCCCTCGGGAGCGTCGAGTGCGATGGCACGGACGAACGAATCGAGCGCTCCATTGACCAGTGCGACCGCCGAGCTACCTGGAATGGGAGAATGCGAAAGCGCTCCGCTGGTGAGGGTCACCGAGCCGCCTATCGGAAGCATTCTCAGCGCCTCCATCGCAATGTTCACTTGCCCCATCAGCTTGCTGAACAGACCAACGCGAAAAGCGGCTTCGTCTAGCTCGGAAAAACCGCCAAAACGCGCATCGCCCGCAGCAACCACCACGTGATCGATCCGTCCGACCCGCGAGAAAAAGGTCTGAATCGAGACGGGATCCTCCAGATCGAGGACGGGCGAGCTCTGATGGGTGACACCGAGCACCTGCGTGTTGGGGGTAGCGGACAAGTGACCAACGATCGCCGAGCCGATCAGGCCCGTAGCGCCGACGACCACGATGCGACGCACTTCGCCTTCGGTTGGGATGGGTCCGTGCGCGCTGGAGGTCTGGTTTCGAGTAGGCTTCGAAGTGGAATGAGACATTGGGATCTCCTGGGTTGAGGTGGACACCCGGAACCTGCGTCGGTGGGCTTCGAAGCACCAATTCGACTCCCAGTTGCCAGCATTCGTGCCGCTAATGGCTCGGCAAACGTCTCATTTCGCAGTAGATCCAGGGGCGATCGGGCGCGACATGACTGAAAACAAGAGCCGTTGGAGCGCGAAGCTAGCCGCGCTGGACGCCAACCTGCTGGTGGCTCTGGACGCATTGCTGCAAGAAGGTAACGTCACCCGCGCCGCTGCTCGCTTGGGCATCACGCAGTCAGCAACGAGTCAGACGCTCGGGCGTCTACGCGATCACTTCGACGACCCAATCCTGGTGCGAGTCGGAAGACAAATGCAGCCGACACCGTTCGCCCAGCGCATTCGGGCGCGGTTACACGCTGCGATAGGCGAACTCCAAGCCGTGGTACACGACCGCCCGGCATTCGAGCCCGCGTCGGCGTCGCGTCGTTTCGTGCTGGCGACGGTGGATTACCTGGCGATGCTGCTCGTTGCGCCCATGCAGCGTGAGCTGGCCAAACGAGCGCCCGGAGTCGACCTCGCAATACACGCGTTGGACGCAAATAGCGTGGCGAATGAGCTGGAGGCAGGCGTCGTCGACCTGTACGTGGGCGTGCGAGGGGCAACGGAACGCGGCATGAGTACGGAGCCGTTGTTTCAGGAGCGCCTGATGGTAGTCGTGCGCGATGAACACCCGCTATTGACGAACGGGCTGACGGCAGAAGGTTACGCCGACTTTCCCCATCTGCACGTCAGCCCGCGGCGCGAAGGCGGCACACTGGTGGGCCGCACGATGCAAGCCAGCGGCCTCACGCGTCGCGTCGCAGTCGAGGTACCGTACTTCACCTTGGTGCCACAGTTACTTCGGGGTAGCGATTTGGTTGCGACCGTGCCCGGTCGTTTGGCACGTCACTTCGCGGAAGAACACGGCGTAGTTGCTCTGGAGCCACCCATCGAGCTACCGCTCGTCGAGATCTGCATGGCGTGGGACCCGCGCTTCGAACGAGAGCCCGGCATCGAGTGGCTGCGCGAGTTCGTGAAGAGACTCAGCACGACGTTGTAGTCCGATGTGCTCTTGCCGGTCGCGTTCTTCACCCCATCGCCCACTCGATGATCTTGGGGTCGACTTTTCCTTGGAATGGCCACTGCTTCTCCCGAACCAGGCGTTCCACGTCGGCGAGCACTGGGGCGCAATCGAACCAACGAATCGTGCCCGCGCGCAATACGGTGAGGATCGCGAGCGTACACGGGGCGCAACAGAAGGTACCTTTGGGATGTCCGTGGTGAAAGTGGTCTCGCATGATCCCGAACGCGACGGCTCGCTCGACGGTATCGTAGAACGGGTTGTTCTTACCGTAACGATCGCCGAACGCTCGGCGTGCCGCGACGAGTAGCGCGGCGTTGGTGAACGTGCGCACGGGTGCTCCCGAAACACTGAACCCACCAGGGTGACGAATACGTTTCGGAAGCATGGAACTCGGCAGTGCACCGCCCGGCAATTCGCCGTCAGTCGCGCCAAACTCTGCGGGAACCTGGTCGCGCAGAAACGCCTTGTCGTCCGCAGAAAGTCGTTCGCCCATTTTCGCGCGCTCGGCGATTTCGAACAGTTGAGCGATGAACATGCCGCTTGCTCCCACCTGACCCGATTGACCTGGTCCGATTGACGCCGCCCGAAGCTCACCGTGGGCGGCACGCAGTGAGCTTCGCTCGCGGCGCAGGCGTCGCGCAAGTCGAAAGTCGCTGCCTGCGCGCGGGCTCTGACCCCTCACTCGAGCTCTTGCGCCTCGTCCCCCAAATCGATGATCAAATCGGCAGCGAGCACCACGCGCTCGACGGGTTCACTTTGCGCAACGATGCTGCGCACGTCACTCACGTAGGCTTTCTGCAGTTCGCGCAAACGCACGAGGTCGCGTCGAGAGACGCCCACCACGTTGTAGGTCATGCCGGGCACGCCGCGTTGGGCGCGCTCTGCCCCGACGCGTCCCCACCAAGCGCGCAAACCTGCGGCCGCCTTTCGATCGCGCCCCGTGTCCAGCGCGCGCACTTCCACGATCTCCCAGTGGCTGCCGTTCCAGCGCACTTGCCCAGCCTGATGCAACTGCTCGAGCGACGACTCGACTTCGGACGCGTCCACGCCCAGTCGAGCGGCGAGTCGCGCCGCGTCGTGGAGTTGACTTCGGTAGTCGCGTGTCTCCAGAGCGCGCAGCACTGCCTGGGACCAGGGCTGGGTGTAAGCCAGTGATCGCGCGCGTTGCAGCGCTTCCCAAGCGTTTCGAATGCTAGGTAGCCGCACTGGATCCACCAGCAGCGCGACGAAGTCCATCAAGCGCAGCGAGGTCACCTCCAGGTAGCGCAAGAACTCGGGCAACTTGGGCTCGGTCTTGGCGCTCAACCAGCGCGTGATGGTGAATCGACTGACTCCCATCGCTTCCGCGACGGCCGCAGCCGAGTCGTTACCCTTGAGGTCCTTGAGCCACAACGCCATTCCGCGCGGCTCGGCCACGTCGGTGGACTCGAGCCACCAAGGTGGTAAGCGGTAAAAACCACGCAACACGGACTCCACATCCACGCCGAGACGCCGCGCGATCCAGAGTGTTCGCGCGGCGGTGGGCCAGCTTCGACCGTGCTCCCAATTGTGCGCGACATTGCTGCGGTATCCGAGCCGCCGCGCGAACGCGACCTGGGAACGCTTGCCGCGCAGCCCGCGCAGTAGCTCCGCCGCCAGGCGCTCATAGTCCACGTCCGCAGAACTGCTTGCGCCCATGTGCATAGTTCTGCACCAAATTCGGCAATCCGACGATAGAAAACGTGCACTTCAGACCTGGATCCGTAACCCGGACCCGCGAATACTGCACCCAGTGCTGCGGTCCGAGCACGGAAAGACACCGTCTCGGGCCCCGCACCCAGAATACGAATGGGAGCGACACGATGAAGACCCGCACACGACCCACATGGACCTGGTTACCAGCGCTGACGCTCGCACTCGGACTGCCACTGACGCCAGGCTGCAAGAACGGTGGTCAGAGTGGCGATCTGAGCCATGACGCCCTCGGCAAGACGAATTCACAACCAGGAAACACCGCTGACGCTGGTAACCCAAAACCAGCAAATGGTGACCCCGAGCCCGACGCTACATCTGACGATCCCCAGGCCGTGTCGACAGGCACCTCAGAAACATCCCCATCAGGCGAGTCGACAGTGGGATGGCGAAAGTTGCCAGAGCCACCCTTGTCAGGACGGGTTGGCGCCGCCGTCGGATCCATTGGCCAGCGGGTGGTCGTGGTCGGCGGTTGGACTGCTACCTGTCCGCCGTTCGCCGACTGCGTGCGTCCAGATGCCGCACCGTTCACCGATGGCGCAATGTACGATCTCGACGTTGGGGAGTGGTCACCCATCGCAGACGCGCCGATCGGGCTGCGTTTGGCAACAACCACCACGGCGGGGAATGCGCTATACGCGCTGAGCAACTGCGGTGAAGGCCCCACGTGCCCAGCCAGCGACACAGTGCTGCGCTATCGCGGCGATGCCGACGAATGGGACGAGCTCCCGCACCCTGACAAGTCCGGATACTTCGGTTTGATAGCCCTGGTGGACGAACTCTACGCCTTCAGCCGTAGCGATGAAAGTACGACGGTTCCCGATTACCGCTGGTCGCCTGAAGACGAAACCTGGACCGCCTTACCCGACGATCCACTACCGCCTGTATTCGATCGCTTCATGGTCGAGCATGGAGGGCGCATCTACTTGTTTGGCTCGCCCAGTGACTTCAACGCAGAAGATACCAAGCTTGGCGCCAGGTACGATTCCGATTCGGACGAATGGGAAGAGCTCACGCCATCTGGCACGATGGGCTACCAGGTTTGGAGCGCCGGGGACCTGCTCTACCTCAACCCCCACTTCGGCAACTCCGAAGGCGGCATCTACGACCCCGTGAGCGACTCTTGGAGTCCCTGGTCTGGGTTACCCCACCACGACTTGGCAGGCGTGATCGACCACGATACTGCGACCTATGAATACGACGCTGGCTGGGTCTTCGACGCGCGCAACGACTCCTTCGTAGAAATACTAGCCCGACCCGACAGCGAAGCGTACGACGTGACGTTCGCGCGAGCGGGCGCTCGAGGTCTAGTCGTGTTCGGCGGCCAAGTCTGGGTCAGTGACCAAGGGACCGACGATCCGTTCAGCGGCGAGCCTCTACTGGTGAACGACACCTGGCTCTGGACGCCTCCTGACGTGCGGTAGCCACGCAGAGCGAACAGCGACTCGCGACGATCCCCCTTGTCGCTGCGCCACCGGCTAGTGCATAGTCGAGCGCTGTAACGAAGGGGAACGGGAGAGTGCCGCGGAGACAACGAGATACGATGGACTGGCGTCGCAAAGGGCGCCTGGTGGTGACCGTACACACGGCGGGCGTACCCAGCGACGCGGACTGGGACGAGTACATAGCTGGCGCGCACGACTATCTACCCTTGGAAGACCAACGCATCTTCGTCGTCTCTGCGGGTGGCGGCCCCAATGGTCGGCAACGCAAGCTACTGACCGACTCGCTCGGCGGCGCCGCAGTCCCAGTGTCGATCTTGACGGACAGTATACTGATGCGCGGGGCAGGTATCGCCGTCGCCTGGTTCAACCCCAGCCTCAGGATTTTTGGACCCAACGCGATGGAGGCCGCCTTCGACCACCTGCAACTCACCAACTGGGAACGGGACGATTGTCGCCGGACCGTGCACGAGCTCCAGTGGGGATTGAAAGTAAACGTCGCGCGGACTGACGCGATCTAGGGGGCACTGAGCTGGCGCATCCGTTCGAGGCGCTCGGGGTGGCCCAATCGATGAGAGTAGCGCGCGCGACGAGCCTGGCACGTCTCGTGGAGCGCGAGCGAAGGCGATCAACCGATGACAGTTCTCGACACCAACCTTCCATCGAACATCGTCGCGACACCCTCTGCGCAAACGCGCGCCGTGTTGCGCGGCCTATCCTGGTGGCACGCACCTGCGGCTCCCCCAGTCCAAAGGCGGGTCTTTCCGGAGCCCGTGCTCCCGATGATCATCGATCTGGCGGGGCCCGGTTGGTTCTTGGAAGACTCCAACGGGCAGCGCGGTCCAACCACGTCCAGTTTGGGTGTCGGTCTGCATCAGCGTTTCGGTCTGTTGAATGCACCCGAGACGCCTTGCTGTGTGCTGCTCGAGCTCGAACCGCTCGGTGCGTTCAAGCTGTTCGGTGTTCCACTCCACGAGCTCAGCGACCAGAGCTTCGATGTCGGTGACATACTCGGTTCCGAAGTGCGTGCGCTGCGTGAGCGCTTGGTGAGTTCACGCAGTCCATCCGCCGCGCTCGCGTTAGTGGACGGCTTCGTCGCCGAGCGACTGTCTCATGCCAAAGAACCCTCTCCAGCAGTCGCCTGGGCGTGGCAAACGCTGCTCGCGTCGAACGGCAACGTATCTATCGATGCGCTCGCCCAAAACATCGGCTGGTCCAGAAAGCACTTGAGACAACGCTTCCTGGAACAAGTGGGCGCATCACCCAAGGCTGCTGCTCAGCTCATCAGGTTCAGTGCAACCCTGCGACACTTGCGAGGCGACGGATCGACGAATTCTTTGGCTTCGACGGCTGCTGCGTTGGGTTACTTCGATCAAGCGCACATGTGTCGAGCGTTCCGCCACCACGCTGGTTGCACCCCCAAGCGGCTTCGTACGCTAGCAGCCGGCGTTTGACGCATCGAAAGCAGCGCGCAGGTAACATTCA
Source organism: uncultured bacterium (assembly GCA_965651905.1). Lineage (GTDB taxonomy): Bacteria > Myxococcota_A > Polyangia > Polyangiales > Polyangiaceae > SZUA-265. Next base: position 6,907 of record CBFGUG010000144.1, on the reverse strand, counting down.
TCCAAGACCGCTCGCTGGGCTTGCCGCACGCTGCCGCAATGCCACCAACACACTCCGACCTCATCAGCGTCCTCGAAGGCTTCATGCTGCGTTGTCCCGACGGACAACCCGACTTGACCTCGACCACCATCGGACCCGTGAGCGCGCGACTCACGGGGCTTCCTTCACCCGTCGCCAACCTAGCCGGCCTCGAGCGACCAACCCAAGACGTGCCCGACCAAACCGTGCAGCGCGTGCGCGAGTTCTTTGCTGAAAAGAACGTGCCCTTCGGCTGGATCGTCGGTCCCAACTCTCCCCGAGGCTTCGGCGAACGACTCGAAACGCTCGCCTTCTCCAAGTTCGAGGAGTTCGCTGGACTTGCAATCACCAACTTGGAAATGCCGCCCCCACTCGCGGCAGATATCGTCGTCCGCGAAGTGCCCAACTCGGATCGGGCATTCGCGAGCACGTTCTCGTCAGCGTTTGGGGTGCCGATGATCGTCGTCGATTTCATGTGCGAATGCTTCTTCTTCCCAGCTGGCGGCCCGCGCGGTCGAAGTTACCTCGCGTTCGTACCCGGCGTAGAAGCCGCCGTCGGCGCGGCCGTATCCGTCTACGACGAAGCGAAGCGCACCGTCGTGTTGGCGGGCGCCGCAGTTTCCCCCGAACACCGCAAACGCGGCATCTATACGGCGCTGCTCAGCAAGCGCCTCGCGGACGCCCGCAGCGACAACATGGAAGCCGCAGTCATCCAAGCCGTACGCTCGACGTCAGCCCCAATCTGCACCGCGCTGGGCTTCAACGAACTCTGCGCGCAAACCATCTACGCGTGCCCCGTTAACGACGACTAAAACGCGTGCGCCGCTGCCAGTGAAGCTGGACTACAGATGCCCCCCGCACAGACCTTCTGCACAACCAGCCACGAGCACTCCATTGCACTGGACGCATGAGCCTTCCTCGCAGCTGCCCAGCGCAGAAATCACTCCTGCCCACGCTTCGCTCTCCGCCACGTCGCGATTGAGTTGGGCTTGCCCACAGAAACCTCGCGAAACGGTATGGCACCCGGTTCTAACGACGACGCAGTCTTCGTCCGCCTGGCATTGGAGGTTTGCGGGGTCTCTCGTAAACTCTTCAGCCGTTTCGATTTCGTCGCTGCAGTCGCCTTCATCATCTCCGCAGCTGAGGGCCAACACAGCGAGGATAGCAAGACGCGGCACGACCCCCCGGCTGGCAAACTTTGTTCGCACAGTCATTTGACCGAAAGGTAGCCGCCAGGGGGGCCTTGGCAACGCCTAATGCTCTGTTTACCGCCACCTAGCCCGACGCTTTCGAAAAACCCACCGTCAGTGAACACATCTGCCAAGCATCGTCGTTGCCTCGACCAATGAATCGAAGCGCGCTTTGCTGCGATGAGTTCACGTCATTCGACCGGCGTCGGAGCCTCGAACCGCGGTTGGTAGGCTCTGGCCGGCGGCTGCGCTTCGAGATCTGCTCGAAGCACGAAAAATTCCCCCGTCTCGTTTTCCGCGTAGGCATGGGCCACTTTCACACCCACGAACTCACCGCGCTCGCTCCACACCCGAACAATCTGCTTCTCGGGAAGGTGCCCGATCGGCTGAGCCTCACGCGCGGGCCGCACGCGTACGGCAAGTGGCGTAGTGACTTCGAAATCGTACGTCTTTTCGACCGCACCGTAGCTCCCCATCCCAAACCCGCCGATTGGCTCGGTCCTGATGGCGTCCGCCAGCACCCAGCCTTCAACGCCGTAGTCCTCCCCTAGTGAACGTACCCTCCACAGCTCGCCCCGACGACTGAGCACCTCTACCCTACCCAGGAAACGTCCGTGCACGGTCGCAACCGCATCCGGGCTCGCAGCACTCGACGTCCTGTTCAGGGTGAATGGCTCGTCGTGGAACTCCGGGACTGCCACACCGCGCGGATACGCGCGCGAGGCTAATTCGAGAATCGAACAGTTGACCAACACCCGGGGTGGGCTCGGGGTGACGAAGTCCGCGGGGCTCGCGAGTGCTGCCTGCCCTGAGGGAGCTTGGTGGGCGTCGAGACGACTGCTTGGGCCCAGCCAGACGTGGTCCGGAACTAGCCAAACCTTCTGCGTGACGGTCAGCGGCCTGTAGTCTTTGGCGAGCTCGAAACTTCCGCGCAAGGGCCAGTCGATGGTGACCGAGTAGCGCCCATGTTCGCTCGAGGGAAGTGTCAGCTTCCGAACGAGCGCGTAGTCTTTGATGTGGAAAGCCGGCGTCGACTCGGTGTCGAAGCGCCCAGTGCGGTGTAGCCATCCGGAAAACTCGCAGGGCCCAACCGTGGTGGGCGTTAGAGTGGGCGTCCAGTTCGACTTCAGCGTCGTGTAGCGTTCACCCCGAAGCTGCTGTCGGTATCGCTGCATCTCTCGTTCGAAGTGCTCGAGCTTGGCGCGACGTTTGACATCAGACAACGCCTCGTTGCAGCGCTCTCCCCACGGCTTGGTCGGTGTGCCCTCCTTCGAAAGATCGACACAGTCGAGCAACCAATCGATAGCACGCTGACTACCTCGGTGGCGGGCGCCTCGCTTCCAAGTCTCCACGCGGTCCGCGCTCGTCTTCTCGTCGGGACTCGTCAGGCACTCCTTCTCACTTTCCTCGATGTCGTGCCAGGTTTCGTAGGCGTGCCACAACACGTGCGCCTGCGTGGACTTCGACTCGGTCGTCAGCACGTGATGGTGATACTCTTCCACCGCTTCTTCAAGCACCCCGCGCCGTGCATCGAACCATTCGACAAAGCGCCGATCGAACTCACGCAAAGCACGTTCGCTAGGCGCTTCGGGGACTTCGGGGCACGGCGCTGCAACCGCCCGCGCGACAATTTCATCGACGCGAGCTAACAGAACACGGAGCGCCCGCGGAACCGGCTCCGGCGTGGACTGCGAGGCGCGCGGCGGAGGCTCGGAAGCAGGAGGCGCCACCACAGAGACCTGAGGCTCCGATCGAGAAGACGCACAAGCAAACCCCAGCACAATCCCACTCGAAAGCAGACCGCACAGCACGACGTATCTCAGCCAGTCCATGCCCATCGAGTACCACACCACGGACGCCAACATTCCCTACAGAACTCACTGTCTCGGGAGCTTCCTCTGCAGGGAGAAACCTGTACGAGTTCAACGTCCAGGGGGTTGAGCTTCTCGTTGTCGGGGCTCACGTTCCCCCCGCCACATTACCCGGAACTTGCTCGCGCCTCACGCCTCTGGTCTTCATCCGCAACCACCACCTCCCCCGCCCGCACGACCGCCGCCCGCTCATCGAGCGCCCTCCGGATCTCTCCCGTCGTCATGGGGCCGCGCAAGTACGACATCGCCCAACGGGGTTGTAGGAACACGGTGCCTTCTTTCGAGTGAACGTCGCGCATGACGAACCAGCGGGGGGCGAGTTGTTTGGTCAGGTTCGATAGTTCGGTGCGGCTGACGGAGCCGGTGCCGGCGCTGGTGGACAGGCCTTCGATCACGCGGGCTCGGTCGGCGTCCGTTTGCAAGCGACCCACACACCATAGGCCCGCGTTGCTCAGCGCGCGGTAGTCGAGGTCCATCGGGTTTTGGGTGGCGACGAGTACGCCTACGCCGAAGGCACGCGCTTGTTTCATCAGTGAGACCATGGGTTGTTTCGTCGGTGGGTTTGCGGGATGCGGCGGCAGAAAGCCGTACACCTCGTCGAACACGACGAGCGCACGCAGGTGACGCGTGCCGCGCAGGCTGCGGACCCAGCTGAGCACTTCTTCGAGCACCACGCCGAGCACGAGCGCTCGTTCGTCATCGTCCAGATGCGCGACGCTGAGAATGACGGCTGGCGTGCGTCCGTCTTTGGGCGTGAGCCAACCGCCGACGTCGAGTGGAGCGCCTTCACGCCAACTCGCAAACGTCGGAGACGCGAGCAGTGTGTTGAGCGAAGCAGCCAAGTCGGCGCGATGCTTCTTCGAGAGGTAACTCCCAACGGGCAGCGCGCCAATTTCGTCGATGGGAGGGTGCAGCACTTCTTCGAGCAGCTCCGCTAGCCCGCAGCTCTGCCCAGCCCTCAAACGACGCTCGGCGAGCACCGAAAGCAACACGTGGTCGCGACTCTTGGCCGGATCGGGATCGCGACCGAGCAATCTCAATACGAGCGAGATCGCCGCCGACAGCGACGCACGCGCCGAGTCGACGTCGGTTTGCCACTCGGCGCTAGGGTGTTCGAGCCCCGAAAGCACGTGTAGCGGCTCGCCAGCGGAGCTGCCCGGCGTGATCACGCGCACGTCGATACCTTTCGAAAACGCGCCGACCGCTGTCTCGTCGATGTTCCAGGCAGACAGCGCCTGAGCGCGTTGGTTCGCGACGCTCTCCGCCACCTCGGCGAGACTGCGCCCATCACCCGGCGCGGGCTCGACACACGGCTCGAGGTGCGCAGGTGAGAAGTTGGGAAAGGCGTACAGCAGATTCGGCAAGTCCCCCTTCACGTCGATCATCAACACGGGCACACGAGCGCGCAGCGCTTCTTCGACGGTAACCATCAGCAGCCCCGTCTTACCGCTGCCGGTCATGCCAACCACGACGCCGTGGGTGACCAAGTGGTGCGCTGGCAACTGCAGCGCTTGGGCCTGCCGCCCGCCATCAAGCGGACAGCAAGCCCCGAGTCGAAGCGTAGGCACTTTCTTCATCGTCATGGCGCTTTGGTTCAGGAGTAACGTGAAATACCAACCGAGACTCACTCGGACGCGAGAGGTGAACTTCCAGGAAAGCCGACTGGAACGTCATTTGCGGAAGTCTTCGGCTCTTGCATGGGCCCAGCAGCAAGGGGCGTTGCGGGGGACGCAGGCGTAACGACCTCGGGCGCCACGCGTCGGCCACGCCCAGCGTATAGCGAAGGCGCGATCCTATCGACGTCCCCTTCTGCCCGACGAATGAACGCGATCGCGTCACGCGTCTCGTTGTAAGCCCGTACCAGCAGCGTGTACGCTTGCTGCCTCAGCAGGCTCACTTCGCTGGTTGCCGGCTCAGCCTGCTCGCGCAGACCAATGGCGGCCACGAGTTGATTGGCCGCAGTGCGAGCTTCCTGCATCTCGGCCTGCGTCAGCGCGGTCTTGTCTTTGATGGTCTCCCAACTGGACAAGAAGAGCCCAGTCAGCCCAATCACGTCGAACGCGATCATTCGGTAACTGTTACCCCCGCGCAGCTTCGCCACGCGCGACTCGTCGAGCAAAGCTCGCTTGGCCAGCGCCGTCGCATCCGCGTGAAAGCGATCGCGATTGTCGAGACACTTGGCCGCCAGCACGCTGACCTGATCCGACGTCCCACCCTGCGAGCGATGTTCAGAGTGAGTGTGACCAAGCGCCAACGCGTAGTCCCGCAGATTATCCACGTGCGAGATGTCGAAGGTGCTGAGACTCTCGAGCTGCGGCCGCAACTCGATGATCTCAGGGTAAGCGCCGATCACGGTGGCGCAGGTTGCCGGCACCTCCAGATTGATCGGCTCCAAACTGTCGATGGTGACGGTAGTAAGCAGAGCCCGCACCCGCTCGAAGCCCAGGTGGAACTGAACCGGATCCTGCGAGGCAGGGTTTTCCGGGTCGGCCGCCAAAGGCGCCGAAGTGACAGATGCCCGGGCCTGAGAAGCCGAAGCAAGAGAAACAGTGGATAGGCCTGGTTGGGTATTGTTTGGATCGTGGGTAGTCATATTCGTGAACTTTCGTTTGAAACTGAGACGCGTGGTTCGCCTCACCCCACCCGTTCGACCGCGCCCAGCCCCGGTTGCTGCGGAAAGTGCTTCGCCTGATTCTTTTTTCTCCTCAGCCCCGTTCACCTGCGTAACCCCCTGCTTCTTCGAACGCTTAGCCCGCCCCGGATACGGCGACGGCGCGATCCAATTCGCGTCCCCCTCACCCCGACGAACGAACCGCAGCGCCCCCCGCACCTCCGAATAAGCCCGCGCCAGCAGCGAATAGATCTGCCGATACTGTCGCTCATCCGGATCCTCCGCCCGCTCACTCTGCGCCCGCCGCCCCAGCGCCACGACCAAACGGTTCGCCTCCGCGCGAGCGCGCCTCAGCTCCTCCAAGCTCACCCCCGTCTTCCCCGCGATTAACTCCCAGCTCTCGAGCAACAGCTCCGCCAGCCCGATCACGTCAAAGGCCATCGACAGGTACTTCGACCCGCCCTCCAGTCCCTCGAGCCGCCTCCCATCGATCAACCCCCGCCCAGCCAGCGCCCGCGCATCGAGCAACAACTGCCGCCGCGTCTCACGCAAGCCGCTCACCAGCTCCCGCACGTCGAGTGGCGACAAGTCAGCCGCGCGCCGAATCGCGTGAGCGTACCCGAGAGCAAGAGCGTATTGCTCGAGCTCGTCGACGAAGGTCAAGTCGAAGGTCACGAGCTGCGCCAGTAGCGCGCGATGGCGCATGATCTTTGGCATTGCACCGAGAACTAGCGTCACGAACGTCGGAACCTCGACGTTGATCGGTTCCAGTCGCTCGACGGGACGCGTCGTGAGCAACTGGGTGACGCGATCATACGCGAGATGCATCGAGTCTGACGGTTCGATTGGGTCGAGTGCGTCGGGCGGACGCGCGGGTGTCGGGAAGTGAGTCGTTTCCATCGGGACGCGGGCGAGAGCGGGCGTTGGGTGGGGGTGACTCGGTCGGGGGAGGAGGTGGTTGTCTGAAAAGGGCGGAGTTGTGCTTTTGTTTTGTTGGGGTGGGGGTGAGGGGGCGGAAAAGTGCTGGGCGTGCGGTTGGGCGCGGGGTGAGAGGGCAGAAAAGTGCTTGGCTTGCGGTTGGGAGCGGGGTGAGAGGCGGAAGAGTGCTCGGCGCTGAGCGTGGGGACGTCGCGGGGGCGGAATTGTGCTCAGGGTCGAGAGCGGTATCCCCTGCATGAACCCACGTTCTTCCGCCGGAGCGCGAGGCGTGTGAAGTC
>CBFGUG010000143.1:0-15850 GCA_965651905.1 uncultured bacterium | reverse complement strand
CGTAGATCATAGTCGGCGCCAAATGTCGATCGCTGTCACGCGGGTGAAGCACTAGAAACAGCCACCCACACCGTATGCGATGCCCGCCGACCTTCATCGTAAACCCTCCGTGGTCGGCAGCTTTCTACAGCTTGCCGCAGCAGCGCAACGGAATCAGTTCAGACCTCGCGAAGCAGCCGGCCGCCCTCGAACACTGCGGGTGAAAAACGCAGCGTTGCGCCCGACGCCTTCAGTTTGAAACGTCGCTTGAGCACGAAGTCCCAGAGTATCGAGTTGGCTTCGAATACCTCGCGCAAAGCCGGGACCTCGGACTCCTCGAGCAAGCCCGCGCCGACGAAACTAGACAGGCTGATCAAAGGATCGATGGCGATCACGGGGTAGTCCGAGCCGTTGACGAGGCGCGCGTGCAAGTGACTGCGTTCGATTAATACTTTCGTCACGGACGGATCCCGATTGCGCAGAGTGGTCGCGGACAGATCGCCGAACAGCTGTCCCTCGTAGCGCGGGTCGTCCATCAAGCGCAGAAACAGCTCGAACGAGCTGAGCTCACGTGACGGGGAGCCGTCGATGTCAGAGGCGCTGCCGTAACTCGCGCAGTGCGCGACCACCACCCGCACGCCGTGTTCCAGTGGTCTGCGCAGGAGCAGTGGGTTGCCGAGCGCTTGCGCGTCCGGGCTGTGCACAGCGAGTTCGTGTCCCGCGTGGGTGAGCAGCAGCAGGTTCAGCTCGCGCAGCTTTTCGTAGAATGGGTCGCACAGCGGGTCCTGCGGATCGATACCCATCGCGTTGGGTAACCACTTGACGCCTGTCGCGCCGAGCGCGTGGACGCGCTCGAGCTCACTCACGGCGTCTTTGCGATAGGGATGAATCGACGCAAAGAACGTGCAACGTGGGTCCCGTCGACAGATGCGCGCCACGTAGTCGTTCGGCACGAAAAACGTGCTGTGTTCGGGATGCGGCCGTCCTTCGCGATCGTGAAACCAGTCGAACGCCAGCATCGCGAATCGTGCTTCGCTGGGGAAGGCGTCGGTCTGCTGCTGGACGCGCGCCAAGTAATCGCCGTCCACGTTGCCGTTTTCGTCGAGGCCCGACGCGGCCAGGTACGCTTCATACTTCACGCGGCGAATCGGGCTGAGCTGGCTCTGCATCTCTGGGTTGACCGCGCAGCCCGTTTCGCCGTCTCCGATGCCAACCACGTGCAAGTGGCAATCGAGCAGCGATCGCGCGTCGAGTCCCTCGAAACACTCTTCGACCAAGTCACGAGCCGCGCTCGACAGCTCTGCGACGGGTCTGACTGCGGGTGAGCGCAGTGCATGTGGAAAGAGAACGCGCGCGCCGACCAACGCCGCGCCCATGCCTGCCGTAGCCATCAGCCATGTTCGTCGTCGCATGTGCCGCGCGAGTATACACGCGAAGGGGCGCGTGGTGTTGCCGTCGAGTGGCGTTCGTGCACTCGGGTGCAGGTGGGCCGTTTATCAACACTGACGGCAAGCGTGTGCCCATCGCCCTCGGCTTCGGGACGAATGACTCAGGGTGCCGAAATCGACGGGGCGCCCCGTGGCAGCATTGCTTCAACCTGGCTGATCTTGGTTCGAAGCAGTGCTGCTGGGAATCTCGGATTCGGCGTACTAGATTGTCGCGATCGATAGGCGTAGGCTCCGAGGGTGAACTATCGTCAGGCGCAGTTGTGGGGCGGAGCGCTGGCGGTGACGGTAGTGGGTGTGGTCGTGCTCATCAGTCGGGCCATGCCGCCGCCGTGTTTGGGTGCGGCGACGATTTCATTTCGCCCGCCGCTGCTCGGGCCCGCGACCTACGACATTTCGCTCGACCTGGATCAGCGCCGTACGTGCACTTTTCGCGTCGAGCTGGGACAGCGAGCGGCAGTGCGCGAGCAAGCTTGTTCGGCCAAGTGGCAGCTGCAGGTTCGCGGGCGCGCGGGGCAGCCTGCGATCACGGGCGTGGTGGTCAGTGCCGCGCCCGAGATGATGCACTTGCGGGTCAATCGCGGCGGTGAACGCATCTACGACACCAGTGTCAAGCCGCAGTATCTCGAAGCCAATCCTGGCGAGCGCGGCGAGGTGCAGGAGTACTGCGGGCAGTCGACGTTTCTCAAGCCCGAGTGCATCCGTGGGTCGTCACAGTGTAAACCGTTCGGGGTTATATGTGATGGGCCCGAGGATTGTCCGGAAGGTCAAGCCTGTTGCGCTGCGCCCGACTGGGGTATGGAGTACGGCGCTGCCAACTCGATGGAATGTACGACGCGCTCGGCTTGCCTGAGTCGGATCGAGAGCTTCGTGGCGTGTCATGACGACGCCGACTGCCCGAAGCAGATGCGTTGCAGTGACGATTCGCTGAGCCAGGAGTACGAACGAAAGCTTCGGGCGTGCGCCCCGCACTGAGTAGCGGGCAGATGACAGCCAATGCCCGAAAACTGCCGAGCCGCGCGAACTTTGCGCGCGAAAAATCGTCGCGATGTTCGGCGCGGCGGACCGTGGTCGCGTGGTGGGATGGCGGCGGATGGGGAGAAAGTTTCGGGGAAATTCGCATCGGGCACCAAGTTTGGAAGCGCGTGGAGTTGACGTCGGGACAACTAGTGCAGCTGCTTGACTTTTTGGTGCGCCCGGATCACCACCAGGGTGGATGTCTCGCTTTATCGCCTCGTGTTTGTTGCCTTTGGGCGCGTTGCTTCTGAACTGCACGTCGGAAGATTCTGGATCTGACGACAGTGCACTGGTGCTTGATGATTCAGCTCCAGACGATACGTCTGCTGGGGGCATGGGATCGCAGACGGGAACGGTAACCAGCGGCGACACTTCACAGACCTCCACCGTCACGGGCACGGCGACCAACGATCCTACGATGGACGACACCGCTGGTGCGGACGACTCGATGGACGACGGAGCCAGTGACGATCCATCACTGGGCGCTGGCGGCAACACGTCTGGGATGGGCGGCAGCGGCGGTGACGAGCCTGCGACTGGCATGGGCGGCTCGGGCGGCGTCGGTGGTGGTCCGGGTGCGGGAGGCAGCGGAGGGGCAGGGGGCGAACCCGGGGTCGACGTCGAACCCGTGGAGCGCGAGTTGCTCAGCCAAACGGGTCTGTACTCCGACGTCGCGAGCGAAACGCTGGCCGAGGGCGTGATGCCGTACGCGCCGCAGTTCGAGCTGTACTCTGACGGTGCCGACAAACGGCGATGGGTTTACATCCCACCCGGGACCCAAATCGAAACCGACGAGATCGACGAATGGCAGTTCCCCATCGGCACCAAGCTTTGGAAAGAGTTCTCACGGGACGGCAAGCGCATCGAAACGCGTTTGATCGAAAAGTTGCCACCCGAGCGCGCGGACGAGGGATTCGAAGGCTGGCTGGTGATGGCGTACGTGTGGAACGACGAACTCACCGACGCGGTTGCCACTCCTGACGGTCTGCTGGACGCCAAGGACACGGACCACGACGTCCCGAGTCAAGAGGCGTGCGGCCGCTGTCACGACATGCGCGTCGAAAAGCCACTGGGGTTCAGCGCCGTGCAGCTGTCGCACGAGGGAGAGGGCGTGACCATGAGCACGCTGCTCGATCAGGGACTCATCACGTTGGGGCCAGACGCGCCGCTGACGGTTCCCGGCGACGACGAACAAAGGCAGCTGATCGGCTACTTGCACGCCAATTGTGGGCACTGTCACCGCGCGCGTTCACCCGTGAACAACCGCGTTTCCAGTCTGCGCATGTGGCTCGAGAGTGACGCACTCGCCAGCTTCGAAGAGACCAACGCCTACCAGTCGCTGGTGGGTCAATATTCCGAGTCTGGCCAGGGGTCGATATTGACGTACCGAGTGTACGGCGGTGATCCCGACCAGAGCGAGATGTTCAGACGCATCACGCTGCGGGCGGACAGCGCCGAGTTGCAAGATGCAGGTGCCGTCGAGGGCGTGGACGTCCCCATGCCGCCCCTCGGCACCGAACAGGTCGACGAGGAGTTGGTCGAGCTGGTGCGCAACTGGATCTTGGCGTTGCCACCACCGCAGTAGTCACGGCTGCTGTTGCAAGCGCTGCTTGCGGTGCGGACAACGCCGAGGCGGCAAAGGCCAGGCGCGCTGAGGTGCGCGCCCGCTCCGAGTCGTGCTTACTGGGGATCGATGCGCGAGATCGTGCCGCGGGCCATGTTGATGAGGTACAGCTCGCCGTCGGCGTCCTCCGCGAACGAGGCTAGGCTCTCGGCGGGCAAGTTGGCGCCGGGGATCGCTTCGTCGACTACGTCACACGAGCCGCCGTTGCCGTCGTAGGTGAGCGCGAAGATCTCGCCACGCACGTACTCGCCGAAAATGTACCGCCCGTACAGCGCGGGGATGTTGCTGCCGCGGTAGACAAAGCCGCCCGTTACCGAGCCATTGAAGAAGCCGCTGCTTTGCCCCGTATCGGTCGGGTAGCTGTGAATGGGGTCGACGGCGGTGGTGCCGCTGAGCACCTGTTTGTTGCCGCAACCTGGGCACGCCTCGAAGCCTTCGCGAGCGGCCCAACCGAAGTTGATGGGGCCACTGCCCGCTGCGGCGAAGCTGATCTCTTCCCAGGTGTTCTGTCCTACGTCGCCGATGTAGAGGTCGTCAGTGACGCGGTCGAAGCTGAAACGCCACGGGTTGCGCAGGCCGTAATGAAGGATGCGTGAGTCGACGCTGGCACCGCCCACGTCATCCGACGACAGGTTGCCGGCAGGCGGCGTGTCTGGGGCGTCCACGTCCAAACGCAGGATCGAGCCGAGCGGCACGTTGGGGTTCTGGCCGTTGCCCGTCATGCCGTGCATGTCGTTGCTGCCGCCGCCATCGCCGAGTCCGAAGTAGAGGTAGCCGTCGGGGCCGAACGCGATCAAGCCGCCGTTGTGGTTGCTCTCGGGCTGCATGGTTTCGTACAGCGTCCCGCTCTGCGTCGCGCTGTCACCGCTGACCGTGTACACGTCGATGGCACTGCTGCCGCCCTGTTGTGAACAGCTGGGGTTGTGCGAAACGTAAAGACGATTTTCGCCCGCTCCGTCGAAGTTGGGGTGTAGAGCGATCGATAACAGACCACACTCACCCGTGGTGGACGCGTTGAAGGAGAGCAGTTCGGTTCCACTGGGGTCGGCTTGGCTGATGTCGAAGCGCTTGACACTGCCACCGCGTTCGGCGACGAACATCGTGCTTGCGTCACCCGCTGGCGTGACGGCGTGCACGGGGCTGTCGAGCCCACCGATCACTTCCGTGAGTTGAAGGGCGGGGAACGGGGTGCCGCTGCAGGCCTCGTACGCGCCCTCGGGGGGGCCGCCGTCGTCCGCCATGTCGTCCATCATCGTCGAATCGTCGGTGGCCATGTCGTCCATCATCGTCGAATCGTCGGTGGCCATGTCGTCCATCATCGTCGAATCGTCGGTGGCCATGTCGTCAGTACCGCCGTTGGTGTCGTCGGTGGCCATGTCGTCGGCGGCCATGTCGTCGGTACCGCCGCTGGAGTCATCCGTGCCGCCGCTGGCGTCGTCCGTGCCGCCGCTGGCGTCGTCCGTGTCGACATTGGAATCGTCGGTACCGCCGCTGGAGTCATCCGTGCCGACTGTGCTGTCGTCGCCAGGCGGTTGCCCGCTGCCACCACCCGAGCTGTCGTCCGCACTAGGCATGTCGTCGGCGCCCGGCGCAGAGTCGTCGGCGACGCCGCCCGTTCCCGTCGAAGTGCCCGACGTACTGCCCACGGGCATGGAGTTGTTGTCTCCGTCGGATGACTTTTCGTCGCCGCATGCGCTGAGCAACAGCGAGAGACACAACCCGGTGAGCGCTATGGACGTTTTCTTCATTTGACGTGGTTTCCTTCGGGCAAGAGCCTCCCTGGGAGCATAATGCAAAGCTCTTCCGACGTCGGTCTCGAGCGCGCGCGCGACATCAGGTGCAAACTAACGTCGGCCGGCTAGGAGAAAATCGCGTATGACTAGATGTGGCACACTTACAGCACAAGGCGTTCAGTCATGAATGAGCGTGCACACGTCACTTCAAGGATGTTTGAAACACTTTCTCGGCTTTGCGGGCATAACGTTGGATCGGTTGCGCGCGCCTGGTGTGTGCGGGGTGAGGTGTTTGCCCGATGACTACTCCGCACCGAGTGCTCGCGCCCAACCTCGAAGCGGTTCGCGAAGCGCAACGCCGCAACCAGGGGTTGATCCTCCGCACGCCGACGCAGCTGTCGAGAACGCTTTCTGAACTGTCGGGGTGTGAGCTTTGGTTGAAGTTCGAGAACCTGCAGTTCACTGCCTCGTTCAAAGAACGCGGAGCGCTGAACAAGCTGCTTTCGTTGAGCGACGAAGAGAGGAGTCGGGGCGTGGTTGCCGCGTCTGCGGGCAATCACGCGCAGGCCGTCGCTCATCACGCTCGGCGTCTCGGCATTGCGGCTACCATCGTAATGCCGTGTTCCACGCCGTTCGCCAAGGTCGCGCACACGGAGGTGCTGGGGGCGGAGATCGAACAAGTTGGGGAGACGGTCGACGATGCCGCAAAACGCGCCGCGCAGCTCGTCGACGAGCGAGGGTTGGTGCTGATCCCCCCGTTCGACGACCCGCTGGTGATTGCCGGGCAGGGCACCCTGGCGCTCGAGTTGTTCGAGGACGCGCCACATCCCGACGTGTTGTTGATCCCAGTTGGCGGTGGAGGGTTAATCTCCGGGGTGGCGTTGGTCGCGAAAGCGGTGTCGCCTTCCACTCGAGTCGTCGGCGTGCAGGCGGAGCGCTTTTGCGCGATGACTAAGCTATTCGAACGACAGCTGCAGGGCGTGTCTGTGGTAGATGAACCGCTGCCGGATCCCGTGTTGGGGCCGTTTGGTGCCGACACGCTGGCGGACGGCATCGCCGTCAAGTCGCCCGGCAAGCTCACCCGTCGCATCATCCTCGACCACGTAGACGAGATGCTGCGGGTTGACGAAGGCAACATCGAACGCGCGTGCAATTCGCTGTTGGAGCTCGAGAAAAGCGTGGCTGAAGGTGCGGGTGCGGCCGGGCTGGCGGCGGCACTGCAATACCCCGAGCGCTTCGCAGGCAAACGCGTGGCGACTATCATCAGTGGCGGCAACATCGACCCGCGGGTGATGGCGGACACCATCTACCGCGGGCTGGCGAGAACTGGTCGCTTGGCGCGGTTGCGCGTAGAGGTCAAAGACCTGCCCGGATCCTTGGCGGAGATTACCCGGGTGATCGCCGACGCGGGTGCAAACATCGTCGAGGTGCTGCACGAGCGCGTCTTTTTGGCATCACCGAGCCAACGCACACGCCTGAGCATCGAAATAGCGACGCGCCACTCGCGTCACGTCGAACGCGTCGTGCACTTGTTGCGTGCTGCAGGATACGAAGTCGAAGCCTATTGAATCGCTCAAACTTCTTCGAGTGCGCGTTCCAGGTCGTAAGACAGGTCGGACGCGTGTTCGAGTCCGACGCTCATGCGAATCAAACCCGGCCGCACGCCGTAACTCTCCAACTGCTCGGGGGGCACGTCGGCATGGGTCATGCTCATCGGGTGTTCGACCAGGCTTTCCGTGCCGCCGAGGGACACGGCCAAGCGGAACACCTCGAAGGCGTCGAGCACTCGAAACGCCGCTTCCTGCCCGCCCTTCACCTCGAACGCGATGAGTGAACCTGGTCCCTTGCACTGCCGCTTGTAGATGGCGTGTTGTGGGTGACCAGGTGTGATTAGGCCAGGGTACTGCACCCGTTCCACGTTCGGATGCTCGGCTAGCAAACTTGCGATCAGCTTGGCGGTCTTGGCTTGACGACGCATGCGAATGCTTACCGTCTCGAGAGAACGCATCAGGAGCCAGCCCGTGAACGGGTTGGTCATGGTGCCGAGAATCGTGCGGTAGACCTTCGCGCGGGTTATCCAGGTCTTGGGACCCGTGACCACCCCCGCGATGAGGTCGCTGTGCCCGCCGATGAACTTGGTCGCGGAGTAGAGAACCAAGTCCGCTCCTGCGACTGCGGGGCGCTGGAAAACAGGACCGAGGAAGGTGTTGTCGACCAGTGACAGCACGGGTTTGCCGTGCGCTCGCTCGAGCTCTTTCGCCAGTTCGGCGACGGCGGCGATGTCGATCAGATCGTTCGACGGGTTGGCTGGGGTTTCGATGAACAACATGCGGACCTTGGCCGCATCGATCTGCGCGAGCTTGCTTCGCATCAAGTTCGCGGTGTCCGTGCCAGCTTGCACCGAGTGAGTCTTGATGCCGAACTTCGGCAAGATGTGTTCGAACAGATAGTGGGTCCCGCCGTAGACGGGGGCGCTGCTCAGAATGATGTCGCCGGGTTCCAACACGCTGAGTAACGTCGTGGAGATCGCGGCCATGCCCGACGAAAACACCGCGCCCTCTTCGGTGTGGTCCCAGGCGGCCATGCGGCGCTCGAACATCTCCAGGTTGGGGTTGTTCAAGCGGCTGTAGATGAGTCCGGGCACTTCGCTCGGCCGCTGTTCGCGCAGGCCGTAGGCGAGCTCGAAGTGGCGTTTGCCTGCCTCGGCGTTTTCGAACTGAAACGTCGAGGTCAAAAAAACTGGGGGTTTGACTGAGCCCTCAGACAAGAACGGGTCGTAGCCGTAACCCAACGCCAGGGTTTCAGGATTGAAGTTCTTGCCGCCCCTCGAATGCTTTCTATCCATGTTACGAGTATGGGGGAGAGGCGCTCCTCGCGCACGCCGTCGCCCATGAACGAACCGAACGCTGCAACTTTGGTCGAACGAGCGAACATCAGGCCCGTGGTGCGTTTGGCCACGCTTGCGCTCCGAGTGGGGAGCGTTTTCGTTTGGAGCACGCTGCTGGCGTGCGTGATGTTCGCATGCGACCGCACGTCACCCGAGAGCACCTCGCGTCAGCACACGAGAGTACCCGGCAGCGCGGCCCAGGGCCCGAAGGCGCGTAGCGAGCGAAACTTGCCGTCTGAAGCCGACGACCCCGCGGCGCCCACCCAGGCGACGTCGGAAAGCACATCGCACGCTCTCGAGGCCCCTAGGTCCACGGCGTCGCGGGAGCAAGGTCACGCTCGTCTGACCAACTGGGTCGTGATCACGACGGGCGGCGCATCGGAACGACGAGCGCTTCCCTGGATCGTCGCGCTACACGGCTTGGGTGATCGGCCAGAAGCGTTCAAGGGGTTGTTCTCGGAGTTGCAGTTTCAGGCTCACGTAGTCTTGCCGCGAGCACCGCTCGACTACGGCAGGGGGTACGATTGGTTCGGTGCGCGCGTCAGTGGTGATCCCGAACGCTTGAAACGCGGAGTGGAGCGAGCGACCGCGCAGCTCGCCGCACTGGTGCGGCAGCTGGCTCTCGAGGCGCGTTTCGTTGGCAAACCCATCGTGACTGGTTTTTCGCAGGGCGGCATCCTCAGCTTCTCCATGGCTTTGCACCACCCCGAGCTAGTTTCTGCCAGCTTACCGATCGGTGGCTGGCTGCCTCCCGAGCTGGTGAGCTCGCAGGCGCCGCGCGGGGTCCCCATCATCGCGTTCCACGGGCAGGACGACCGGGTCGTGCCGTTCAAGCCGACAGTCGAGCTGACCTCACAGCTCCTCACGGCGGGTTTCGACGTCCAGCTCCGTTCGTACCCGGGGATCGCGCATCGCGTCGACGCCAGCATTCACCGCGATTGGGCTGCGGAGTTGGCACGCTTGTGCGCGCGCCAGTCTCCGCGCTGAGGCGCGCCAGTCCGCAACGGGTTTTCGCGACGCCACTCAGCGGCCATCGGGAAGCCCTTCGACGCGGTGGGCCAATCACCCGTGACAGCCCGAACGCTGGGCAACTCGGCTCCCGTTGACGACAATTGACGTTCAGTTTCAAAGGCGAGTGCGGGCAATGGTCATTTGCCGACTGCTGTCAACAACTGAATGCCCTGCACGCCCCGCGGGGTGCGTCGGCCCGCTTGCAGTCGCCTGGGCCTGGGTAGCGTGGTGGGGCCAATGTGCAGCCAAACGAGAACGCCGTGCCCCCTCGTTCATCCCCATCCAAAGATGTGGCGTTGCTGGGCCCGCGGTGGTACTTCCCGCCCGAGAACAGTAGGGCGTTCCGCTTCAAAGCCACGCACGACCTGTAGAACCAAGTTAGGCAGAAAAGGACGAGACCGGCACAGGCGACAGGTTGGGCAGGCTCGGTGATAGTTGACAAGTTATGGGTAATCGACTCTTTGTAGGCAGTCTCAGTTGGAACACGGACGACCAAGGGCTTCGCGAGGCATTCGAGAAGTTTGGGACGATTGAGGACGTAAAGGTAGTAACGGACAGGGACACGGGGCGTTCGCGTGGTTTCGGTTTCGTGAGTTTCACTGACAGCGAGTCAGCGCAGCGGGCCATCGAAGAGATGAACGGCGCAGAGCTCGACGGGCGCACCCTCGCGGTGAACGAAGCCCAGGAGCGCGCTCCCCGCGGTGGCGGCGGAGGCGGTGGCGGCTTCGGTGGCGGCGGCGGCCGTGGTGGTGGCGGCGGCGGCGGCGGCGGCGGTGGTCGCGGCGGCCGTGGCGGCGGTCGTGGCGGTGGCCGCGGTGGCCGCGGTGGCGGAGGCGGCGGCGGCTTCGGTGGTGGTGGCGGCGAGCGTTGGTGACCCTCCAGCGCTGAGTCGTTGCCTAACCCGCAACGCAAGAAACCCCGAGGCGACTTTGCCTCGGGGTTTCTCAATTTGGCGTTGCCTCATCGCTTGGCTAGGCGTCAGTCGGCGTCGAGGCTGCGCATGGCGGCGTCGAGACTCGCTTCGTGTTTGGACAGCAGCTTCTTCTCTCCACCAGCCTCCACCAAGTAGATGCAGTCGTCCGTGACGAACACGGACACGTAGTACAGGTACGGGGTGCCGCCCTCGTCGTGACCGAACCTGAGTTGCTTGCCCGGCACCCCATCGTTGGTGCGCACGTCGCGTGTTTCGAGCAGTGCGTAACCACTGCGGCCGCGCAGTTCGTTCTCGATGGCGCGGGTCCAAAACGCCAGGTCACCTTCGGGTTCGTGATCGAGCTCCTGGGCGGAGATGACCAGGCCGTCGGGGCTGACTGCGCGAAAGTCGAATTCGCCGCGGTAGTCGTCGAGGCTGACGAAGCCGGGGGGCGGTGTCATCAGTTGGCAGCCTAGGAACCACAACGAGAGCGCGGTCAGCAGGCAGGCCATTCGCGTCTCGTTCCGAGCTACTGGACGCGTGTGCTCAAGACCCGTCTGCTGGTAATCCGTCTGCTGGTATTCCGACACTTCACGATTGGCCATCGTCAGCGCTCCTCCAGATTGAGTAGGTTCGGCAAGCCCAGGCGTCCCAGCCAGGGGAACGGGAGGTTGAACTCGGAGTTCACCTGATCCACTGGAAGGGCTTCGTAACGTATGGTGATCGTCGAAAAGGTGATCAGCTCGTTGAGACGCTTCAATTTGCCCTTGTAGAGTTCGATTTCCCCTGCGACTCGTTGCAGTTGTGCTTCGACCGCGAGCGCTTCCTCGACGTTCTTCGCGTCTTCGAGCAACTTTTCCAGTCGGTTGCGGAGTGCCTCTGCATTGCGCAGGCGGATCACCAAGTCTCGATACTGCTCCGTCACGTCCAGCGCTTGTACGTCACGTGACAGTTCGTCTCCTGTCTTCGCGAAGAGTTCGAGCATTTCGCGGAACTTCTCCGCAGGGACGCGCACGACGATCAAGTCGTTGGTTCGCCGCACTAGGTAACCTTCGGCAGCCAGCGTCAGCCGTTCGACTTCTTCGAGAGAGGCTTCCGCTTCGAACACGGCGAGCGTCAAGGTTGCGGTATAGATGAGCAGCGGTCGTCGCGTGGCGCCGGGCTCAGCGTCATCTGCCGTCGTCGAGGGCGGGCCTGCGTGGGCTTCGTCAGTGCCGACAGCGGGCGCTGGTTCGCCGGGCGATGGGGCTGGTGGGGGTGGCGGCGCGGCTGGTGCGAGGTGACCGTCGGCGTCGCCCACTTGCTCGGCGCGGTCGAAACCCGCTTGCGGTGCGGGGGCAGAGTAGCCAGCAGGAGCTTCCGCTGACTCGGCCGCGGTGACCGCCGGGTGCCAGCCGTTGCTGCCACCACAGGCTGCGAGGGGCGTCACCACCAGCAGCAAGACGCCGAGCCGCGCCCAGAGCGTTGTCGTCGTCCAGAGCGACGGCCTTGCGCTGCGCGGTGGCCGTGCCAGAAGGTCACCCGCTGCGCGGAGCCCAACCCCCTTGGTGAGTTTCGTCAATCGCAGACGCGTTGGTTGCAAACTGGCCTCCTGAATGTTCGATCCACGCGTGACCCCTGCCCGCGGCTTGTTGGATGCACCAGTGGCCGATGTCGGCTCAACCGCGCGCGCGAGTTGTTGGCATTGGACGCCATCAGGTTGGAAATGGCTACCGTGTTGGGCGACGCGCTCGCTGGGAATCGAGCCGACATGCAGCTCGTTCCGCGCGGCGACGAGGCTTCTCTTATGGGAGCAACGGTCCGACCGTTCCCGACGCGAATGACCGAGCATGGCTCGATGGCATCCCCACGCGGCGTCGCTGGAGGTTGACCTGCAAAGCCTGTTTAAGTATTTGTATTTGTTTCTTATTTGGGTAACCGGGCGACGGGTGAGGGAAAGTTGCTGGTGAAGGGGCGAGACTCTTGCCCGCTCGCCGACAACGGTCTGACCGTTGTCGCCGCGACAATGTAACGATCGCGGCGGTCCCCCGAACAACGGTCTGACCGTTCTGCGCCGAGGCGCGGGCAGCGTTGCTGCCCTGGGGCCGAGGGACGCGAGTGGGTTCCTGGTGACGCATCCGCTGGCAACGAGACGTGTGCGCGCGCGAGCGCGACGAGGCGCGAAGGGGCTGGATTGAGACGTGAGCGAGCGAACGCCTGCGGACGGGAACAGTGCGTTAGGCAGGCTTTGGGTGAAAATCGCGCCCGAGCGGGCCTGACTTTCGTTAATCGGAAGCAGCTAGTATCCCGAACGAAGCGTTCGAGGCGAAGTGGGGGGCCGAATACGTGGGGAGCGGCTGAGGCAGAACTCGACACCCCTCAGGCCGCGGCGCGTTCGAACGCCAACTCTTGCGATGTGCAGCTCGTGGGAAGCAAATGACGGATCGCGACGTATCGAGTCGCAGTGGGAGGCGTGACGACACGATGACGGGCTGGACATCGAGTACTTTTTTCAGCCGCTGTCGTACGTGTGCAATCGATGCGGCGAGAGATTTCGAGTTGCGCATCCCGTCCTGTTCGGACTGGAGGTGCGGGGGTTGTTCGTCACCGCGCTCTTTTGCGTGCGTGCGAGTAACGACGAAGCGCTCGCCCTAGCCTTGATTGGCGTCGCGTTCATGCTCGTCACGCTCGGCTGGAGCATCGCGCACAGACGGATGCACCCTCGCGTATATTGAGTCTCCGCCGGCGCCGCGGTTCGTGGACGCGGCTGGAACGACCGGCATCCGCCGTGTTACTCGGTGTATGTCATGAGTAGGCGAGCGTTCAGGCGATTGACGGCGATTCTCACCGGGCTTGCGCTCGCAGCTTGCCAACGCGCAGAAACCCGCTCGGAGGGTGAACGGGCGCCGAGTCCAGTGGAGACGGTAGAGGCGGTCGGGGCAACGCCTGCACTCGACGACTACTGCGCGCGGATTTGTGAGCGTTCGGCGGAGTGCCGTGCCGAGCTGTCGGCCAATGGGCGAAAGCCCGAGCCTGCCACGCCGCCACCCAGCGCGATGGGCGGCGAAGAGTTGCGAAAGTGTGTGGCGCTGTGCGCGGCGGACGTTCCGGCCAACGCAGAAGCGTGGGCACTGTTGCGACGCGCTCGCAGTTGCCTCGACGAAAGCTCGTGCGGGGCGTTCACCGACTGCTTCTCGAAGGTGCCAGCGGCTGAGTAGAAGGCGCGACGGATCTCACGCGGCGCGCGGCTGCTCACGGGGCGCGACGCTTCCGATCCGAGGCGACGCGATTGGGTCCTGATTGGAGCAGCCTGCTCCCACGTGGACTGAAACTTTCCGCTCGTCGGCGGCGCGCGGCGGGCCCAGGCCGACCACGCTGGTCGCCGCGTGGCGTCGAGCTCTCCCGCTAGGCTAAATAGCTGCCTGCGCATGAACAACTCGACACTGAATCATTTCGTATTGGTGCTCACCGCGACGCTCGGCTTCGGCTGCGGCGAAGAGGCAGCGGACTCCCCGGCTGACGGCAACGCGGGCGTGGGAGCTGGCGGCACGGGGGCGGGAAGCGATAGCTCGACGTCGCCTGGCGCAACGAACGCGGCAAGCACGGGCAGCTCGAGCGGGACGTCGAGCGGCGGCGCAGGCCCAGGAGGCACGACCAGCTCGACCGACGGAGCGGGTTCGGGAACGTCCACCACCGCGACTGCAACCAGCACCACGGACTCCACGCCAGGAGCGACGACGTCGACCAGCAGTGGGTCGAACTCGGGCGCTGCGACGACTGACGTGACCACGGACCCCACCGACACCGCGACGTCGAGTGCGGGTGGTGCGGGCGGTACGACAGATCCCGGGGACGATGGCAGCATGGCCGCGGGAGGCGCGGGCGGCAGTGAGCCCATGGTCGACGAGGGCATGGGGGGTATGGTTGGCGTTGGTGGCATGGGCGGAGACGAGCCCGGGGGCGGCGGTTCCGATACGGCGTGCGGCGCTGCAGGGCTGAGCTTCTGCACTGACTTCGAGGTCGACGCGTTGCCCGCCGAGCTCGAGTACTTTCCCGAGTATCAGCGCGAGAACATCGCCAACTTCGTCACCATCGACTCCACCGCGTCACACAGCGGCACGCGCTCGGCGCGTTTCGCTGGGATCGAGTTCTCACAGATGCTGGGTGTTGCCACGCCGGGCCCGACGTTCTGGGGACGCGCTTATCTCATGAGCGATACCGACATTCAGAACGGCCACAACACGTACGTCGCGGCGACGGATGGTACGGGCGATCCCAACGATGGAGAACACATACGCATTGGCGAGCACCAATGCCAACTCGAGGTCAACCGCAAGTCGGACGACGCCGAGCAACTCTCCAATGGCGGTGAGTACGTGTGTTCAGGCGGCTTCGAGATGACCGCGAACACTTGGTACTGCTTGGAGTTCTTCTACGACGGCCCGGGCTCCGAGCTGCAGGTGTTCGTCGACGGCACCGAGATCCCCGAGTTGCACAACACCACCTGGGGTCCGTACGACTACTCGCTGTTCAAGTTTGGCTTCGAGAAGTACCACGGCGATAACAAGAACCTGTGGTACGACGACGTGGCGCTCGGGTCGGAGCGTATCGGCTGCTTCGACTGAGTGAAGTCTGCTCGGTGGCTTTGGTGGTCGCGCGGCGTGCGGACTCCGGCGTGTCGTCGGCGTGCAGGGCCGGTAGGCGAGGCGGGCGAGTACACCGAGGCTGCGGAGAGCGTGGTTATGCGTGCTATCACGTCGGATTTTTTGGTGGCGCGGGGTGCGTCCCAGCCATTAGGCTGAACCCACGCGTGGCGAAGCAGTACTACGGCTCGCCAGTCGACAATCGCGATAGAAGAGGAACGCCAAGATGACATTTGTGGTTACCGAGAACTGCCAGCGCTGCCGCTTCACTGACTGCGTCAACGTCTGCCCGGTCGACTGTTTTCACGCCGACGACGAAATGCTCTACATCGATCCCGAAGAGTGCATCGACTGTGGTGCGTGTGTTCCGGAGTGTCCCGTCGAGGCTATCTACGACGAAACCCAGCTCCCTGACGAGATGCAGAAGTGGATCGAGATAAACGCAGAGAAGTCCAAGTCGCTGCCCGTGCTCAACGAGTCTACGGATCCGCTGCCGACAGCTGAAGATCGAAAGAAGGAGCTCGGCTTCTAGGTGTGTTGAGCGTCTGGGTTTAGCGGGCGCACCGGGCTTCTGGGGACCTCGGGCTTCTGGGGACCTCGGGCTTCTGGGGACCTCGGG
>CBFGUG010000142.1:0-16039 GCA_965651905.1 uncultured bacterium | reverse complement strand
CGGACGACGGCGACACGGACGACGGCGACACGGACGAGGATGAGCCCAACGCCGACGGTGAGACCACTGGGGGCAGCGAGTACCTGACGTGTGAGGCGCTTTCGCTGGACGAGCAGGGCAACGTTCTCACCTCTGAGTGCCGGGTACATGACTCGGGTGAAGTGGCCTGCTACTGCGGCGTCGCCGCGGGACAAGACGTCGAGGCCACGCCGATCGATGGCTCGGGCGCCAGTACCTGCGATGAAGCGCTGGAGCTCGCCTGCGAGATCAGCGAACTCGATCGGATGACGTGTGCTGAGGAAGACTACGGTGCGTGCGCGCCCCTGGACGACGCGGGAGAAACGTGGCGTTGTGCCTGCCAGGGTGCCGATGAGCTCTCGACGTTGGACGCAGGCAGTTGTCGTGAGGCGGCGTTCGTGGCTTGCGCACAGGGTTGCGAGTCGGGCGCTGACTATTGCGCGCCCGGGAGCGAGGCACTGACGTACGAATGTGGGTGTGAGCTGTACGGACCTCGCACGGTATCCTGGGACGGCTACGGTTGTGCGGAACTGCTCGAGAACACGTGTGAACCCGGTCACGGCCTGCACCAGTGGGGCTCGTGTACCAGCGAAACGGGTTACTGTGACCAACCCGATCCAGGTGAGCCCACCTGGACTTGCCAGTGTTTGGACGGATCGAGCGACACGGTCACGCTCGAATTCGACGAAGGTGCAGGAGATGGTGAAGGCGTGGAGCCCGACTGCGGCGTGGCGTTGCTCGAAGTTTGCGGGGAATACGAACCCCCCGCGGGTGACACGTGCGAACGTAGCACCGAGGCGGGCAGTGCTCGCTGTGAGCGCGACCCGTCTGGGGATCCCGACGCGCCCGAAGGGGAGCTGAGCTTCACTTGCGGTTGCAGTTGGAGCTGCGGAGACGGCGCAGGCGCCTCTGGAGGCGGTCAGTTCGCGACGAGTTGTGAAGCCGCGATGGACCAAGCTTGCGGAGTCGATGGACCCAGCTGCGATTGACGGCAGCGCGTCGTCAGTCGCTCAGTCGTCAGCTCGCTTTGAACAAGGCGCGGAAACGCTTGCGTTGCTCCACGGTTCCCGTCGCGAGCAGTTCGTCGTTCATCTCCAGCCGCATGTCGGGTTTCGCCATCAATGGCACGTCACCACGACGAATCGCGACGACGTTGAGGCCCGTTCGCGCACGGATTTCACTCTCCATCAAGCTCTTCCCAACCAGGCTGTCGGGGATCGCAAACGAGAAGAAGCGTACGCCTTCGCCGATGAAAATCAGCTCACGATGTTGAATCAGCGCGAGCACCGACTCTTCCGCGAGTGACGCGAAGCTGAGCACCATGTCGGCGCCTGCGCGGTGAATCGCCTCGACGTTGCGGTGGGTGGTGATGCGGCTGACGATGCGCAAGTCTGCGTTCAACCTGCGGCAATAGATGCACAAGTAGATGTTCGTCGCGTCGTCGTTGGTCGTCAGGACGACGGAAGGCGCCGTGTCGATGCTTGCGCGCTTCAGCGCGTGCAGATCTGCGCCCTCGCCGACGATCACCTTGTCGGCCAGGCCTTTCGACTTTTCGGCGATGGCCGGGTTGTGCTCGACCAAGTGCACGGTCACTCCGCGACGCTTCAAGGCGGCGATTGCGGCGCGCCCAACTTTGCCCCCGCCGATCACGACGACTGGATTGTCGTTGGTGTCGAAGAACTCGACGTGGCGGTTGAGTGCTGCGATCTGTTCATCTGTCCCGACCACGACGGGCACGCTCCACTCGGAGAGGATCGTGCTCGGGTGCGCGGGCGAAAGGCGACCGCGCTCCCACACGCCGATCACGTTGATGCCGCACGACTTGATGATCTCGGTGTCGCGGATGCTTTTTCCCACTAGTGGAGTATTGTGAACGGGAAACTCGGCGATTCGCAGGTTCTCGAAACTCCCGACGACGTGGGCCTCACAGTGTTGGGCATTGACGCGGATCGCGAGCTGCTCACCCAAGCGGATCTTCAGCGGTAAGACATGGCTCGCGCCCGCAAGCTCGAGCACGTCGACCGACTCTTCCTGTTCGGCGGTCGAGATGACCGGCACCTTGTTTGGCGCCACCTCGCGTGCGGTGAGGATGACGTTGCTGTTTTCTACGTCACCCAAGTGCACGAACACTGCGCGAGCGGTCTTGGCCTGTGCGGCTGCAAAGGTCGCTTCTGAATCGAGCTCACCGCTGATGATCGGGATGTGCCGGCCGTGCGCTTCCGCCGCCTTCGTCGGATCGGGCTCGATGATGTAGTGGGGAATGTCGAGCTGAGTGAGGCGCACGGCGAGCCCCTCGGTCACATCGTTGAACGGACACAAGAGGACGTGCCTGCTGACGGGTTCTTCGATACGACGAGGCGCGCGGAATCTGAGCTGCGCCTCGAGCCATGGGGCATAGAAGAAGCGAATGAAGGCGAACGGCAACACGACCAGTAGCAACATGATGCCTGCGAGCAGCACGATGATGCTGAAGCCGCGACCGACGTCGCTCTCGAAGGTGATGTCGCCAAAACCCAGCGTGCTCATCACCGTGAGCGTCCAGTACAACCCCGTGAGCCACGAGTGGCGTTTGCCTTCATACTCGGCGACGTAATGGAAGCCGATGGTGAACACCGCCACCACGGCCGCCAGGAAGATCAGGTACTTGATGAAGCCCTTGAGGTTCGCGCGAGCGCGCGGATCTCCGAGCAAGTAGGTCAACTGGCTTGCGAGAAACTTCACGGGTTGGCGGCCAGCGTACGCTGGGCTCCAGGGCGACCGCAAGGGCCGCGCAGGTGAAGGACGCGCGATGAAACCGCTGCTGGAGGGCACTTTTGCCTTGGATGTGGGCCAAGCGTGCACCTACCCCGAGTTCGCGGTCCCACGGACCCCGCGCGCTACCACCGCGCGAAGCGCTGCCCATAGGCTCACGAGACGCGAGAGCCGCGGTACATCATCACTGCGTCTTCGTCTCGTTTCGGACGGGTGTAGGTGCGCAGATCGCTGATCGGTTGGCAGTAGACCATCATCTCGAGGTCCAGATCCGTCAAGATCCGCGTTTCGATCTCTCTTGCAAGCGGGCGATCGAGTACGCAGCGAATGTGCGCCAGCTCCTGCTGTGGTTTGGCGGCAGAGCCCTCGAACAGCTGCAAGAAGTCGATGTTCGCGCCAGGGGCGCCGTAGTCTAGGAGGTCTAGAGATACCTGACGGGCGTGATCGCGCCCGACCACGAGCGAAAGCAGTGTACGTTGTTGTTTAGGGGTGCTTGCGTCGTCGGGCTTGCTCGGTGCGGTCAAGCCTGCGAGACCACCCGTGCTGCCCACTAGTTCATCTCGCTCCCGCCAGTCTTTGCTCCCCTTCAAGTCGTCGATGGCGCGAATGATCTGCGGGATGCTCGCAGCGTGGCGAGTCTCCGAGTGGATGCTGTCGATGTTGATGAGCCCCTTTTGTACGGGC
Source organism: uncultured bacterium (assembly GCA_965651905.1). Lineage (GTDB taxonomy): Bacteria > Myxococcota_A > Polyangia > Polyangiales > Polyangiaceae > SZUA-265. The sequence continues at coordinate 12,586 of CBFGUG010000142.1, read as the reverse complement.
ATACGGTACACGAGACCGTGAGCGGGGCGAGTGACTTGCCCTGCATCCGCCATTGCCGAGAAGACGAGGTCAGCATCGACGTTCTCGACCAGCAGCGAGATCTTTTCTTTGATCGGCTTGCTGGTGATGCGTAGCCAGCCCAGGCGATCTCTGAGGCCGTGTCCCTCAGTGTATTGCACGACGGGACCGTGTGAACCTGCTGCCATGGCTGCGCGGCACACGGCATCCGTGCGTTCACCTTGGCTGATGAAGTGGATCGACGTGAGGTTTTCTTGAATGTTGACGGACGCGTCCTGTTCTGGTCGTTCGGGTGTGTCGAGCGGCCACAGGGGAAAGTCGCGTTTGGCGTGTAACTTGCTGCACGGGATGCTGTAGATGATGCCTGTCCCTGGGCGATCGAGCCGTGCGTGACGTGCCGCGAGCGCAAGTGTGTTGTCGACGTCCGGATCGGGGACCACGAGTTGGATTTTCGTCAGCTCGGGGCTGATCGTCGGCAAGAGCGAGTGGTACCACTTGTCTTGGATCAACGTTCCGCGTGCAGCGTTCATCATCGCGAACGGCACTCCGTCTTCGAACAACGCTGCGAGCGTACGCGTTGCGCGATGTCTACCGATCACCAACGTGACCGCGGACATGTTCTTGCGAGTGACGAGAGTGTCGCTCATGCCGCATCGTCCCTCGTTGCACGACGCGTTCGCCCGACGATCAAGCCGACGCTCAGTACCGTCAAGATGGGGCCCACGGATGCCAGCGCCAAAATGCCGAAGCCGTCAGTCACGCCCGGCACGTTCGCGCCGATGCCGAGCCCCATGGCGAGCACCAAGGGCACGGTGATGGGACCAGTCGTAACCCCCGCGCTATCCCAGCCGAAGTTCACAAACTCTTCCGACGACATCCAAGTCAGAAAGCACAGCACCGCGTACGGCGGGAGCAGCATGTAGACCAAAGGGACGTTGAAAGCGATCTTGAACACGCCAGCACCGATGCCCAACGCTACTCCAAGCGCCACGCTTTGCATCAAGAGCGACTTGCGAAACGCGCCCATCGTGATGTTTTGCACGGTTTCGCCCAAGGCATTGAGGGCAGGCTCCGCCAAGGTCGCGCCGTAGCCCAGGAAAAATCCGAACGAGATGGCGAGTAGCTTGCCGCTGATGCCGTCTCCGTGAAGCGGCCCGTATTCGCCGAGCATGCCCCACGGCGTGACGGAGGCGAACGTGGCTGGCACGTTGCTTCCGAGCTGGCTACCGAGGGGCGTGAGCCCGATGGTGATGCCGACCCCGAAAAGCGCCATCCCGAGGGTCGCAAAGAACACGCCGATCCAGGTTTGGCGCGGATCGCTGAGGCGTTCTCTCAGCAGCAATCGCAACGTGACGAACAGCAACAAACAAAGCGGCAACACCGCTTGCAGCGCGGCGAACGCAGCTTCTCGCAACGTGCCTGCGAGATCCGTTCGTGGATCCCAGTCTTCCTCGCTGGTCGGCTTGATCGTGCTCGAGTGTTTGACGAGGGTGATTCGGGCGCCTTCGTGTACGATCTGGCCGTCGACCAGCGTCACCTCGCCGCCCGTGTAGCGCACCTCCGCGCCGTCGGGAATTTCGTTCGTGCGGCAGTAGGCTTCGAGCTCTTCTGCGCTGAAGCTGTCTGCAGGCAGTGCGCTCGGGTCGGGGGGAGGGGTTTGCGCGTCTGGCGCGGATGATTCCTGCGCGTTTGATGTCGCTCCCGCGTAGTGTTTTGCGCCGTAATAGTCGTCCATCGCGTAGTGCGTGATGCCGAGCAGCAGCACGGCCAGGATCGGAAATAGCGACGCGAGTGTGACGATGCCGAACCCCGCGGCGCTGGTGTCGCCCTTTCCGACGATGCGACACACCCCGATACCCAGCGCCAGCACGAGCGGTACGGTGACGGGACCCGTGGTGACCGCGCCCGAGTCCCAAGCCAGCCCGATGATCGGGTTCAAGACTTCGTTTCCGTATGCCCACCACGTGAGCAACGATAGTGCTGTCACTAGCGGCAAGATCAGCAGCTTCAGCGACCAACCGTAAAAGAAGCGCGCCACGCCCAGCGCCACCGCCACACCTACGCCGAGCCCCACGGACGCAACCAGCTGTTCAGCAAAGTCGTTCAGCAAGCTGTACAACAGCGGTGCTTGGCTCGGCGCGACACCACTGCCAGCCGCCTTGAGCACGGCGATTGCAGGCTCCGCGAACGTGGCGCCCACGCCCACCACGAACGCAAACGACAAGATCACGACGAGCCCCGCCTTTCGCGGCAGCACGTTGCCGATGGCTTCACCCAGCGGCATGAGGCCGAGCCGCAAGCCCTCCATGAAAAACATCAAACCGAGAGCCACGGTCGCGATGCCCGCCGCGATCATCGTCGCGTACACCACAGGCAGCCGCAACATCACGACCTGAAAGAACACCAGGTAAGCGACGATGAACCAGATGCTGCTCAGCTGCTCCAGAAACTTCTCACGCAGATAGGGCCACAGCACCGTGAGTGTCGTCAGCGCCCCCAACTTGACCGTCTGGTTCGAAGTTTTGGTCACGTCGTTGCGCGGCATCATCGCTGCTCACCGATACCACGACAGCGCTCAGGTGTTGCGTTCGCGTTGCATCGGGGTTTGCCGAGGTGGGTGGCGACTGGGCGACATACGACAGTGACGAAACGTCGAAGCAAACCCAGCGCGGAGTCGAATGGCTTCGGCGGGTGAGCGATTCATGGTTTTCGGTGGCTGTGGGGGCGGCGCGGCAGTCACGGGCTTCTCGGGCTCCACGGAGACAGGCCGGTGAGACGATCTTCGGGAGGCTCACTGTCCTGCTCGTAGGGCACACCGGGCATTGCCTTTGGTCACGAACCGAGGATAGGACGGGGCCAATGTTGAACATCGATCTGCGTGGTAAGCGAGCTCTGGTGGCCGGCGTGGCTGACGACGGAGGATTCGGCTGGGAGATCAGCAAAGCTCTGGCGGAGGCGGGAGCGACGCTCTGCGTCGGGACATGGCCGCCGGCAAAGGGGGTGTTCCAAACCATGCTCGAGCGCGGAAAGTTCGATGATTCCAGAAAGATGTCGACGGGTGACGAGTTGGACTTCGAGCGCATCTATGCTCTCGATGCCGCATACGACACGCTCGATGAAGTACCTCAAGACGTCAAGTCCAACCGTCGCTATGCCAATCAGGGTGATTTCTCGATAGCCGGCCTTGCCGCCAAGCTAGTCGCCGATTACGGCGATAGGCCCCTCGATATCGTCGTTCACTCGCTGGCCAACTCGTCTGAGATCAAGAAGCCGCTGCTCGAAACTAGTCGACAGGGCTACTTGGGTGCGTTGGGAGTCAGCGCCTACTCTTTCGTGTCGATGGTCAGCCGCTTCTCTCCGCTGATGCGTGACGGCGGCTCGTTTCTGTCGCTCACCTACCTTGCGAGTGAACGCGTCTGCCCGGGGTACGGCGGTGGGATGTCGTCCGCCAAAGCAGCTTTGGAAAGCGACACCCGTACCCTCGCATACGAAGTGGGGCGTAAGTACCAGCTCCGTGTCAATTCGATCTCCGCAGGGCCTTGGGCCTCTCGCGCGGCGAGTGCGATCGGCATCATCGACGAGACGATCCGCTACGTCTCGGTCAATGCACCGCTACAACAGACGCTCACTGCTAGCGAGGTCGGTCGGGTAGCGGCGTTCTTGTCGAGCCCGTTGGCGTCGGGAATCACGGGCACCATCGTTTACGTTGACAAGGGCTTTCACACGATGGGCAAGGCGACCGAAGAGCGTTACTCCGCGACCTGAGCGTCCAGCTCCTGCAACACCTCGCGGGAGACCCGTTCAGCGGACTCGACTGCGCCTTCCATGTAACCCGGGTACTCGCTTGCCGTTTCGGTGCCAGCGAAGTGAATCAATCCGTGGGGCTCGCGAAATACGGCGGGGCCACGTGAGAACGCGCCGCGAGGCAGCGTGACGCTGTAGCCTCCACCTACGTAGGGTTCGTCCGCCCAGCTCGTCTCGAAGAACTCGAGGGGTGTCTTGGCTGCTGGACCCAGGTGAATGGCGAGTGCTTCGACGACACTCTGCTTCCTCTGTACGGGGGGCAACGTCGCATGTTGCTCGGCAGCGCCCGCGACCGATAGCGCGCTCAGCACGCCATGGTCCGAGCCCGCGGGAGTCGTATCGTAACAAACGCTGACGGGACCCGAAGTGGACCAGAGCGCTCCGCTCAGCCCTGCCTGTTTCCAGAACGGCTCTCGATAGACCAAGCAGTACTTGGTCACGCTACCCATTCGCGTTGCGCTCAGCACCTCCGAACGCGCAGATGACAGTGGCGGGTCGAAGTCCAAGCGGGCAATCAGCGGAGGGGGAATGGCGACTACCACGCGTTTCGCTCGCACGTTACACGCGTCCGCTCGGATGAGTACGTCGCTGCCCGAGCGCTCGATGCGGCGAACGGGAGTTGCGACACGCACGGCATTGCCGAGTTCGCTCGCCAGACGCTCGACGAGCGTGCCCGCCCCATCAGAAAGCTGCCGTTCTTGTGCGCCGCCCTGCACGGCTTGCATGTGTGCGAAACCACCACTCGCGGCCATGGCGTAACGCGCGAGGCTCATCGACACTTCATCGGGGTTCCTGCAGAAAATACCTTCGAACGCCGCCCGAAGCACGACGCGAGCTCCTGTGGGCCAAACGTGCCGCTCGACGAACTCACCAACGCTCACGTCGGATGCGCCGTCTTGCTCGGCCTGCCACGATGCTGCGGCGCGTTCACGCTTGGTTTCCTTTTCCAAGCGGTTCATCGCCACAACTAGTCCCAACAAACAGAACGGCTGCGACATCGGCAACCCAGCTCGTGAAGCGCCGCGAGTGCCAGCCACTTCGAAACACGTCTTGCCAACGTGACCCGTAGGGTGCGTCGACATCCCCAGCTCTGCCGCCAAATCCAACATTCGATCTTGCCCCGGGCCGAGCCACTGCCCCCCGAGATCCACGGCGAGACCAGCCTGGGTTTGCCGCGTGAGTAGACGCCCGCCCACGCGTTCACTCGCTTCCAACACCAGCACCCGTTTTTCCGCGCGTGCCAGCAGGCGCGCTGTCATCACGCCAGCCAGCCCAGCCCCGACCACCACTACGTCGACGCTGGCGTCCGAATCAGTCATCGTTGCTGCCCGTCACTCGTAGTCCACGACGCGGGCGCCGCGTCGCAGCTTGTCCGCCTCCGTGGCGGCTCGCAGCTGTTCATAGAGCGCGATGACGTCGGTTTTGATGGCCTTCACGTACACCTCGGGTGTGGACTTGTCCATGGTGCGGAGCACGATCGTGCCCGTGCCCATCACTCGTTGAAAGAATGGGCGAACCACCGTGTAGTCGTTGATGCGATACAGGTCGACCTGTTCGAGCTGCTTGGACAGCACACCCGTTTCCACCACGACGCGACGCGACGTCAGTTTGTAGGTGCAGCCGATGGATCGCCACCAACACGGGATCAACCAAAGCCCCAGCGTGACGATGGCGAGCAGCAGCGCGCCGAGACTGGGCACGAGCGCGGGATTTCCCTCGAAGAACACCGTCTCCTCCTCGGGGCCGTCGTGTCGCACAGCCTTGTTCGCTTCTGCGCTGGGTTCGAGGTCCGCCATCTAACGATGGTGCTATCACGCCTCCCTCCCTGGCACAATGCAGCGCGGCACTGCCCGCGTCTAGAACACGCGGACCATCAAACCGCTGCCCGTTCCGACCTCGTCGACCAAATCGCAGCCGGTGACGTCGGGTACGGAACAGCCGCCGAGATCTTCACCCACGAGGTGCCACAGCATGAGCGTTCGCCCGGACCACACAGCTTGAAAGTACTCCAAATCGACGCTCTGACCGGGCACGATGTCGTCGATGATGGTGCCAGTCGCGCTGTCGAGCAGCGAAACCTGACCTCCGAATAGCAGCAGGCTGCGCCCGTCCCCGAGATCGATCACCCGATCGATGGTGCGGGCCGGATCCTGTTCGATCAGCGTCCAACCATCGCCCGGGGTGTAGACTCCGCCGCGCAGACCGGCGTCGTCGAGCACCTGCAAACGTGAGCCGGTCCAACTGAAGTGAAGGCTACTCCGCGGACCATGGGCGAGAACTGGCGCTCCGTCACCCTCGATGGGTTCCCACTCGTCGGTGTTCGGGTCGTAGAACGCCCCATCCAGTAAGTTCTCGCCTGCATCCAGACTGCTCGTACCGCCGAGTACTACGAAGCGTTCGCCCGCGAATCCGAGGTTGGCCGAAACGCGGGGGCTCGGAGCTCCCTCGCTGACCATGGGTTGCCAGCTACCGGTAGCCAAGTCCAGGTATTGTCCAGTGCCGAGCACGCCGCTGTCGCTGCTGCCGCCGAACATGAACAAGTGACGTTCATTCGACACCCAACTGACGTCACTCGGCAATCCGCTGCCCACCGTTGTCGGCGCGGTCCCGTCGGGAAAGGCGAGGTAGGTGTACGGCGCGTCGTCGAGCGCCACGATCTGGGTCAGGGGTTCGACGTCGTCAGCGCCCGGCACGTAGGTGTAAGGGGAGTCGTCGTAGAAACGCAGGGGAGTGATAGACAGCGGCGAGCTGAACGTGATCCCCCCGAAGACGAAGCGCTTCCCGTCCCACCCGAGGGATTCGACCCGCGCCATCGCCGTCGGAACGGGACCCATTTCCCAGCTATTCGTGCACGGATCGAAGCTCGCGGTCACGATGTCGCTGGTGGAGAGACTGCTGCCCTCGCCGGTTTCCACGGACGAATTGACGGTTCCAACGTAACGCAGTCGTCCGTCGTGCCAGGCGGTGCTGGATCGAAGTGTGTGCAAGGGCGCGAGGTCCGCGCGCGCTTCAGCGTGATCGAGCTCGGGTTGATCCGCCATCTTGATCCATTCGCCAATCGGAAGGTCGCATTCTTCTGCGCCTTCGGCAGGCGGTGCCGTGGTGTCAATCGGGAGATCCTGGGCGGACCCGGCGTCTCCTGGATCGCCAGTGCCCGCTGGATCGCCAGTGCCGTCGCCTGCGTCGGGGGGATCCGCCCCGTCCTCACCAACCTGCGACGAGTTCGTCCCGGAATCGGTCGACCCCGCGTCCCCCTCGCCCGTCGCGGAGTCGTCCCTCGTCGGGTCGTCACTGGCGCCCTCGATTTCGTCCGTCGAGGTGGCGGCCTCGTCCACGTCGCCGGCGTCACTGCTCGCCGCGGGCACCCCCGAATCGTCTCCTGCGCTCGAGGCCTCGCAGTCGTCTCCGCTGCACGCGATGCAGATCGGCGCGTCGCCAGCGCACTCGGAGGCGGCCGGTGCCGAGCAGATCGCCGACGACTCGGAGCCTCCACGTTCACACTCGTCGTCGCTGGTGCAGTGAACAGTACAGATCCCGCAGATGCACTGCAGCCCGTCGCCACACGCGGCGTCCGTGTCGCAACTCATCAGCCAGTTCGAGTTACTGTCCGTACCGTGCTTGTCGTCAGCACTGCAACTGACGGCGAGCGCGATAAACCCGATGATGGCTAGCCGCAGCACGCTGCGTGCCCCCGTGCTGACGCCGAAACCGCGCCCGATGACCTTCTTCACGACGCCACCTCCTGGGTCTGCTCAGTTCGCCCACCCTGCGGCTTCGGAGGCGGTTCATTGACGCTTTGCCCAAAGTAGAACGTCACCGTCGTGAGCTCTTCAGGCGAGACCGGTTCGCGTTGGTTGTGTTCGCTCACGCGTTGCCACACCTCCCCGAGTTGCCCGCGCACCGAAGCGAGCAGATTCAGCACTTCTTGTCTGTGTGGATGTTTGGGGTGAATGGCGAATGACAAAGTAGCTCCTCCGATTACGTCTCGTTCTTCGGCACGGGTAGCGCCGCTGCGCAACTTGGCGGCCACCGCGTTGCACACCGCTCGAAAATGGTCGAACACCGCCGCCTCCCACCCCATCTCGCTACCCAGCGGCACCACGAAGTTGTTGGCGCGAAGCAAACCGGCCTCGTCGCGACTGAGTGTGCCCTCGGTCAACAGTCGTTCGACGGCTCGTTGCACCAGGCTTTCCGATCCGGAAAAGCGCAGCGCCAGCTCTTGCTCGCTGATCGGCTCCTCCACGTGGACGGCGAGCCACACGAAACCAGTGGCCGCGTCGAGATCGCCGCGCTGAGCGAGAGCCGCGCGATCTGCTTCACTAGTCACCCCGTACAGTGCTCCCTCACCTCGCCCGGTTGCATAGGCCAGGCCCGAGTTGACCAAATCGTTCAAGACTGCGGCTACCTCTGCGACGCCATCCAACTCGAAACGCTCCAGCACACGCCTTCGCGGGGTGGGGCCCTCCTGGAGCAGCTCGAGCACCGCTTGCCATAGAGTCTTGTCACGTCGCGCAGCGCTCTCGGTCAGGCGCTGCACTTTCTTCTGGTAGGTGCGCAAGGCCAGGCCGAACATGTCGGCGACGACCTTACGCCCAACGCCCTGGGCCTCGATCTCGCCAGCTAGATCGACGAACACACGGTCGGCCACGTGCGCCAGCGGTGCGCGAATACCCGCCGACGTCGAAAGCTGAGCGATCAGCACGGTCGTCTGCTGGACTACACTATCGATGAGGAGCTTCGTATTCATGCCGAGTGGATGCGACGCTGAATGAGTCGCTATCTGCAGATTAGCCTACCCGCCGCCGGCGGCGCTTCCAGATGTTGGATTGTTCACCCCCGTGGGCTCGAGTTGCACCGCACACGACACTCTCCAACCGTGTTCACCCCCCCGAAGCCTGCCTAACGCAATGTTCCCGCCCGCAGGCGTTCGCTCACCCACGTCCCAACCCAGCGAGGGTCGCACTCCCGGCGTCGCCTGTTGTCGGTAGTTTCCCTGTATTCGCGGGTATCGGGACCGAACGAGGGCGGAACGAGGCCCCTGGTGGCCGACGGAAACCCCGCGGCGAACCATGCCTCGCTCCGATGGGGCTTCAGAAATCGCTCGCGGTCTCGCGGGTGAAGCACTAGTTGCGCGTGATTGCTCACGAGCGCAGCCTGTGGGTACAGAGGTTGGATGATGCTGGTTCGGTTGGGGGTGACTTCGGTGGCGATGGTGTTGGCAGTGGCTTGCGCCTCCAGCGGTGACCGATCGAACGACGCGAGCGCTGACGACGCTCCAGCGAAGTCGACGTCCACCGACGCAGACGAAACGCCCAGCGACGTCGGAGTGGCCGGCACTGACGAAGGGCCTGCGCCACAAGGCGCCGACGACGAAGGCATTGCCGTCGACGCAGACGACGAAGAGCCTGCCGACGGCGACCCGAGCGACGCTTGCCCGATTGCGCCAGAGCCGGTGGGTACGCGCGTGCACGAGGGAGATCTCGTTTTGTCGGACGCGGCGAGCGTTGCCGCGGCCTGGTCAGTGAAGGAAATTACCGGCGATCTCAGATTCTCGACGTCAGCCAGTGATCTGGCTGACGTCAGCTTGCCGAACCTGCAGAGGCTTGGTGGCGACTTCAACGCAGAGACCACGCCGTTCGTTCGCATGCACTTCCCAAACTTGGAGGAGATCGGTGGAGAGCTCTTCCTGTCCGCAAATCTCGCTCTCGAGCGAACCGACTTTCGGAGCTTGACTCGGGCCGGATACGTTTACTTCGTGCGCAACCTCAAGTTGAAGACGGTCGGGATGGGCGCGCTGCGTGAGGCCGACTTCGCGGGCTTCTTCTCGGGCGATCCGATCGTAGACTGCCTCGGACCCGTATCCATAGATGGGCAGGAGCCCCAGAGCGAGTATCGAGAGATCGAAAACGATGCTGACGGCGATTGTGTTTTCCGCTGCGGCCTCTGGATGCACGAGTCCAACGGACTCGACAGCATCCTCTCGGATCTGGACGGCATCCCAGAGCCCGAAGTGGTCGCGCCGTTCGACGTCGACGACGCAATCAACTTCCCCGATGTGCCATCGGTCCCGGACCTCGAAGTCCCTGGAGACGCGGCGCCAGAGAGCTTGCAGCTCTTGGGTAACATCTATCTGCACTATCCCGATAGACTCGGACAACGCCTCGGGCATTGGCTCGCCGCGGTCCGCAACGACAGCGAGTGGGCGCTTTGCGATTTACGCGCCCAGGTCGAATTCTACGACTCGGCGGACAACAGCTTGCTGTCCACGAGCGGCATGGTGAACGCACCGCCGATGCACACCGCCTCGGACGAAATCATCGGCTGCCTGCTACCGGGTGAAGTGGGGATGGCCGCGCTCTCAGGCGATCCGATACCCACCGAGGCGATCGCGGAGTTGCACTACGGCTTCGGCGCGGTCGTGCAGCAAGAGCTGCCGGGCCGCGTAGAACTAACCCTGAACACCAGCGTGCCCGGCGAGTCGACCCCAAGAAACATCAACGGTGTCCTGATCAACGACAGCCAGCACACGTTCTCGAATTGGGGCGTGGACGTCTTCGCGCTGAACTCCGCCGGAATTCCAGTCGCTCACAATCGAGATGAACCCATTCCCGCCGGCGAAGTCGTCGAGCCAGGCGAGGCCATCACGTTCACTGGACGCCTCTACGTCGACCAAGTGAAAGACTTCGAAGTTCTTCCGCTGATGACACGCTGAGGCGCCCGCGTTCGTCGACAGAAGGACGCATCGGACCTTCGTCTCGAGTTCCGCCCGTCACGCACGCTTCCGCGTTCGTGACTAGGTCTCACGCCTAGCTCGAACACCCGGCGACTCGAGCGCTACCTATTGCGCTTGTAGTGGAGCCCGACGACGCCGCTGGGGTAGGGCTTGGCGTCCGTGAGCTCGAACGTGGTGTGCACGCCCTCGGGGAACAGGCGTTTGCCTCCGCCGAGCAGTAGCGGGTAGACGAGCAGGTGAAGTTCGTCGACTAGATCGTGTTGCAAGAGCGTGTGCACGAGCTGGTGGCTGCCGTCGGTGAGGATGTTCTTGCCGGGGGCGGCCTTGAGTTTACGTACCGCTTCGACGACGTCGTCGCGGATCACCGTCGTGTTGCGCCAGATGGGCTTTTCGAGAGTTTTCGACACGACGTACTTGGCGGGGGCGTTCATCATGTCGCCGAACAGATCGCCGGGCTCCATCGGCTCGAACGCTTCGGCGTGGGTGACGTAGGTTTTACGGCCGAGCAAGAATGCGTCGGTGTCCTGCATCATCGCGCCGAACGCATTGCCGATGTCGTCGTGCCAGTACGGCATCGTCCAACCGCCGTGCTCGAAGCCGCCTTCGGTGTCCTCTTCAGCGCCGCCGGGTGCCTGCATCACGCCGTCGAGGGAAAGAAACTCTGAAACGATGAGCTTACGCATGTGTATCTCCTATGGATTTGGGGTTCGAGCTCGGCTGCGCGCCTCGCTTTCTGTCATGACGACGAACGAGCCGCGACGGGATCGACATCGGTGACGATTTTTTTTCTGTCCCAGGTAGGAACCATGAAAACGGGCAGCTAGCGGCTCACCGTCGCCTGTAGCTGTTCGAAGTCGAGGGAGCTTGCTCGGCTGGAGGCGGCCCAGCACGCCGATCCGAGCCCGGCCAACAACGTCCGCCCGCAACCTCCGCAGCGAGACGCGCTTCGGCATACTGGCGCTCATGTATGCCACCCGCCGCGTGTGTTGTGGTCGGGAATGCGTGATTCAGTAGGGTCGCGCAAGCCCTCCAGGGTCGACGGTTAACCCAATGACTCTATTCGAGCCTTGACGGGGCTCCCCGACTAGTGTATCGAGCGCCAAATCTCCCAACGCTCTTGGGCTGAAAGTAGACCAGCAAACGGAGAAGCTTGTCGACAGTCGGTAGCGTGTTGGCTCTCGGACACCATGAAGGCTGCCAGCTGTTGCAACGGCAACCTGACCTGCTCTTTCCACGCTTCGGCGTAACCCGAGGTGCGACCAGCGACGGGCGCGTTGGCCAGCCGCTGGTGGACTTTGGACAACAGCTCTGGTTGCGCCAGTAACTTCTCAGCAACACGTCGATGATAAGCGAGGCTTCGACGCTCAGCCGTGTTGTGACCATCCAGGCGTTTCACCCGATGAACTTACCAGCGCCACCTCCCCTTCGCCAGAGGTCAGTGTTGGTGTGGTGCTTCAGACCACCGTAGAAGGACGAAACGCCAGCCCAGGGACGTCAGGCTTGCCCCGAGCGCGGTGATAGTGGGGGCAATCGCCGCGCGGAGGGCACGTTTCGTCGCGCCGCGCGTGGAGGCGCGCAAGCTGCAGATGCGGGGGCGGCCTCGAGCTTACGCACCACTTCGACGACGTTGTCGCGAATCACCTTCGTGTTGCGCCAGATCGGCTTTTCGAGGGTACTTGGCGGCTTGGGGCCGCGCCGATACCCTAGCTTCTCGAGGAAAGCGCTCGGACCTGGCGCCTCGTGCTATCGTACGCCGTATGTCTCGCGGCGAGATCGAGCAGGTCCTGGTGGAGTACTTCCGCGGGCGGCCGGACGTGTCTGCGGTCTACCTCTTCGGAAGTCAGGCTTCGGGTCAAGCCGGACCAGACAGTGACGTAGACGTGGGTTTGCTCTATCGCGACGCGCCACGACCAACGCTGCAGGACATGCCGTTTCGTGAACAAGCCGAACTCGGTGAGCACTTGGGCAGGCCGGTGGAAATCGTCGTGATGAACACTGCTCCTGCTGAGCTGGTGCACCAGATACTGCGTG
>CBFGUG010000141.1:0-16082 GCA_965651905.1 uncultured bacterium | reverse complement strand
TCGGCTAGCGCTGTACCAGAACTACCAGCCTCGCCAGCACTATCAGCCTCGCCAGAACTACCAGCCTCGCCAGCACTACTAGCCTCGCCAGCACTACTAGCCTCGCCAGTGGCTGAAGTGGATGCCGCTGGAGACGCATCACTCGTCTCGACAGCCGGCGCCTGGGGTGAAGTGGCCGCTGCCGATTCCGCGGGAGCGCTGTCTTCGGCGCTCGTCACGTTTTCTTCGGTAGGGCTGGTATTGTTTTCCGCAGACATTTGGGACCTCGAAAGCAACGGGCTCGATGGGCCGCCTTGGTCGAATCCAATCGATCCGAGCAATTGGGTCGGCTGTGTACCTCCGTTAGCGCGCAATTGGAAGATGCCGATTCGTTCCGCCACCACGGTCGATCGTGAGCGCGGGGGCGCGCGCCGCCGCGGCTTCGGCTGCGTCGATGACTTTCTCTGCAATTTGGCAGAACTGTTGCGAGATTTCGGCCCCAGGTGAGGCCTGCACCACGGGCGTGCCCGCGTCACCCCATTCACGAATGCTGGGCTGGATTGGAAGCTGCCCGATCAAAGGAGCGGCTGCGTGTTGGGCCACCAGAGCACCGCCGCCCTCACCGAAGATGTGATGTTTCTCGTCGCACTTTCCGCAGACGAAGTAGCTTTGGTTTTCGATCACGCCCAGGATTTCGATGCCCACCTTCTTGGTCATGGAGACTGACTTGTAGACGTCTTGGATCGCGACCTCCTGGGGGGTCGTCACCACGACCGCGCCACTCGCGCGCACGTTTTGCGAGAGCGTCAGCGCGACGTCACCCGTCCCTGGAGGCATGTCGAGCAACAGAAAATCCAGATCGCCCCACTCGACGTCAGTCACGAATTGCATCAATGCCGAATGCAACATGGGACCGCGCCACACGACCGCGGCGCGTGGGTCGTCGAGCAAAAAACCCAAACTCATCAGCTTCACGCCGAAACGCTCCAGCGGTTTGATGCGTTTGCCTTGCACGACTGGGCGACCAGTGATGCCCAACATGGTCGGAATACTCGGTCCGTACATGTCCGCGTCCAGCACGCCCACGCGGTAACCCAAGCGCTTCAGCGCTAGAGCCAAGTTGGTGCACACCGTGCTCTTGCCGACGCCGCCTTTGCCACTCATCACCAAAATGACGTGCTTGATGCTCCGCGTCGGATCCTCCGCGGCTACGTTCCTGCCCGCGAGTTCACCCGACCACGTGAGCGACACTGCGCGCACGTCGGAACAGAGATTCGGAATGCCCTGGGCGAGTTCCGTGAGCTGGGCGGCATGGGTCTCGTCACGTGCGGGCCGCAACGTTAGACGCAGCTGACCATCGCTGAGCTCAGCCTTCTGCACGAGCGTCGACAGCGGGGCATTGGTTGTCGGGTCGACGAGCTGCGCGAGCGCTGCTTGGTGAGATTGGCCTGAATCGGTCATCGGCGAAGTTCAGGCCTACAGCTGCGACCGTCAACTTACAATCCGAAACACCGCGATCGGAAGGTTCCTACCTTCACTAGTCGATCACCACAGGGACCAGTCGATCACCAGAGGGCGGTCCACGCGGCGATCAGACTCGAACCGATGGCAACCGCGGCCAACAAGATCGAGGTGGCGACCCGTTCAGGGCGCGAGGCGTTGGTGCGCGAGTACGGTGGGGGGATCCCGTGTTCGTGTGAGGGCAGCTGCGGGCTTGCCGAGGATTTCCGTTCTGCAGGCCTGAGATTCGCGACAACGCGGTGTTTGCCGACTGTCTCGGCGTTTCCGCACTCTGCGTTCGGGTCGCCCGGCGGCAGCGCATGACGATCGGATGGCGATTGGGACGGCGTCGAGCCCGCGTCGCATTCGGACATCGTTCGCGTTGGCCACGCGTCGGGAATTCGCAGCTGCGATGGAGGAGCCGGGCTTTTCGGAAAGACGGGCCAGATCAATTGCCCGCTCGGCGGCTGACCGACTTTTCGGGGCTTTGGTGCCTGTTGTAGCCGCAAGGATGGTGAACACATCCACTCTCCCGAGTCATCGTCGTGCAGTGAGCTGCGCGACAAGCGCTGCTCGGCGTCTGCGCGGATCTCCGAGTCGTCGGCAACATAGGGCAACAGCTGACGCATCAGCTCCGCTGGGGAGCGGATTCGTTCAGCCGGATCGCGCTCCAGGGCGCTCTCGACCGCGCGCACCAGGGGCTCTGGAATCAGGGGGTTGAGGTGTATCAATGGCTTCCATTCGCCGAAGCTCAGAGATCCATCGGGGTGGCTGTGCCGGTTCCCGGCGTCGAGCGAGCCATGACTTTCAGTCAGGGGCGCGCCCGACAGCAGCTCGTAGAGCACGACCCCAATCACGTAAACCGCAGAGCGTGCATCTGGCGATTGCCCGTCGAGCACCTCGGGTGGGATTCGGCGCGGGCTGTCGCTGAGCCACTGCACGCCACCTGGGGTGTCGTGGAACGTGCCTACCTGCGGCGGGTTACTCGGTAGTGACGCCCTCAGCGCGCCGCTGGCAAGCGCTTCCAGATGTACGTTGTCTGGATTGATGCCGACCGTCTTCGTGATGTGATCTTGATGACGCATCAGCTCGTCACACAGCTGCACCGCGATTTCGCATGCGGACTCCACAGCGGGCCTGCCCGCGCGCAGCAGCTCGGAGAGCGTGCGCGGACGAGGGGTGGGTCGCGGGCCTGGGCGCTCGGTGTGGGGGGTGCGGTGCGTCTCGACGTTCGTCACTGTAGCCATCGCCGCTGGGGTCTACTCAGACATGACGGCCGAGGGAGGGGACGACTTGAGGGGTGGCGTCTTGCGCTTCAGTCCGGCCAACACGCGAGTTGGCTCGACGGATTGTTGGGATCGCTGGTCGAACCGAAACAGATACTGGGCGCCTCGCCCGCGCTGCCCGGGACGCAGTTCATTTCCTCGCCCGCCGCAGTGAGTGGACAGCCACCACCGAGGCAGAACGCGGACCCGGCCGGGCACGCACATTCCGCCGACATGTCGACGCAAAACTGCTCACCCGTGTACGTGCTGCCACTGCAAAAGCCGTTCGGACAGTCGCGATCGTCGACGCAAGGATCACAGCCCGCCCCCTGCCCGGAACATGCGCCGTATTGGTGCGCACAGGTTGGAACGCCCAGCTCTGCGTCGTGGACGGCGCACACGGAGGCACTGCCCCAAGGGCAGCCGCTGGCGTCGGGGTCGCACAATGTCGTGCAGATCTTCGAACCATCGCCTTGATCGGCGCATACCTGATTCGCTAGCCCCCGACAGTCGGCGTCACTCTCGCAGGAGTTGCAGAACTCACGGCGTTGACACGACCGCAGCTCCAGTCGCGTGTCGTTGCAGCGGAACGGCCGTCCCTCGCCGATCGAATCGAGGGGTACGCAATCGGGGTGGTCGGGATCCCCGGCTCGTCCGCAGGCCGCCTCGCAAGGGGGGCGGTTGCTGAACAAATCGTGTCGACAGTAGTAACCCGCTGGGCAACTGTCGTCGTCCTCACACCCTAGCTGAGCACAGTACGAGGAGAGGTCCCCTTCGCCGCGAGACAAGCAGCGAAAGCCTTCCTCAGCATCACAGTTTTCGTTGCCGTTGATGCAAGTCCATTCGTACTGACCCGGACCGCGGGGGAATTCGTCAATCTCACAATACGCGACGTTCGCGCCGTCAGCGTCCACCGCGCTGCCCGTACACGAGCCAATTTCGCCGCAGTGCTCGTGCAACAGGCAGGTGACCACACATCGCCCTGCGATGCAGTTGGTCTGGGTGTTGGGATCGGCGCACTCTGCGTTGGTCTCGCAGCGTTTGCTTTCGGGAGGCACGAAAGGTGACGCACCTGCGTCCACGGGGTCATCAACCGAGCTGGATGGCGCGCTGGCTTCGCGCGGGGTTGCCACATCGACGTTACCTGCGTCAGCGTTCGTCGCAGGGGCGCCTCCGACACAATAGTTTCCGCGAGCGCCGTGATCGGTGCGTACCGAGCGACAACGCCCCGTGGCGCAGTCGTCGTCTGCTCGACATTCGGCGCTGCAACGGTTGTCGACACAACGTGCGTCGCTGCCGCACTCGGAGTCCGAACACAATGCTTCACACTGGCCGTCGACCACCACGCCCGCACATTGTGCTTTGCCGCAGGCAAGCAGCGCCACCACCGCTCCGAGTAACAGCCCCGCATGAAGCAGCAGCGCGGCGCCGCGTACCAACCACGGCGTGCTCGCGCGGCTGGAGCGCAACGCTGTGGCTGCGTGGGGTTGGGCAGAGGCGGGCTTGTAGCGGTTCAATGGACGAGCCAAAGTGGCAACTTTGCTGCGGTTCGACAGCGCGCCCAGAGGCGAACTGCAAGAGCTCACAACTGGCAGAGCCTAGTGCCCTGACGACGGCCGAGCAAACCGAATTGAGCTGCTGACGCTGAGCGCGAATCTCGCTGCTCGCCCGAGGCACGTGGAGCGCGACGGAAACCGCGAGGGTGCACTTTTCTGAGCTCGGGGCGATTCGGCTGGCCTTCAGCCCGTCGCTTGCTGCGTCTCGCGGCGAGCCGTATGCTGTGCGGGTGATGCTGTCGACGGTCAGACTCGGGGTGTGTTGGCTTGGGATGCTCGGGTGCGGCGCAGCGCTGGCCGCTTGTGGGAGCGAGAACGCCCTGCCTGCCGACTCGAACGAGGAGGCACGAGCCTCGGAAATCGAAGGGGCGGAGTTAGACACTGCCGACGACAGCCCCAGCGCTTCGCTCGGGGACACTGATGCCGACGATGACGGGGACGTCGAGGAGCGACCCAACCTGGAAACGAGAAGTTCTGGCGACATCGACTCCGTGGAGGATGGTGACGAATACGACGTCGCCAACCTCGCGCCTGGTTACGCTCCCGTGGAGTACCCAGAGGGCCCCTATGGTCAGATCCGCGGCACGATACTCGCCGATGAGGAATTTCTGGGCTGGAGATCGCCGATCGGCAACGAGTTCAATCTGACCTACGCCGAGCCGATTCGCTTTTCCGACTTTTACAATCCGACCGACCCTGGGGGGCCTGAGTTACTGTTCATCAACGCCGTAACCGTTTGGTGTTCCGTGTGCCGTCAGGAGTACGTCGACCTGGGCGAGATGGACACCGAGCAGTGGCGCGAGCGTGGCCTCGAGATCATGGGGGTGTTGTTCGAAGACAACAATGGAGATCCTGCGACGTACCTCGACATGATCAACTGGACGCGAACCTACGGCGTCGACTTTCCGTTCGTCGTCGATCCGAGCTTCAAGACGGGGGTGTACTTCGATCGATCCGCGACGCCTATGAACATGGTGGTCGATCTGCGCACGATGCAGATTCTGCAGGTCGTGCTGGGCTACACCCCACAGCTACTCGAGTTCATCGACGCGACGTTGACGGCGCGCGGCCGCTGAACGCCGAGCAGCACCATGTTGACTAGATTCGAGTTCATCGCCGTCGCGTTCGTGCTTTCGGCGTGTGGTTCCACTGCTTCGAAGCCCGGCCCTGCGGGGCCGAGTGCCACACCTGACCTCGGCTTGTCGACTCAGGGAAGCAGCCAAGGTCAGACTGTGGTGTCGGCGGAGGAGACACCTCGCGCGAAGGGGCCCAGGCCGCCCGACTTCGAACTCGATGCGCTCGATGGGGACAGCGTTCGCCTCAGCGAGCACCTCGGGCGGGACGTCGTTTTGATCGATTTTTGGGCGACCTATTGTGACCCGTGTTTGGCGGCGATGCCTCATCTCAACGACTTGTATCGCCAGCACCAAGCGCAGGGTTTCGTCATACTCGGCGTATCGATAGATGGTCCCGAGTCGATCGCGGCCGTGCGTGCAACCGTCTCCAAGCTGGGCGTCGAGTTCCCGATCTTGCTCGATGACGAGTCGAGTGTCGTCGCCAAGTACAACCCCAAGCTCAGTGCTCCATTCAGTGTACTGATCGGACGAGATGGTTCGATCATAAAAAAGCAAGAAGGGTACACCGTCGGCAAGGGGGAGCAGCTCGAGGCCGACGTTGCGCGGGCTGTGAGCGGCGAGCGCTAACCCGAGACCCAAGTTTCAGGTCTGGGGCTTCTGCGCTAGGCTGTGAGCTGATGACGGACACGACGGAACTGGAGCGCGTACGGGGCCGTTTCGATCGGCTGCAGGCTGCGTACGAATCGAATCGCTATCCTCCGCTCGCGGAGCGACTGAGCTGGCTCGATGCGCTCGAGGCCATGCTGCAGGATAACGTCGAGGAACTCGCCGCTGCTATCTCCCAGGACTTCGGTCACCGTTCGCTGCACGACTCCAAACTCGGCGATCTGTGGCTTTCGCTCACTCAGATCCGCTTCGTGCGTTCACACCTAGCGCGTTGGATGAAGCCGCGTCGCAGCGCGCCGCTGTTGGTGTTGCGTCCGGCGACAGCCCGCGTCGCGCCCCAGCCGCTGGGGGTAGTGGGCATCATCGCTCCGTGGAACTACCCGATCATGCTGGCGATGGCGCCGCTAGCGGGGGCGCTCGCCGCAGGTAATCGTGTGATGTTGAAGTTGTCCGAGCACGTGCCGCGGACCAGTGAGTTACTCTCCAGACTGTTGCAGCAGGCGCTGCCCGAAGACTTGATCGAGGTCGTGCTCGGTGGACCAGAGACGGGGCAGGCGGTGTGTGAGATGCCGTTCGGGCACCTGCTCTACACGGGGGGACACGACGTCGGTCGGAAGGTCGCCGAAGCCGCGGCGCGCAACCTGGTGCCCGTGACCCTCGAGTTGGGGGGTAAGTGCCCCGCGATCTTGCACGCGAGTTTCCCTACGACCAAGTTCGCGCAGCGGGTCATTCAAGGGAAGGTTTACAGCGCAGGGCAGTCGTGCGTGGCGCCAGACTACCTGCTCGTGCCGCGCGTGCGAGTGCCTGAAGTGGTCGAGGCGCTACGCGACGCGCTCTCCGAGCGCTTTCCCACACTGCGCGACAACCCAGACTACAGCGCCGTCGCGGGTCCCGATCGCAAACGGCGTTTGAGCGAACTGCGCGATGAAGCCGTGGCCGCTGGAGCGCGTGCGATAGAGCTCAATCCTGCAGGTGAGTCTCTAGAAGGGACCCAGAAGCTGCCGCTCACACTGCTGCTCGACGTGCCCGATGACGTCACGCTCATGGGGCAAGAAATTTTCGGACCCCTACTGCCGATTGTTCCGTACGAAACGTTGGATGACGCGATCGCGTACGTCAATCGACGGCCGCGTCCCCTGGCGCTCTACTACTTCGATCACGACTCGAAGCGAGTGCGTCGAGTGCTGCAAGATACCGTGTCAGGTGGGGTGACCGTGAACGATACCCTGCTGCACTTCTTGTGTGACGAGTTGCCGAGGTCTGGCGTGGGCGCTAGCGGTTACGGTGCTTACCTAGGGCAGCGGAGTTTCGACCTGTTCAGCCACAACAAGAGCGTGCTCTATCAATCGCGACTGAGCGGCGTAGGCCTATTCTCACCGCCATACGGAACGCTGGTGGACTGGGTACTCAAGAACGTGCTGCGCGTGGGGTGAACGCCCAACCGTTGGAGTGCGCCGCGCCCGCACCGACACACCCGAATGTGGTGACCGACGCGAAGAAAATCTGCGCGCTCTCAGAAAAGCGCACCCAGGAACAAGCGCAGCGTTTGTGCAGTCTTGGCGCTGTTATCGCCAGGTAGGTCGCGCTCTTCCGCGTTCTGGTAACCCATGCCATCCAGCGGGAACAACACGCCGTATTGCAGCGCTGCATAAAACCCACCCATGGTGTCTGGGGTGTCGTTGAGCACGCCGTCTTTGGCTTGATAGTACAGCGTACCGTTGAGCTCGATGCCGAGGTCGGCGTCGTGTCCAGGGGTTTGAACGAACTCGCTGGCCCGCGTCCAGATCGCCTGTACGCCGCCGCCCGCTCGCTGGCCCGTCGCGTCGCGAATGAAGTCGTACTCGACGCTCGGGCGGAAGTAGTAAGTGCCCTGGATCCGCTGCAAAATGTGGCGATTGAGGATCAAGTCGACACGGTACGCGGGGTGAAAGCGAAACGTCGAGATCGTATCGTCGTTGATCTGCGTCTCGTTGGGACCTGGGATCAAATCGCCGGGCATGCTGTCGTCGAACGCGTCAGCATCACCCGATGCCCAGCCGAAGTTGAACTTCAACCGCAGACGATCTTCCACCAGCTTCTGCTCGATTTCCGTGGCCAAACCAAACTGCGCCAGGTTGAGCTCAGAGCTGTTGCGGAAGGTGTCCTCGGTGTTGGGCGCGATGGAAGCGCTGCTGATACTCCCCAGCACGGCTGCCCACTCCGCCGAGAAGCGGAACTTCTTGTACTTCAGTTCGAACCAGACGTCGGGGATGTACATCTCGGCGCCACGGCGCGCGAACGCGTCCGCCTGGGCGTCGGGATTGACGCCTGGGGTGGCGCCGCCGAGATCAGCGGGGATAGCCTGGTCGTTGGCGAGGATCTGGCTCTTGTAGATGAAGTAGACACCCGCGTTGAGCACCAGGTTGCCGCGCGCCAAGCGCAACTTTTCGTCTTGTGGGGAGCCACGACGAATGATGCGCAAGGAGTATTGGTCGACGTCGTCCAACGCTGCGTTGTCGTAGGGTTGCGAGCCCACGGTGGCGACGCGGCGCAGTGCGCCCTCGCCAGCAAAGTCCCAGCTCGCAGAGAACAACAAGTCCAAGTCGCGCAGGCCGCTGGTGACCATGATGCGGTCGACCGTGCTTTGCGCGTCGTCGTCGAAGCCGTCTCCCGAGTTGTACAGCATGCCCAGGCCGAAGTGATCGGGCATGCGTCCGAAGCGCAGTTCACCCAGCGGGGTGGTGTATTCGCCCCAAGCTCGCTTGACTCTGACGCTGTCCGTGAAGCTGTTGCTGGCCGAGTCGGGGGGCAGCTGGGTCGTGTCGTAAACGCCGAGCTGGTTGTAGCCCGAGCGGGTTTGCACTTCCACGCCGTCACTATCCGTGACGCCGAAACGATAGCCGTCGGGCGTCGACCCCATCACCAAGTTGTCGAGCAAGTCGATCTGAGTGCGGACGCGCAGATTGTCGGAGATGTGGATCTCGGGGTCGAGGCGAAGGCGCAAGTTGGCGCCGGCTTGAGTGTTGTTGTCGCAGCTGTACAGGTTCGTGGGATCCGTACTCTCCGAGCTGGTGCGGTCGGTTTCGTCCCCCACGCACAGTTGCGGGCCGTATTCGTTGCCATTGCCGGCCGTGAAACGATAGTCACTCGGTTGCGGCCAGATGGCTTGGCTTGGGGTATCGATGCGGCCCAGGGAGAACTTGTGAAAGAGTTCTGCGCGAACGCGGAACGCGCCGTGAAATTCGACCGACGGACGGGCGTGACTCCACCAGTCTTCCGCGAAGAAACGATCGGGATCGGTGTCTTCTGCGGCGTTCGGCAACTTGGCGGCTGGCTTGGTAGGTTCGGTTTCGGCCGCGGGCGCTGCGGATTCGGGCTCGGGCGTGGGGAATGCCGGGGCGGCCTGGCCGCCAGCGGGGAAGCTGTCTTGACTTGCTGACGCGTCCGCGTCCTCGGTCGCCACGTCTGCTTCTGCTGCGACGTCGGGAGGGGGCTGCTGAGGGGATGACTCGGGTTCGATGGCGTCGGCCGAGGGAGTAGGAGTATCGACTGCTCCTTCGGAGGGGGGCGCGTCTGCTTCTGGGGCGTCGGGCGCAGGGGAGTCGGGAGCTGGTGGTTCCGCTGAGTCAGGACTGGCAGGTGCGTCGCCGTCGTCTGGCGGTGCAGGTTCTTCCGCGCGCGGCGCAGGAGCTGCTTCGGCCGGGGGCGGAGGCGGCGCTGGCGGTTGGCCTTGGGCCTTGGCGAGCGCGGGAAAACAAAGGACGCCGGCCAGGGCCAGAGTCGTCAAACGGGGGTCGTTCATGCGGGTTCGTTCTCCACCCTGTCAGACAGTCGGTGCAAATTGGCGGGTGGTGTCGCACGCAATGGAAAAACCTGTCAACGACCGAGGGCTCCCGCGCCCGCTGCGGCTCGATTTAATTTCCCGAGCCGCACTGGTGGGTTGGCCGAATTCGACCTTGATCACGGCGCCGGCGCACCCGGGGAATGGGGCGCGTCGACCATGAACGCCCCGGGTGGGCGCGTGTGCGTCCGCGGGCGACCGCCGCGCTCCCGATGTCGCTTGGTGCTGCATTCGTCCCGATCTTTCGTTCGGGACGCTAGGCTCCGACGGAATATTGCGCACTTGCGAGGCCTTGTGAGAGGCTAGGCCGCGACTGCTTCCAACTCAGAAGGGGCCGAAACGTGAAAGTCGCGCCAGTAAACGCATCGCAGAACCTCTCGAACTCGTTCAAGCGTCCGCTTGCCTCAGCGTCGCTGGGCGCGCTGATCGCCATCAGTGGCTCAGCTTCCGACGTGGAGGCGCAGGAGCGACAAGAGATCAAGGGTTCCATCAACGTCGAGAAGTTCGCGACTGCACCAGGCCCGCGCAATTTTTGGGTGACACGCGGCGCGCGCAGCGATGGTGAAAATGCCTTCAGTCTCGGGTTTCTCGCGCACTACGGCTACAAGCCGTTCGTCGTCGAGTCGGTGCGCGAACGCGATGGGTTCATCAGTGACGTCTTGATCGTCGAGAACGTCGTGACTGCAGACGTGTTGGCTTCGTACACGGTCATTCCTGCACTCCAATTCGGTTTGCGATTGCCTGTCACCTACGTGAAGGGGCAGGGGCTCAATCCGAATGGCATGGCCGGTGAAATCGCGGGGGATGGCATAGAAGCCACCGGGCTTTCCGATCCCGAGATTGAAGCGAAATACCGATTCGTGGGCGACGCCCAATCCACATTCGCCATGGCTGGTGCGGGCTTCGTCACGCTACCTCTCGGCGAAGCGACCGCCAAGGGCAACATGATCGGGAACGAGTCGTTCACAGGTGGGTTGCGGGTGATCGCTGACCTGACGGGTGGACCTTTCTCCGCTGGTGCCAACTTGGGGTATCACTTTCGCAAAGAAGGCGTAGTTGGTAACTCGACGATCGGTTCGGAAGCTTTGTTCGGGGTGGCAGCTGGGCTTCACGCAGGGCCGGTGTTTCAGGTCGTGGGTGACCTGTTCGGCACCAGCGCACTCAGTGGTGAGCCGGGGACCAACACGCTGGAAGCCGTGGTTGGTGGTAAGATAACCCCCCTTAACTCGGGACTCACCATCAGCGTCGGTGGTGGTCCGGGTATCATTCACTCCGTTGGTGGACCGATTTTCCGGGCGTTCGTGGGGCTGTCCTACGTGAACGAATCGATGGACGAAGATCTGGATGGCGTTGATGACAAGTCGGATTTGTGTCCGACCGACGCTGAGGACATGGATGGTCACGAGGACGAAGACGGCTGCCCGGATCTCGACAACGACGGGGACGCCATTGCCGACAGTGCTGACAAGTGTCCCGACGAGGCCGAAGACGCCGACAAGTTCGAAGATCTCGACGGCTGCCCCGACGTGGACAACGACAAGGACAAGCTGCCCGACGTCAGCGACCGTTGCCCCGACGAACCCGAGACCTACAACGGGTTCGAGGACGAGGACGGCTGCCCCGACGTACCCGACACGGACGGCGATGGCGTCGACGATCCGAAGGACAAGTGCCCCGAGGAACCCGAGGACACGGACGGCTACGAGGACACCGATGGCTGTCCCGATCCCGACAACGATGGCGACGGCATACCCGACGATCGTGACGAGTGCGTGGACGAAGCCGAAGACATGAACGGTGTCGATGACGAGGACGGCTGCCCAGATGAAGGGGAGGCGAGCGCTCCAGCGCCCGCGCGGCGCGCACCTGCTCGACGTGGCGGTGGCGGCGCTCCGCGCGAGGGCAGTGAGGAAAACCCCATCGAACTCTGAGCTACGATGGAGATCCCGCGAGCAGCGCGCGGGATCTCCATCGAGTCCAGCCGTCGCTTAACGATGTCCTCGCGGGTTCTGTTCGTATCCAAACCCGTCGTCGAGCCGTTCCACGACGGCAGTATCTGCCTGGTTCGCGATCTCGCCTCGAGCCTCACTCGCTGGCAACCGCAGGTGATGGGCATCGAGCGCGCGACGGACACGCCGCTCGGTGACGTCCGAAAGGTATACGGTCGCGGTGGCCGTTACGCCCCCGCCATGAGTCAGAACGTGCGGGCGCTGACTTACCTGCTAGGGGAACGTAGCTCGGATTTGTGGCATTTCGTGTTCGCCCCCAATCCGCGTTCCAGTGGAGCGATTCGCTGGCTGCGCAGGTTGCGGCGCGTGCCCGTGGTCCAAACCGTGGCGTCGCCACCCCGCAACTTCGACAGTGCCGAGCAATTGCTGTTCGGCGACGAGGTGGTCGTGCACAGCGACTGGACTCGTCAGCGCTTGCAAGCCGCGTTACCCGGCGCTTCGCTGCACTTGATTCGCCCGCCGCTCGGCGCAATTGCTGAGCCCACCGCTGACGAGGTGGCTGCGTTGCGTGCCAAGCTGAACATTCGCGCCGAGCAGCGTGTAGTCGTTTACCCGGGCGACTTGGAGTTCAGCAACGGCGCCCAACTCGTCGCGGAGACGGTGCCACTCATATGCGGAGGCGAGCCCGAGCTCGTGGTGGTGTTCGCCTGTCGCCGCAAGACGGCGCGGGCAGTCGAGTTGGAAGCGCGCCTCGCCGCCAGCCTGAGCAGTGCTCACGTGCGCTTCGCGGGCGAACTGCCGAGCTTGTTGCCGCTGCTGCGTTTGGCGGACTGCGTGTTGTTTCCCGTCGAACAGTTGTGGGCCAAGGTCGACATCCCGATTTCGATCTTGGAGGCGATGGCGCTGGGCACTCCCGTGGTCGTGCCAGAGGAGGGGCCATTGTCGGAGATTGTGGCAGCCGAGCGGGTTCCAGCTCGCCCGGCAGAGTTGGCGCAGGCCGTGAACGCACTGTCGTGCGATCCGAATCGACGCAGTGAACAGGTTGCGGCGCAGCGGCGCTTGCTCGAAACCGAGTACGCTGCCGACGTTGCAGCCCGTGGTTACGAACAGCTGTACGACACTGCCTGCGCGAAGAATCGTCGGTGACCGCGCTAGACGCTCTATCGGCCAAGGGACCAGCGGAGTGTCCCTAATAGCCCCAGGCGATCGAATCTGGTTGGTCGCTTCGCTTGAATCTGGCCAGATTCTGCGAATACAGGGGCACCTGCGTGACGGAAGAAACACCCCAAAATTCGGAGCAAGCGAGCTCGCCTGAGCCCGACTTGGTCGACGGCGGGGGAGCGGAGCACTGGGGGAGTGACGAAGACCTCGAGGTGCTGGAACCCGAGCCCGATCAACTGATCGGGTCGCTGGTTGGCGAACGCTACCGTGTTCTGGAGTTGATCGGCCGTGGCGGAATGGGTGCGGTGTACCGCGCCGAACACGTGCACATGCGCAAGGCGGTTGCGCTCAAGGTACTTCACCGCGAGATGACGGCACTCGAAGACGTCGTTCAGCGGTTCGAGCGAGAAGCCGTCGCTGCCGGCCGCATCGATCACCCCAACGTCGTGCAAGCCCGCGACTTCGGACGGCTAGCTGACGGCGCGCTGTACTTGGTGATGGAGTTCGTCGAGGGCAAGATGCTCGACGTCGCGCTGGCGGAAGCGGGGGGATTGTTCGCTCTCGAGCGCGTGCTCAGCATTGCGGGGCAAATTGCCGAAGCCCTCGAAGGCGCGCACGAGCAGGGGATCGTGCATCGCGACTTGTCTCCCGAAAACGTCATGCTGGTGGAGCGGCCTGGCGAGCCCGAGTTGGTCAAAGTGCTCGACTTCGGCATCGCCAAAGTCAGCGTGCATGAGCGCGGTGGTTCGGACAGGCCGATCACCAAGGTGGGGTCGGTTTTCGGCACGCCCGAGTACATGTCTCCCGAACAAGCGGGCGGACAGACCGTCGACCACCGCAGCGACCTATATTCGCTCGGCCTGATCATCTACCGCATGCTGGTAGGCAATCCGCCGTTCATGGGCGAAGAAATTCAGGCGGTGCTGATGAAGCAGATAACCGTCGACCCGCCCGAGCTGTCGGAAGAGCTGCCGCTGCCAGTACGCGAGCTGGTTTCCGATCTGCTTCAGAAAGCGCCAGAGCAGCGACCCCAGGACGCCACCGAAGTCGTCGAGCGCGTGCTCAGCCTGTTGGGGCAGGGATTGCCAAACTCGCGATCGCGTACGCGCGCCAAGTTAGCGTCCATGTCGGACGCTCCGCCTGCGAGTCTCGGTTTCACTCATCGACTCGATACCAGTGCTATCGGGCGCCCGCTGCACGTCGCCGGGCGCGCGGTGCCACTCTGGAGGATCGGGTTGGTGGCGGCAATGGCGGCTCTGGCGGGAGCTGCGCTGGTGGTCGCGCTGGTGCCCGAGGCGCCGAAAGAAGAGGTCCGAGACGTGACGCCGACGGTGGCGCCGCCGCCCGTCGCGCGCGTCGAGCCAGCCCCTTTGCCGAGCGCGGAACCCGCCGTGGAGCGGCTTTTGGGGCGTGCTTTTCTCGGTGATTTGGATGCGCTGGCAGAGCTGCAAGCGCGCGACCCCGACTTTCGAACCGTGCGTGAATGGTTGGCGTTGGGGCGTGGCTGGGTGAAGAACAATCGAATCGGTGATGCGCTGTTTGCGTATCAGGTAGCGCTGGAAAAGCAGCCCTCGGTGTCCGAAGACGCAGTGTTACGTCGAGACGTGCACAACGCCATGCGCGATTCCGAGCACGCTGAGATGGCGCTGAATCTCGCTGCAGATCACTTGGGTTCACTCGGCGCGGACATGTTGTATCGCATTTGGGTGGACACCAAAGACGTCACCCCCGCCACGCGACTGGCTCGGGATCTCGTTTACCGCCCAGACGTGCGCAAGGCGGCCTCTCCTGCGCTCCAGTTTTTGCTCGATTGGCGTGAAGCCATCGGCTGTAGTGATTACGAGCGTCTGCTGCCGAGCGCGGCGCTTCACGCCGATCGCCGTGCCTTGACGTTGCTCAAGCGCACTCAGGTAGCCAGCGAATGTGACTTGCCCGAAGACTCGCTCGAAGCGGCGATTCTGGCGGCGCGCGATCGTTCTCAACCAGCGCCATATTGAGTCGACTGCCAACCGCGTAAGCCGACTGGTCCGTACTTGGCTTCAGCGACTGGCATCGCGCAACTTTGGGTAGTCCTCGCTGACGTAGAAGGCGACCAGAAAACCGATGCGCATGAGTAGGTCGTCGAACGCGGCGGGCTTGCTCGTACGAGCTTCGTCGAGGCTGTCGAGCAAGCTGGACTGGGTGAGACGCGTCGTCACGCGCACGTAGTCCGTGCGCCCGAGTAACATCGCGCGAAGCGCCGACTTCAGATCGCCTGCGCAGAGCAAGGCCGCGCGATCTGCCGACAGCTGGCAAAACCGATGCGCTTCGATCAGCGCCTCGTTGGCGATGCTCAAATCGGAGCGCGGAGTGGGCGCGGCACGCTCGCGTACCGCGACTTCCAGCTGCCTGGCGGCTTGCACCCAGCGGCTCAGTTGCGGCAAGCTGAGCTTGGCCGTGGCCAGCCCCAAACGGTTGCCGAGCTTGAGCCCGGCGAATAGCGGCAGCAGACCCAAGGTGATGTCCAGACCGCGTTTTCCCTTGTCGATCACGCCGCCGATCACTTCTCGCGGCGCGACGCGTGAGTGCCCGAAACGCAGATGTGCCAGCTCTGCTGCGACCGCGAAGCGCAGTTCGGCTTCGTTCATTTGGTGACGGCTGCTCGCGTCCAGGTGTTCGCCACCCACCATCAGCACAGTGGGGCGCTCGTCGAAGGCGCGCACGCCGATGTCGTCGTGCCCCCGGGAGACGTAGATGTCCACGTGCCCCAGCCCGAGCAACGTCCCCGCGTCGTCCACGGCGCGCCCCAGCGGCGTGGTGCTGCTGGTGACACGTTCGCAGTACATCTCGAGTGTGCGGGGGTCGGGCGTTTGCGTCTTTGCCGTCAGGGCTTCGAGGCGAGCCAAGAAGCGTTCATGTTCGACGGCCAGCGGATGGCGGGTGCGCTGCAACTGGTCGTCACTCAGACGGCGACAGTGCGATCGGGCGTCGGGCGATGCGTCGTCGGCCGCCCACGGTTGGCCGAGTAGTGGGGGGGGGGGGGGGGGCCGCCCCCCCCCCCCGCGCCCCCCCGCCCCCCCCCCCCCCGGCCCCCCCGGGGCGCGCCCACGCGGGCCCGCCGGCGGCGCGCG
>CBFGUG010000140.1:0-16331 GCA_965651905.1 uncultured bacterium | reverse complement strand
CTGCTGCCGCGAGCGCGAAACGCGCACAGAGCAATGCTCGATGCAGGGGATACCAACGAGCTTCATGGGGTGGTGAAGCGGATGTTGCACGAATCACCTGGAGAAAGGCCCACCGCTGCAGCGAGCCTCCAACTGCTGAACCCAATCCACAAGGAGCTGTGCATCGCAGTGCGTGATGCCACCGGGCAAGACGCTTAGTCAGAGGCGAGCCAAAAAAACATACTGATCGAGTCTCAGGACAAGGAGTTCAGCCAGACACCGCCTCGGGCCTACCCGAACAACCCGAGCCGGCGGTCATGCGGCACGGGAAAGGCGCCGATGATCGTATCCCCTGCCTCGAGGGGTTCGTCCTCGCGACTTGAGGGCGTGACTTGAGCACTCTTCGAGCTGTTCGGGCGGTCAGCAGCCCGAATTCTTGTTCGAGTTGTTTCGAGACGAGTCTGGCTGACTAGCGCTCTACTTACTCAGCTCCGCCGTCCTGTTGTGCCACATTGACGTCCTGCGCATCAGGCTGGCCCGACACGCGTGGCAAGCTCGGGTCCCGACATTCTTTAACAAGCGCCTCTACCGCTGCACGCACCTTTGGACGGGCGTTGCTGCTGCGCTCGTAGGCGCAAAAGTCCGCATCGAAAACAAGGCGCCCACAAGAACAATCTTCCCCAGTGTTATCCACCGAGAAATAACCGTTCGGCACACACTGCCCGCAGAATCCGGTGCCACTAAACGCCAGCTCATTGCATACGCCAAGTATGAGCCGTTGCATCTCTTCCGTTGCCTCTTCGCACCCGCTACTGCCGTCAGCGCTGCAACCTAACCCAAGGAGCGTCAGGATCCCAACGATGCCCACCGCATACTCGCTGAACTTCTTTACTGAACTCATGGAAGGGTTCCATTCAACTGGACCATCCCAAGCGTCCAGCCGTAAAAGCTTGTCATCTTTTTCGAGTCGCCGACCGTCCCCAAACCGAGAGTGATAGGTAGGAAACTAACATACCCTACGTTCTCCTTTCCAAACGTGGCCCCCAGATAGAAAGCCGCGTACGGGTTCAATGGCGCATTCGCCTGGCATGGCAAATTCTTCTCAAAGTTGCCGGCTGTGCTGCTGCAACTGGTCTTAGACGTCGAGGACGACTGGGTTGAAGCCGTCTCAAGCCGTGGCGACAGGAACGCTGAGTACACCCCAAGGTCGATGGAAACGTAGGGAGCTGAATCAATTGGCACCACGCGAGCTGCCGTTGCGGGGATAGCAGCAGCTGCCAGCTGACGCGATGTCCGTCCTCCGAAGTACGGACTAAGCGCACCTGTACCGTCTTCCCCACTCACAACCACTCTAGAAAGCGCTGCCGTGAAAAGCCCAAAGACAAAGCACAACCGACGGGGTTCGCCTCCGCCATCAGCCTCCCCACAGAGAGCATCGCTTGCCGCTTCCTGGCGGCGCACCCGACTCTCCAACTCTTGCGCCTCCGAGTACACAGTCTGTGCGTCCCTTGCAGTGAGATCCACGTCCTTCAGCACGTCTTGCAAAGCCTTCAGCGCATCAGCCTCCTCCTTGGTGCTGGCCATTACCCGCTTCCGGGTCGACGCTTGTCGAGCCTCTAGGGCGCCAAGCTCTTGTTGCTTGTCGTCCAGCTCCAGGCGCGCTTGATCTAAAACCCGGCGCCTTCTGCGAAACTCGTTCTCAGCCTGGTCACCCTCGAACTCGCCGGTATCATAGAGTGCTGCTCCTGCCTCCTCCACTTTCGTCGTCAGCGTGCGAATCTCTGCACGAATCCTGTCCGCTTTCTCCGAAAGGTCATCTAGCTGGTCTATGGGCGACGTGCTTGCGGGGAACCTCGCGACGTCATAGTACATCTCTCGCACCCTCTCAGCTCCGCTATGTATACTGTCCCTCAACGCCCGGATTTCTGTAACCTTCCGCTTTGCCTCTTCTACATCCGCCTGCGACATGTCGCTGAGCTTTTCCCTTGCCTTCCCCAGGTCTTTCTTCGCCGTATCGGCGATTTGACGCGCAGAATCCCCAACGCTCGACTTGGACGAACTCTGGACCGGATCCGTTGTATCAGCAGTCGCTACGGCCGGAAACAGCGCCGCTAAGACAAGCAAGACTAGTTCGCACCCATGAAACTGTTTCATCAAAGCCATTGGGGCCGCCGAGAGGTTTTGCGGATACTCATGAAAACTTTTACGCCTCGTGTACTAGAATACGTGTGGTCAATCACGCGTTTACCTGCAGTGATCGTCAACAAGAAATAGGCAATTCCTTTAGGCCCTGTGTGTATCGCGCACCCTCCCCACCAACTCCCCCCGCGACCCGACCCCCACTTTCCGATAAATCTCCCCCAACTGATTCGCCACCGTACTCACGCTCACGCCCCGCTGCCGCGCGATCTCTGCGTTACTCTGCCCGTCGCACACGCGCATCACGATGTCTCGCTCTGCGGGGGTGAGCGATGGGGGTAACCTCGGCTGCGCGATCGGAATCGCGATGATCACGAGGCCGTCCTCGAGTTCGATCAAATCCGAACCTGGAGGAAGTCTGACTGGAGCGGAATCGGAATCGTCGCTTTCGATGCTACTGCGGACCTCTGCGGGTTCAAGGTTGGGCATGGTTGAGCATTTTGACGAGTTGGGTGCGGCCCGAGGCGCGTAGTTTTCGGCAGCATCGGTGGAGGTGGGCGGCGACGGTGCCTTCTGAGATGCCTAGGTGATAGCCGATGAGCTTGTTGGCGTAGCCTCTGGCAGCCAGGCGGGCGACGCGCGCCTCCATGTCCGTCAGGCCCCGTGGGTCGCGTACGCGCTCGGGGTTACGGTGGGCGAGGATCAGGCGCTTGCCGTCGGTTTCGACGTGATCGATCAGCGACCAGCGCCCGTCGATCAAGCCCTGCCAAACGTCGAGCGCCTGCTCGCCGCGTTCTCCCTTGCTCGCGCGCAGTTGGTCGACCGCTACCGCGGCTTGACGTATCGCGTCACGGGCTGGGGCCTCTTGCGCGTCGCCGCTGGCGTTCACGACGCGCATCGTCCTGGCGTCGATCACGGCGCCGCAGGGGCGAGCTCCTGGCAGGCTGAGAGCCGGCGTCAAGCGATGACGCAGTCTGTAGCCGGCTTTGATGTGCGCGCCCAACATCTGATACATGCGCCGCTGTGCTGGGCTGAGGGAGCCTCGACGACTCGTGCCCCGCGCGATGATGGTCGTACCCAACCCGTCGATATGCTGGTTGACGAGCAGCATGACGTCTCGAGTCTTGGGAACCCCCAGCGTGTACATCCAACGCGGACCAAACCGCCGATACTCGTCGATCAGCAACTGATCTGGTCGAAGCTCGGTCGCCGCGCGAATGACGCGCTCATAAACCAACGCACACGCTCGCTCGGCGAGCCCTGTACTACCCTCTCGACACCGATCGAGCAGTCGCCCCATGCGCGCGATGCGCCCAACCAAGTCGTACTGCGAGCCAGCCTGGACCGGCGTCTCTATCCGAAAGCCGCCACCTAACGGCTTTATGTGATACGCGAGCGTCCCCACGGGCTCCGGAAACGGCAGCTCGTCCACCGCCTTCGCGACGCCCATCAACCACTGCTCGTCAGTCCCCCCGAGCTGATAACTCGCTTCCACGACGGAAATGGCGTCCCCCCTACGACCCATGCCCCATCGTCGCACGAGCCCGCAGAAATCCGCAACGGCCTGATGCGGCCATATTCGGTCGGATTTCTAAATCGGAACACTCGGCGCAGGTCTGGGCCGGGCTGGAGTCTCCGTATCCTGCGGCGACCGGCGGGGGCGCAGGGCGTCTGGACGGATGACCTCGTCGGAGGGGGCCTGACCCCAGCGCGACCACAGCGTGCGGCTTCGCATGTCCCACAGCGCCAGCTCGAGCTCTGCCGACATGACCACGACATCACGTTTCAGTAAGTGAGACCGAGCCCCAGCCGCTCCTGGCGTGGCTCAACGTGCTAAGCCCGCGCCATGCTCGTCGTCGATCCTTGGCACTGGCTCAACCAGGACGGCTCGCTGCCGTTCGACCAACCACAGCTCTTCAACAAGGCGCTCCGCGTCGCGCAGGTCATCGAGTACGGCGGCACGCTCGCGCCGAGCGAACGCAGGGAAACGCTGCTTCGATGCGCCAAGCGCCCCAACAAGCAGCAGTGCCAGGGTCTGCTCTGGGTGCTCAAGACTCAGAAGGATGAGATCGTCGCCTTCTGCGTCCTCTGTCAGCACAACGAGATGCTTGTACGCAACTGGCAGGAGACGGAGTGGGCCGACGGGATGATGGCCCCCGTGACGGACAAGCCCGAAGTCGATCCGAGCCTGCACTGAGCCAACCGCGCGCTTCCGCGTCTGGCCGGCAGCGCCGTCGCCGTACGTGCGTCACCCCCTTCTCCGGTCAATCGACTCGCGACGGCTCGACTGCGCCGATATCCAAAACCTGAACTTCGGCCTCGTCGAATCTGTAGTAGATCCAGCGCTGCAACCCGTAAACCTGTCGGCCCCAGGAGACGCCCACTTGCGGCGGCTGCAACAGCACTTCGACATCCAACGGCCCCGGAAGCGTACCGCTGTTCAGGAGGCGGCCCAAAGTCGCCGACACCGCGTGAGCCTGGGGCGTCCGTGGGGCAATCGACAAGTTTGCGCGCGACCGAAGAAAAAGCTCACTCAGTCGAAGTACTCGGCGTACGGCTCCGGCCCCTCACCGGTTTCTAACCACTGCATGTACGCCTCGGCGTCCACGATCGCGCTGCGATCGAGCTGCTCAATCTGTTCAGCCGTGAGCGTTTCACGCCGCTGAAATCGCGGTCGCAGATCTGATTCTTGTTTGGGTGCAGGATCCGACATTGTTTGGGGGCGGCTGATAGCCGGCTTTGAGTATGGCGGCGAATCACCGCCCCGCCAAGCGTCCACGACATCCAACCATGGAAGCCGCTGTAATCATTCGGTAGGTCTCGGGGGCGCGGGTCGCTCTTGTTTCGGACGAGCCGACACTCGACCCAGTCGAACTTCGCGTACTGCTGCTCCTCGTCGAGACGCCGAAAGGGAACGGGATACATCCGCACCCATGAGCCGTCTTCACGCACGCCGGCCGTGCAGACTGTCTCTCCGTACTTGCGCGACAGCGTTGGGTACGTCTTGACGGTGATCAGAATCCGCTGCTTGTCCACCCCCCCTCGCGTCCGTCATAAGTGCGCCGGACTGAAGCTCTTGCCGAAGCGTTTCGCCAACGCGTCCGCCACGCAATGGCGATGGCACTGGTGCGGCAGGTGTTCGTAGCAGGTGAGCGCGATACGCTCGCCGCTCTTCACCCAACCTGCGAGCTTGTCGAGTGCCGCCGTTTGGCGCGGCAGAGCATCCCGCTCGTACTCGGCAAACAGAGCGTCGTAGTCGGCCTGGGTGTTCAAGTTGCGGCGCTGACTCGAATCGATTCCGAGCTCTGGCACGTGCTCGTAGCCCAGCCCGACGCCTTCGCACCCCTTGGATAGCGCCTTCTTCGAAAACCCGTACTTTCGACTGATGGGGTTACGACGAACGTCGCAAAGCAGGCTCACCCCGGCTTGAAGCAGCACGTTGAGATAACTCTCCAGCGTGTGCCCTTCATAGCCAATGGTCTGAACGCGCGGCCCATCCGCGCCAGGGCGCGCGGAACTGATGCGCTGGAGGGCCGCGGCATCGCCTGCGAGTACACGCTCGGCGATCTCGCTGCGGGTGGCCGTGTACGGGTACCGCTTGTACGTCAGCGCGACGAGTTCATTGCCGCGGACTGCCCAATTGCCGAACGAGCAAGTCACACAGAAATTCTGACACCCTCTTTCTGCGCCGCTGCCCTCCCAAGACCGAAAACTTTCCCCGAGGCTGCCGCGCAGCCCTCTCCGTAACTTCAAAGTTACCAACTCAGCTTCCCGCAGCCTCGCCGAGACTTGAAACTCTTCCGCGAGGCTCCCGGCAGCTCGAAACAAGACTTGAAACTCTTACTCGAAGCCCCCCGCAGCCTCATTCGTAACCTACAAGTTACCAACGAGGCTCCCCGCAGCCTCGCCGAGACTCAAAACTCGCTCGCGAAGCTGCGCCGCTGCTCTTTCGAGACTTCGAACTCTCCTGAGCGGCTGCCGGGAGCCTCACCGAGACTCGAAACTCTCGCCGTAGGCTGAACCGCAGCCTCCGTCAGAGTCCAAACTCCCACCGAAGCTGCGCCGCAGCCTCCTCCAGACTTCAAACTCCGTCCGAGGCTGAGCCGCTGCCTCCTCGAGACCAAGAACTCCCACCGAGGCTGCGCCGCTGCCCCTCCGAGACCCAAGACTCTTCGTGAGGCTACGCCGCTGCCTCCTCCAGACGAAAAACTCTTCGCGAGGCTGAACCGCAGCCCCACCCAGAGTTCAAACTCTCCCCGAGGCTCCCGGGAGCCCCCGTGAGACCAAAAACTCTTCCCGAGGCTCCCGGTAGCCCACGGTGAAACGCCGCCTCCCACCGCTGCGTTCACCTCCGTCGCGGCGACGCTTACTTCGAAATTCCTTTACGCACTGCGCCGCCCCGCCCAGTTCCACGCGTCTTCACGCCATTCAAGCCCCGCGTTAACCCCCGAAATCCCAAGCCTTCACGCCCCATCGGCCACGCGTTCCGAAGGGCGCGGAGGTTTTTCTGAGGATTGGCGGAAACCGGGGGTGGGTGCGGCCGACAGAGCGCCATCTCGACTGCAGTCGTCGTGGGCGTTGGGTTCGCGGCGCTGCCGTCACTTTGCAAACCAAACTGAAAGCAACTGAGAAATGATAAACAAAGCCACTACAAACAACGCAACTACCAACGCTGACGACGATAGCGCACACCAACTGCACCTGGGATTCGAACGGGTGCGGGCTGCGGTCCTGGCCGTTCCGAAGAACGACCTGGAGCAGATCAACTTGGGCGTGGGCGGCGTCGTTCAAACCGTGCTCGGGACGATTCCCGAGGTGCAGGCGCTGCGAGCAGAGCTGGCGAAGCTTGGCACCTTCGACATGAGCTACGCTGATAACCTGCGCGACTACGCGTTGGCGCTCGGGCACACGCACAGCAGACACCGCATCGCGACGGGAACACCAGACACGTCGCTCGTGAAAGAGCTGGTCGCCACGCGTGAGCGCTTCCACGCGCACGCGTCGGTGTTCGTGCACCACGGCGTGCTGGACGCAGCTCGCGTGAACGCGCTGCGCAGCGGCAATAGCCACCAAGGCCTGGGTTACGACGTGATCGGCCTGTGTGATCTGTTCTTGGCCAACTGGGCCGCGATCGGCGAGCGCTCCATGCTGGAGCAAGCAGAGATCGAGCAAGCACGCCTGAGCGCCAACCGCTTGATCAACGTGCTCGGTCACAAAGAACAAGGCCCCGGCGCCAACCACGAAAGCGCGCTGTTACGGCAGCAAGCGTACACCTTGGTTTTACGCGCCTACAACGAGGTGCGTGCCGCCATCGCCTTCGTGCGCCGCCATGAGGGGGACGTCGACGACATCACGCCCTCGCTGTACGCCCGCCGCGGCAAGCCTGGCTCGAGTGACGACACCTGGGTCGACGACGAACCCGTCGAAAGTGACGACGTGCAAGAGCAACTCGACGAGGGCGATAACCTGAACGCCGCGGTGGCCCAAGCCTTCGCCGCGCCGAAGGCCCCGGGTGGCAACGGCGCTGACCAAACGCCTGCGGCGCCCGCCAACCCGGCTCCGCCCGGCTTTCCAGGTGCTCGCCCGCTGGGGGATGGGTAACGCCTGCTCCCCTGCCCTCGCCAATCAACCATAAACCATACACCTAGGACCCTCACCGTGAAACGTCCCCTCCGTATCGGCAATTCGTTCCCGCTCGATCCCGCGCAAAAGCCAGGCGCTTTAGATCTCCCTGCTCATCATCTGGCGACGCATGGAGTAATTGTCGGCATGACGGGCAGCGGGAAAACGGGACTGCTCACGGTGATGGTCGAGGAGGCCCTCGGCCAAGGCGTTCCCGTGCTGATGGTAGATGTCAAAGGTGATCTGCCGAACCTGGCGCTCGCCTTTCCAAACTTCGACGCAGCGCAAGTAGAGCCGTGGGTCGAGCCCGGCCCGGGCGACGTGCGTACGCCCGCAGAGCTCGCGCAAACCTTGGCCAGTGAACGCAAGACCGCGCTCAATGCCTGGGGCATCAACGAAAGCGCCCTGAAGGACTACTCACGATCCATCAGTTTACGTGTGCTCACGCCCGGCAGCACGGCGGGTGAGCCGCTGCATGTGCTTTCGTCGCTCGAGCGCCCGTCGTGGGAGTGGCATGACGATCCGGAAAGTGCGCGGGCTTCATTGTCTGCAGCTGTGTCGCTGCTGTTGCGTTTGTTGGGTCGTGATCCCGACCCGGCCAAGAGTCGCGATCACGTCCTTTTGTCGGTGCTGGCCGAACGGCGTCAGCAGCAGGGGCTGCCGTCCGATCTCGGAGCGCTACTCGGCGACGTGCTGGAGCCGCCGCTCGCGACGATTGGATCGCTGCCGGTCGACAGCTTCATGTCGGCCAAAGCGCGCGGAGACTTGGCGGCGTCGCTCAACACCTTGCTCGCTTCGCCGACCTTTGCCGCATGGCGTGAAGGCGCGCCACTCGACGTGGGCAGTTGGCTGACGCCCAAAGACGACAAGACGCCCGGCGTGATCGTCAGCGTCGCGCACCTGGACGACGACGAACGGGCGCTGGTGCTCGGCGTGTTGTTGGAGGAAGTGCTCACCTGGGTGCGCGGCTTGCGCGGCACCAAACACCTGCGCGCACTCGTCGTGTTCGACGAAGTGTACGGCTTTTTGCCGCCCCACCCTGCCAAGCCACCCACCAAGGGACCACTCGTGGCGCTGATGAAGCAGGCGCGCGCCTTCGGCGTGGGCGTGCTGATCGCGACCCAGAACCCGATGGACCTCGACTACCGGGCGCTGAGTAACGCGGGCCTGTGGTGCGTGGGTCGTCTGCAAACCGACGCCGACCGCGCCCGCGTGATCGAAGGCCTGTCGCAGAGCACCGCGGCCGGAAACACCACACCCGCAGCTCTAGCGTCGCTCACCAAGCGCCTCGAGCCGCGCTGGTTCGTGATGCGCGACGTTCACTCGGGGCAAGGCACCGTGCTGATGCAACCGCGCTGGGCCATGAGCTTCCTGCGCGGCCCCATGACCCCCAACGAAATCCGCCGCGCCCGAACGCTCACGGAAGGATCCCAACCGACCAATCCCCAACAAGCCAGTTCCCAGTCACCCAATGACCAAACAACCAATCCCAAAGGACCGACCCATGACCAAACAATCAACGACGCGTGACCAAAACTTCCCCAGCTTCGTCATCCACCACAGCGCCGACGGCCAGATCTACTTCAACCTGCGCGCCCCCAACCACGAGATCATCCTCACCAGCGAAACCTACACCACGCTGAGCAGCGCCAAGAACGGCATCGAGTCCGTGCGCACCCATTCACCCCAAGACGTCAGCTACGACCGCCGCCTGTCCGCCGCCGACGAACCCTACTTCGTGCTCCGCGCGAACAACCACGAAATCATCGGCACCAGCGAGATGTACTCCTCCCTCCAAGCCCGCGAAATCGGCATCGCCGCCGTCAAACGCTGGGCAATCGAAGCGGAAGTCTTGGACAGGCGCTGAGGGGCCGCTCGAGGCACTCTGAACAGCGACCGGAGACTTGACATGGCGTCAAGTTCGAACCAGGCTGGAGGCACTCCGCGACACGTGATCAAGCGCTGCGCGGAAACCACCATGCGCTGCTCTGAATGCAACTGTGAAGACTTCGAACGCAAGACGGTCGAACTCAGCACCAAGGTCGGTGTCCACACGGTCGTCGATCGCTCAAAGTCGCCGCTCACCTGCGCGAACTGCGGCGAGTTCACGATCTCGGCGAAAGACCTCGAAGCAATCGAACTGCGAGCTGCTGTCGTCGCGTTTACCGACGCGCCCCTGGTGACGGGCCCGATGTTACGTTTTGCCCGCAAGTCGCTGGGACTAACCCAGACGGAACTAGCCGCGCGGCTTGGCACGACCGCCGAAAGCCTCTCCCGCTGGGAACGTCAGGAACGCCCGATGGAGACCTGGGTACCGCTTTCCGTCCTGGCACTCGTGCGCGAGCGCCTCATGCCACCACCGACGGGAGTCGAGTTCAGACGGGCGGTGTAGCGGGCAACGGCGCCCATGGTCGATCCGCGACTGCACTTACTCGAGCGCGCGGCCATCGCGCGTCCAGCCTTCGCCATCCCAGCTCGATCGAGTCGCGGCGTCCGACAGCTCCTCAGCTGACGCTCAGGGCCCGCTTTGACGTAGTCGCCCGCGTCCTGTATCCTCGCACCGCAACCAAGGTTCATCACATGGCCGACTCCATCACGAGCATCGAAGACGAGTTCTCGGGCTGGCTCGACCGCCAGCAACCTCCGAGATCATGACCCGAAACCTGTGCCAGCACCAGCTGCTGCGCGCCCCCCAACTTCGTGACCTATGCCACTCCTGAGCGAACTCGCCTGGCTCTTTCCTGAGCACGACACCGTCCAGTTGGACGTGCAGCGCGATCGCCGGCTGATCCTTGGCAGGGTGCTGGAGCAGGGGCGGATGAGCGACGTGCGTTGGTGCGTAAAGCAGTATGGGTTGGACGGGATCCGTGAGTTCTTTCGTCACGACGCCCACCCAGAGATCTCGGACCGCACCCGCGCTTTGTGGCGAGGAGCGTTGAACGCACGCGAGGAACAATGGCAAAAGTCGCGCCGCTCTCGGCTCAGCAACTCCGCGCCCTGGCCAGGTTGAGCAAGATGGGTTTGCTAGACGCTGTATACCTCGCAGGTGGTAGCGGCATTGCCGTTCACCTTGAACACCGTCTCTCGAACGATCTGGATCTGTTCTCGGACCACCGAAAACTGGACTTGGACGGGATGCGGCGCGACTTCGTCGAGACGCTCGGCGCAGAAGTCGTCTCGCAGTCGGACGCAACGCTCACCGTGCGCGTCGGCGGCGCCATGATCGATGTCGTGCGCTATCCCTATGCCCGCCTCGGGCGAACGCGGCGAGGGCCGGAAGGCGTCAGCGTGGCATCCCTACGCGATCTGGCGGCAATGAAGCTCGCAGCGATCGCACGACGCGGCGTGCGGCGGGACTACTGGGACCTGTACGAGATATTGACGCGTTCCCGATTGACCATGCACGCCGTGTGCGACGACTACGTGCGCAAGTTCGGCGTGGCAGAAGCGGACATCTATCATGTACTTAGGGCGCTCAATTGGTTCGAGGAAGCTGAAAGCGCCACCGCCATGCCGCGAGGACTGACTCATGCCAAGTGGAAACGAATACGAACCTGGTTCGAGACACAGGTCCCGCAGGAGCTCGCGCGCCGAACCTGAGCAGGAGCCGCAACGGCCAAGCCCTCAGCGACACATCAAACTACTCCGCCCCCAAACCCCACCACTCAGCCGACGGCGTCGTCCGCCCGCACGAGTTTCGAGTTGCTCACCCGTCGCGACCACCTGAGCGCGGCAATACCAACTTGGAACAGCTGTCCACCGAACCGGGGCAAGTTCACTCGGGACTTCGGCCTATTACGCCTACGGCGTCCGGATCCCAATCGAGATCAGCGCGCTCCAGACCCCGAAGCGCATCGTCACCAAAGGCGACAAAGACGAGGATAGCGAGTACTCGGTCGAGCTGAGCGCGGTCACGAAAGATGCGCCGAGCAGCTTCTACGAGAGCGTCGGTCTGTCGAACGCCGAGGTGCATGACGGCAAGGAGTTGGTGCTCGAAGCCGGCGTATCCTTGACGATCTATCTCAAGATCGCGGGCGTGAAGCTGGCGGATACCAGCTTCACCAAGAAGCCCGACTTCGACTTCGGTCAGAATTTCGTGCCGCCCTTCGGCAACTGCGGAACGAACTGCGGCTTCGACGTGTGGATCCTCGCAGACGTGACCCACTCGACGATTCGCTTCGTGGGCGTCACTGGGTCAGCGCGTGTCGGTGTCAAGGTGGCAGGTGACGGCGAGATCAAGACGCAGTTCCAAGCGTTGGTTGACGGCAAGGCCGTGGATAGCTGGGCCAGCGGTGCCAAGAAGGAAGCGAAGAAGACTCACTCACTCGAGTTCGACGAGACTTCGGACAAGCGCACGCGCAAGGTCGCCATAGCTAAGCTCGCCTCCCCCGACGACGAGAAGCGCTTCGGCTACCTCATCTCCGACGCCGAGTACGAATGGAACGTCGATCTGATCCCGGGCGTCCGTGGCGACATCGACATCTATTGGAAGATCTACAAAGACAGCTTCATGATCGGCCCTTATTGGTTGAACAGTTTGAAGCTCGATCTCGGTACGTTCGAGTTCGGTCCGCACGCTGGCACCACGACCAGCGTTGAAGTTCAACACGGTTCGAAGACCTGGCGCGTCTTGGACAAGCGCATCGCCGACACCGTGAAGCCCCCAGGCGGTAAGCCACCCGCCGGCGGCGCACCCACGACGACTACCAAGAAAAAGACTCCGGTCATCAAGAAGCCGGCTTCGCGCTGAGTCCTGGTGTTCGGGTTTCGCGCCCGCATCGTCGCCGGCTTCCCCCAATGGCTGACGAGCCGTCACGCGCTCCGATCTCATTTCTCCGTCGCCCTGGTGCCCTCGGCGATATCAGCTTCCCCCGCCCCCCAAACTCCTGACGATATCTTTGACGAGCAACACCAAGTGCAGTGGATCGGTCGGGCTGCGCTCGAACTCGGGCACCAGGTGTTGGTAGAACCGCTTGGCCGCTTCGGATTCGGCGTGCACCAAGAGCGCTCGGCAGCCGATGCGTTCGCTGATGGC
This sequence comes from uncultured bacterium, assembly GCA_965651905.1. Lineage (GTDB taxonomy): Bacteria > Myxococcota_A > Polyangia > Polyangiales > Polyangiaceae > SZUA-265. The sequence continues at coordinate 3,556 of CBFGUG010000140.1, read as the reverse complement.
CGCGGTGCGGAGCAGAACGTCTTGGAGTAATGCAGCACCGAGTCCCCGACCTTCGTGCTCGCTGTCGACGGCCAAGCGCGCCAGAAGTGCGACCGGCTGCGGATAGCGCCCAGCGCCCCGTGCAAGCCGCTTCGGTGCGGCAGCGAGACTCAACTGCGCCATGGTCCACGCGTAATAGGCGACGACCTGCGCTTGCTCACTTTCCGTAACGACCAACACCTTGGCGGTGCCCATGCGCGTGGCCTGGAGCGCGTGCCGCCGCAACCACTGAGTCTGTTCGTCCGAGCGGCACGTGAACTGCTCACGTACGTGGTACGCCGTCAGCAGTGTGGGCGCTAGATACTGCAAGGACCCAGGACTCACGACTTGAAGGGCGATCGCCGCTTCATCAACCGCTTGATGCCGGGCAGCTCCTTCGCTGGCCGCTCGTTGAGTTCATCCCACGCGGCCCGCGCCGAGTCGCTCAACACGAAGCTGCTTCGATCCGCAAGCACGCGTTCAGCTTCGCGCCGCAGACACTGCTCCGCGAAGTCCGTCAGACTCACGTTCGTGGCGCGAGCAGCACGGTCGATCAAAGCGCGAGTCTGCTCCGTCGTGCGAAACTCGATTCGACGAATCTTGGGTGCCTCAGCCATGTACGGCAAATGTACGGCAGCCTCGTAGCGGCTGCAAGCGGGCATTGTTGAATGCGCACCAGCCGCCGGTGCGGCCCGGGCTCGTGTTCAGACGCCCTGGATCCTGCCCGCGTCGCCAAAGCCATTGACGGGCGCGTCCATGGCTTCGCCGAGATAGGCGAACAGGTCGACGAACCTGACGCCCTGCAGGTTCGTTTGGCCGCCTGTGGGGTTTAACCTGCCGCCCAGACCGCCCACGAGCAGCACTGGCATGTTGTCGTGGTTGTGGTCGTTGCCATCCGAGATCTCGCTGGAACAGAACGCGACGGTGTTGTCGAGGATGGTCGACTGCCCGTCGACGTCGAGCTTGCCGTCCAGCCGCTCGCAGAGGGCGCCGAACTTCTGCATCTCCCAGTCGACGACCTGTTCGAACAGTGGTTCCCAGTTCGTCACACCGCGGTGAGTGATGCCGAGATGATACCCCGTGTTCTCCTCGAGGTTGTGCTTGCCCGTTGCACCAGCGCTCATCATGAACGAGATCACGCGAGTCATATCGCACTCGAAAGCCAGCGCCATGACCGCGGTGTGAGCGTCGATTTGCTGCTCGTAGCCTCCGCCGCCATTGATCTCGACCCCCTGAACGTCGCCGCACGTCTCGTCAGAAGAGGCAGCTAGGTTGCCAAGCTCCACCTCCGTGGCCCGAATGTTCGTCATGTATTCGTCCAGTCGGGCGCGGTCCGCGACGCTGACGATGTCCTTGAGCCTGTTCGAGTCGTCGTGAACCATGTCCAGTACGCTTTGGCGAAGCGCCGTGCGCGACGCTGCGGCCTCGTTCGATTCTTGCGAGTCGAACCCTTGGAAGAGGCGGTTGAACGCAGCCCCCGCATTCATCTCCTTGGTGACCTCGTTGCCGTTGTTGCCCCAGGATATGTTGTTCAGATAGTTGCACGGGCCGTCCGGCTCGCACACGTTGTCCTCCGCGCCCACGACGAGCGAGTGAATCGGCGGCGCGTCGGGCCGTTGTGCCAGCTGATCTGCCAGCGCTTGATCGAACGACTGAGTGTCGTAGTTGCCCGTGAGGAATGCACGCGTGCCGTAAGTGTGATCCGGGCCCTGCCCGACATTTTGCGTACCACTGACGATGGTCATCTTCTGCCTGACACCATCCAACCCACCGAGCCGCTCCGGCCACGTGTTGATGTTCGGTACGCCGCACGCGAAGAACCATGCGAGAAATCGCTGCGGAGGTATGGGCTCCTGGCCCCGCGCATACTTCGCGGTCAAGGCCTCCAGAAAGGGCAGCGCAACGAGCGTGCACCCGCCGCCGAGAAACGCCCTGCGAGAGAACCAGTGGCAGCCACTTTGAATCTGTATTCGTCTCATCACATGCTTCCTTTCCGCGCGCGGAACGCCGAGCTCAGGACCACCGCTTCCAAAGTGCTTTGAAACGTCGCCGCGTCGCCTCCGGCGGCCGCTGCAATGTTGTTGAGCAGGGCGGCATCCCCTGTGTACATGCGCCCAGTGCCGTACGTCAGCAGTTGCTGAGCCATGCAACGACCCACGCGGGGATCGTTTGCGAGTACCTCGGCAAGTTCCACACCGTTGGCGAAGGTCACTCCCGTTCCCGGCAACGTGCCCGTCGCGTCGATGACGTTCCCGTTTTCGTCAACCTCGCGGAATGCGCCGATCGCGTCGTAGTTTTCCAGGCCGAGACCGATCGGATCCATTTCCGCGTGGCACCCGGCGCAAGCGGGATCGGCCCGATGGATCGCCAGTCGCTCGCGAGCCACCATCGACGGATCCGCTTCCTCGACCCCCATCTCCACCAGCTCCTGAGTGGCGGCGTTGGGAAGGGGCGGCGGCGAGCAGAGCAGGTGCTCGAGAACCCACTTGCCGCGAAGTACCGGCGAGGTCTTGCTCGGCGGTGAGGTAACTCGCAAGACCGCAGCTTGCGTCAGCAGGCCGCGGCGGGGCGAGTCTGCATAGATGGCCGCCAGGCGCGGATCTTGCGATGCGGGCAGCTCGGCGCTCAGCAGCTGCTTGAGCGGCGGGGTGGCTGCGCCCGCTGCAGCGCCCACGAAACCGCGGAAGAACGTCGCAGTCTCTTGTCGCATGGCCGCGCCCAACGCCACGTCATAGTCAGGGAAGAGGTCATCAGCCGGGAAGTTGTCGTCGTCCTCGTCTAAGAGCCTGCCCAGCTCCAGCCACAGATCAGGAAAGCGCTCCATGAAGCGCGTCTGAAAACGTGGGTCTTCGAACATCATTCGGTGAAGCTCTCCCCTGAGCACCTCGGGGTCCGTCAGATCGAGCTCGAGTGTCGTCGCGTCGGGAGCGGAGCTCCACAGCAGGTAGCTCAGGCGTGACGCCGTCGACGGCACGTCCAGCACCCCATCGAGACCAGCCAGCTCGACCCGAAACACAAAACGCGGGCCTACCAAGATCGCTTGCAACACCAGCTTCATGCGCTCTTCGAGGGACCCCGCGGCAGCAAACGGGCCAGCTGCAGAAAGGCCCGTCAGGTAGGCAGCCATTGGGTCCGTATCGCCCCAACTCGCATGCGGGCGACGCCACGCCTGCTCGGCGAAGTCGCTGATAATCTGCGCCGCACACGCCTCGTCAGCGACCGCATCCCCGCTCTGGTAGGAGCACCACTCAGCGCGGACTCCGCCCGGATCTGTAGAGAACAAGGTCTCCACGATCTCGATCGCCGCGGCGTCGAAGTTGGTGACGTGCAGCTGAGAAACGGAGAGCGCTGAGCTCACGTTGTCGAAACCGGCCTGGCGAGTGTCCGGCGGGAACTGGGTGGCCACATCGATTCCAAGCCAGTCTTTGATGGTGTTCCTGTATTCAGCGACGTTCAGGCGACGCATCACGACGTCACCGGGATATGTTCTGCCTCAGTCGGAACGTGACTCCAACAAACTCCAGTATAAGGAGTGCGA
>CBFGUG010000139.1:0-16338 GCA_965651905.1 uncultured bacterium | reverse complement strand
TTCGTAAACCGTAGGTCACCAGTTCGATTCTGGTAGTTGGCTCCAAGCATTCCCAGCACTTACGCCGAACACGGCGCTTCCATTCCGCGCGGCTTCCAGCACGGTGCTTCCACTCAGCGCAGCGTTTTCACTTAGCGCGTACGGCGATCGGTGAGATGCACGCTTCGAGGGCGGGTGGAGCGAGTTTGGGTTGAGATACGGGGCGGCTGCAGGTGAGTTGTGGCGTCTGACGCTCTCGTGCTGGGTCGCGACGTACCTGAGCGAACGCCTGGGGACGGGAACAGTGTTTAGCCAGGCTTTCTCGAACGAGACGAACAGCGTGGAAAGGTCTGGGGCGGGAGACTCGCGCCTTGCAGCAAACGGGCGCAAGAACGATTCGGACTCTGGAAGGGTAGGATAAAGACGGACTCAGAACGAACCTGCCGTGGATCGGTTTGCGGACGATGAGCGCGCAGTTTTGAAGGCTGAGGCGAGCCGCTCGTAGAGCGTGAGCGGTCCGTGGCCGAATGCCGAGTGACGCAGCTGAGCGCGTCTGTACTTCCATTGGGGCGTGTTGTACGCCGATCAACGCACTGCGACAGAGCTTCGACGCTTCGATCGGCGTGCACGTTTCAACCAGAGGATTACATGCAGTTCGGATACTTCGATGATGAGGCCCGCGAGTACGTCGTCACCAAGCCAGACACGCCGCGGCCCTGGAGCAACTATCTCGGATCCACCGAATACGGCGCCATTATCACGAACCACGCTGGGGGATACAGTTTTTATCGGAGCGCACTTTCGCAGCGTTTTCTTCGGTTTCGCAGTAACTCGGTACCGCTAGATCAACCGGGTCGCTACTTTTACCTGCGCGATCGGGAAAATGGAGACTTCTGGAGCGCCAGTTGGCAGCCCGTGGGTAAACCCCTCGACCGCTACGAGTCCGAGTGCCGTCACGGTACGGCGTACACGACGATCACGTCCAAGTACGAGGGCATCTCGACGGAGTGTACGTATTTCGTTCCTCTGGGGCAGTTGTTCGAATACTGGCGGCTTCGGGTTACCAACGATAGTGACCGGCCGCGGCGCATTTCTGCCTACACGTTTTGTGAGTTCACCAACCAGGGCAACATCTTTCAAGATCTGAGCAATCTGCAGTACTCGCTGTTCATCGGCAAGATCACGATGGATGACGGCATGTTCAGCATCATGAGCCACCCCAACGAGGCGTACGATCCACAGAACATCACGGGGGAGCCCGGGCGCTACTGGATGAAAGTGATTGGCGGCGAAATTGCAGCGTTCGAGACCTTGCGCGAGAACTTCGTCGGCAACTACGGCAGTTACGCCGCGCCGCAGGCGTTCACTCGAGACGACGGAAAGCTTTCGAATTTCGAGACCGCGGGGGAGAATCTCGTGGGCGTGCAACAGGTGAATCTCGAGCTCGAGCCGGGCGAGACGCGTGAGCTCATCGTGATGCTCGGTGTGGGTTCACCCGAAACCCATGGCAAAGCGGCAGTCGCTGCGTTTGGCTCATTTCAGCGTTGCGAGGCGGAGCTGTCGAAGCTGCGCGAAGATTGGCACGCCAAGCTCGGCTCGATCGAAGTCGAGACGCCCGACGCCGAGTTCGACAGCATGATCAACGTGTGGAACGCGTACAACGCGCTGGTGGCGTACGCGTGGTCGCGTTCGGCGTCGTTGATCTACAACGGCGAGCGCGACGGTCTGGGTTTCCGCGACACCGTGCAAGATTTTCTCGGCGTCACCCCGCTCTTGAAGTCGCAGATGAAAGAGCGTCTGAAGCTGATGCTCACGGGGCAAGTGAACAATGGCGGCGCCATTCCCGTGATCAAGCCGCATTCCCACGACCCGGGTAACGAACCCACGCCCAAAGACGAAGTCTACCGCAGCGACGACAGCCTGTGGTTCTTCAATGCAGTGCCCAACTACGTCGCAGAGATGGGTGAAGACGACTTCTACGACGAGGTGCTGCCGTACGCAGACGGCGGCTCGGCGACCGTGCTCGGTCACTTGCGGCGCGCACTTGAGTTCAATCTGGAGCGAACGGGCAAAAATGGCTTGCCCTGCGGGCTGGCAGCGGATTGGAACGACTGCTGCAAGCTCGGCTACTTCGGCGAGAGCTTGATGGTGGGCTTCCAGGTGCGCTTTGGGCTCGGGGTTTACGCTGAGATCGCCGAGCGTCGCGGTAAGCCCGACGAAGCCAAATGGGCGCTATCCGAACGCGACAAGCTCGACCGCGCGATTCAGGCCGTGGCCTGGGGCGGCGATTGGTTCATCTGGGCCATCGGCGCAGATGGCACTCGTTACGGCACCAAAGAGATGGAAGAAGGGCGCATCTACCTCAACACCCAGGTGTGGTCGGTGATCAGCGGCGCCGCCACGCCCGAGCAAGCCAAGTCGGCGATGGCCGCCATGAAAGAACAGTGCGCTACGCCGTACGGCCTCACGCTGTGCGCGCCACCCTTCAAGAACACGCCGCGCCAGGTGATGGACGGTGTGGTGTTCAACGCGGGCATCAAAGAGAACGGCGGCATCTTCAACCACCCGCAAAGCTGGGCGGTGATGGCCGAGTGCATGCTGGGCAACGGCGACCAAGCCTACGAATACTACCGCGCCTACATGCCCTCGGCGTACAACACCCGCGCCGAAGTGCGCGACGCCGAACCCTACGTTCACACGCAGACCACCTATTCGACGGTCAACCCTCACGCGGGCAAGTCTCGCGTCTCGTGGCTGACGGGCACGACGTCGTGGAGCTACCACAGCGCCGTGCAGTACATCCTCGGCGTGCGCCCCGAGCTCGATGGCTTGCGCATCGATCCGTGTATCCCGTCGAGCTGGCCGCGCTTCGAGATGAAGCGCGAGTTTCGCGGTAAGTCCATCACCATCCGCGTGACGAACCCCAAGTCGAAGTGCCGCGGCATCACCAAGCTGACGATCGACGGCAAATCCGTCGACGGTAACCTGGCGCCCCTCGACAGCTTGCGCGACGGATCCGTCGTCGAAGCCGAAATCACGGGCTGACGCTGGGTCGAGGCGAATACCGAGTATCGTGACGGCGCACCACGCGCGATGCGGAAACGCTCAGCGCCGGGTTTCGAATCAGAACTCGAGCTGAGCGTTTTCAAAGGGGCGCTCACGACTCTAGGTCTCCGCGCCCCGTTCGCTCAGGTCCATCACCGCAGCTCCGCTACTGCAGCTCCATTGCTGGTGTGCCGTGCGTGTCAGCCGCTGCCCAGCGCGGCCTCGATGGCGCTCACCAAGTCGTCGTCTTCGGGTTTCGTCGATGAGCCGTAGTGCTCGATGATGCGCCCGTCGCGCCCGACGAGGAACTTGGTGAAGTTCCATTTGACCTTGCCCGCTTGGCTGAGCCAAGCGTAAAGCGGGTGACGTTGTTCACCCATTACTGCTTCCTTGGCCATCACGGGGAAGGTGACGCCGTATTCGTTCGAGCAGAACGTTTGGATCTCTGCGTTGCTGCCCGGCTCTTGCCCGCCAAAGTCGTTGGAGGGCACGCCGAGCACGACGAGGCCGCGGCTTTCGTATTTTTCGTGGAGCTTTTGCAGGCCTGCGTACTGCGGGGTGAAGCCGCACTTGCTGGCCACGTTGACGATCAACAACACCTTGCCGCGGTAGTCGCTCAAGGGTTGGGGCTTTCCGTCAGCCGTCGTCAGCTGCAGCGAGTAGGGATCCTCGGGCAAAGTGTCGTTCGTTCGGGTTTCGTCAGACATCGCGCCTCCGTTCGAGCTGGTGTCGAAGAGTGAACACCCGCAGAGCGTCAGCGTCAGACTGACTGTGACATTTCGCAACGCTGCCGCGCAGGTGAGGTGGAACATTCACGAAGGCGTAGCCACTCCCCATGGAACGTCAAGTCTTTCGGCGTATGCGACGGGGGAGGCGCACCTGGGCCGTGTGTCGTGCCCAGAGCTGCGGGGAATGTCTGGCTCGTTGGGGGCCTACTGGCTTACTGGCCTCGTTTGGGCGTGGCTGTGTCAAGGGCCGTTCGAAACTCCAAAGGGCTGGGTTGTGCCGGGACTCAGCGAAAGCCTGCGGGCGGGAACGCTGCGTTAGGCAGGCTTCGGGTAAACGATCGACGAACCGCTTCGTCGGAGGCTAGCCAAAGGCGCCCGAAGCTGAGCCCCAGGTGTCAGCCTTTGGAGCGTAACCAGTTTTCCGCTTCGACCAACGTCTTGAAGGGGGCCACCTTCTTGACGGGCGACGCGAGATTTTTCATCCGCACCGCGAGCGCCAAGTGCTCCGAGTTGTTTACCAGGGCCATGCGGCGCAGCTGATTGGACTCGGCAACCCAACGCCACATCGTTTCGCTGGCGTCGCGGGCTGCGCGCGTCTGTTCGCGTGCATCGACGATCACGTCGTACAGCCCCTGGGCGATCATGTGGCGCTCGAGTGAGCGGATGAATTTCTCCGCGTCGAGTGAGCTGTCGAACACGCGCGTCGACGAGTACACCCAGCCGGGGGTGACCCAAATTTCAGCAATCAGGGTGCCCTCGCTGCTGCGAACGATGGAGGCCCCGGGGGTGGTGGATGTTTCCGCCATGTGCGCGCCGCATGGAGTAGACAGGTCTCGGCGTATTGTACGAGTGGATGCGTCAGGGAACCAGCTCCAAAAAAGCGCCGCCACGTTCTCCTACCTGTAGGCGTTCGCCTCCAGCCTCCAGAAGCGCGCATCGGGTTCGCAGCTTGCGCGTTGTCTCGCCGCGGAAAGCACGCCAGACCCGACGCGCAGCGCGCGTGCCGAGTCGTTTTCGGGGTTCCCGCTCGAGTCGCGCGACCGACGACTGGCTCGGAAACGCCTCCGTCGCCGTCGTTGGCCGACCGACGCGGTGCCCCCGCAGTACCCCTCCGCCCGCGATCACCCTAATCTCCGGGGCGGCCAGCATCGTCGTGTAAACCGGCTGCACCGAGACGTTCAGGCGTTCGTCCACTCGACGGCGGAACCGCGGCGGGGTGTTCATACGCTGTGAGCAGCGCTCGGAAGCAGCCTTCGGCTCCATCGGCGGCGGGAGACCAGGTGGATGGCGGGCATTCCGCCAAGCGAGCTCGAAACTCACGCCAGCGTGCCTTCAGCAGGTCGCCCGATGAAGCGAAGGTGCGGAAAGCGCTCGTGTCGACACCAGCGCGCTGCAGCTGCTTGGCGATTGCGACGCTACCGAGGCGTGATCCCTCGATGACGTAGGCCGCGCCAACGGCCTCTTCTCGAGTGAGCATTCCCATCTGGTCAGGGATGGCGCCGCGAGGGGTGGATACTCGACCGTGAGTGGTCAAGTCGTCGTGCAACTCGTCGCAGCGATCGCGCAACAGTCTCTCGGCCCAGTGTCTCGGCGGGCAAGCAGCGAGCACTTGGCGATGGTGCGCCTCGAGGATCGCGGTGTGTTCCAAAAAACCGTTCTTCGTCCAGCGAACCCCTCGCTCGGAGAGCACCGCGGTCGCTAGCGCCTCCACCTGCTGGTGAAGTCCGGCCGTCCGCTGGCGTAAGAGCTCGAGCAGGGATGGAGCTTCGTTCAAGAAAACCTCCCGAGCAGGCTCCCCGCAGAGACTAAGAGCTGCTCCTGATCGATCGGTTTGGCCAGGTGCAAGTTGAAGCCGGCTCGCAAGCACGTGAGCTGATGCCGCTTGGACGCGTACGCCGTGAGTGCGATCGCAGGCGCATCAAAACCATCGGCCCGAAGTTTGCGCATCAGGTCGAGGCCGTGCACCTTGGGCAGCCCGAGATCCGAGATCAGCAGGTCGACGTTCGACATCGGGTGGGTGAGCAGCGTTTCGGGATCGGAGAATCCACGTACGGTTGCTCCATAACGTTCGAGCACTCGCGTCAGTACGTCGAGCGCCTCCTCTTCGTCTTCGACGACGACGATGACGTTACCTTCGAGCAATGAGTGGTCGAAAGGGACTGGCTCTAGTTCGACGGAGGCTTCCTTGGACGCGGGGGGCTCCTCTCGCAGAGCGAGCACGGGAAGATTGACGACGAAGCGAACGCCGTTCTGTCGGTTCTCCGCCATGATGTGCCCGCCATGCAACTCGACGATGCCCTTTGCGATCGCCAGGCCCAGGCCCAAGCCGACGCGGCTCTTGAGCCCTTGGCGCCCCTGCATGAATCGATCGAACAGTCGCGGCAGCAGGTCGGGCTCGATTTGTGGGCCCTCGTTTTCAACCGTTATTACGATGGAGGAGTTCAGCTCCGCGAGCGACACTTCGACGGTGCCGCCTTTCGGCGTGAACTTCACGGCGTTGGATAATAGGTTCCAGATGACTTGCTGGAGGCGAACGCCGTCGGCGTTGACGGGGGGCAAGCGCCCGTTAGTGACCGTCTTGATGCGCACGTTTTTGGCGATCGCGGCGCTTTCTACGCTCTCCAAGGCTGCGCGCAGGACGCGATCGACCGCTTGGGGGTTGAGGTCGAGGCGCATGCTGCCGCGCACGATGTTCGCGACGTCCAGCAAGTCGTCGATGAGGCGCGCTTGCACGCGTGCATTGCGCATGATGACGTCGACGCCGCGTCGATTTTGACTATCGAGCTTGTCTTGATCGCTGTGCAGCAGCTCTGCCCAGCCCAAGATGGCATTGAGCGGATTGCGCAGTTCATGGGACAGCTGCGCGAGGAAGTCGTCTTTCGCTTCAGTGAGCTGTTGCAACTCGCGTGTGCGTTGCGCCAGCTCGGTGAGACGGCTGGCTTCCTGCGAGCGAAGCGCGTGCTGCAGTTCCGTGAGCACCGCGCGGTCGTTGGTAGCCCATGGCCGGCAGCGTCCGCGCACCGTTTCTCGCCACAGTCCGAATGACCCTTCCGGACTGAGCCTGGGGATGCCGTCCTGAACCTCGAAGCGTTTCTCCTTCGCTGAGCCCCAGGTGACTTCGTGTACGTACTCAGCCCGCAGCGCTACCACCCACTTGTTGTCGTTGGCGATGCGAGCAGCGAGCAGTCCCGCGTATTCGGGGGCGAGTGCGGCGACGCTGCCACCCATGTCGGATAGGCGATCGCATTCGAACTGATCGTTTACGTCGAGTTCGTCTAGTTTGGCGAAGAGTGCGTCGACCATACCCGCGGGGATGTCGTTGCCCACGACGACGTCTTCGTCGTCGTCCTTCACGATGATTGCGCTGGCCTGCAGTGTCGCCAGCACGTCGCTGAGCGACGCCTCCAAGAGGCCCCGTCGCTCGCTGCCGCCAGCTGCGGACAATCGGTGCGTCACGCGTCTCACGCTCTCCAAGCGACGCCGCTCGTCCGTCTTTTGTTCTTCGCCGATGCGTTGAGCCAGGAAGGACCCGAGTACTTCACACGCGGCGCGTTGCTCTGGCGGACAACGTCTTTGGGAGTAGTGGTGACAGACCAACAACCCCCACAGTTCCCCATCCACCATCAGGGACACGGCCAGTGTCGCGGTGACACCCATGTTCTGAAGATAGTCTCGGTGAAAGGGCGAGACGCTGCGCAAGATCGCATGGCTCAGGTCGACGGGTTCACCCGTTTCTGCATTGATCGCCGGGTGCAGCTGGCTGGGAGCGTAGCGAACGTCTACGAGCTGGCGTAGCGTGTTTTCGCGGTAGAGCCGTCGCGCTTGAGGCGGAATGTCGGCCGCGGGGTAATGAAGACCCAGGTAAGACTCGAGGTCGGGTCGACGGGCCTCTCCGAGCACTTGGCCATTCTGGTGAGCGTCGAAACGATACACCATGCAGCGATCGAAGCCGCTGAGCTCCCGCATACGCACGCATGCGAGTTGCGCCAGTTGTTCCAACTTGTGCACGGCACGCAGCTCGGGAATGATCCGGCTGAGCAATTGAGTGAGCTGGGCGCTGAGATCTGGCGTTGGGACGTGCGGCTCCAACTCCAGCAGTGCCAAGCCCTGGCTGCGGTGAATCAGACCGTCGAACTGAGTACCCAGCACGTCCAGACGCAGGGGGCCGCGGGTCAGCGGGTCCCTCAGGCTCAGCGCGCTCTGGACGAGGCCGAAGCTCGGGCCGTCGAGCAGCTCACCCACGCTGTTACCCAAAACTTGCCGCAGGGAGCGACCCAGCATCTTTTCGACGTTGTCGCTCGCGACGCAAACGGTGAACGTCGGTTCGCTCAGGCCGAGGAGCAATCCGTGAGGTTGGATTGAACCTGGGATGTGGATCGGCTCCTGGTCGCAGTTCGCCAGCGAGAATTCGGAGCCTTTGACCATCATCGTGTCCTAGCTCAAACCACGCAGCTGCGTCAGTCTCGCGTCCAAAATATCACGTGCTGCGAGGCAACTCACCACACATGAGCGTCGCATTCGCAGGGTGACGCGATTTTGGGAGGGTGAAAGCTACGACGATCCGTGGCGTTCTGACCAAGGGGGCGTACCACGGACAGCATCGGCCACGCACAGCGTTGCCAACCAGCGGCGCTGAGGTTCGTGGCGTGTAATCCGATTGCTCCCTCGACCGCCGCGCTTTGAGCAACACCATACAATATCCTGCTTGCGGAGTTCGGCAGCCTCAGACCGTCTTCAGCACGGAGGGGCCATGAATGCCAATGTAGAACGAGCAGGTGCAGCGCCGCCGCGTCATCAAGTCCTAGGCCGCATTGGCAGGGGAGGGATGGCGTCCGTTTACTTGGCGCTATGTCGAGGAGCCAACGACTTTCAGCGGCTGGCGGTCATCAAGAAGCTCCACGCCGAGTTGTTGGATGATCCGTCCATCCGCACGATGTTTCGCGACGAAGGTCGGTTGGCCGCGCGCCTCAATCACCCGAACGTCGTTCAAACCTACGAGTTCGCGGAGCTCGACGGACAGGACGTCATCGTCATGGAGTACTTGGAAGGCCAGCCGCTCTCCCAGTTGATGGTGCTCGCCCGACAGCTGAAGTGTGTTCTGTCCCCACGCTTCGCTGCGCGGGTCTTGTCTGACGCGCTTTCGGGGTTGGACTACGTCCATCGTTGTAAAGACTTCGATGGTTGTCCGCTCGGTGTCGTGCACCGCGATCTGAGCCCGCAGAACCTGTTCATCACGTACGAAGGTAACGTCAAGCTCGTCGACTTCGGCGTCGCCAAAGCGGCCATGACAGAGCGTGCGGCCACGCGGGTCGGCTCCGTCAAAGGAAAGCTGGCGTACATGGCGCCCGAGCAAGTCAATGGAGAAACAGTTGACGCGCGCACCGATGTGTTCGCCGCGGGGGTCGTGCTTTGGGAGTTGCTTGCCGCCGAGCGCCTGATCGGCAACCGCAGCACGGCCGAGTCTGTAGCCATGATTGTGGCGGGTGAATTTCCAGTGCTCGCTCGACTGAAGGACGACATCCCGACCGAACTATCCAACATCGTGGCGCGAGCGCTGGAACGCGAACCCGGTAATCGGTTCGACAGTGCCCGGGCGATGCGGGACGCGCTCGAGACCTTCCTCGCCAGCAGCGGCCCTCCAGTGCGGAGCGAAGAGGTGGCAGCCGTCATGCACCAAGTATTTTCCACCCAGCGCGAGAGCAGGCAGCGCAGCGTTCAGCGTTGGCTAGCGGACGCTACCACGCCATCCTCGACGTCGAGCGGTTCACGCAGGGTCGCTTCAGCGCCGCGCTCGCCCAGCGTCGCGCCGCTCAACGACTTGCCTCGCTCGCCCAGCGTCTCGCCTTGCGAAGCCACGCTGCTCACGGCCGAGATGCCATCCGTGCGTCCTCGGGTACGTCGTGTGGGCATCGCGTTTGCCGCCCTGCTGACCATGGGGTTTGGCTTCTGGTTAGCGGCCGTCACCAGTTTGGAGGCAGACACACCCCACGCCGCCGCCGTCACCCGCGTCACACCCCCAGCACACGGCGACTCGGTTGCCACGGAAGCGACACCGACGACACCCATCGATGCAAAGCCCGCGTCGGCGTCGGCGTCCTCGTCCGACGCACCGAGCGCACGCACCCAGCAGGTGAGCGCGAGCCCTGCGGAAAGCGAACCGCCGTTGCCAACGCGGGTGCGTTCACCACACACGCCTCGTCGAGTGGTGAACACGTCGCGCCCGCGCCCGGCTCTCGCAAGGAGCGAAGACGCTTCGGCGAGGCCAGACGTCACCCTGGAGCTCGACCAGCAGGCTTCGCGCGCTCCGCTATTGCCCGCACCCGTCGTGCGAGCTCCGCTTCTGTCTGAGCGCCCTGCTTCTTCCAAGACGAAAGCCAACCAGCTGGAACTAGTCCCAGCACGCACGGAGACGTCCCCATGACCTCGATACCTGATCAATCCAAGCCCAAACATTGCGGCACTTGGTTCAAACTCGCCCTCTGCGCGACGTGTGCGGTGAGCTTCTGCGCTCCACCAGGATCGGCCGTAGCGCAAGTGGGCGGAGCCATCTCCGAAGCACGACGAGACGACGCCGAAATACTGATCGCCCAGGCCGTCGAACGCTACCACGCGGAAGACTTCGACGGGGCGATCAAGGTCTTTCGCGACGCCTACGTGCTGCAGGGAGATCCCAATCTCCTGTTCAACATTGCTCGTTGTCACGAGGCATTAGGACAGCCGTTACCCGCACGACAGCACTACGAAGCGTACTTGGATGACGAGCAAGCCGAACCCGTGGGCATCGAGCGCGCTCGCGCAGCACTGCACAGGCTCGACCAGGCCGACCGTGACAAAGCACCTGCACGGAAAGAGCACGCACAGCGAGACACGGCCGATGCTCGAGATGAAGCAAGACCCCTCACTTCAGTTGCGACGCGAGATGAGCCGTCCCCCACGCCTCGCTCGGGCGTAGCGGCCACGGACGACGCCCCGCTCGTCGACTCAACAGACAGTCAGTGGCTCGAGTACACACTGCTGTCTCTCGGCACGGTTGCGCTCGGTGTTGGCGGAACCTTCTACGCGCTTGGAGCGCAGGACCACGACGAACTCGAAAACGCTGAGGGTTACGCGGATCCCACTCGCCGTTTCGAGTTCGACAGCGCGCGAGCGCGGGAGCTCGAGGATGGCGGAGACGACAAGAAAACCATCGGCGTTTTGAGCATGGCCGCTGGCGGTGGGTTCGTCGTCACCGCCGCCCTGTTGTGGCTGCTGTCGGGTGACGACGATCAATCACTGCAAGTGGGCGCCAGCGGCAACACACGAGGCGCAGAGCTGAGCGTGGGAGGGCGATTCTGATGCGCACCTGGCCGATTGTGGCGTGCCTAGTGGGACTCGGGTGTTCGTCTCCAGATCTCACGGGGCTCAACTTCGCTTGCGAGCAGGACTCGGACTGTCCCGAGGGCAGCGTATGCGCTCCCTTGGACGGCGAACTCGCCTGCCAATCTGCGGACACTTCGACGATCAGCGTCGGGTTGAGCGCACCCTTCCAGGGCCCTTCGCAAGATCTGGGCATCGAGATGCGACGCGGCATCCTCGCCAACTTTCAACGCGTCAACGCAGAGGGCGGAGTGTTCGGGCGGCATCTGGCGCTGAACTCGCTCAACGACAACTACGACCCAGAGCTGGCGCGAGAAAACCTGCTGACGCTGCTCGACGTCGAGCGACAAGTGGACGACCCCGACCAACCCGACGAACGGGGGGACGACGGAGTATTCGCGCTTTTGGGTAACGTCGGCACGCCCACCATGCTGGTCACCGCGCCCCTAGCAACGAAGAACGAAACCGTGTTCTTCGCGCCGTTCACTGGCTCCCAGCGTTACCTCAGAGACGGCACCAACTCGCCTTACGTGTTCAACATGCGCGCGGGCTACTACGACGAAACGGAAGCCATCGTCGACTACATGGCGAGCTACCGCTCCCCGCGCATCATCACTGGAGAAGGCTCTCACGAGCGGCTGCTGGTGTTCGCCCAAGACGACAGTTACGGCGACGCAGGTTACGATGGGTTCGTCGGAGCCTACGACCGCAAGATAGCGCCGCTAGCGCAATTGGACGGCCGCGCCGAAGACGCCTCGATTCGCAGGGTGGGCTACCTTCGAGAAGATCTGGCGAGCGTCGACGACGCCATCCGCGAGGCTGAGGAATTCTTGTCTACTTTGCTGCCGAGTGAGCTCTCGATGGATGAGTCGTCGGCAGATGAGTCGTCGGCGGATGAGTCGTCGGCAGCGGAGCAGACGCAGATATCCGTCGGGATCTTGATGGTCGACACCTACTTACCTGGCGCCAAGTTCATTCGCGCCATCAAAGACTGGATCAACCACGACGTGGCCCGCGCGCGAACACTCGACGTCACGTTCATCCACTTGTCGTTCGTCGGCAGCGACGCGTTAGCCAGCTCACTCACCGACCCACCCGCGACGTACGTCGACGTCACCGACCCCTCTGGAGAGACGCTCGTCTCCTACGCCGAAGGCGTGATGGTAACCCAGGTCGTGCCCTACTACCGATCCGAGGCGGCAGGTGTCGCCCGCTACCGCGAAGACATCGCCAACTTCGACGCAGGCGAATACAGCTTCACGTCACTCGAAGGTTACCTCAGCGCCGAACTGTTCGTAGAGGCTCTGAAGCGAAACGGTCGACAGGTAACGACGTCGGAGTTCGTGCACACCCTCGACCATCAAATGTCCAACGTCGACCTCGGCATCGGCACCCTGCTCAGCTTCTCACCCGTTCGCCGCCAAGCCTGTCAAACCGTGTGGGGCAGCGAAATCCAAGCAGACGGCTCCTTCACCATGCCCTTCAGCTGGAGCCGCGACGCCGGCGTCATCCCAGGCGCGCCGCGCTGAAGGGCGGAGATGACGGCGAGGGCTGAACGGCGGCGCTTGAATCCGCCGAGGACTGAACGGCGAGGCTGAACGGCCAGGGCTGAAGCGTTTGCGGTTTTTGCGGGTTGGGCCCAGCCCCCGAGCGGCGCGAGGCGGCTCACTCCCACCGAGTTTCCGACGCTGAATCGAGAAGCGTGGTTGCTCGCAGTCCCAGTTGCCCGATTTTTGCGCCCACCGTGCGCGAGGCTCGCTCCTAGACGCGTTCGTGGTGTGGGACTGATCAACGGCGGCAGCAACCGCTTTTGCGCAGGATTGGCCTCGAGGTCGACGGGTCCCGCGACAGCGTGGTATTTCAGACGCGCCCCCTGTCTGAGGAGACAGTCATGTTGCCCAACGCCGTCGTGGTTGCTGGTACGTCTCTCTACATCATCTGGTTTTGCATGATGATGGTCGCGCTCTGGAGAGAACTGACTGCAGAGTTCCGCGAGTACGTAGCGGCGCCCTCCAACGAGTTGGACGGGCGTCGCACGTTTCACGGCAAGGTTGTTGCCGAGCAGTGCTTGGTCGCGCCGCTCAGCGGGCGCGCGTGCGTTGCTTGGCAGCTGCAATACTTGCAACGGGGCCGGATGGGATGGCAGCGGTATTACGCATCCGACTGTGCGAAGGCTGTTCCTTTCGAGCTGAACGACGTTGCGGTGCGACTCGCGCAATCGCCAACCTTCAGCGAGCGTTTTGCATGCCGAGCCATGGCTCGCGGTATCGCTGGAGAGGCGAGCCGTGACCGGGTGGCCGAGGCCGTCCGCGCATTGCCAGAGCACCAGGCAATGCATCGTCGTGGTGGTTGGCAAAGCTACGAGGTGCGAGAGTTCAGAGTGGAACCCAATCAACACTGGACGTTGACGGGCATGCCCGTCGAAGAGGAGGGGGCCAGCGTCCTCATCGACGTCCCGCGACTCGCACCAGGGTCAGCGGAGGGGGTGCGCCAGAAGCTGATCCGCTCAATGGCGTTCGCCCTAGTGGTGGGGGCGGGGCGTTTGGTCGCGGTTCCTCTGGGCCTTGCATTGTTGTGGATCACGAATGCATCAGGTCGGCTACGACTCACTCGGGTTTCGGCGCAACGCGGAAGACACCGCTGATGAAGCCCTCGTCGTCGCCACCCTCCCAGCTGGCTTCGAAGGAACCCTCGATCCGTTCGTCGGCCACGAAACTGCTGACGGTCACGCGATTGACGACCTTCGATTCGGCGTGTTGATTGAGCATGGCGCCCGAGAGAGAACCGAAGCCAATCCCTCCATCGACCGGCTCCCCCAGCGGGTAATCGTACTGCTGAACCGCTTCACCAGCCTGATCGAACCAGACCTGGTACTCGTCATCTGTAGTGCGGCACCGAATTTGATACAGCGGAAGTCCGGCGTTCTGCCAAAAGTACTGCAACCGCGGGAACTCGTGCTGAGACGACTGGCACTCGAAGGATAGTGGCATTCCGTTCCACTCGCCTTCCGCGATCAAGACCGTATCGCCGCCCGTAGGCAGTTGGCCGGCGCTGGACTCAATGTCGCCGCCACTTGTCGATGCATCGGCCTGCCCATCGTCACTGCCAGTCTCGCCTGCATCACTTTCCACAACCCCACCGGAATCCCCCGCATCCACGTGAGCGCCGGCCTCGCTGGCCGCGTCGTCATCAGACTCGTCGTCATCAGACTCGTCGTCATCAGACTCGCCGTCGTCAGACTCGTCGTCATCAGACTCGTCGTCATCAGACTCGTCGTCGTCAGACTCGTCACGGGCTGGATCCCGGTCCTCGTCGGCAGCGTCGTCCGTTTCGTCGCTTTCGCAGGCGACGAGGGTCAGTGTGGCCAGTGCGCTGACTGCCAGTGCGGCGAATGTTCTCGAGTGCATGAGAATGAGTCCTTCGAGTCAAGGCCAAGCGACCCAATGGCGTCACTTCCCGGCCCGCTCAGTGATGGGTTGAAAGCTTACAACCTATTCGCGACGCCAGCCGTTCGTCAACGTCTCAGGTGCGTTGCACGATACGCCAGTCCCAGAAGAACTCGCGGGCGAAAAAACCGAGCGAGCTGTCTACGCAAATGCTGCTTGTATGGGCGTGGCGCGCTCGCGCTCCTTCGTTCCTACGTCCACGGTCAATGTGCGCTTCAGTACGGTGTCACATTTCTTTCGTCTCATGGGCGAGTCGTTCGCGTTTGGGGGTAACAGTCCGAACACTTCGTCGATCACGACCAGTGCGCGCAGAGCCCGACAGGGCCCGTACCCAGTTCAGCACTTCGCCCATCACTCGGCCCAGCACCAACGTGCGTTCCTCGTCTTTCCAAGTGTCCGACCGAGAACACCGCGCCGGGAGTGCGCGTCTGGTTTTCGACACGCACCCGCGTCGAGGTTTGCGCCCGCGCGCCAACTCGAAGAAACGTCGGGCCGACGAGGAGCGCGTCGAGTGCTGCCGCGAGCGGCTGCAAGTTTTCGAGCAGACTGACGAGCAGGCCCGTACTTTGTTCACGAACTCGCCATAGCTAGCAGAATCTCCCATACCGTTCGGCCCGTTCGCCTTTTGAACTGAGGGAAACTGCCGCCAGGGGTCGCTGTTGCTTCGGTCTTCGGGCTATTGCCTCTGACGATTCGGTGCTGCACAATGCGGGCCCTTCCGAAAGCACCAAGAGGGTGGAGCTGATGGCGAAGGGTTTGCGCGTCTGCGACGTGCAGATGGAACGAGAAGCGGGGAAGTCGCTCGACGGCT
This sequence comes from uncultured bacterium, assembly GCA_965651905.1. Lineage (GTDB taxonomy): Bacteria > Myxococcota_A > Polyangia > Polyangiales > Polyangiaceae > SZUA-265. The sequence continues at coordinate 973 of CBFGUG010000139.1, read as the reverse complement.
GACCTATGAGTGCCGCGTTGGAGGTGCCACGAATGAAACGACTTTCGGAAGTATGTGAGGTCACGGGTGTTTGTTTGGTGTTGGTCGCGTGCGGCGTTTCTGTGGATGATGGCGAAGGAGGAGCGGCTAGTTTCGGATCGCCGTTCTCCCCCGGCAACCAAACCACCGTGACGCCGGGCGCGGAGGACGACATTGAGGATGGCAAGGGACGCATCAGCGGTTCCGTCGAATACCTGGTGTTGGATGAAGAAGCTTCGTCTTGTTGTGATGGCGAAGTGAAGCCCTCGACGACGGCCATCATACGTATCTATCGAGACGACGGCGATGGCTTGCTAGACCCAGTTTCAGAGCGATGTCGTTCCAATTGCGACGGCGTGGGGAGCGATCAGATGGTGGGGAAAGCGGTTGGCGGCAGTTACCGAGCCGATCTCGAGCCGGGGCGCTACTTCGTCATCGCCACTGATAGTGAGCGCAGCCAACCACGTGGACTCTACGTGGACTACGGCAACGTGGAGCCTGTGTGTGAACCACTACCACTGATCGAGCTGGGGGAAGGAGATGACATCGAGCAGAACCTGTTGCTCGACGCTGAGTCGCGGTGCGAGTAGCAATCGCGACGACTCCTTCGCCGAACGCAGCCGTCGATCCGTCGTCACTCAGCGCAGCCGAAATCGACCCCGGGCTCACGCCACCAACTTTCTCTGCGTGAAACTAACAGTGGACACGACTGCAACCAATTCGAACAGCGAGCGAGATCGAGGTGGAGTTCGCGGTGTTTCCGCGGGATGAGTTTGCCACGACGAGGATTCGCCACGAAGCGCGCCGAATGCGGAGGCTGGGGATGAGCCTGCGGGCAATCGGGGCGGCGCTGGGGGTGGATGAGAAGACGGTACGGAAGGCCCTGGCGTGACCGTGAGGCGTAACCGATCAGCCGGCGACCACTGGCCGTCAGGGGTAGGGCTTTGCTAGCGAG
>CBFGUG010000138.1:0-16767 GCA_965651905.1 uncultured bacterium | reverse complement strand
GGATTATTTTCCCACCGAAATCGGCGCTGAACGTGTTGAACGATGAGCACGGCGCAAGGTGCCCGCGCCCCGTTCGCTGAGTGCCCCCACGGCAGCCCTCTGCGTGAGTTACGTCCACTGGCAACGGACTCACAAACCAGTAGCCGATCATCACGGCATTCAGCGCGCGCATCTCCCTTACGACCATGAGAACTCGACTACACGAGCCCACTCGTTCAGTAGGTCGCGCTCATCTTGACGTACACGGCGCGCCCGGGTTTCTGGACACGGTAGAAGTCGAACACCTTTTCGTTCGTCAAGTTCTGTCCCTCAGCGGTGAACGCCAGCTCCTCGAGGGGTGCCCCGCGCACGACGTACGAGAGCACGGCGGTGTGGACCAACTGGCTCGGGACTTCCGGCTGTTCGTAGTTCGAACTGACACTCTCCCATCCCCGCAAGAACTCATGAACGTAGCGGCTGTACCAGGTGAACGCTAGTTCGTCTCGAGGCGTGGACACACCCTGTTTGAAGAGGCGCAGCGTTGCATTACCGAACAGGTACGGCTTGTTCGGTATGCGATCACCCTCAAACTGCTCGAAGTGACCTTCTCGAGAAAGGTTGACGTACTCCTGGTAGGTGGCGTTCACGCCCAGTTCGAGGAAGTCGCCGGGCACCAACCACGCGCCCCCTCCCTCGACCCCGTACACCTGCGCATCGTACGCATTTTCGTACCGAAAAGCGTCAGTGCTGCCCGTGAGCAAGATCAGCTGGTGTGCGTCACGGAAGAACCCAGTGAGGTTGGCGTTGTACAGCCCAAGCCTCGTTTGTGCGTTCGTGATCAGAAACGAGAGGTTGACGTTGTGACTGCGCTCGGGCTGAAGCTTCAGGTTCTCGACGATCTGTACCGTGTTACCAAAGGTCTCACGGGGTTCAGGTAACCGCACGGCATACTCGTAGGAAGCCTTGACCGACGCCCATTCGTTAAAGGCGAAACGCGCTCCGTCTCCGAAGCCCCCGTAGACGTCCTGCGTGTTTATCAGGGTCTCGATGTAGTCGTTGTAAATTTCCTCACTCTGAGACGCGAGCAGGTAGGCTTTCGCGAACAAGCTATTCTCCAGGCGCTCGTCGAACAGGCGCGAGTTGTACTCGACGCCGTTGATCCACTTGAACATGTCGCGCTGCGCCTTCAGCTCGTTGAAGTTCGACGTGTCGCTGAGCAGGTTGTTGTCGCCCTCACGCGTGAAGAACGTCGGCGCGATGGCAAGGCTCAGAGTGTGATCGCGTGCCACGTCCCAGACCCAGCTCCAACGACCGTAGAAGGTGTCGTCCCAAACGACCTGGTCCGTGCGAGATGGCTTGGTTTCCCCGCGCCCCCGAGCAGGGATGATACATTGGCCGTACCAGTCGTTGATGCACTCGGGGTGATCGACGAACCAGGTTTCGTCACGCACGTAACCCGCAACGAGAGAAGTGCTGAGACCTCGGCCCAGGTGGTCCTCGAAGCGAACGCTCAGGCCCTTGGCTACGCCACCGTATTCCGCCTCAGCGAAGGGCAGCGTCATCAGCGCATTGTGCTGAAGCTGCTTGTCGTAGGTGTTGTAGAACCCCTTCAGCAGCAGACGGTCCGCCCATTTCCGATTGACGAAGCCCGTCTCCAAGTTGACGCCCTTGGCGTGATAGGCGTCGTGGGTTCTGCGCACAGTGACGTCCATGATTTCGCCGCTGAGATCACCCGCCAGAACGTCGATGGGGTAGTCGTTGGCAGTACTGTCCAAGAACCCCTCGGCTTTGATGAACAGCCCCGTCGCCTCGTCGAGGTGTCGGGCTCCCAACGTGAAGCGATGCGTGTCGAAGGAGCCACCTTGATACGAAGCGAATGCACCCGTGCCACGGGTCTTGCGGTTCGTGATCACGTTGAACGCCCCACCCAGACTATCCGCGCCCAGCGTCACGGGTACGACTCCCTTGTAGACGTCGATACGCTCAGCAAAGCTCAAGGGCACGTTCTGCAGCCCCATAGAGAATCCCTGGTATTCGAGGGGGATCCCATCGATGAAGAAACGGATCTGGTTGTCGTCGAAACCCGAGAGAGAAAATCTCGCCTCCGAGCCGAGTCCGCCCATGCGCTGCACGTTCACGCCCTCTACCCGCGCGAGCACCTCGGCCAAGTCGGCTGACTCACGTTTGGCTCGCTCCAAGTCGACGACGGTGACCGCAGCAGACGAACGTAATTTTTCGTCTGCCGGGCGCAGCCCGCGAACCAATATATCTACGGTCTCTTGCGGTGTGGGCGCCGTGTCTCGTTCGGGAGGCGGGGGTGAGCTAGGGACGGCAACGCTCGGATCCGTCGCATTCGGATCGGCGGCTGGCAGGCCTGCAGTAGGGGGTACTGCGACGGGGGGAGCTGCAACGCTCGGCTCTCCTTCTGGCGGCGTGAAAGGCGCAGCTTCCTCGCTGGGCAGTCGAAACTCGTAAGAGTAACGAATGCGAGCCGCCTTGGCCGCGCCTCTCTGCATGGCTGGGGTAAACAGGAAGTGCAAACTCGCTTCCTTCGCGGCCTCGTCCAACCCGTGCCCCAAGCCCTCGAGCACGTCGACGCTGGTCACGGATCCTACCTCGGAGATCGCGATCAGCAGCACGACGGTGCCCTCGATTCGCGCTTGCACCGCCGCGTGTGGATACGCGGCTTCCACGAAATGGACGAGCTTGGGTGCTGTCACCCGGGCGGGATCTGCGCCGTCGGAAGGAGCCGCTTCGGGGGCGTTCGTATCTGGCGCATCATCAGCGCCGTCTGCAGCAAGTTCTTGGGTGGCGGCTGGAATCGCCAACAAGAACGTCGCCCAGCAGAGCAGGGTGGAAACGCAGGTAGCGGGCGAGAGAGCTAAGTCGCGGCGGAAACAGGGCACGTTGGTGCGGGACTCCTAGCGAATCCTTCCTGCAAATGGAATTCACTTTCTCGTTGCTACGGCGAGAAGCGACCACCGCGTTCGTCAAAACAAACACGACGGTGAAGCTGCGTTTGAGCGCGTTGCTCGGCTCCGCCAGTTCGCCGGGTTGACTGTCGCGAGGCAACAGTAGTTTGACGTAACCGCCCTCGTGGCCGTCAGGAAAGGCGGCGAGGTCTGAGCCCTGGAGCACCACCTGTTCGAGATGGGGCGAGAGCTGATTCACTCGTCCCACGGTGAGCCTGAAAACGTCGTTCAGCCATGGATGTCTTGGGTCATCTTCACAGTCATATTCGTCCGACCCTCGGTTGCGTCGTTCAGTGAATCGCCTCCGTGAGCGGTGCAGCGTTTGCGTCGTGTGGCCACGCGTCAGGCTCGACGCCGAGGCTCGGCCGTGGCCACGCGCGGCGCTTGAGTTCCATGGCCCAGCGCGCGGCCAGCATCTGATCTCCTGAAAAATCGACGACCCACACCGCGTCCATGTCTCCCGTACGCGGCTGAAAGCCGAAGACCAGCTCAGTGGTGAACCCGGAGTGCATCACCTGCAGGATGAACTCCCACGGTTTCGGACGGCCACAAAGCGTCAGCTCCCCCCCTTCGGCGCGCGTCTGCACCAAACAGATGTGTTCTCGATCCGCGACGCTGCCGCTAGCAACACGTTCCAACCACGTCGCGTAACAGCCGCACACTTCGGGGCAGCGGAACAGCTTGTGCAACAGAGTGTCTGCCAAGCTACCCAGTGCGAAGGTCAGCGTATCTGGTTCGATGCCGCAGGGGTCACGCGTCGCCATGCTCTGCTCCCGCCCCTCAGGGCCGCAATTTCGCGGCGAGTTGACTGGCACCCACGACCAAGGTTGCGGAGATGGTAGCGGCGATGGCGTAACCGGGAGTGCCCCAGCCGAACACGAAAGGTGAGGCTAGGAACCCCAACATGCCGAGCACGGGCAATGCACCAACACACGCGAAGATCCTCTGACGCGAGCGAGCGGAGCCATCGGGCTCCGCGGGTGAACGCGGCCAAACGGCGGCAGAATGAGTCACCGACGGTCGCTGCGGAACCAGCTCCCCCGGCGACTTGGAAATGACGAGTCGCAAGCTCATGGGACGAATGCTAGCCGCTTTTCTGCAAATGAAAATCACTTTCTTCAACACGGAAGCGAAAAGGTGTGACGTGGCGCTCGACCCACTGTGGGCTGCCGCGATCTACACTTCCCCCTCGCACTCACTCTCGACGATGGTGTCAGGGGGCGCAAATCTCGGGGGGTCGAGCGCCCGTCGCGAGGCGGACTATACCGTCTTGTCAGGCAGCCGTTCAGCTGGTGAGATAGCGACCGAGCGCCTCGGCCGCGATGGGGATCGAATGCTTGTGAATGATCTCGAAGCCGTGGGTGTTCTGCGTCGGGATACACATCGCCCCTGCACGCGCCGTGTTGCCATCAGCGATCACCGAGCTCGCGTCCGTCGCGAAGTTTTCGAACAGCGCTAGTTGGGGCTCGAGCCCCGTTGCGACCACGGCGTGACGCAATCCTTCGGCGACTTCAGGTGAGTAGAAGCCGCGCATGTCGCCGTAAAGCACGATGGGGCGCTCGCACAGCTCGGTGTCATACTCCGCCGCGACAGGCCCGACTTCCAGAGCGATCACCTCGTCACCTGGGAGCGTTCGCGCCGCGTGTTGGGCTCCCGCGCAGGTGACCTCCTCTTCCACGGTGCAGACCAGATACACGTCGCGTTTCAGCTGGTCACGTTTCTCCGCGACCGTCTTGAACGCCTCCAAGCCAACCACGATCAGCGCGCGATCGTCCATGAAGTGCCCGGCGATGCAGTCTTCGAACTCGAACAGTCGCCGCATGTACGCGCCGACCACTACACGCGAACCTGCGTGAACACCGCGTTCGAACAACTGCTGTCGGCTCAGCCGCGTAGCCACGAACACGTCCTCCCACTGCAGCACTTCACGGTTGGTATCGCTGTAGTCGGCAGTCTCTTTGGTCACGTGCAGCGGTCCAATCGAGAGAATACCGGGCACGGGCCCAAAGTCGCCCATGATGTCGACGGGAACTTGACCGAAACTGATCGGCAAGAGGCCGCCCAACTTGATCACACGAAGCCGTCCATCCGCATGAATGCGCTTCACTATCAGCGCGATTTCGTCCATGTGCGCCATCACTCGCACCGCACGCGACGCTGCCTCCTCACGCGGCACGTTGGTCGCGCGAATCACCCCAACCGCGTTGCCGATGTGATCGATCCAAGCTTCATCCGCGATCTTTTCGAGCTCGCGCAGGCAGATCACGGCTACTTCGTCTTCCAGTCCCACAGGGCCCCGCGCGTAAATCAACTCTTGCAGCAGCGCCTTTTGTCCCTCGTTCATTGCAGTCATGGAGCTGAGGGATACCACGGTATCGGGGCACGTTCGTGACTGACTGGGCGAACAGTGGAGATTCGCCGAATTCGCGCGCGCGATCGTGTCAATTGGTCGCGGCTTGAGTAACGGGGCGTGCGTTCAGAACTCGTCGACGAGGGTGAGCGCGGCTTCCAGGCGCTCCTTCTGCTCGGCCAGAGCCTTCAGTTGATCGCTGGCTTCCGTGACCACCTCTGGCGGCGCGTTTTCGGCAAACTTCGGGTTGTTGAGGCGTTTTTCGAGGCCTGCAGCATCCTTGGCGATCTTCGCGAGCGCGCGTTCGATGCGGCTCTTCTCTTTGGCGGGCTCCACGTGCCCCTTGAGGCCGAGCAACACCTCCACGTCACCCGCGACGGAAAGTACGTACCCCTTGGGGCGCTCGGATCCCGTCGCTTCGATGGTTGGCGCGCCTTCAGTCTTGACCAACGTGGTGATAGCGCCGAGCTGACTTTGCAGTAGCTCGCGCGACGCGGCGCTGCCCGAGCGCAAGATCAACGGCAGCTGCGCGCCTGGGTGAATCGCGTATTCGCTGCGAATGGTGCGCGCGGCAGTGATAGCCTTTTGCACGAATTCCAATTGCCGTTCAGCTTCGGAATCGTTACGGCCGTCGGCCTTCGTCGGGTATTTCGCCAGCGCGACCGAGATCGGCGAGTTCGCGGGCTTGGGCACGCGTTGCCAAAGCTCCTCCGTCACGAAGGGAATGTATGGATGCAAAGCGCGCAGCGACGCTTCGATGCTGTACGCGAGGGTCTCGCGAGTTTCTGCTTTTGCGGCCTCGTCTTCACCGTTGAAGATGGGTTTCGTCAGCTCCAAAAACCAATCGCACAGCTCGTTCCAGAAAAAGTGATACAGCGCGCTCGAGCCTTCATCCACGCGGAACTCGTCGATGCCCGCGGTGCTCTCTTCGACGGCTGTGCCGAGGCGCGAGAGGATCCAACGATTGACGAGCAATCGCGGCTGCGGCACTTCGCCGCTCAGCGAAAGCCCCTCGATGTACATCATCGAAAAGCGAACGGCGTTGTAAACCTTGTTGCAGAAGTTGCGGTAACCCTCGATGCGCTTGGGCGACAGCGCGATGCGTTTGGCTTGCGGCGAATAACTGCACAGCGTGAAGCGCAGCGAATCCGTACCATATTCGGGGAAACCCTCGCCGAACTGCGCGACCGAAGGATACGCCTTCTTGAACTTCTTGAAGGCCTCGTCGAACTCCGCGCCAGGTAACGCTTTGCCCACCACAGTCTGAAAGTCGCTGCCGTGAATCAAGTCGAGCGGGTCGATGGTGTTGCCCTTGACCTTACTCATCTTGTCGCCAGTCTCGTCGACGACCAAGCCGTGGAGCAGCACACGCTTGAACGGCGGCTCACCCATGAAGTGAATGCCCATCATCATCATGCGCGCCACCCAGAAGAACAGGATGTCGTAACCCGTCTCCATGTCGTGGGACGGGTAGAAACGTTCGAGCGCGGGCGTCTTCTCCGGCCAGCCCAACGTCGAAAACGGCCATAGACCGCTCGAAAACCAGGTATCGAGCACGTCGGGGTCTTGTTCGATTTCGCTCGACCCGCACTTGCCGCACTTCGTCGGATCCGTGCGACCCACCGTGACGTGTTCACACTCGGCGCAGTGCCAAGCGGGGATGCGGTGCCCCCACCACAGCTGCCGCGAGATGCACCAGTCTTGAATGTTCGTCAGCCAGTGGTCGTAGGTCTTGCGCCACTCGGCGGGTAGGATCACGGTTTCGCCGTTGGCCACTGCAGCCAGCGCCTTGTCGGCGAGGGGCTTGGTATTGAGGAACCACTGCGTCGAGATCATCGGCTCGACCACGACGCCGCTGCGCTGTGACTTGGGCAACTGCAGCTTGTGCTGCTTGCTACCGCGCTCGAGGCCCCTTTCTGCGAGGGCTTTCTTGACGGCCTTGCGCGCCTCTTTGACAGTCAGGCCCGCAAACTCGCCACCTAGTTCGTTGATGCGGCCGTCGAGGGTGAGGATGTTGATCTCTTCGAGCTGGTGTCGTTTGCCCGTCGCGAAGTCGTTGAAGTCGTGGGCGGGCGTCACTTTCACGGCGCCCGTGCCGAACTCCATGTCGACCAAGATGTCGTCGGTGATGATCGGGATCTCGCGATCGACGAATGGGTGTTTCAGCGTCTTGCCGTGCAGGTGCTTGTAACGTGGATCGTCGGGGTGAACGGCCACTGCCGTGTCGCCCAGCATGGTCTCGGGGCGTGTGGTCGCGACGACCAGCTCCGCAGCGCCAGCGCCCGCAGCGCCGCTCACCTCGTAGGCGAACTCGTACAGTTCTCCCTGGGCCTCTTCGCTCTCGACCTCCAGATCGCTGAGCGCCGTTTGGCTGTGCCAGTCCCAGTTGATCAGCCGCGTGTCGCGATAGATCAGTCCCTCTTCGAACAAACGTACGAATGCTTCACGCACGGCGACGGACAAGTCGGCATCCATCGTGAACTTGAGACGCTTCCAGTCCGCGGAGCAACCGAGCACCTCCATTTGCTCGAGGATGCGGCCGCCGCTCTGCTCTTTCCACTTCCAGATGCGCTTCTGAAACTCGTCGCGCCCCAGCTGGTGGCGGTCCGTGCCCTCGCGTGCCAGTTGCCGTTCGACAACTGTTTGCGTCGCGATGCCCGCATGATCCATACCCGGCTGCCAAAGTGCGTTGCGCCCTTGCATGCGCTTGTGACGGATCATCACGTCTTCCAACGTGCCCATCAGCGCGTGACCCATGTGCAGTGAACCCGTCACGTTGGGTGGCGGCATCGAAATGACGTAGGGCTCACGCGTATCGTCCGCGGCGTCACTCGCCTCGAACACGCCATTGTCGACCCAGAACTGATACCAGCGCTTCTCGACCAGTGCAGGCTCGTACGCCTTGGGCATCTCAGACATGGCGCGCAACCTAGTGCGCGCGCCCGCAAACTGCAACGCGACCGCGCCCGAGCCCAACGCAGTCCTGGCGCCCCCTCAGCATTACGCACGCACGGGTAAACTGTGGTATTCGCTAAATAATTGCGCAAGCCACTCAAACCACGTCTGCGCCGCCTCGGGCCCGTCGTGAGGTCGACAGCGCGCTAGACGCTTTCGTACGGCAGACGCTCGCCGCGAATCCACCGCCCTGGCAGCGTCGGATCAGAAAGCACTAGGCGTACCGCATCGCTCAGCGCAGTCACCCGCATGTCCAGACCGTACACGTCGGTCAGCCCCAGCTGCAGACCCGCGGTCATCGCGTGGGCGCCTTCAATCGGTTCGAGATAACACAGACCCCCACCCTCTCGCAGAAATCGTTCACGCGCGGCGGCATCGTACATGCGCTCTCGGCAGGCTTCGGCATCCAGCGAATTCATGCCGCGACACACTAGTGGCCGCACCTCGTAGATCGAACACTTGCCGTCCTCCAAGAACACACACGGAAACTCGGGCGAGTATTGCTCCGTGCGGCTCAGTCCCTGTGTCTGTTCACGACGCGCACTTAGTCGTTGCGTCAGTTCGCCAAGCTGCTCGGGTGTACGCGTCTTGCGCAAGTGGTCGACGATGGTGAACGCCTCGACGGGCGTGACGCTCACGGGCTGATGGCAACAATGCGAACACCCCGATTGGCAAGCCACCGCTTGCGATGCATCACCCGACAGCCAGCCGTCACACATGCTCGCAAACGCCGCTAGTGCTTGCCCGGTCGTGTCGATAGCCCCGCCGAGCGTCGGGACTTTCGAAAACGTGCGCACGGTGATGTTGGCCGCAGACTCGGCGAGCGTATCTTGCCACGGCTGTTCGAAGAGCGATCCATCCAGCCGCCACGTCTCACGCGCGCCCGGGCTCGACGGCGCGAGCACCAACCGCACTTGGCCGTCCGCATCCCGCCGAACCAGCGGCTGGCGCTCGGCACGCGGCTCCGCGACGCTAGCTCGCCCAGGTTTACGTTTCTTGCTTCGCGGCTTCCACTTCATGCTACTTACTGACGGCGACGAACGAACAGCGCGGTTCGCGTCGCCGCAACTCGCCACTGACGGGCTTCGACTTGCGAATATCGCACGCACTGCGCCCCGTGCAAGAGTCGCGTGACCTCGGCGCGTCGAACCCCATACGGAACGTTTTCGTTCGGCAGCTTGCCGACAAGAACTGCGCACTCCGCTGCTCACGCATTCATGTTTTGCACGAACGCGGTGCGTTCACATGCTGTTCAGTCACGCGCTTCGTGCTGGTGAGGGTGCTGGGTTGTGACGGGACTGAGCGAACGCCTGGGGTCGGGAACAGTGTTTAGCCAGGCTTCTGAGACGACAGTATTTGGTTTGGGTTGGGCCCAGCCACTGCAGACGGTCGACGGCTCCCGCCCCTCGGGACACTCGCGTTGCGCACGTGATGAACGTGCCGCGGTGCTCGTCGACTGTACGACAGTCAGCTCGCCCTCGCTTCGCGAATGCGAGCACGCTCGAACGACGTGGTCCTACGCGTGTAAGAGTCGTCGCAGGTTGCTCAGGTCTCGATCGCACCCAACTAGCCGTTGAGCTACCTGCGCCGTGAAGGTCGCGCGGCAACGTCGGCTCACGGCTCGCGACTGACGACGCGTGTGCCCGTTTCTTCGGCGGACGACCAGTGGATCTCGACGCCGATCGCGGGGTGGTCGGAGAGCGCGACGCCTTCGTCGTCGACGAAACGTTCGTCTTTTTCCCACGCTGCGGCGTCGAGCTCGAGGGAAGCGGTGCCCCGCAGCAGCACGCGGTCGATCTCGACGTGGGGGCAGCGCAGTGTCTCGCAGGAGTCGTTCAAGCCCGTAGCGCGCAGAAATGCGCTGAGTGTGCGTCGATCGCCGAGGTTTTTCGCGGGATCGAGGTTCGTGTCCCCGCCGACGATGACAGCGTTACCTCGGGAATGGCGCTGGATGAACTGTGTCAGTTGTTCGAACTCGAGTCGACGCGCTTCGATGTCGCCCTCGGCGTCGCCCGCGTCCGCGTGTACGTTGTAGACGTCCACGCTCGCGCTTTCGCTCAAGTGCACGCGCACGACCGAGAAGCCTTTTTCGCCGAGGCAGTCGCTGTATGCACCCAGGTAGCCGTAGCAATGTTGCCACTCTTCGCGAACGACGTCGCCCAGCGGGTACACGGAGAGCGTGCTCAACCCGTCTCCGACTAGCGCAAAGCTCGCCGAGCGGGGCTCGACTTGGTAGCCGTGCTGTGCGTGTTCGACCAAGTCGTCGTGGTAGGAGAAGTCTTCTTGCGCTAGCACGATGTCGTAGCCGTTCAGCAAAGGACTGACTTTGCTGGTGTTTTCGTCGGGATCCGACGCTGAGACGATCGCGGGTAAACCAGCGACGTTGTACGTGAGCAAGCGCAGTCGCCCTTGTCTCGCGTTGAGCTCCAGCGGGGTCGGTGACAGAAGCGCGACAGCGGCTTTTGGCGTCGGGATCGCCGCAGCACTGGCAGGAGCGCAACCCGACAGCGCAGGAGATAGCAGCGCGACCAGTCCCAGCAGGCCCCAGCTGCGCGGGTGGGAGTCTTCAACGGAAACACATCGCCGCTGCTCAGTCGCTGTGTTGCTTCGAGGGGTGAACTCGCCCATGACTCGTTGGGGCTGCTGTATATCGTTTCACCATCCGATTGCAAATTCACCCCGCCCAGTGAGTCTATCAAAGAGCGCTGATGTTGCGAATTGAGGCAACATCGTTTCTGTCGTTTCTCGTGGCAGTTACAGAAACGACACTTGCTGACTTTTGGTCGTTGAAAACGGGCTGCGTGTGAACATATCGCGAGTGTGCACCCAGACCAGACCCACTGAACGAGTAGAGCGTAATTCGGCTGTAATCCACCGCTGGCGCGCAACTTCGGCGCCGCGTCGCTTGGTCGGCTCCGCGACGGTCACGTGGCAAGTTGCCGAATAGTGGATGTCACGCCCGCACGACCTTTGTCAGCCACGTAATTTCACTACCAGCAGCAAGTCCGCGTCTGCTCGGTGAGCATCGATGCAGGAAGGTGTCCGTGGGACGCGCGCCTACTGCGTCACGCGCCGTTGGCACATGCGGGCACGTTCAGATCTTCGATCTCCACGAAGCTGTACCGCAGTGGCGGCAAGTCGAGTCGACCGTCGGCGAGCGTTCGGCTCTGGCCCTGCAAGGTGGGGAGCGCGCCAGCTTGCAGCCGCAGGGGCTCGCCGTTCAGCAACAGCTCGCGACTCGTCAGCGTCGCGGCGGACAGGGCGTATTCGACGACGGCCGCCGCGTGCTCGGGCAGCCCCACGCTGACCGACTGGCTCTGGTGGGTATTGATCAAGAGCAGGCTCGCTCCGTCAGCGGAGTCTTTTCGACAATGGGCGTAGGCGCGCAGATGCGGGTTGTTGCCGCGCACCTTCAGATCGAGCACGCGGCTCCCCATCAGCTGCTTCCACAACAGCGAGTTGAAATAATCCGGGTTGGGTTCGAGCGTCTCGCGATTGAGCATGCCGTAGTCGGCGCCGACCAACGTCTGACGAACCACGACGTTTTGCCCGTCTTTGGCTTGACTTCCCAGTTGGTCGAGCCACCACAGGCCCGCCACGTAACGATCGGAAAGCTCGGGCTCGCCGCCACATTGGGCGTGTCCAGTCTCGCCCAACCACACTTCGGCGTTGGGCGCATGACGATCGCGCAGCTGTCGCACGTGCGCGGACCAACGACGCACCTCGTCGAGATGCGCGGGCTCCAGCAAACGTTCCGTCGACGCACGGCGCGTAGCGATCGGACAGCGGCGTGATTGCTGCGGGTAGTAGTGCCAGGTGATGACGTCAGCGGCCGCCCCACCATCGCGCAAGAACTCCTCGAGCACCCCGAACTTCCAGTCCATCGGCGGCCCGACGACGGGGAAGAAGACACTGCCCGGGCCCGCCACCTTCGACTCGGGGTAGTGACGCTTGACCATGGTGTTGAACGCCGTCAGATCGCGCGCGTATTGTGCCCCGTCGGGCTGGTGCTTCATGCCGTGGATGAACCAGTAGCCGTTGACCTCGTTGCCGAGCTCCCACACTGCTACCTCGTCGCCACGCTCACGCGCGTACCGCACCAGCGTTTCGGCGTTATTCGGGCGCCACTCTTGATCGCTCCCGCGCGGGCCTGGGCCTGCGTTTACCGTGAAAATCAGGTCGAAACCTGCGTCTTTGCTGAAGTCGGCGAGTGCATTCCAGCGCTCTCGGCCGAGGCTGAGTTCGTAACCTTCGGGCGGTGCCTGCACCTGGGCGGACTCGACGGAATAATAGACGTGATCGGACTCGGTGCCGCCCACACGCAGGTACGCGGGGGCGAGTGCCTTGGCCAGATGGCGCAGTTGTGGCCGCGTGAAATCGAAGGGCTCCACTTGCTTGGAGCCCCTGCCGACCTCCACTCGGCCTTCGGGTGACCACCAGCGTCCGCCCGCGACTTGCGAGATGTCGATCGCCACCGAGAGAAACTGGGGCGAGACCTCGAAGCTGGGCGCCATGCGATTGAGCTCGAGGTCGACCGTATTAGCGAGGGGACCCGATTGAACTTCACCTTCTTCTGCGCCGTACGCCAGGTTCAGGCCGTAGGCGACCAGTGGATCTAGCCGCGCGGAGTGACGAAGCGCGGCGTCCGAACCCCACCACGCTCCCAACACCCCGAGGCTGGCCAGTGTGAGCAGCGTTTTTGTCGTGAGGCGCCTCGTTTGCGCGGATCGCTGGGTTGGTTCTTCTCGGATTGGGGCGGGGCTGCGGGTGAACGAAAACATGATGACGATGGCGTCGCGAGGCGGTCCGCAGGCGGACGGTGGCATGCGTAGCGCGACTGAAATCTGTAATCCGCGCGTTACCGTTCTGCCACCGAAGTCACGCAATCGTCACAGAGTTTTCCCGTCAGGCAGCCTCGTGAGCCGCGCTAGTCCGAGCATGAGCGCGGCAAACCCCCAAGCAACTGCAGCGTACGGCCACCACTCGGGCCGCGTCACTCGTGACAACATGCCGAGCACGGGCACGACCAGCAGCAGCGCAAGCGGCGCGAGCGCTCCGAGCGTTCCGACGCGGTCGGCCCACTTGATGCGGCCGTCGAGGGAACGATTGAAGTCGCGAACCAGCTGCTCCATCGATCGATCGAGCGCTAGTTCACTCCGCTGGTAGTGCTCACCCAACACCAAGTTGTCGGCGCGACAGTAGGTGCAGCGGCGCAAACTCGTTCCTGGAGGTAACTCAGCACCACAACAACGGCAGCGTGGCTGAGCACCTGGGTACGCGGGCGGCAAGGGTAGCCCCCGCGCACGCAAGCGACGCAACCACACCATACTCAGTGAGTGCAAACCGAGTGAGAGTGGCAAACCGACGACGAGGCAGTACAGCACCCACCACTCGCCGAACAGCTCGAGTTCGTCTGGCGGACGCAACGCCAGCTTGAGCACGGGAATGTCCACCGAAGTGACCACGGTCACATACGCGAGGCCACCAAAAAACAACCAACAGATCCAAAGCGAAATGCCTCCGAACGAAGCGAGTTCGGCTTCGCTCAGCAAACGTTCGTTCAAACTGCCAGCGCGCTGCTCGCGTCGGGCGAGTCGCGCGCGCACTTCGTGTAGTCGCTTGGCAGCCTCGGCACTCAGCGGCTCGGTCGCGCCACACTGACGGCAGGTGGGTTCGGGACCCGCCAACGTCAGCGGTACCGCTGCCCCGCACTGGGTGCAGTTGGAATTCACTCGCGAATCATAGTGAGTTGACCCTTTCGATCCAGGGGCAATCGATGCCGATCGACGACTCTGAGAGTGTGGCGGTCCGTGGGTGTGGTGAGTATAGTCGCGAACCTTCGGAGCCGAGGGGCTCCACTCATCGTCACTGTTTGCCTATGACTCGCAGCTCTTCTCGACGCGTTCGCATGCGCACTGCCCACAAGCGCCCCAAGCGGGAGGTTCCTGATCCCCCGCTTCGCAAGCTGCTGCGAATGCCATTCGTGCGCATTGGCTTGCTCGTCTCCACACCGCTTTACGTCGCCGGAATGCTCGTGGTGAGCGACTCGCTGGGCCACGCGATGCCCTGGTTTGTCGGAGCTTTCCTGACAGGGGCGTTCGCGTGGATCCCCCTCGGGTGGAAGCTGGTATCTCGCTTCGTGACCACTCCGAAACCGGGCCCTGAGGTGCTGGCGTTGATGGGGGCAGTGGTCTACGCGATCGGCACGGCTGTGCTTGCATCATTGGTCAGACTGTTCGTTTGAAAGGGTGCCCCCGCGGCGAAACTCGAATAGAGTCTGCGGATGCGCGATGTGTTTCACCTGACGAGGTTACCGTTGAAAACGACTGACGAGGAGGGTGTTCTCGGCAGCCTGACCGTGCGCCAAGTCGGTGTGCGCGCGCTTGGTAGCGAGGGCCCGCGCTGGAAGTTGCCACGACTGACAGAGCTTTTCTTGGGGAGCATCATCGCCATCAGCTCCATAGGCTGCGATGGCTCGAAGAAAACCGAGACGAGAGCGGACGCCGAGTGTGCGCTAGGCACGGAACGCTGCGACTGTCGTCCCGACGGCAGTTGCGATGAAGAGCTGGAGTGCGTCTCGAACTTGTGTGTTGGTCCGAGACCCGATGATTCCGACGATGCAACCGAAGACCGCGATGCGTCCGAAGCCGACGACGAGCCAGATGACGCAGTGGACAGTGACGACGCGAGCAACGACGACGCGAGCAACGACGACGTTGGCGACGATGAGGCGGACGACTCTAGCTCGGACGATTCGTCGAACGACACGACAGCAGCTGACGAAATAGACAGAGACGACGACACCAGCGACGGGGAGGACGCCACGGATGAAGACGCGGCAGACGACCTCACGTCCGACGACGACAGCGTCAGCGATGACAGCAACCCGAACGACACCACTGAAGACAACGACTGCATGAGCGGCGGTGACTCGCTGCGCCTCGAGATGGTCGTTCGAGATTTCTTGGCTGACGAACCCGGGTTCGAGCTCTTCTTCGAATGTGGCGACGACGGCGTCCCAGGCATGGTCGAAACTCGCCTGTCAGCGCAAGGTAAACCCGTGCTCGCCGTGGAGGATACGGACTGCGGCGCTGGCACTTCCACGATTGAACCGTGGTTTGCCGAGCGCGACGCCACGTTCGTCAAAGAACTGGTGCTGTATGCCGACGGCGCAGGGGGCTTCGTGAATCGTTGGGGGCCGAACGGCGATCGCTGGTCGCGACTTCCCGAGTCAGGCGAGGCAACCTTCTGCGACTTCGATGACGCGCAGTGCGACGCGTGCACGATCGCGACGAATGACGTCTGCTTCTATCCGTGTCCCGACGCGCCGCTGGCTGGCTACAGCTGCGTCAGCCCTGAGCAACTCATCGACGGCACACCACTGTTCTTTCCGATCGATGCAGAAGCGGGCGTGCTCGGAAGTGTGCCGTTGGCGGCCGCCATTCCCGCGGAAGTCTACGGCTACGATGGCTGGCCCGACGAAGAACTGATCTTGCCGGGCGCGGCGCTGCACAATTTCCACTTCACGACCGAGATCCGTCACGACTTCGAATACTCGACGGACGTCGAGGCGACGGTCACCATCACGGGCGATGATGACATTTGGGTGTTCATCAACGAGCAGCTGGTGATCGATCTGGGGGGTAGGCACGTGCCCACCTCTGGCTCATTCACCCTCACGGCGCAGGCTGCAAGCGACCTGAGCCTGGTCGACGGAGAGCGCTACGAGTTGGCGATTTTTCAGGTCGAGCGTCAGTCGCCGGGTTCGTCGCTGATGCTCTCGTTGTTCGGCTTCGACAGCTGCGCCGAGTGAGCAGGCAGATTTTCTCCGTTTTTAGAACAGCGGCATGTCTCGCTTGCAGGCAGCTAGAAGGCTTACGCTGAAGACGGAGCGTCGCTGTGCACGCGGGTTCGAAAGTCTGGAACTACCTGCGCCACGCCTTCCGCGACATCTGCCGCCCCTCGTGGTGCGCTATACTCCGAAACCAAGTTCAGGGAGAGCTGAGATCATGCATCGATTCGAAGTTCGGGGAATTGCAGTTCACACTCTGGCCGCAGCAACGCTCATCGCGTTGGCCGCATGCGGAGATAGTGAAGACGGCGATACGTCGTCGGACAGCGCGAGCACCAGTGACGATAGCGCGAGTGACGACGGCGTAACCGACAACAGCACGAGTGGCGACGATGCCTCCAACTCGGACGACACGTCGGGCAACGAAGACGACACCGTAAACGCGAGCGACGACGATGCTGACGTCAGCGACGATCAAAGTGCGGGCTCTGGATCACTCGACGACGGTGACGACGATACGTCTAGTGAGGATCCCGCCTCGGACGACGGCTCGATGCAGACCACCCAAGATGACGAAGGCCAAGCGACCGACGACTCGTCGGGAGCCGCCGACGACGCCATGTCCGACGAGGTAGCCACGAGCGACGATCCCACGCCAGGCCCAGCCGATGACGCGATGACTGCCGATGACGCGATGACTGCCGATGACGCGATGACTG
>CBFGUG010000137.1:0-16818 GCA_965651905.1 uncultured bacterium | reverse complement strand
CTCCTGCAGCACTGCCGACTCCTGCAGCACTGCCGACTCCTGCAGCACTGCCGACAGACGTGATCGCGGAACCTGCTGCGCCCGCGCTGCCTGGCGCTCCAATCACGGCAGCTGCCGCTTTGGGAACGCCCAAGCCAACAGCCGAAGCCCCAACCACTCCCACCAAACTCATCCCAACGCGCTGCCGAACGGCAGCTGGCAACTGGCGCGACTCGAGCTCTACATCGAGCAGTCGTTTCAGCGCGGGCGATGTTTCTGCATCGTCCAACCAACGGCGAGGTTCGTTCATGACTCGCTCCTTTCTTCTTCACGCCAGGCGCTCGCGAAACGTTCTCTCGCGGCATGAAGTCGTGAGTAGACGGTTCCGACGGGGATCCCCAGCTCGTCTGCGATCTGTTCGCACCCCAAGGCTTCCAGTTCGAACATCACGAACACCGTGCGTTGCTTGGGGCTGAGGCGGTCCAAAATGCGTCGCAACAGCGCTGCACGTTGTTTGGAATCCATGTCTCGCTCGGGTGTGCGGTGTTCTACGGGGTCGTTCGCGGGTTCGGCAGGCACTTCGTTGCGAACGCGCCGTCGGCGACGGTAGGTACCAGCCACTCGGAGCGAAATGCCGTAGAGCCAAGTCGTTACCTTACCCGTGCCTCGGTAGGCATCGCGGCTGCGGTGAACCACGACGAACACTTCCTGGAGTAGATCCTCACGATCACACTCGGGAACACCCAGGCGCACCAGTGACCGCCAAACGAACGCCGCGTACTCACCGTACAGCGTCGGCGTGTCCGGCAGCTTCAACTCACCCAAGCCCGCTGAGCGCGGGTTGACCTGATCGACGCGCCAAGTCTGTGATGGGGTGATGTGAAGCATGGGGCTGCCCAGCTGTGGGTAGTTCGTGAGCGCCAGATCCTTCACCACGCAGTGCTCAAACCCAAGCTGACGAGCCCACCGACCGGCGACAAACGGGCTAGCGTGTCCCCGCCAACCTCGCGAAATTCATTCTCTAGTACGGGAACGACCGCTTCGACAGCGAGTAGCAGGTCCAAGCGGTCACCAAGCGGGAAATGACTCTCGCTGCGCGCGCCGAAGGCGAGATATCGCACCCCTCCCCCGTCCGGTCCGTCGTTGGCACCACTCACAGACGTACGGACCTGGCCCGCGTGCACACTGGCGGCAAGGCGGTGTTCGTAGTCCTGGTTCCAGTAAACTCGCCGCAGGACCCGCGCGTGAACACGCCACAGCCACATGTCGAGTTCCACGGGCACTCCCTCGACGTCCTTCGCACTCGTGGAGACTTGGCTCAACCCGAACCCGAGTCCCACCCCCCAACCGCTCTGGAACGAAAGCACCCCTCCGAGTTCCACACCGAGGACAAACTCTGGAAGCACCCCCCACTGGCCCAACACTCCCGCGTTCACTTCAAACGCGCTCTGCTTCGCACGAGAAGGCAGCCCTGACGACAGTGCGCTATCAGGTGAACGCTTCGTGAGTGCGTCGTTCTCGCTCGGGACATCGTTCTCACCAGACGAATCGTCCTCGACGGACGGGTCGGCGGTTTCTTTGGGGAGTTCTGCGACAGATTTGGGCGTGGCCTCGGCGACTGAGTCGTTCGCCGCAGCGAGGGCGTCTGGCGGTGGCGGTGGCGGTGGCGGTGGCGGTGGCGGCAACGCCGCGCCTTCCTGCTCGCTTTCGTCCTGAGCGGTAGTCCCATCAGGAGAACGGCCCTGTACGACCTCCGCCCCTTGCACGAGCGTCGAGCCCTCAGGCACTGGCTGAGGCGACGGCGGGGCCGATGTCCCACCATCGAGCATCAAGACGAGCGCCAACGCCGCGCCGTCGAGCACCGCACTGCATTCGCCACTGGGCGAGTTCAGGGTTCGCTCGGCCGCCGGAGCCCCCGTGTCGTCGATCACCCGCAAGACCAGGACCCAGCCGTCAGACGTCTGCTGCAGTTCGACGAGGACCCTGGCAGGCGCATCAGGGTGAAATACGGACCGCCCCAACCCCTGTTGGACGTTTGCAGCAAACTCTCCTGGTCCAGGACACCCAGGGCTTGCTGGCACTTTCCAATCCAGGCGGTAGTTCGATGTGACCCGACGTTGGTCCGCGGAAGCTGTGGGCTCGAACCCCCACATCACCATCACCGAAACCATCACGAATCGAACGGTCAGGAGGCGTTGTGCGAACCAATGTAGCGCTCTCAGCCAGCGGTAGTAAACGTTCCCCGTCGCCATGGGATTTCGCGCTGACCGTCACTCCGTGGGCGCACCGTAGCGTTCGAGCTTGCGGTAGAGCGTACGGCGGTCGAGCCCCAAGACCTTGGCGGCTTGCGTCTTGTTGCCACCCGTCGCATCCAGAACGCGTTCGACGTAGCGCTGTTCGTGTTCAGCCAACGTGAGCAGGTGTTCGGGATCCACTTCTCCAGAGTCGGCTCTCGCGGCGCGCCCTTCCCGTACCTTTTCTGGGAGGTCGTCCACAGTGATCTGATCGAAACGTGTGAGCGTCACCGCTCGCTCCATCCAGTTCTCCAGCTGCCGAACGTTGCCGGGCCAATCGTACTCGAGCAGCTTTTTCGCCGCGTCGCTGGAAATTCCAGTAACCCCCTTGCCAGAACGTTTCGCGCTTCGTTCCAGAAAGTACTGCGCCAACAACAGCACGTCGTTGCCTCGTGCGCGCAACGGCGGAACATGAATCTGCACGACGTTCAGTCGGTAGTAGAGATCCTCACGAAACTTGCCCTCTTCGGCCTCCGCTTCCAGGTCACGGTTGGTGGCGGCGATGATCCGCGCGTCGAACGGAATCTCGCGACTGCCGCCGACAGGGCGCACGGCGTGCTCCTGCAGCACGCGTAACAGTTTCGCCTGCATTTCGAGTGGGATCTCGCCAACCTCGTCGAGCAACACGGTGCCTCCCGCCGACTGCTCGAATAACCCCTTACGATCTTGACGGGCATCCGTGAACGCACCCCGTACATGCCCGAACAGTTCGCTTTCGAGTAGTTGCGCGGGCACTGCCGCACAGTTGATCGGAATGAAAGCTTTGCCCGCGCGTTCACTTTCCGAATGCAGTGCCCTTGCCACGAGCTCTTTGCCCGTGCCGCTCTCTCCCGTGAGCAGCACGGACGCATCGCTGTTCGCGACCCGCGCGATCAGGTCGTACACCCGTCGCATGGGAGCGCTCTCGCCAACGAGCTGCCCCGTGTTCTTCAAGGTTTGGCTCGCGCCGCGTAGCCGCTTGACCTCTGCGCTCAGCTGGTAGTGTTGCCCTGCTCGTCGCACGGCGTGCACCAACGCTTCCATTTCCATCGGCTTGTTGATGAAGTCATAGGCACCTGCACGAATTGCCTCGATGGCAGCCTGCATGTCACCGAACGCCGTAACGACGATCACGGGTAGGTCGGGGTGACGCTGCAACGCCTGCCCACACACGTCTAGCCCACTCATCGAGCGCAGGTTCAGGTCGGTGACCAGCACGTCTACCGCAATCTCGTCCAGCAACTCGAAGGCCCTGGCACCCGTCGTCGCCGTCCAGACCGACATACCCGCCGCTCGCAGAGCCTGTGCAATCAGGTCGCACATTTCCTCGTCGTCATCGACGACCAACAGCTTCATCATTTGTTGCTCTTCAAGCATGAGTGGAGCACCTCGACATGGATCCGAGCTGAATGGTCCACGAAATCACTTCGTGGAGCGAGACAGGGGAGCCAAACTCACCAACGCCACAACCAATGCCGAGACGTCAAGAGCACAGCGGCAAGCTCGTCCATCGGCTCGGCCGCCGGCCGGCTTTCGTCTTCGGCTCGGAGACGAGCCGGGGCTGGACGCGGGTGGCGAAGCGGACGTTCAGGCCCACGCAGCTCGAGCCCAGACGTACAGAACCACGAAGAATTCTTGGTCCCCTCATGCGGGTGCGGGGCCGACGCGCGTTTCACGGACGATTGATCATCCAGGCGAGCCAGCCCCGAATGGGGTGCTATCATGAGGAGCTTTGATGCTTCGTGCACGCTTCCTGCCTTGTCCGATGCCCCGTTTGTTCAAGTTCGTTTGTGCGACGATGGCGTTGCTCCCGATGTTTTGCGGTTGTGCGAAACAGAAGCCCCCGCGTTCGAGCACCAGCGAGTGGCGCTTGGTGCGGCCCGCTCAACCCACAGTCGAAAGTTTCACCGTGGCGGAGCAAGTGAGTGAAGAATCAGCAGAGGCGTCGCAGCCATCAACCCCAGACCCGCTCGTCGGGGACGGTGTCGCGGACCTTTCTCGTGCGCCAAATCAAGACAGGTCCGCTGCAAGCCGCACCAGACGCGTCGCCGCTGGGCTGGTCGAGTCGTTGCGCGCAGATTGGCATCACATCGAGTCGTGCGTGCAAGCCGCGGGGCACCCGATGACGCGCGCGGACGCCGTGGTGACCCTGCGTTTCTCATTGCACGCAGATGGCGAACTCGCTGACGACCGCAAGATAGAAGCGTCAGGCTGGCCCGCGGCGGCGCTGTGTATCCGCGACACTCTGAAACGGCTGCCATTGCCCGAACTCGACGCCGCGGTCGACGTCGTGTACCGCATGGACTTCGAAGACACCGATCGTACGGTCCAGTAACCGTTTCTTCGAGGTTGAGAGTCTCTCGATCGAGCGTGCGCCTACGCCACAGTCGTCACGTTTCGCCTCGGTGTCGAACCCTCCAACCCTTTCGCTAGCTGAGTCGTCAACGGCGGCTCACCACCCCGTGGCTCTGGCACGAGCCATGCATCCTTTCGGGTTACCCAGGAGAGCTGACGGGTTGCCATGCACGTCGCGTTAACGCGCGTCGGAGCGACAGGCGCCGCGTGAGCCCTTGGGGCACACGATATATTCTACGAAAGGGAACCACGATGAACAAACCCAAACACTCCGCGCCGACCATCGTCGTCGGTTTCGACTTTGCAGAACATTCGATTCGCGCTCTCGACCAAGCGCTGAGGCTGTCGGCGAGTTGGCCAGAGAGCAAGCTAATCGTCGTTTGGGCAGGGGTTGCAGCCCTCGAAGAAAACGCCGACTCCCAGCAAGAAGCGGCTGCTGCACCACTCGAACGTTTGAGCCAGATGGTCGACAAGCGTGTGCTCGCCTGCAAGCAAGCGGGCACCCCCGTCGGCAGTTCCGCGCTAACGGTGCGCGTAACTGGTGAAGCACCAGCCGACGCGCTGCGGCATACTGCGTACCTCGAAGGTGCCGATCTGATCGTCGTGGGCTGTAGCGACAAGAACGCCTTGGAAGGCCTGCTACTGGGCTCCGTCACACGCGAGCTGATGAAGAAAGCGCCTTGCTCCGTGCTCGTGCACCGAACGCGAGAGGACGCCCACGTCCCAAAGGTCGACCCTCCGCCCCGCGCAGACCAAGCATCGACTTTGGGACGTCGACATACGTATCACTACCAGTCCCGAGTTGGACAGCCCGACACCAACATGCCGCTGTTGATTCCGATGATGTGAAGGCGGCGGCCTCCTGCGCGGAGCGTCCTGCTCACTCTTCGAGCAAACTGCGCAACATCCAGGCGGTCTTTTCGTGAACCTGCAGGCGCTGGGTAGCCAGGTCGGCGGTGGCGTCATCCCCCGCTTCACTAGCGACGCCCAACGTGGCCCGAGCCGTTCGCACCACCGTCTCGTGAGACTCGACGAGCTGCTTCACCATCTCCAGTGCCTTCGGCACCTCTTCCGCGTCTTTTACCGTGGAGAGGCGAGCGAACGCGGCATAACTGCCCGGGGCGCGATGCCCCAATGATCGGATCCGCTCCGCGATGGCGTCAACCGCCATCGCAAGTTCCGTGTACTGAAGTTCGAACATGGTGTGGAGCGTTTGAAACATCGGCCCCGTCACGTTCCAGTGGAAGTTGTGGGTCTTCAGGTAGAGTGTGTAGCTGTCCGCGAGCAACTTGGACAGCTCTTGCGCCAGCTGCGCGCGGTCTTCTTGTTTGATACCAATGTCGATCTTCATCTGCGTTTCTCTTCGTTCTCACGATTGGGTTTCATGTTTCGGCTAATGAGCTGATGCTCGGTGCCTCGCACGCTGGAAGGTCGGACTTTCCGGGCACAGTGGCAAGCCCTGCGACGCTGTACACCACCGAAACTGAGCCCGCGTTTCAGCGCGA
Source organism: uncultured bacterium (assembly GCA_965651905.1). GTDB lineage: Bacteria > Myxococcota_A > Polyangia > Polyangiales > Polyangiaceae > SZUA-265. The sequence goes on along the minus strand of CBFGUG010000137.1, from coordinate 10,706 downwards.
TGTTCTTTCTGGTGGCGAGAAGGCCAAATCCGTCAACGAGGCCCTGCCAGAGTTCAGTCAGCTCGGAACGCCTTCGACGCGTTGAGATAGTGCTCGCCTCGGGCACGGAATCGACGCGAGTCACGTCGCCCCGCCCCCGAACTTCCGTGTTCGCAACGAAGTGTATCTGCGGTTGCGCTCTCCGCCCCACAGCTCTATTCAGTCGAGTGATGGAGGGGACGATATCCAAAAGTCGACTGGCACGCGTCGGGTTGTTCCCCCTACCCAACGTGACTTTTTTCCCGCACCAGCTGTTGCCGCTGAACGTGTTCGAGCCACGCTACCGTCGGCTGACCGCGGACGCCATCGAGCACCAGCGCCTGATCGGCGTTCCGCGACTGAAGCCCGGTTTCGAGCCCAACTACTACGGCACGCCCGAAGTCGTGCCCGTGTTCGGCGTGGGTGAGGTAATCTTCCACCATCAACGCACCGACGGCACGTACATCCTCGTGCTGCGCGGCGTGGCACGCGTTCGCCTCCTCGAAGAACGTCCACACGAGCCATTTCGCGTGGCTCAAGTGGAACAGGTTCACGACGTCGAAACGACCAGCAACCTGGCTGCATTGCGTGACGAAGTTCAACGAGTGGGCAAGCAGCTCCTCGCCAAAGAACCCGTGCCCAGTGGCGCTTTGATAGAAACGGCCATGTCGGCAGCCCCCAGCCAGGGCAACTCAGAGTTCGTGATGGCCGACCTGGTTAGAGACCCGACCGAACGCCAGGCGCTTCTCGAAGAGCGAGATCCCGCCGAGCGCCTGACCCGCTTGCTTGCTGACTTGCAACAAATGGGCGGCGCCGAAGATCTCAACTCTGCCGAGCGCGCTCACAAGGCGTGGAATTGATGCGTCCTGACTGATGTGCCAGAGTTGCGCGACGGCAGCGTAACGACCGGCTGTCGTGACCGGCGCTCAATCGAAACGCAGGTCCGCATCGGTCAATTCTGGGCAGCAACTATTACACCCCTCGTCACTTGCACCTTCGTGACTGCACTGGCAGTACGTGATGCCGTCGTACTGACAGCGGCATAAGCCATCCCTGCACAGCGCGCTCCACACGACGTCGTCATCATCGTGGCACTCGACCGTACACAAGGGGCCGCCGAATGAAACGCCCGTGGAACCGCAACCGAACTCCACGACATCGAACTCCGAACACTGAGCGATCTCCGCAGCATCTACGATGGCCTGTGGCGTAGACTGCTGTCCGCCGAAGTCCTCCGCGGGGTCAGGCACGTGAGAAGGGTCAGGTGTCGGATCTCCGCCCGCCTCAGCTCCAGTGTCTTCGCTCGGCTCGGCCTCGCCCCCGTTTGCCCCACTGCTCGACCCACCGCTCGACCCACTGGCAGCACCTGAGGTCGCACCACCTCGAGCCTGCGTGACGCTAGCGTCGACGCATGCGTCCAACGTCTCGGTTTCGGAGGTGCACTGCGTGGCCTGCGCGGGGCAAACGCCCGTGAGCAGAACACAATCGTACAACGCGAGCATCTCAAGGCGGCAGTCTACGGAAACCGCTCGCTCAGAAGATTCTCGACATTCCGACATACAATCTTGTCCTCCAGCTTCTGGGCAGTCTTCCCAGGCGGCGCACAAGCGAGAACATGTGTCGTCGATCTCTTCTGCAGGCACGGGTACGTCATCTGCTGCAGAAGTCTGCTGGTCTGCATCTGACCGATCGGAGGTTTGGTTGGCGCTCACCTCGTCAACGCCCGCATCCTGATCTGTCACTTGTTCGCGGTCGCCCTGACTACGCGACGTATCGTCCGTGCTCGAACTACCGCCGCACCCGGACGATCCGAAGGCAACGTTGGCCAGCACGACGCTGACCAGCGCTAGACTGACCAGTGCGCTCGAGTTCACCCGATCCCCAACCACGATTCGCAACCGCATGTGTTGACCTCATTACACCCGACGCACCCCACCCACCAGACGAATTCTGCCGAATTCACGTCTGTCCAGGACCCCCTTGCCCCTCACGTCGAGACTGGGCACGCTCTCGATCTGCGACATGCCCGATGACCTTAGAACCCTGATCAGCGTTTCACAGTTGCGATCCCTGCTCGACGAACCGTCGTCGAACCGTCAAACGCGAGTGCTCGACTGCCGTTTCTCGCTGGCCGATCCGTTTGCTGGGCGTCGCGCCTACGAGCGCGGCCATATCCCCGGCGCCCAATACGCAGATCTGGAGCGGGACCTGTCGAGCCCGCACGTCGCAGGGGTGACAGGTCGTCATCCTCTGCCGCCCGTCGAACAGCTTGCCAAGCGCTTCGGCAGTTGGGGCATCGCAAAGGACACACAAGTCGTGGTCTACGACGACAACTCGGGCGCTATCGCCGCGCGTGCCTGGTGGCTACTGCGCTGGTTGGGACATGATGCTGTCGCCCTGCTCGACGGTGGATTCGATGCCTGGGCGGCCATGGGTGGTGAGCTACACACCGAGCCCGTCAAGATAACGCCTGTCGAGTTCGAGAGTGCCGCGCGCCACCACATGCTGGTCGATGCCGACCAGGTCGCGGAAATGTTGCAGCACGCGGAGTCTCGGGTATTCGACGCGCGGGCACCTGAACGATTCCGGGGCGAGGTCGAACCAATCGACCCTGTTGCGGGTCACATCCCGGGAGCTCGATCACTCCCCTTCGCCGACAATCTGCGCGATGGCGGGTTCCGCTCTCGTGAAGAGTTGCAGGCACACTTTCGGGTCGCGCTTGGCACCGCTCGCCCTGAGATGTGTGCTGTGTACTGCGGCAGCGGTGTAACCGCGTGCCACGGCGTTTTGGCGGCTGAACACGCTGGGTTACCAGGGCTCAAGCTGTACGCAGGATCATGGAGCGACTGGATCACGGACACATCGAGAGGTGTGGAGCGCTGAGCTTCTGGCAGACATCTCCTACCCGCCACGATCCACTAGCAACCCTCGGTAGTTGAATTTTCTCCCATGGGGGCATCCCGGGTTCTCTGCTAGCGGTCACGCTGCTTCTGCCAAGGGGTGCTCGGGCCGACTCGTACCACCTGGACCGCCCTCCTCGGCTCGGCTACCCTGAACAAACTGACAAACTACTGGTCCACAACTGGGGGGGTTGAGCGATCAAATGGGACTCGAAGCAACAACACTCAACTGGTGCCCAACTTGCGGCAGCACACCCAGCGGAGTGGTCTGTCGAAGTTGCGGAGAAGCATTGCAGCCTCGACCACAGGACTGCGGTGAACCAGGCGTCGAGGAAACGGGAACCGTCATCTCGAGGGCCCGACGGGAGCGACTCGACCGTTCACGGAGTGCAGGCAGCGGCGAGCGTTTGCGAGCCCAGATCCCGACCGCCGCACCACGGAAGCTGAACGCTGGGCATCTGTTGGTCCCGCTGTTCATGACCCGCGGTAACGTGACCCAATCCGTGGCGACGGTCGTCATCACGGGAATGCTGTTGGTTTGGTTGCCGCTCTACACCACCTTTTGGTCGATGGAACTGCGGCTCCTCGCAGCGGCGTTCGGCATCACGGCACTTTGGACGACGATCGGCATCGTCCAGTACCGAGACGAGAAGGCGCTACTCGCAGAGCTGCCCTTCGCGATGCCTGGCTATTTGGAAACGTTGGTTTCCCCGCAAACCGACCGCTACGAACGATACGTTCAGGCCACAGTCGTCTTCGCGGAGAGATGGGCGCCGATGACTGTCGCAGAGGATATCGCGCGCTCATTGACAGTCGCCAGTCGACAACGGGTAGACGACGAAGACATCACGCTGCGAGTTCACACGGTAACCGTCGCAGGTCGCTGGCGGTTCGAACTCGCGACGACGGGACGACAACGCGACTTGGCGCTACGCTTCGTGCTCGATCGCCTGCTGCAACTGCACGACAGCCACCCGATTCAAGCAGTACACTGGACGCGCGGCTCAGACTCCGCGATGGACTGAGAGTTGGCCTGAACTGGAGAGTTGCATCCCGACGTCAGTGGTTGACGCGGGGCCGAAGCGTGGGCCTCGACGACACCGGCCCATCGAGTTCCCGACGACAGTGCTGCTCACGATCGATGCCCCACTGTTTGAGGCGGTATTGCACGGTTCGCGTGGAAATTCCCAGCATGCTGGCAGCACGCGCGGGCGACCAGTTTACAGCCTCCAACGTACGCAAGATCATGACCTTCTCCACGTCGGCCATCGTCATGCCCGTCAGCGGTATCATGTCCGGGGATGGCACGTTCGACGTCAACTCAGGCAACAGCGCGTAAGCAAGCTCCCGAGACACCTCTGAAGGAACCGCGTCCAGCAGCGTGCGCGGGAGATGCTGCACATCTATTTCCTCACCCGCGCACAACACAGTCGCGCGCTCCATGACGTTGCGAAGCTCACGAACGTTTCCAGGCCAAGAGTAGTCGAGCAACTTGTCGAGCGCTGCCTGGCTGAGCTGGGGCTCGCGCTGACGGTCGTTCTCACGGCAAGCCTGTTCGATGCAATGCAGCGCCAATGCTGGTAGGTCGCTCAGCCGTGACCGCAGAGGCGGCACCGCCAACTCCACGACGTTGAGCCGATAGAACAGGTCACGTCGAAACTTGCCAGCATCGACCAGATCTTCGAGGGGGCGGTTGGTTGCCGCAACGACCCGCACGTCGACGCGCTCGGTGCGGTTGCTGCCAACTCGCTCGTACTCCCGCTCTTGAAGAAAGCGCAGTAGTTTGAGCTGAGTTCCCGCCGGGACCTCACTCACCTCGTCCAAAAAAAGAGTGCCTGCGTCGGCTTGCTTGAATCGTCCATCACGCCGCTGCACGGCCCCAGTGAACGCTCCGCGCTCGTGACCGAACAGTTCGGACTCGAGTACCGACTCTGCAAGCGCGGCACAACTGAGCGCAACGAACGGCCCCGAACGGCCCGAACAATCGTGCAGCGCCCGAGCCACCAGTTCCTTCCCCGTGCCCGTCTCGCCCGTGATCAGCACCGAAGCGCGACTCGGTGCGACTTGGCGGACAACTGAAAGCAACTGTTGGATGAGGGGGTGCTGCCCCAAGATACGTCGGTTCGGATGCTCCGACCGACCGCGCGCTTTTAGACGCGTGAGCTCCCGATGCTGGGCGGCACGCTCGACTGCGGAAACCAGCAGCGCGAGCAGCGCATCCGCGTCAACGGGCAGGAGCACGTGATGTTCGGCTCCGACGCGCAACACGTCGAGCAACGAGCTCCCCACACCAGGAGCACTCATCACCATGAAAATCGCGTGGGGCGCAACCTGACGGCCCCGCTGCACCACGTCCAACGCACGAGGCCCGAGCTCGACGAGTACGGCGTCCGAGTTGTCGTCCATGGACAGCCACGCCTGCGCAGGGTCTGCGGGCGCGCTGACTGAGTACCCCTGCGCGCGCAACACTTCGGACAGACCGCAGCGAATGTGCGAGTCGTCCGAGACGACGACCAGCCTTGCCCCCTCGTCGAGTTCCATCCCAACGGCGAGGCTAGGACGGGTCCCGAACGCGGCCAAGTCCAAAATATCCCCGCCAACATCGTCCAAGTGAGCACCGACAGACGAGCCACCACAACGGCTTCGCTCATCTGTCGGAGATCGCTCAGCTCCAGGTCACTCTTCTGACTCTTCGGCCTCTTCTTTTTCTTCCGCAGGCTCTGCAGCAGGCTCGTTCTTTTCCGCCTCGTACCCAGCGGGCTGGTCCTCTGGCTCAGCGGCGCCCGAAGTGTCCTCAGCCTGGCCGCCCTTTGCCGCCTTGGCGGGTTCCGCCTGCTCGGTCTCGCTCTTGGTCGACGACTTCGCGCTTTCTTCGGTGTCGCTCTTCTTGCTCTCGCAGCCCAGCGCCAACCCCAAACCGAGAAGCGCCACAATTCCAAACTTCGCCATTTTCAATGTCTCCATGTGTGGTGTTCACAACCCAGCGGGTCGGGCGTGAACCAGCCGCCCACAAAGCAACCAGTGTGCCAATCGATGGCGACCAAGGCTACCAACCGCAGGAGACCAGAAACTCAGAGCGAAGCGGGCTGGCTTGGCACTCTCAACCCGACGGGCTGGGGCTGCGCACGCAACTTCTGCGTCCCTGGCGCGCATCACATGCGCCCCGCTCAGGATCTGCACACCTCGTCCTGTCGCCCGGAATGGGAAGCAGGAGCACGCCAAAATGCGTCAATGTTTTCCCATAGCTACGCCTCCACAACGGCGCAGCTTGCGCAGCCCGGACGGGTGGGTTACGGGCAACCCGGCATGGGAGTCGTGCGGGAGACGCGCCGAAATGAGTGAACAACAAGCGAAACCGCGTCGCGCTGCCCAAGTCTGGACGTTTGTTGGCGTGCTGTCGTCGCTAGCGCTGGGTGGTGCGATGTTGAGTCGCACGGGCGGGGAGGAAACCAAGCCGAGCGCCGAGCGCAAAGAAAAAGCGCCCACCAACGTCCGCGCAGTACTGGCGGAAAAAGCCACCGTTCCCATCGAGCAAGAGTATCGCGGAGAGTTGGTCGCCAACGTCGCGGAGCTGGCTTCCCAAGGCTCGGGCCGCCTGATGGAGGTCCGAGCCGACCTGGGCGACAAATTCGAAAAGGACGATGTGCTGGCGGTGATCGACGCCAGCGAAACCCGTCGACAACTGACGGAAGCGCGCGCGCAGGTGAAAGCCGCAGACGCGGCCAGAACGCGCAGTCAAGCTGAGCTGCGAGCCGCACAGCTCGATCTCGAGCGCGCCGAACGGCTGCTCGCCGAGCGCGTCGTCACGGAGCAAGAAGCCACCACGTTGCGATCTCGCGTTTCGATTCTGACGGCGGAGGTGGGCAGCGTGGACGCGCAACGAGAAGCCGTCAAGGCGCGCGTTGGCCTGTACAGTGAACAACTGTCTCAGGCGCAGCTCAGAGCGCCGTTTCCAGGGGCGATCGCCGAGCGTTACCTCGACCCGGGAGCCACCGTTCAACCGGGTACGCCCGTGCTGCGCTTAGTGCAGGCGGGCCCCATGAAAGTGCGCTTTCGGGCCTCCGAACAACACTTGAACAAGCTGTCCGAAGGCGTGCCGCTCCAAGTTACCACGCTGGCGACCGGCGATCAGCGACACCTAGGCAAGGTCGAACGAATCTCCGCCGAAGTCTCGCGAACGGACCGCACGATCGCGGTGGAGGGTGTGCTCGCGGAAGCTGACTCTGGGTTGCGAGCAGGTATGTACGCCGCCGTCAGCGTACAGCTCGGCGTACTCGACGATGCGACGTTGATCCCTGCCCAGGCGATCGTCGAGAAGATCGACAACTCCCGCGCCACCACCGAGGTGATCTGGACCGTGATCGATGGTGTAGCTCGCGAGCGCGAGGTCGACATACTGGGTAGGCACCAGGGACGCGTCGCGATCGCCAACATAGCCCCAGGCACGAGCGTCGTCGTCTTCGGCCAACAAACCCTGAGCGAAGGCGATCGCGTGCGCGTGACCGAACAGGCAGCGCCATGACCTTCGCGAGGCGACGAAGCGAAGGACGACGCGGCGGGACGCGCCGATGAAAGCTTGGATCCGTCTGGCCGCGACGCACCCAGTGGGTGTCTCCGTGGTGTGCCTCGCCATTGCCCTGCTCGGCGTGGTCTCGCTTCGGCAACTGGCGATGGATCTCTTGCCCGAGGTCGACGTCCCGTGGATCACCGTCACGGTCCAGTATGAAGGGGTCGCCCCCGAAGAGATCGAAACGCTACTCACGAGGCCCATCGAACAGAGCGTCTCGACCGTGGCAGGTGTCGCGCGCATCGACGCGACGTCCTCGGAGGGGCTCAGCCGCGTGCAGCTGCAGTTCGACTGGGGTGTCGAAGTGGAAACCGCGCTGGACGACGTTCGCGTCGCCATCGACGGGGTACGTCGGCTGCTTCCCGAGGGCTCGGATCCGCCCAACATCTTCAAGTTCGATCTGGCATCGATGCCCGTCGTCAATCTCGGCGTCGCGGGCGTCGCCGACCAACGCACCTTGAAACATCTCGCCGAAGACGACTTGAGCCGCGCCCTCGAACGCTTGCCAGGAGTTGCGTCCGTGGACGCACGCGGCGGAACCGACCGAGAAATACGCGTCGAGCTCAGCAGTAACAAGCTCAGTGCGTTGGGCGTGAGCGTTGCCGAGATCAGCGCAGCGCTTTCGCGAGAGAATCGCACGGTCTCCGCGGGCGACGTGCGCGACTCGGGACAACAGGTCGTGATCCGCACGGCGGGCGAGTTCGAGTCGATCGGCGACATCGAAAGCACGGTCGTGAAGACCGTCGATGGCACGCCGATTCGCGTCGCCGACGTCGGACGAGTCAGCGATACGATCCGCCGCATTCGCAGCGAGCTCTACATCGATCACCAGCCGTCGATCGAACTACGCGTCTTCAAACAATCCGGGGCCAACACCGTCGAAGTCACGGGCGCGGTGCTGAACGAAGTCGAGCGCCTCAATCAGCGTTTCGGCGAGCGTGCACAGCTGAGCGTACTCTACGACGCGTCCGACTACATTCGCGCAGCGGTACGCGGCGTGCAGTTCAGCGCAGCCGTCGGCGCGTTGCTGGCGGTGCTGGTGCTGTTGGTGTTCTTGCGCAGCCTGCGAGCCACTCTAGTGGTCGCTGCAGCCATTCCCCTCAGTGTGCTCGCCACCTTCACGCTGATCTTTTCGGAGGGCATGACACTGAACCTGATCTCGTTCGGTGGGCTGGCCCTCGGCATCGGCATTTTGGTGGACGGCGCCGTCGTCATCCTGGAGAGCATCTATCGCAAGCGCGACGAAGGTCTGGGCGCGCTCGACGCGGCAGTAGATGGAGCCCACGAAGTCGCCTCTGCCGTCGTCGCGGGAACGCTGACGACGATGGCCGTGTTTGCCCCAGTGATTTTCGTGGGCGGACTCTCAGGCGTGTTGTTCGGCGAGATGGCGGCGGTGGTGACGTTTGCTCTGCTCTGCGCGCTGATCGTCGCCCTGAGTCTCGTGCCGATGTTGTCCGCCAAGCTGCTTGCGCGAGGCGGTAAACCCTCCGAGCGTAAACTCGGTCCGCTCGGTCGAGCGCTGGAATCGCTCGACCACCGCTACGCTGGAGTAGTCGACTCGGTGCTCGACGCCCCTTGGGCGATCGTCGTGGGGGCGGTCGTTTTGCTCGCTTCCAGCTTGCTGCTGACTGAGCGCATCGGTATCGAAATGATGCCAGAAGGAGACGAAGGTCGAATCGAGGCCGATTTGGAACTGCCCGTGGGCACCCCGCTCGAGGTAACCCACGACATCCTGCTCGACGCCGAACGGCGCATGGTCTCCGCCGTGACGGACGCGGAACTCGAGCACGTGGTGACGAGCATCGGACCCGAAGCGTGGTGGCGTGGCCAAGGCAGCAACGAAGGTGAAGTAGAGCTGCTGTTGGTGCCGCTCAGTTCGCGCGATCGGTCGGTCCTCGACATCGAGCCCAAGGTGCGAGAAGCGCTGGCGGGCTTGCCGGGCACGAAAACGCGCGTGCGCCCCAGTAGCGCCAACCTACTTTCACGCATCATTCGGCGCGGTGAAGATCGCCTGAGCGTCGAAATCCGCGGGCACGATCTCGAAACCTCTGACGACCTCGCCAAACAAGTGGTCGAACGCATCACTCAGATACCCGGCGTGACCTACGCGCGCCCTGACCGAGAGCTGGGCCAAATGGAGCGCGTGATCGAGGTCGATCGTCGACGCGCAGCGGAGGTTGGGCTGGGCAGCGCAGACGTCGCTGCGACGATTGAAACGTACATCCTCGGCTACGTCCCGACGCGACTGCGCGACGCGGGAGACGAAATCGACATTCGCGTCCAGCTCAGCGAAACGGAAGTGGGGCGTATCGATCAACTCGCGGACTTACCGATAGTCACCCCAACGGGTAAACAAGTACCGCTCCACACCGTCGCACGAGTACGCGGCCGCGTGGGCCCATCATCGATCAAGCGCATCGACCAGGAGCGTACGCTGGAAATCCGCGCGGGCACGGCAGACCGCTCCCTGAACGACATCGGCAACGACATTCGAGAAAGCTTGCAAGACTTGGAAGTGCCCGACGGATTCGCCGTGGTGTTAGGCGGTGAGCTCGCAGAACAGGACGACACGTTCTACGACCTGCTCATGGGCATCTTACTTTCGTTGTTCTTGGTTTACGCCACGATGGCCGTACAGTTCGAGTCGATCCGACAGCCGTTGGTCATCATGTTGTCGGTTCCGTTTGCGTTCATCGGCGTGAGTGGCGCCCTGGTACTGACGGGCACCACATTCAACATGAACTCGTTCTTGGGCGCGATCGTGCTGGTAGGTATCGTCGTCAACAACGCCATCGTGCTGGTCGACTACGCCAATACGCTGCGGCGACGCGATGGACTCGACGTGCGCGAGGCGGTGGTCGCCGCCTGTCGCCGAAGGTTGCGTCCGATCCTGATGACCACGTTGACCACGTTGCTCGGCCTAGTGCCTTTGGCGATCGGTTTCGGTGAGGGCAGCGAAATGCAAGCCCCGCTCGCCCGCGCCGTGATCGGCGGCTTGACGACCTCTACACTGGTCACGTTGCTGCTGGTCCCCAGCGTGTACTACCTCGTCGAGCGCACCCGGGCTCCACGTCAACCCGTCGAGGCCAGCCCTTCCAACTGTCCCGCTGCTCCCGCGAGTTGAATAAACCCGGAGCCGAACGAGCAACGGCAGACACACATCAGGACGTGCCTCCGACACGCCTACTTCGTCGCGCGCCCGCGTGAAAGTCCACGAACCC
>CBFGUG010000136.1:0-16880 GCA_965651905.1 uncultured bacterium | reverse complement strand
CGCGCTCTTTCTGACCCGCTGGCTCCCTCGCTGCCCGTTCTGCCTCCAACCCCACTACGCTTCAGACTGTGAACCCCACGCCATTACCCATGCGGCATGACGAAAATCTCTGGCAGTAGTGCTAGTCCTCTGCAGGACCATCTGATCGCCGCGCTGACGCAGCAGCTAGTCGATCTCGTCAAGAACGCCACGCGTTTCGACCCCTCGTCACTCGTCATCCTGGCCAAAAGCACCCAGTTGGTTAACGTGCGCGGGACGCAACGACACGATGTAGTAATCGCCGTCAACCATGAAACCGGCAAGGGCCGACTCGCCACCGGGCACATCCGCGTCGGCGATGCGGGAGGGCTGCAACGCCACATTGAGGCTAGTCTCGCGATGACTCGCGAACGACTGCCCGCGAGGTTCTCGGCTTGGGTGAATGCGCAACCCGTTCTGCCGGGCGAACCTCTCGTGGCTGCTGCCTGCTTCGACGGTCCCGCGGCGGCCGGCTACGACCATGGCTGCGGGGCATGTCGCGGCGCGGGCCAAGTTACCTGCACACCCTGCAGCGGACATGGCAGCACCACGTGTAACACCTGCTTCGGCAACGGAGTGGTGAATTGCTCAAACTGTCACGGCACGTCGCGGATCGACTGCTCGAGCTGTCGGGGACATGGTCGGGTCTCCAAGCAAGTCGCGGTCCGGCGCGTGAACTATGCGGATCGCCGCGAATGGACTGAGTACGAGACGGTCTGGGACACTTGCTGGAGCTGCGGAGGCCGCGGTGACAACCCCTGCTTCTGCGGCTACGGCCGCCAGCGCTGCACCCCGTGTAGCGCTAGCGGCAAGGTCTCGTGTTGGTCCTGTCGGGGCAGCGGTCAGATTGAGTGCAGTAGCTGCGCCGGCACTGGACTTCGGCATACCGTCGGTTGGCTCACCTGCACCCTGAAGCAGGATTTTCAGTTGCATGCAGACATTGACTCACCCGAGCCAAAACATGTGCTCGAAAGCATCTGCCGGCTTGAGCAGCTTTGCGCACTGGGCCGCGTTCACGTAGTGAACCATCAGATCGTCGGACAGACGTGCTGGCGCACGGTCGCCGCCACTCTTTGGCTTTCAAGCGTCTGGGTGAGCGTGCCTGGTCAGGAGATCGAGTTAGTCGGCTATGGCGATGGGGCGGTGGTATATGACTTTAAGAACGTGGTCGAACGTTTGCTTGTTGGCGATCTTGAGGTTCTTGAAGCGGCGCTCCGCGCCGCGCCGAGGCTACCGTGGCGGCCAGTCGCGGAACTCCATGCCGCCACAATAACATTCTTGAGCTCAGAAGTTAACGCTCTGATAGGCACTTTGGCAGGCAGCAGGAGGAACGAACCTGAGGCGTTCTCGAGTGGCAACCTGAGGGGCTCGGTGTCATCTGACTACGTACGCCGGGCGGCAAAGGCCATCCGGAACTCCATTGTACACGCCTATGCAGCTGCAATAATGGCGCCAGGGCTACTCCTGGCAGGCATCGTGGCCCTCGCGCTGGTGGTGCCGACCACGCCGTGGCGTTTCTACCCCAAGTTGAGTTACGCCGAGACTTGCTATCCAGCATTCGGCTGCTTTGCGGTCGGTGCGCTGTTCGTTGAATTAGGTGCCCGCTGGCGTCTGAAGAAGCGCTTCTCCCCTGAGCTCGCACCAAAGGTCTTCAAGCTGCTCGGTGTCACCCACGCTACGCCGTGGGCGATCGCGGCGATGGCGGTTTGGGCGGCGCTCGTCTCTCTGAGCCTCGGCGCGCTAGTAGATGTCGTTCGGGATGTGGATTTGATCCGCTTTCGTGGACGGTAGCGTGTCGATGCCCCTGGTCTCGGCGTCCGAGCGAACGAGCTTCCCCTCGGCCTTTGACCTCATAGAGCGATCTGCCATCATCGCGACCATGACGGTGAGGCACTTTGGGTGGCCGGCGCTGCTGCCGGAGCTCCACGCAGCCGTGCTGGCTCCTAACCCTCTGCCCGCGCTGGAGCGGCGCCTCGCGCGGGCCCGACAGTTGATGGATCAATGCGAGACGCTCCAGTTTGACCTCGGCACTCTGGCTCAGGCGGTTCGGCTCTCGCCGTTCCACTTCTCGCGAGAATTCAAACGAACCTACGGATGTACCCCGCACGCGTACCTATCGGATCTCAGAGTGGCGCGTGCTCGCGAGCTGTTGCTCAAGACCGACAAGAGCGTGACCGAGGTCGCGCACGAGGTCGGCTTCGTCACAAATGCGGCGTTCACGCGCTTCTTCGCTCAGCGGGTCGGGTATCCGCCGAGTCACTACCGCAAGCGGTGGGTCGTCAGTGGTTTCATCCAGCCTTGCCCGGTTCCCAGTTGCTTTCAGCTCGCCTGGGGACTTGCCGCTGATCCATGAGCTCCGGCGCTGGGCTCCAGCGGGGCCGTCGTGCCCCACGATCCCGACACGACGAGCAAGATCGGGAAAGCCAGCCACCGCGCCCGTCACTAGAGTCGCCTAGTCAACGCATTACAGTGAGGAGACTTTGCCATGATTGACCACCTCTCGCACATGACCATCTACGTGCTGGACCAGGACAAGGCGCTCGAGTTCTACCGAGACAAGCTCGGTTTCGAGGTGCGCACCGACTTTTCGATGGATGGCGGCTTTCGCTGGCTCACGGTGGGTCCTCCGGGGCAGAAAGACCTGGAGCTCATCCTGATGGCGCCGAGTGAACAGATGCTCGGAGACGCCGAATCCGTGAACGCTCTCCACAAACTAATCCGTGGCGGGAAGCTCGGCGCGGGCGTCTTCTACACGAAGGATTGCCGAAAAACCTATGCCGAACTGAAAGAGAAAGGCGTGAACTTCACGGCCGAACCCGCTGAGAAGTTCTATGGAATCGAGGCCATGTTTCGGGACGACTCCGGCAACTGGTTCAGTCTCACCGAGCGCACAGCCAAGTGACACTCGCCCATCGCCGCCACCACGGTCGTTTGGTGGCGGCGCGGGGCGTGCCCAAAGTCTGAGTTTCCTCAGCGCTTCAGCTCGACGAAGCACCACAGAAAGCGCAACCAAATCGAACTGTTCGGCGGAATGCTGGCAAGGTGCGCGGCAACGGTTGCAACGTTATGTGATGTGCCTAGACTTGGGCGCGAAGCTCAACACACCAGGCCATGTCTGAAACCCAAAGCCCGTACGAAATCCTGGGACTCGCAACCAACGCGACGGACGAGGAGATAAAGAAAGCATATCGCCAGCTGGCGCGTAAGTGGCACCCAGACGTCAACCCAGGGGACAAACAGGCCGAAGCGCGGTTCAAACAGATCGCCGCTGCCTACGAGGTGCTGTCGGATACCGACAAGCGCAAGCTCTACGATGAGTTTGGCAACGAGGGGCTCAGTGGCGGTTTTGATCCCGAGCGCGCGCGGGCTTACCAGCAGTGGGAGGCACGCCGTGCCGCGTCCAGCGCTGGGCCTCCAGGTCAAGAGTACTTCGATCTGAGCGATCTCGAAGACCTGTTCGGGCAACGCGTCAGCGGGCGAGGCGCCATGCCGCGCAAAGGTCGTAACCTGAGCGCCTCCGTTACCCTCGAGTTCGTCGATGCGCTGCGCGGCACGGAGGTGACCCTGAGCGGTCCGGACGGCGCGCAAACGGTTACGGTTCGCATTCCACCCGGGGCCTCCGACCGTTCGACCTTGACAGTGAAGGGGAAGGGGTTGCCTGGGGTTAATGGTGGGCCAGCTGGCGACTTGGTGATTGAAACGCGCGTCAAGAGTCACCCTCACTTCCAGCGTGATGGGCTTTCTCTGATCCTCACGCTGCCTGTCAGCCTGGAGGAGGCGTACAACGGCGCCACCATCGAGGTGCCGACGCCCGACGGCGCCGTGCGCCTGAAGGTCCCCCCTTTGAGCCAGAACGGCACCCGCTTGCGACTCAGCGGAAAAGGTGTCGCACGCAAGAACCAGCGAGGGGATCTGTTCGTGGAGTTGAAAGTCGTCACGCCGGACCTTGCCGACGAGGCTTTTGCCGTCGCCGTCAAGGGCACTTCGGAACTGTATTCAAAACCCGTACGCGAGGGGATCTCACTGTGACTGAGGGCATCGATATCGAGCGACTTCTGTCTCTGCTGCACGGCGATCGTGCACTGATGCACCATCTGCGCGAGGTGGGGTTTCTACCAGAGAGCGCAGAACGCTACAGCGCAGAGCACGCCGAGCTAGCCCGGGTTGCCGGGACTTTGGTGCACGAGCTGGATGTGAACCTGTCGGGTGTAGAAATTGTCCTGCGCTTACGCTCGGAGCTGGTGACCACGCGCCAGCAATTGGCCGATCTCGTGCAGTTGCTCAACGAGCGTGACAGCGCTCCGAGTAACCGCGACGCGGACTGAAGCGGAGGCTCGCCGATCGGCCGGGGGGGCTAGCTCGACATCTGAGGCCGCGGGCGAGTTGTCGTCGGCCCCGTCCATTTCTTGGGTATCGTTATCGGCTGCTTCTGCCCCCAGCCAGCGGCTCCATGTTCGCTTCACTCCGTTTTCGACAGTTCGATTGTCTTTGCCTCACGTCGAGTTTCGAACGGCCCTTGCCCAGCGGTTCAAGGCGACAGCGTTGGCCGAACCCGAAGACTCGTGTGGCACCTAGTCCTGCCACGCTACAATCGAGTGCCTGGCGGACGCACTGTGTCGCATGCGCAGTGATGTCTCGCCGCATCCATCACAGAGCGACCGGACGCAGCGTGCCACCCCGCAACCCCGATGTCGCTGACGCACCGCGCCGCCATGACGAGCGCCGTCTCACAACACGGGCAGCGGATCAAACCGCAGGCGACCGAGCGCGAACGGCTCGGTCGCCGCGCCTCAAGCCAACGGCAGGGCACGCGTTCGGTTGCGTGAAAAGTGAACTCCACGGAAGTTGGCGGCGAATGCGCGAAATACTTCCGCGTCACTGGAGCGCAGACGCGTGCCCGCAGCAGATTCACTTCCCCTCACCCGCGCGGTCACCGCGGCGGCTTGGGAACGTCTCGTTGCCGTTTTCAGCCCATCACGCCATTCATCGATACTCGGTCGACAGACTATCGCGGTCGCTACTCACTTTATTAGCAACCCCAGATGTGAAGCACTTAGTGCTTGCAGTTGACAGCCGCTGCGCCATGCGCTTAGCGCTTCAGAAAACTGGGAGCCCACGCGCAGAATAGTTAACCCGACGAACAAATCATGTTTGACGACACGTTGTTCCGTGGTAGAGGTGTCCTCTCGCCTTGGGACGCGAGCCCACTTCCGATACGTGTGGGTTGCCCAAGGCCTTGGGGTTTCCGATCCAGCGTGGGGCGAACATGAAGTATTTGGGAAGAGTCAGGAACGGGGCAGGCACGGTCCTGTTGGTGTGGATCATAGCGGTGTCTGTCTCGTTTATGGGGGCATGCTCCAAGTCGTCAACTGACCAAGTAAGCGTCAAGCGGGGTGACCAACAGCGAGTAGAGGTGACAGACTGGCCACAGGCCGACATCACCGTGACGGGCAGCGTTCAGCTCGACCAGCGTGCGACCTTTGAAGGTGACATCGTGGCGATCAGCGCCTCACCCATAACGTTGGCGCACGGCGCGGAAATCGCGTTGGAGAATGACGCGATTCTAACCGGAACCGCGAGGGCCGATACGCTGTTCCTCGGCGATCGGGCGCGGATAACAGGCGTTGCTGCGTATAACTCCAAACAAGGCAATGGAACGGTTGAAGGCACCCAAACGAGTCCGCTCGCCCTGCCGTTGGACATCCAGCTGCCAAACCTTCCCCCGATGACCCCGGGCTCTCAAGACGTATCGCTGACCTTCAGTGAGTCCCGCACATTGGGTCCAGGCAGCTATAAGAACGTTACCCTCCAGAACGGCAATGGTGGGATCGCAACTCGATTGACGCTTAGCGGCGGCGTGTACACGTTTCGGCGGCTCACGCTCAACAACGATGCCAGGGTGGAGTGCGCCGCCGCTTGCGAGATCAGAGTGGTTGAACCCGTTAGCGTCGGGGCGCGCTCGAGCATTGGTCCTGGAAGCGTCCAGGGAATGGGCGCTGGCAATGTGCAGCTGCTCGTCAAAGGCAGTGGCCCAACCGCTGTTGTCCTAGAGGACAACAGCGATCTCTTTGCCTACTTGCTCGCCCCGAATGGAAGGGTAACGGTCGGACATCGAGTGGATCTCGGAGGCAAGGTGGTCGCAAAGCACGTCTTGTTGGGAATTGACCTTGTTGGCGAGGGGCTGCAGCTACCTATCTTCGAGCAACATCCCCAGGACGTGACAGTGTGGGAGGGGCAGTCAGCGGAGTTCACTGTCGCAGTCACCGGCGACGACGTCTCACTGCAATGGCAGCGGGACGGCAGCGACATATCGGGTGAAGCCGACAGCACGCTGACAATCGAGAGCGCAACGATGGCTGATGACGGGGTGGCCTTCCGTGTCGCTGCTACGAACGAGGCCGGTACGGTGGTCAGCCATCCAGGCGTACTCACTGTGATCCCTTGTCAGGACTTCGACACGGAGTGCGACGGCATCGACGAAGACTGCGACGGCGACATCGATGAAGACTTCGAGCTGTACTGCGTCGGCACCTCGCGCTTCTGGTGTGAGGACGGTGTGATCACGGGGACAAACTGCGGAAATGGCGTCCTCTGTGATGGTCAAGAGACGTGCAGCGCCGGGGTTTGTGGCCCGGGTCCAGATCCCGCGGACGACGGGAACGAGTGCACGCAGGATCTCTGCAATGAGGTCGTCGGGGTGGATAACCCCCCGGAAGATGTGGGAGCGACCTGTCTTGCTGGACCCGAGCTGGGCGTGTGCGATGGTCAGGGAACCTGCATCGCGGGGCCCGACCCCTTCGTCAGTTGTGTCAGCCAACTGTCGGACGGAAGCTACTCGGCGTGGTTTGGCTACCATCATACGGGCCCGGAGCTGGAGATTCCGCACGGTGAGCACAACACTGTGTTTCCCCCGGGCGGAGGTGATCTGTTCCAACCACCGACGCTATTCACGTCGGGAACAACGGAGCGCGCATTCGCTCGGCGCTTCCATGAGTATGAGAACGTACTCTGGTCCATTGGCGGCGACGTGGTAACGGCATCCCGGCTGAGCCCGTCGTGCCCCGAGCCCCCACGCGCGGCAGAGGTCCGCGGTTTCATGTCGACGCCTCTTGGACAGAAGCCGCTTCAATACCGGAGCTACGCATCGTACCGCTCTCCAAACTTCCTGCCCCCTGCGGGCGCCGGAGTCATCAGTCTACCTCCGACTGCTGAGGAAGAGACCATCTATGCCACTCCGACGGTGCCACCCGAAAGCTCGACGATGGTTCGCATCGAATTCTTGAGCGCATCAGCGACCTTCGACGACGGCTGCGGCTATGGCGAGCCATACGCGAAGGTCGGCATCGCGGGTGGAGGCCTGACCAGGGTGAATGTGCCACAGAATTCGTGTGGCGTGTTTGAGGGCTGTGTCGGCGCGTGGTCATGGGATCCACCACGGACGTTCGAAATCTCGTTTCCCGCTGACCAAGACACCGCAACGGTCGAAGTAGAAGTCTGGGACGAAGACGATTGCATTCTCAACGGAGGGGACGATCGACAGGGAGAGGAGTTTCGTGAGCTGGACTTAACCGTCGCAGGCACCTCAGATGTCAACTGCATCACAGGTAGCGACACCGGACTCTGCTATCAAATCGTCGTCGCGCCAGGTCAACCGCCGCCTCCGCAGGTACCCGGATACGCTCGGTTGTGCTTCGAATGGGCTACGAACTTCGTTGACAACGAACTAGGAGAGGACAAGCGCGGGAGAACTCTCGCCTACACCGAGCAACGCTTTCCCGCTCGGCACGCCGAGTACCAGTTGCAAATAGACAGCGCATTCGGCACGAGGTCTCTCGGTGCGCACTACGATGCCGCTGACAATTTCGTGAGCGGAACACAGCGCTTCCTGGATGCAGACGGATGTATTGAGGACGGCTTGGTTCCAAACCAGCTACTCGCACACCGGCCGGGGGCCGCGGTAGATCAGGGTGGCGTGAACTTCAGAGCTCGGGTACGCACTTTTCTCGCCAAACTCCACACGAGGAACGACCCAGTATTCAGGTGCGCAGGAGTAGATCAGGCTTGCCGATCGGATGCCGACTGCAGCGGTTCCACTTGTGAGCGAGCTCAGGTCTGCGACGAGGGGAGGCGAGAGACGCTGTGCCCAACACTAGGCGGAGCTTGCGCCGACGGAAGTACGTGCATCGAACAACCGTACCCCCAGAAATTTGCCCAGTCCTATAACATCACGGATGCAGACGGGCGCAACAGCACCGTGGTGGAGTATTCCTACGAGCTAGGCTCCTTGGCATCCAGCAATTGGAGCATGTTAGGGGGCTACTTTGTGCCCCCTACGGACTCGGTTCGCGTCAGCTCCTTCAGTACCGATCCGCTGGTCAATACCGCGGTAGCTCTCGGTGATATCCTGGCCCTTGGAGACAATGGCTTCATCGACACGGAACGCGTCCCAATGCAGGTAGTCGTAGGAGACGTCGGGCACGTTGACTGCAGCCTAACCACCACAACCTGCGCGAACGACGCCGACTGCTCCGGTGCGGCCACTTGCGGAGTCAACAAGCGGTGCGGGGGCAATGGCTTCCTCTGCATCTCAGATGAAGACTGTGACGCCACCTCGCCGTGCGTTCTGGCAGCACCCGCACTTTGCGGCGTCTGCAACCATGGTTCCGCGTTTGACCCAGGCTCGCAAACCGTTCTCATCGGCCCCAGCGAGCGACCACTCGACGCGCTGTCGTGCGTTGACGACGACGATTGCCCCGGCGCTCAACTGTGCGTCTCGGGAACGTCGGGGATGCCCTGCGAAGGCAGTGGTTGCTTCTGTCACTGGCCGGACCAGAGTCGCTGGAAAGGAGTCATCCAACACGAGGCCGGGCATCAACTAGCCTTCTTGGGCGCGGGCCGGTTCGGCGGCCTCTACGAGTTCGACTGCCCGAACGGGGGCTGCGTGGGTCGGGTGGAGGCGGAGAACGGCAGGTTACTCGATCCCCCGGAAGTCACCGACGACGACTGCGCGTGTCAACACGTCACTGCGGCGAACGCCCTACACTGCCTGCAGTCAGCGGAACGCTACAGTGCCGCCCTGGATGAAGGCTTCGGGCACTTCACTTCAGCACGTGCGAACAACTGGCAAGTGAACCCAGAGACAGGCACAGCGGAAGAGGACTGCACGTTCTCCTACTACAAAGAGGTGCTCTCACCGGACCTGATGGGTCTCACCTGCGGAACGGATGTAGCGTGCACGACGACCCCACGGCGTGACACAGACACGGGGATCAAGGCGTATCCGCCAATGGGTGTCGACTGCGGTGCTACATTCAACTGGCGCGACAATCAGTGCGGCACCAACGGCCCTCTGGCCACGTACGCCACCGAACTCGACTTCCTGCAATTCTTCTGGGCAATCCACGGCCAAGGGACCCCAACCGAACGCCTCACGATGGACGATATCCACTCAACCCTACGCGCCATGTGCAGCGGCAGCTGGCGCGTGTGTGACGGCGATGAAGTGCTGCAGTGGGCGTCACTCGGTGGAATGCCTTCGGGCTCTGTGCGCTCGTTGAACGACGGAGCAGAAGCACACCTCGGTTCGACGTCGCCTGACAAATTGCAGCGATTCTTGGAAGAGGCTGCGAACCACGGCCTAACCCCTCCATGAAACGCGCACTGATCACCATTGCCGCGCTGGGCGTCACCTGCTGCACTCGGACGGCGCCTACGCCACAGGACCATGCCAGCGAAGGCACAAGTGAAGGCGTCGTGTCGAGCGACGCCGAGTTTGACGCTGCGCCAGATGCCTCGGTCGACAATGGCCAGTTGGATTCACCGGATGAAACAGAGTCCGCGCCCGCGTTCAGCCCCCCGACCGTACCATTCATCAGCCACCCACAGTTCGACGACTGCATCCACCCGGGCGTCGTTGAAGACTGTGACGGCGGCTGGTGCCGAGTCCCTGCAGGTTGCTACGTCTATGGCTCTCCTGAAGACGAAATCGGCCGCGCGAGGTACGACGAGCGACAGACGCGCGTCACGCTCACGCGCGACTTCGAGATCCAACAGACCGAAGTGACCCAGAGAGCCTGGATGGAAACGGGGTGGGACCTCCCCGAACCCAATGCGGGGGACACACTCAGCCACTGCGAAGATGCACAGTGCCCGGTCAATTGGACCTCCTGGTACTGGGGCCTCCGCTACGCCAATTGGCTATCTGAGCAGAAGGGGCTTTCCCCGTGTTTCGAGCTGACCAATTGCGAGCAGGTGCCTCCCGAGTGGGAGGACACTCGAGACATCATCTGCGACGTCGCCCTGAATGCCCCGAGCATCTACGAATGCGAAGGCTACCGTTTACCCACTAGTGCCGAGTGGGAATACGCTGCCCGAGCAGGAACGAACACGCCCTATCACTCCGGCGCCATGGAGACCGACTTTCCATCAATCAAGAATTGTAACCTCGACCCCAACCTAGCCCGGGTCGCTTGGTTCTGCGCCAACATCCCCAACGCAGGAACGCCAGAAAGAACGGAACAGCCAGTGGCTCTACTTCAGCCTAACGCCTGGGGCCTGCTTGATACGCTGGGCAACGTCACGGAATGGGTGATGGACACCTACGGCGGCGTCAGCTGGGTGGACCCCTACGTCGACCCCGAACCACAACTGGACAACGTCATCCACGGCACTACCCGCAGTTGTCCCTTTTTCTCCAGGGCGACCGCCTGTCGAGTCGCTCAGAAGCTGCCCATTCATCGAGCCTCTCGCTGGGCAGGCTTCCGCCTCGCGCGCACGCTCGGCCCTGGGAAGATCCCCACCTTGGAAAATGTTCCGCAAGCCGACCGCACTCGGTGACCACCGGAGGCGCACAGGTGAACACGCGTTGCAGCAGACGACTATGCGACGCACTCCCGCGCACCCTCGACGCCTCTTCCTCCTCCGGCCGCCCGCAGGCTGCCACGCAGCCGAGGACGGAACGTGGAGGAGGCGGGCGCCAGGTGACTCTTTGCGTCGCCAACCTGCTCCCTCGAGACGAGCCCCACCGCACCAAACCAGGCGCCCGGGTGGAGGCACGACATCAACCCTACGCGCCATGTGCAGCGGCAGCTGGCGCGTGTGTGACGGCGATGAAGTCTTGCAGTGGGCGTCGCGCGGTGGAGCAACTGGGGGCTCTGTGCGATCGTTGAGCGATGGGGCGCGGGCGTACTTGGCTGGAGACGCGAACAAGCTAGCTCGATTCTTGGCGGAGGCTGCAAACCACGGCCTAACCCCTCCATGAAACGTTCGCTGATCACCATTGTCGCGCTGGGCGTCACCAGCTGCACTCGAACGGAGCCAACACCACAGGACAACGCGCGGACTGAAGCCCCAAGTGAAGGTGTTGCGTCGAGTGTCGCAAGGTTTGACGCGGCGCCAGATGCTGCGGTCGACGATGGTTCGTCGGGGACACCTGATGCTACACACTTCGCTCCCCCCCCAACCGTTCCATTCATTAGTCACCCACAGTTCGACGACTGCGTCCACCCGGGCGTGGTCGAAGACTGTGACGGCGGCTGGTGCCGAATTCCAGCCGGGTGTTACATCTACGGCTCTCCTGAAGACGAAATCGGACGCGCCAGGTACGACGAGCGTCAGACGCGCGTCACGCTCACTCGCGACTTCGAGATCCAGCAAACCGAGGTAACTCAGGCTGCATGGATGGAAACAGGATGGCCAGTCCCGCCCGCCCCCGAAGACGTGAGCATCAGCCACTGTGACGCAGCCGAGTGCCCCGTGAACCGAACCTCTTGGTACTGGGCCCTGCGCTACGCCAACTGGGTATCTGAACAGAGAGGGCTCCCGTCCTGTTTCGAGTTGACCAATTGCGAAGGGCCGTCGCCCCAGTGGGAGGGCATCGACGACTTCACGTGCGACGTCAGCCTCAATGCCCCAAGCATCTACGAGTGCGAAGGCTACCGTTTGCCCACAAGCGCGGAGTGGGAATACGCTGCCCGAGCGGGAACGAACACGCCCTATCACTCCGGCGCGATGGAGACAGACTTCCCGTCAATCAAGAACTGCAACCTCGACCCGAACCTGGCTCGCGTCGCCTGGTTTTGCGCCAACATCCCCAACGCCGAAACGCCGGAAAGAACCGAACAACCCGTGGCATTACTCGAGCCTAACGCGTGGGGCCTGCATGACACGTTGGGCAACGTCATGGAGTGGGTAATGGACACCTACGGCGGCGTCAGCTGGGTGGACCCCTATGTCGACCCTGAACCACAATTGGACAACGTCATCCACGGCACTACCCGCAATTGTGCTTTCTTCTCCTCTGCGACTGCCTGTCGAGTCGCTCAAAAGCTGCCAATTCATCGAGCCTCTCGCTGGGCCGGCTTCCGCCTCGCGCGCACTCTCGGCCCCGGCAACGTCCCCAGCTTGGAAGACATTCCGCAAGTCGACCCTGCGCGGTGAGTGCAGGGGTGGTCGACGGTGAACATGCGCCAGGGCGGACGACTGAGCGGCGCGCTCCTCCGCGCCCTCCGGGTGGATGGACCACCTCGACCCTACGCGCGATGTGCAGCGGCAGCTGGCCCGTGTGTGACGGCGACGAAGTCTTGCAGTGGGCATCACTCAACGGAGCAACTGGGGGCTCTGTGCGATTGTTGAGCGATGGGGCAGGGCAGTATCTGTCCGTTAACCCGGAGAAGCTCGCCAGATTTCGACAGGAAGCCACAATTCATGGACTGACCCCACCGCCATGACTCGCTTGTTGATCGTCGCTGCTGCCGCGTTGGGCTTCGTTGGTTGCGCCCGGACTGCACCCACGCCGGAGGAACGCGACCGGGACGAACCCGCTGAAGAAAGCGCAGCATCAAGCTCCGTCAAGCTCGACGCCTCGGTTGAAAGTGGCCCGTCGACCGCGTCGGATGTGACTGAGCTTGCGACGGAAACCGAACCCCCAATCTCTCCATTCATCAGTCACCCACAGTTCAACGACTGCGTCCACCCGGGCGTCGTCGAAAACTGTGACGGCGGCTGGTGCCGAATTCCAGCCGGGTGTTACATCTACGGCTCTCCTGAAGACGAAATCGGACGCGCCAGGTACGACGAGCGCCAGACGCGGATCACTCTCACGCGCGACTTCGAGATCCAACAGACCGAGGTGACCCAGGGAGCCTGGATGGAAACGGGGTGGGATCTGCCCGAACCCAATCCGGGAGAAACACTCGGCCATTGCGAAGATGCGCAATGCCCTGTCAATTGGACCTCTTGGTACTGGGGGCTTCGTTATGCAAACTGGCTATCTGAACAGCGAGGGCTATCTCCCTGCTTCGAGCTGACCAATTGCGAAGGACCGTCGCCCCAGTGGGAGCAGTCGCGGGACTTTGCCTGCGACGTCGGGTTGAATGCGCCGAGCATCTACGAGTGCGAAGGTTACCGCTTGCCGACCAGCGCGGAGTGGGAATACGCCGCCCGAGCGGGAACGAACACGCCCTACTACTCAGGGAGGATGGCGACGGACTTTCCTTCAATCAAGGATTGCAACCTGGACCTGACCCTGGCGCGGGTCGCCTGGTTCTGCGCCAACATCCCCAACGCCGGTACGCCGCAGAAAATGGAGCAACCGGTAGCGCTTCTCGAGCCCAACGGTTGGGGCTTGTATGACTCTTTGGGGAACGTTGCTGAGTGGGTCATGGACGACTACATCGGAGTCCCGTGGGTGGACCCGTACGTGGATCCCGAACCGCAACCCCAAACGCAAACCTCAGAAGGCACCGTACGAAGCTGTCACTTCTTCTCATCCGCAACAGGCTGCCGAGTTGCAATGAAACTCCCGGTTCCTCGCGCGGAACGATGGGGCGGCTTCCGCCTCGCGCGCACGCTCGGCCCTGGGAAGATCCCCACCTTGGAAAATGTTCCCCAAGCCGACCGCACTCGGTGATCACTTGCCGGCGGACACCGCTCGCGTTTCTCGCAGAAAGCGAAAGGCACGATGGCCGAAAGCTCGTGTTCCGTATACGATGGCGCGCGACAGGCGCCGAACGCGCGGGGCGATGCTACTGGGGAGTATCCGAGTCGATGAAGAGTGTGGCAACGACAGAACATCCACCGTGCATCACGCATGAGCGGACGAGTCCGCGAACACCCCACCGAGGGCAGCGGCCGGGCTTGGGTCGCCATGGTATGCGTGGGCCGTATGGCGCCGTGGGTTGGCTCATCACGTCCCTTTTTCTCATTTCGTGCGCAGACGACACGTCAGCAGATCAACCTGCGACGACCAGTGAGAGTGACGACTCGGCAGGTAGCGATGAGGCTTCCGAATCGTCAACCGCTGACGCATCGGATGACGCAACCGACGAGGGCACGAGCTCAACAGACGATGCGGATGCAGAAATGGGGAGCGAAACCTCCGCTGAGAGCTCAACCGTAAGTAGCGAAGCGGGTGACGGCACGTCAGGTGCGGACGGCAGTCAAGAAGCGAGCTCCACCGCAACGACCGAAATGACGGACGCGGATGACGTTCCCGCGACGGACGACATGACGGACGCGGATGACGTCACCGCGACGGACGACATGACCGCGACGGATGACGTGGCCGTAGGCGATGACATGACCGCGACGGACGACATGACCGCGACGGACGACATGACTGCAGCCGATGACATGACCGCGGACGACGTGACCGACGGAGGAATGGACGGTCCGGAGATGTCGCCGACCTGGGGCCAAGGCTCGGGGGAGTTGGTGCACGAGGAGTGCGCCACGACCGTCGTCTACGACGACCCGTTCTATTGCCAGGGCGATGTGACGTGTGGGGACTCGACGCAAGGAATACGCTGCGTCGACTCGGCGGTCGACGAGTTCGGATGCTACTGCGGCGACCACCCGTGGAGGATCACTTTCGACCCTCCCTTCGAAGACGAGACCCCGTGCTATTTCGCTGGAGACTTCTGCGCTTCCTTGGACGAAGAATTCATCTGCGAATCCGACGTGACGATGCTCGACGAAGAAAACGGCGTGGCGATGGGTGTGACGACCTGCGCCGCAGAAACCGT
The DNA here is from genome assembly GCA_965651905.1 of uncultured bacterium. Lineage (GTDB taxonomy): Bacteria > Myxococcota_A > Polyangia > Polyangiales > Polyangiaceae > SZUA-265. The sequence continues at coordinate 1,839 of CBFGUG010000136.1, read as the reverse complement.
CGAAGAGGAAATCACGGTGACGGCTGAGTGGAGTTTCGAAGCGCGCTGTCGCAAGGCGGGTGATTATTTCAACTGTGTGTGTTCTATCCACTCTTCGTATCCCGGCGTCATCGCTCTACGTGCACTCGAAGACGAGGACGTGATCGAAGGAACCGGAGCCGCGGCCTTCGCCTGTGGCTTGTCCCTCGACCCAGACGATCCGGGGACCATCCCTCCCTTGGGGGCCGACGACCCCATCGCCGAGACGATCATTCTCGGGCTCACGACCGATTCGACTGGGTGCTCCTTCGCCGTGACGTACGTGGGCGAAACACGGAATGTAGGTGGCCGCGACGCGGCCTTGGTGCGAGACGCAGGCGTGCAGTGCATCGACGGTAATTGCTCCTGTCAGGTGAACCCTGAAGCATTCTGGACCGAGGGGTACATCACCGAACGCGACGAGGTACCCGTCGATGCCCTCCCCTGCCTCGAGCACTTCGAAAACGAGTGCGGCGGGAGCTTCGACTGAGAGCGGCCCGGTCGCATGGGTTCCCCTTTGTCGCCGCGTTCCTAAGCCGCGATCTTTCCCGTTGGCGCCCATCGTTCGTCAAATCCCGGGCTGCGAAACACGTGTACCATCGTGGCTCCCCGGCGGCATAGTCGCGCCCACTCGCGTGTGCTAGCATCCCGACCGTGCAAGACGAACGCGACGACCCACGATTTGGACAGCCGTTTGGCACTGTTCAAGACGAGAGTGGTGTCGACCTGCTCTTGTTGAAGCAGCAGCTGGCCCTCTCCGTCGAGGAGCGTTTCTTGCGTCTCGAGCAACATCAAGCGTTCGTCAGTGAGCTACAGGGCGCTGCCAGCGGCCGATGAACTTCAAGCTCGCGCTCACAATGTTGGCCAAGCACGAGGTCGAGTACGTGCTGGTGGGCGGGGCGGCGGTCGTCGCCCATGGGTCGACGCTGATGACCCAAGATCTCGACATCCTCTACAGAGTCGAAGCGGAGAACGTTCGTCGGTTGGTAAAGACCTTGGACGAACTCGACTCTTACGTGTTCGCTGACCCACGCCGGCTGCGTTTCGGTTTCGATCACCTGAACAACCACGGGCACCACTTGACGGAGGGGAAAGCCGGTCGCATCGACGCGCTCGGGTCGATCGGCAAGCAGGGAGACATTCACTACGAGCACGTCGTGACCGACGCTGTGATGTTGCACGTGTTCGGCCTTCAGGTGCCGTGCATTTCGCTCGAACGGTTGATCGCCGTGAAGAGAGAGCTCGGCCGCCCCCGCGATCAAGCCGCGGTGCTCGAACTCGAAGCGATCAAGAAACTGCGCGCGGGCGGTTAGCGCAGCGAACCGTTTTGCCTGGGGAGGCGAGGTGCGGCCCGTGCGCGGCTCCCTCTACGGAAAACGCGGAGAGGTGCGGGCGAGTGTTGGTAATGGGATAGCGGCGCGCTGGCTGCCTCGTCGGCTCCCAGGTTCACGAGTGTAGTTGACTGGTCTCGGTTGGGTTCTCGACCACCCGGGCGGGTGAACACGTAACATTGATTGACATGACAAGGGGAGCTGAATACAGCTGCGGTTACCGCTTGGGGGATCGCGCGTGGACCTTACCGCGCTGCGCTGCCCTCAATCTTGATTGGGAGAGCGAACATGAAGACCATTAGAATCGCAAGCCGGTGGCTGTTGCCCTGTCTAGCCCTGACTGTCGTCGCCTGTGGTGATGACGACGGGGGCCAAGGCGACGACACGTCCGACGCCGGCCCTACTGACGATCTGGACGACACAGACGATCCAGACGATCCAGACGACGCAGATGATCCAGACGACGCAGATGATCCAGACGACGCAGATG
>CBFGUG010000135.1:0-16932 GCA_965651905.1 uncultured bacterium | reverse complement strand
CACGACCCAGTAGCTCACGACCCAGTAGCTCACGACCCAGTAGCTCACGACCCAGTGGCTCGCGTCCCAGCAGCTCACTGGCCGCCGCGCCACGTGGTCGCTTGTCGAGTGGACCAGTGCTGGTGACCGACGTCGACGGGACCGCCGCACCGAGTAGCGCCGATCACCCTCACCCGTTCTCGGATGGTGACTCCGATCCACTCGCCACACGGCAGGATTTGCCGTCGGCCCCGCCGAGCGCGATGACGTCGGACCCAAACCACGAGGCGCCGTCCTCAGCTCTTGGCCCCGCGGCGAGCATTGGTCCCAACGCGGAAGAACACGACGAAGAAGATCTGGCGCTTGCGGCAACGAACGCTGCAGTGCTCGCACCCACAACGGATCCGGGCGCGCCCCAGTCCAGTGTTCAGCCCAGCGAGGCAACGCTACGCGCGGCGCATGTAGACTCTGCTGACTCCATGCACGCTGGCTCGATGCACACTGGTTCTATGCACACCGAGCCACAGCGGGCAGGTTTGGTGTGGGACGAAGAGGCTCACTACGAAGCGGAGACTCGCGTCATCCCCGACGCAGAGCGGCAGCTACGCAACGCGGGCCTGCTGCGCGACGACTTGACGGAAACTTCCGCAGTCGTCCCGGCCTGGGAGCAGCCGCGGCGTCGCAGTCGTTGGGCACTACTGATGGCGGCAGTCTTGGGCGCTGCGGGCAGTACCGTCGTTGCCTGGTTGCTGCGCAGCCCGCCGCCTGAACCTGCAGCAGCAACCTCCACTGTCGAAGAAGCCGCCAACGAGCCCTCCCTCTCGGAACCAAATTCAGACTCGGAGCAGTCCGAGGAGCTGAAGGCGAGCACCGCGGACGAGCAGGAATTGGCCCCCAAGCCGTCGAGCGAGGCCACGCCCGAACCCGCCAGCGCTAGTTCGACGCCCCCCGAGATCCGCGCGACCAGCAGCAAACGCCACAGCGCAAAGAAGCATCCAGCAAAAGCGCGGCCCACTCCCCCGCCAAAGCAGTCGCCACGTCCAGTCAGAGACAAACCGAAGCTTGCAACCAGCCCCTATGGAGAGCCAAAGTCGGGGCAGTGATGCCCAGCGCTTCTTTCCCGCGGCCGCCTCTCCCCTGGGCGTCCCCTGTATTAGCGTCAAACCACTCGTTTCCGTTCCTGCGCTGGGTGATCGTCGTGTGTTTGACGGTTGGGTTGTGGGCCCCGCAGCTGCACGCGGAGAGTAACACCGAAGACGCGGCTGCCCTGTTCGCCAAAGGCGAAGACGCGTTTCGCGCAGAACGTTTCGAGGAAGCCGCGCGCCTCTTCGAACGAGCCGACGCCGCTGCGCCGCACGCGAGTGTCATCTACAACGCCGCGGTATCGTGGGACCAAGCTGGGCAACTCGCGCGAGCCGCGGACGGTTACATGACGGCCCTGCAACGGGGGGGCTTGAGTGAACGAGACACCTTGGACGCCGAAGGACGCCTGGACGCACTCGCTAGTCAGCTGGGTTTCGTTCAGATAGCGCGGCCCGTGGGCGGCTTGGTCAGCGTCGGGCACAAACAACAAGAGCCCATACCCGCGCGGTTCTTTCTCATGCCCAACGACTACGACGTGCTCTTGGAAACGGAGACTGGCTCGGCAGAAACACCGATCAGCGTGGTAGCGGGCAAAACTTTGCGCGTGCAGTTGGCGCAACCCGTCGCGGCCGTCGAGCCCCAGCCGCGACAAACCGCACCCGATCCGCCACCTCCTCCACCCATCATGGACCCACCGAGCGCCCAGAGTTCTTCGACCCAACGCATCGTCGGCTGGGCCTGCGTCGGCGCAGGTGTGGTGGCGAGCGGCGCTGCGATCTACCTGGGCACACGCGTGAATGCTGAGAAGGCACGCTACGAGGACAGCAGCTTGACCCCCAGACAGAGAAATCGCGCCCTCGAAGATGCCAAGAACCTCCGGACTGGCACCAACATCGCGTGGGGAGGCTCAGCGCTGCTGGGCGGGGCCGGGATCATTTTGGTGCTCACCTCACCGACCATCGAGTTCTGATGTCTGAGGTCTGCCACGGCACTCCCGGCCAACGAGACGGCGCCCTCCCGGCTTTCGCCTTGGTCTCGAACCCGAAACTCCCGTAAAAAAACCGCTGTGGACCCATCCGACAAGTTCCGGTCTAACCCATCGTCGTCGAATTCGGTTCAGGGGAGCTCCGAACGACATGTGGCCCAACGCGAAAGCTTGCAGGCTTCGTCAGACGGCCCGCTCTCCGAATCCAAGTGGTCACTCGAGTCGTTGTTGTTCGGAACCAGGGCTAGCGGCGAAAAATTATCACACGAAGAACTCGCCCAGGCGGTCCGAAGCCAGTTACCGACGATCGATCAAGGCACGCGACGCGCAACCGAGCACCTGACGGATCCGCTGAGTTCAGATGTTCGCCTGTTGGGCTCATTGCTCGGTCTCGTGATCCGCGAACACTCGGGGGACGAGTTTTACTGCAGCGTCGAGAAGCTGCGGCAGGTCGCCAAGCTGGCGCGTAAAGAGCCCGGTGGACCCAACTGGCGTGAGCTGTCCGACATCATTTCCGAGGCCGTGCGCGGGCGCAGCGCCGCCGAAGCGCTCAGCTGGTTGGGCGATTGGGCCAATGCGTTTCAACTATTTTTGGCACTCTGCAAGTTGGCGGAAGCCGTTCACCACCGTGACCGCGAACGCAGTATGGACGAGGTACTCGTCGAGCTGACGGAAAAGTACCCGGACGCCAACTGGGATGACGTGGGCATGCCCGACGTACGTCTGGTGGCCACCGCGCACCCGACGAAGATCATGCGCCACCGCATCCTGGCGCACCAAGCCGAGATTTACGAACTGTTACGTCAACTGCGCGACCCGAGCACGACCACGCTGTTGCAGCAAATCGACTTGCTCGAGCGTTTGGCTGAAAAGATCGAAGTGCTGTGGGCCACACAGTTCAGCCGCGCGGAAAAGCCGAAGCTTTCGGACGATATCGATCACACCATCACGTTCTTCAGTCGCACGATCTACGAAACCTTGGCGGAGTTTCATCGGGACCTCGAACGCAGTTACCGCTACCGCACTGGGCGCGTTCCAGAGAAACACTTGCCGTGCGTCACGCTGGGCAGCTGGGTCGGTAGCGACATGGCGAACAACCCCGAGACCAAACCCGAGGTGTTCACCGAGGCCTTGAGCAAACTTCACCACGCCGTGCTGGAGAAGTACGCCGACGACGTCTCTCGCCTCGCGCCGCGCTTCAGTCACGCCGCATTTCGCGCGCCACTTTCCCCCGAGTTGGCCAAGAGCATCGACCAAGACGTCGAAGAGTTCGCATCTACTGGGCGACCCTTGGCGCCGCTGCTGCGCCACCAAAAGGTCGAACCCTACCGCTTGAAGCTCGAGCTGATCGCTGAGCGGCTACGGGCTACGCTCGACGCACCCGTGCTCGACTCGAGCTCCGCCAAACCCGTGTTCAGTTACGCCAACACCGCGGAGCTGCTCGCCGACTTGGACTTGGTCGATCGCAATTTGGAGCGGACGGGTTACCACCGCTCGCGCTGGCTCGATCTCGACCTACTCAAACGTAAGGTGCGCCTCTACGGGTTCCACGGCGCCAGCATGGACCTCCGCGAGCACTCGTCGGTGGTGTTGGACGCGGCCAAGGCCGTGTTGGAGGAGGCGCGCATCGACACCTCTCAGATGAACGACACCCAGCTGAGCGAGGTGCTCACCGCACAGTTGCTCAGCGATGGTCGTCAACTGATCGCGCCGCTGTTCGCCGACTACGACCCCCTCCCCGCGGACTTCGAAAGCAAGCCAGGAGTCCGCAGGATCTTCAGCATGCTGAACATCGCTCGGCGCGCCCACGCCACGCTGGGTAAGAACGCCGTCACCAACTTGGTGCTGACGATGACCAGTGAGTCAGGACAGCTACTGGCCGCGTTGTTGTTGCTGCGGGCTCAAGGGCTGTTGCCTGGCGATGCGGAAGCCGCCTCCAGTCTGCGCGTGCTCCCGCTGTTCGAAACCATCGCCGATCTGCGGGCCGCGCCCAGCATCATGGAAGCGGCGTTCCAAAACCCCGCGTACGCGAAGTTGCTCGACGCCACTGGCCGCGAGCAGTCCGTGATGCTCGGCTATTCGGACAGCAGCAAAGATGGCGGCTACGTCAGCAGCAACTGGGCGATCTATCGCTGCCAGATGCAGCTGCTGGAGCTGGCCAAGAAGTACGACGTCAAGTTGCGATTCTTCCACGGCCGAGGTGGAAGCATCGGTCGCGGCGGCGGGCCCACGCACCGCGCGATCATGGCGCTGCCCAAAGGCGCCATCGACCACGGACAGTCGCTCACCGAGCAGGGCGAGGTACTCGGCAGACACTACGCCATCGCCGACGACGCCCGCGCACATTTTACCAACCTGATCGGAGCGCATTGGGACAAGCGCCTGCGCGAGAGTGATGCCGAACCCGAACACTGGCATCAGACGGCCAGCAACCTCGCCGAGATTTCGCAGAACAGTTATCGCGCGCTCGTTCACCACCCGGACTTCATCAGCTACTTTGAGCAGGTTACCCCCAAGGAAGTCGAGCTGGTCAAGATTGGCTCTCGCCCCGCACAGCGCACCCTACCAACGAGCGTGGACGACTTGCGCGCCATCCCGTGGGTGTTTCGCTGGGTGCAGTCGCGGCAGATGGTCCCCGCGTGGTACGGCTTCGGCTCGGCCCTCGAATCGCTGGTCGAAACCAGTGACGACGCCAAAGCCGCCGTCTTGGAACTGAAAGACATGTACGAGCGTTGGCCGTTCTTTCGTACCCTCGTCAGCAACTGCGAAACAGCACTTCGGCACACCGACCTCGACATCGCGCGCTACTACGCGCAAAATCTGGCGTCCACCGCAGAGGCAGCCGATACCATTCTCGGCATGATCCGCGATGAGTATCACAAGACGCGTAGGCAGCTGGAGCAACTCAGCGGACACAAGCTGCTGGCCCGAGACGAAGATCGAAACCTGGAGCACTCCATCGGGCTGAAAGAGCCGTATCTGGACCCGCTCAACTACATTCAGGTGCAGCTGCTTCGCGACTACCGCAAGCGTCTCGACGAGGGCGCGCCCATCTATGAACTGGAGCTCTACGAGCGCGCGATCGTGTCGAGCATCGAGGGAATCGCGACGGGGCTGGGCACCACGGGCTGAGCCGTCGACCAGGCGCTCTTCTCCTGTAGCGGACTCTGAACTCCAGGCACTAAAGGTGCCAGTCGAGGCCCAACATCGCGTCGATGCTCGGCCGCATCAAGTGCGCGTCAGGCGCGACGATGGCGTCCCCAGACACACCCTCGAGCGCATGGGTGATGGTAACCGCAAACAGAAAGTCGAGATACGGCGCAGTGGCTGACGCGATCTCCGCACGCCCAGAAAGCAGCGGCGGGTAACGCACGTCAGCTGCGTCGTTGGGGTAATCTGCCCCCACCCGCGCAATGCCGACACCCGGCCCGATCCCAAAAGAAACGGAAGACTTCGGCCAGGGCTCGAACATCAAATGCGCTCGTCCGCCGATCAGCGGACGATCCCCGACGCCGCCCGGCAACACGACGTGGTGTTCGACCGCATGCCAAAACACCTCGGCCTCGAGGGAGAACAGCTCGGCAAAATGCTCACGAAACCCGAGCGAGAGTTGCAATGCAGGCGTGTTCTCCGCACCAGAGAACCACGGACCGGCCCCGAATCGGACTGCCCGAGGCATCTCCGAACGCACGTGATAACGAACGGGCGGACCGTAGACAGGCGCCCCGATCGCGGCTTTGCTCGGTCGCTTGCGACCTGCAGGCGTGTGACCGTCGACTGCGGGTTTCCTCGCGTCACTCGCCGCTTCGCGCTCTCGCGACGCGGTGGAGACGGAATGCATCTGAAGCTGCACGCTACGGGTGTTGATCAGCTCCACGACGGGCAGCACGGCATGGGTTACCACGTCGGGGTTGCGCAAATTGACGGAGATGTGACGATAGCCGGCCCGCAGTGAGCCATGAGCCTCGAGCCAGACTCGAATCATCCCCCGCTCGCCATCGCGCAAGACTTGAAGTGATGCGAGCGCATCGTACTCCTTGGGGTACTGGGGCAGCTTCGTGTCGAGGTCGCTGCGATAGCGCAGTTGGGTGAGCCGCATGCCGATGGCACTGAGCTCTGCAAGTAAACGAGTTTCTGCAGCAAGCCAAGCCTTCGCCCCCTTGGTCTGAACCACGACGACGTGTTTTTCCGGCGAGGCCTGCGTCGACGTCGAGACCAGAAGCGACAAACAGCAGATCGCGCACCCGAACAGCAGCGGGCAAACCGACGGCAGCCACCTTGCAACGACCAACGGTCGACACGTGACGAAGCGAATCAGTCCAGCAGCGATCGCGCTAAGGTAGCACGGGCCCCGTTCGGATGATGCTTCAGATAATCGTTGGCCGCCTTGCGAGCCGAGTCGTGCTCACCCAAGCTCATGTACGCAGTCAGCAGCCTGCCTCGTGCCGCCTCTGCCAAAGCACCCGACGCGCCCGATGCCAAGTACTTACGGAACCACTTGATTGCAGCGCGCTGATCTCCGCGTTGCTCCGCTTCCAAGCGCCCCAGTGAGAAAGCCGCGACTGCAGCGTTGGAGTGTGAAGGAAACCGCTTTCGCAGCTCGAGGAGCGCGCGTTTGGCCAACCCCACGTCTCCACCGAGACGTGCGGCATCGGCAAGCAATAGTAAGTCGGAAGCCGACGACGAACCGAGCAATCCAGAAATGCCCTCGCGACGCGCGGCGGCCACTGCTTCTGGATACGGTCCGTCTTTGGCCAGGCGCTTCCACTCGCCGCTGCTCGGGCTCGTGGGTGCTCGAACGCCAGGCGATTCGTCCTTGGAGTCGTCGTCGGGCTCCGCGGTCTCGACGTCGACGGCTTGCTGACGAGGTCGCGCATGCTGCTCGGACGCGTTCGACCCACTGGTAACCTGGGGCGCTTTGACGAACGGCTGTCGCTGGCTGAGGCGGGGCTCCTCGTGCTCGGAAGAGTCGTCGCTTGAACCATCCTCGGTCTGGCGTCCGTCGACTCCACCCGCAGCTGGATCGCTCTCGGCTGGCTCCATTGCTCTTGGCTCATCCGTGTCTCGGACGGCTTCGATGGCGCCTCGGACGTCAGGATCTTCGCCGGGAATGCTCAGCGTCAGACTGTCGCCTGCGACCAGTTCGCGCTCGTGTTCACCAGCAGCGCCACCACTGACCTGCACCTTGCCACGTGTCACCGAGACGCGCAGCTGCGCTGCGTCGGGGCGCCAGCGAACGTCGAACACCGTGCCCACCACCCGCACTCGATACGGCCCGGCATGCACCAGCCACTGGTACTCGCCTCCAGGAGTGATGTCAGCGCGCAGACTGCCCTTCTCCAATGTCATGTTGAGGCCATCGCTGCCGATCGAAGCCACGCGCGCAGACGCTCCCTCCGCTAGTACGATGGAACTGTCCTCCGAAAAGCGTAACTGCGCAGGCCCGGACGCTGCGTTGACCCATGTATCCGCCGCAAGTGCGCGACCGTCGAGCTGCGCCGTGAGCGTCGCAGTTGGGCCAGGCGACGGCTCTGATCCCGTGAAGATCCACAAGCCGAACACCACTGCGCACACCGACGCGAGCACCAACGCTCCGCGAAACCAACGCGCCTGCAAGCGGGTTGCACTCCCCTGCTGACGCTCCCATTCGACCAGGCGAGCGCGCTGGGCAAGCATACGATCGGCGGATGGGCCTTCGCCCATGGCGCGGGCGATCTCTGCACCCATCGACGCGAAGTCGACTTCGTTACTCATCGTTTCAACTCCTCGAACGCCGCGCGCAAGCCTTCGAGCCTTTGCTCGGCTCGTGCGATTCGGCGCTTGATGGTTGCCAGTGAACAACCACACATCTCCGCCACGTCGGCCAGCTGTTTACCCTCGATGTAGCGCAGCGAAAACGCAATACGCTCCGCCGCGGGCATGTCATCCAACGCGTCGTACACCCGTGACAGTAAATCTCGACTCTCCAGCGTGCTCGCTCCGTCGATGAATCTCTCGGCACGTTTGCTCTCAGCCGCGAAAAACAAGCGCCGCACACCGCGCTTGCGCAACTCGCTGTACACGGCATTGACCGTCACCGAACGCACCCAGCTCGCGAGCTTGTCGGCTTCGCGCACGCGGTGAACATGGGTGATCAGTCGACAGAAAACCAACTGCACGATGTCGTCATGATCGTTGTCCGCGCCCAGCAAGCGCCAAACCAGGCCGTTGACTTCGTCAGAGAAGCGGTCGTAGAGCAACGAAACGTTGCCTTCGCGGTCCGCGTGCAGACGCTCGAGCAGCTCGTCGTCGGTACCGCGCCAGCCGAGCACGCGAACGGGTGCCTTGCTGCGCGGCGCAGAAGCCAGTTCGGCGGTGGGGTCGGGAGGCGGACGCTGCATGCGGGACGCGAAGAGAATCGACATCGTTCAAATGCCACAGACGCGGTGCGGCAGCAGAGCGGCTCGTTTCTCCGGCTCAGGCGACCAGTCGGCCGGATGCGCTTCCGCGGCGAGTGCATCACGCTCCGAACATCTCGCCGCGATTGCTCTGCGGCTGTGCCCTTGTTTGACTCGCCCCCGCCAAGCATGTCGAATCCCGAACGGCTCCGTCAGTTGCTGCTGCGAACGCTCATCGGCGTTCTGTCGTGCTGGTGCGTGTGCTGCCCGAGCCCCGCGCACGCCAAACTGCCCACGGAGCCCCCGCCCGAGCGGGTCTGGTTCGACGCAGCACCGCGCATCAGCGTGCTCACCTTCGGCCCTGGCGACGCGGCGTTCTTGCGCTTCGGCCACAACGCCATCCGCGTGCGCTACCCCGACGGCGGTCCCGATCTCGTCTACAACTTCGGCACGTTCCGCTTCGACAACCCGATGCTGATCGTCGATTTTCTCACGGGAAAGTTCGAGTATTGGCTCAGCGTCAGCAGCTTCCGCACCACGCTGCGACACTACACGGAAGCCAATCGCGACGTAGTCGAACAGGAGCTCGCGATCGGCAATCCCAAATCGTGGCAACTGGCGGACGCGCTGCGGGTCAACGCCCTGCCCGAAAACCGCGCGTACTTGTACGACTACTACCGCGACAACTGCTCGACCAGGGTACGCGACGCGATCAACCAAGCCATCAGCGGCAAGCTCGAAGAACGCAGCCAAGCGCGTGGCTCGCTGACGCTCCGAGAGCACACGCTGCGCTTGGTCGAGAGTGACTTCTGGCTATACGTCGGGCTCGACATTGCGATGGGTCCGTACATCGACCAGCCCGAGTCACGCTGGACGGAGATGTTTCTGCCCGAAAAGCTGCAGAAGGGCTTGGACAACGTGGTGTTTACGGGGGCTCACGGCACTCATCGCCTGGTCAAAGAAACCGTCGTCCACCACCGCGCCACGGGGCGCCCCGCCACCGCCAACAAACCTCCCGAGCGCAGCTTGGCGTTCTTACAAGGGGGGACCATCGTCGGCGGGCTGATGGCGTTCCTGGCTTGGGAGGCCACGCAGCGACGCCGCACCTGGGCCAGGGCGAGTTTGTCGTTGATGCTCGGGCTGTTCGGCCTGCTCACGGGCGTGTTGGGACTGCTGTTCTGCGGCCTGTGGGCTCTGACCAACCACCAGGTGACTTACTACAACGAGAACATTCTGCAGTGCGCGCCGTGGGGTCTCGCGCTCACCGTGTGTGCATGGGGAGTGTACAAGGGGCGCCTGCGCTGGCTACAGCGAGCGGAGTGGATCACTTCGGCGGGGTTGGCCGCGTCGCTGATCGGGCTGTTTCTCAAAGCCATCCCGTCGATGGTCCAGCAAAACGAACGTATCATCGCGTTGTTCCTACCGCTTTGGGTGGGCGCCTTCTTCGCGATCCGGCTGTTGAAGATCCGTCAAATGCGGCTGCTTGCGATCAGTCACCATCGCACCGAGAACCTGGAGGAAGAAGAGTCGCTCGAGGAGGAACACGCCGAGCGGCCATCAAAGCGCCCGCGCCCGCGCGATGAAGAAGAGGACGAAGAAGAAGACGAAGAAAACGAGCGCGGCGCGCCGTCTATCCCAGCCCCCGCCTGACACCCGCTCCACCCCCCGCACGCCGAGTCGTCCTCGGCGGACCGACCGAACTGGGAACGTCAGCAAGATCGCTGGCCTCTTGCATTCGGCCAACAACGGAGTACGTTCCGCGGACCCCAGCCCACGGGGTCAAAATCGTGGACTGGCTCGGAGCGTAGCGCAGCTTGGTAGCGCACTTGACTGGGGGTCAAGGGGTCGAAGGTTCGAATCCTTTCGCTCCGACATTTCAGGATTCGATTGGGGGCTTTTCGGCGACTGAGCTTATGCTACAGCCGCCGCGTGCTCACTCTGGCCATCGAGAGTTCCAGCCCACACGGCTCCGTCGCCCTGGTGCGCGATGGGGAGTTGCTCGGCGAATCGAGTCATCAACGCCCCAACGCCCACGCCGAGTCGCTGCTAGCGCTTGTCGACGAGCTGCTCGCGCGCAGCCAGGTGCAAAAACACCAGCTGTCGCGCATCGTCGTCGGCATCGGCCCGGGCTCGTTCACGGGTCTGCGCGTTGGCATCGCACTGGCGCAGGGTATGGCCTTTGGCCTCAAAATCCCGGCGATCGGCGTCCCGTCGCTGGCAAGCGTCGGACTGGCGTTGCGAGAAGCGCAGCCGGACGACGCCGATCTGTACGGCGTGCTGCAGGACGCGCGCCGCGGCGAGTTGTTCTTCGCAGCGTACGACCCGAGCGGCACGGAAGTGCAATCGCCGTGCCTCGTGTCGAGCGCCTCCGCGGCTCAGCATATTGCCGACTTCGTTGGACAATCCCGTCGAATCCTGGTCGGTGGTGACGCTTCTGAGCTGTTGCCTCAACCGCTCCGCGGCTCGGCGCCCCGCGCGGCTTGGCCACACGCCAGCTGCGCGGCAGCACTCGCGGACAGCCCCCTCGCGAGCGAGTCGCTCGCGCCGCTCTATCTGCGTTCGGCGGACGCCAAGCTCCCGCAGCTGCCACCCAACCCGCTCGACAGCTGAGCGCGATCGCCAGACGCCAACTCCCGCGGATTCTCTGACAGGCAATCGAGCTTGGCGCGTTCCAGCCGCGCGTCTACGATGGCCGCCATGGCTTCGACCCGCGGCAGCGCGCATCCACCACAGCGCGCAGGCGAACACGAGCGCAGCTTCGAACCCGGTGAAGTGATCTACCGAGAAGACGATCCAGCAGAGCTCGCGTACTGGCTGGAGCAAGGTCGCGTGCGGGTGTTCAAGCGCGTCGGCGGAAGTGAGCGAGCACTGCGCGTGTTGGGTGATGGGGACGTGTTCGGGGACGACGCGCTGCTGCCAAACGCCAAACGCCAGGCGACGGCGGTCGCGCTGACCGCAGGCACCGCGCTTGCCTTCGATCGCGACTCGCTCACCAAGCTGCTGACGAACCGCCCCGATCTGGCGGGCGCGCTCGTCGAACGCCTCGCTCGGCGCGCTCGAGCCGCCGAAGAACGTATACAAATCAGTATGTTGAGAGATTCGCAGTCGAAGGTCGTGCTGGGGCTCCTACGCGCCGCCCAGAGCCTTCCCGAGCCCAACCCTTCGCCGTCGCTGCCACTGTCGCCACTGGAGCTGTCGGTGCGTATCGGGCTCGACGTGGACACGGTCAAACGCGCCATGCACCAACTCAAAGAAGCGGGCTACGTCAAGGTTGCCGAAGAACGCGTGGAAATCTCGGACCTGTCCACCCTGCAAGAGCTCTATGGCTTGCTCGAGACCAGTGATGAGATCTTGGGGGGCGGACAATGAGAGCGGCAGCTTGGGCGTTCTTTTGTTTTGGGTTGCTCTTGCTCGGCTGCAGCTCGAAACCTGCCAAGTCGGGTGCACAGAGCGCGGAGGCACAGAGCGCAGCAGAGTACGACATCGCCACGGATCTTTGGCTTCAGCGTGGAAAGCCGCGGAACGCACTCGAACACGCGCTCAAGGCGCTGGCTCTCGACGACGAAAACGCCCAAGCGGCACATCTGATCGCACTGCTCTACTTGGACTTCTGCAATCGTGACCCCAACGACTGTCGACTCGATGAAGCTGAGCGCCACGCCAGGCTTGCGGTCACCCTGGACGACGATTTCCGCGAAGCCAAAAACACCCTCGGCGTGACGCTCATTCATCTGAAGCGCTACGACGACGCGATCGCCGTACTGCGGCCACTCACCCAAGACCTACTGTACACAACCCCTGAAAATGCTTGGGGAAATATGGGATGGGCTCAGCTCGAGAAAGGTAACCTGAAGGCGGCGATCGACGCTTTGATGCGCAGCACGGCGGTGCAGCCGAAGTTCTGCGTCGGCCATTACCGACTCGGCCTCGCGTATGAACGGCAGGGTGAAGCGGAAGCAGCAATCCGAGCGTTCACTCGCGCACTGGAAGTCGACCACCCACTTTGTCGCCAGATGCAGATCGCGTTCCTGCATCGAGCAAAATTGGCGGTTCAGCTCGGCCGACAGGACGATGCGAGTAGAGATCTACACGAGTGCGTGCAGCTTGATAAGTCGACGCCGACTGGCAGAGAATGCACCGCCCTGTTGGCCACGTTGAACTGAGTCATGGAATCCGTCGGAAGCTATCTGCGACGTCATCGCGAAGCCAAACGCATGAGCCTCGAAGAGGTCTCGCGCGCCACGCGCGTGCCCGCACATAGCGTCGAACGCATCGAAGCGGATCGTTTCGATGAGCTTCCGGGCGAAGTGTTCGTGCGCGGCTTCCTGCGCTCCTACGCACAAGCCGTCGGACTCGAGGCAGATGACGTTCTAGCCAAATACACGGCAAGTCGGCGCGTGGCCTGGGTCACGCCGCTGCCGCTGTCGAGCCCCACCAAGCCCGCTCGCGGCGGCCGTTTCGGTTTCGCGATCGCGTTCGTCTTGTTGCTGTTCCTGTTTGCGCTGGCGCTGAGCATCGTGCTCAAGCCCCGTGGCCACGACAAGCCGCAAGAGCTGGCGTTCACCCACGTGCAGCAGCACTACGCTGGCGCGCACGTACGGCTGTGAGTTTACGCAGATCGGTTCGAGCGACCATCGTGTCGGCGTCGGAAGCTGCACCTCGTTCGCATGCGGCACTTGGGCGGCTCGAAGCGAACGCAGCGTAACGCGGAAGCACTCCAGTGAACTCACGACAGCTACTCCGCACCCCAGCGCTGTTGCTGAAGAAGGTACCGTACCGCGAAAGCGACTTGATGCTCGTATTGTTCAGCGAGCGCTATGGAAAGCTGACGGTCGGCGCTCGCGGTGCACAGAACAGTCGCAAACGTTTCGGTGGCAGCCTGGAACCGATCCACACACTCGAAGTGGAACTGACTCAGGGCTCAGGTGAACGCTACGACCTGCGAGCTTCGCAGATTCTGCGTCCTCGCCTGCACTTGACTCAGCGTCTGGAGCGGCTCGAAGGTGCCGGTCGCGTGCTCGGCTGGGTGCGCGCGGGAGCCCTCGAACGAGAACCCGAGCCCCAAGTGTGGACGCTGCTGGTGACGCTGCTCGACGACTTGGATCGGGAAGGTACTGTACGCGTCGATCGCGCGCTCGCATCCGCTGGACTGTCTCTGCTGTCGGCTTGGGGCTGGGGTCTCGAACTCCAGTCGTGCGTGAGCTGCGGACGGCCTTGCCCAGCCAACAAGCCTGCATGGGTGGACGCTCGACGTGGTGGTCTCATCTGCTCGGCGTGTGGCGGCGCGCGTCTTCGCCTCGCCCCCGAACAACGCGCTCGCCTCACGGCGGCGCTCTCGGGCGACTCTGGCGCGCTGTTGGACGACGACGCGGCGTTGGGACTGAAACTGACCGAGACGGCGTTGGGGGCGCATGCTGACATTCGTTGAGGTCTCCGAAGCACCTCTATCGATAATGGGCCCGCACGAACCAACCCGTGTAAGGTCGCGCGCGTGAGCCGCGACCGCAGCCCCGACGCCCCCTCCCCGAACGACGCCGAAGCAACCGAAGCGCCAGCGGACGACGCGGCGTCAGGCAGCGCCGAGCGCCGAAAGATCGTCGGGCGCGCGGGTGTCGTGGCTGCGGGTACGTTGCTCAGCCGCGTCTTGGGTTTGGTCCGCGAGCAAGCCTTTGCCGCGATGTTCACCCGCGCCGCAACTGACGTCTTTTTCGTCGCGTTTCTGATCCCCAACGTGCTCAGGCAGCTGCTCGCAGAAGGGGCCGTACAAAACGGTGTGCTGCCCGTGCTGGCCCAAGTGAAGGAAAAACACGGAGCAGCACGCGCTCGCGAGTTCTTCAGCGCGCTGCGCGGTCTCTCGCTACTGATCTTGGCGGCGGTGACGATCGCTGGAGTTGTGGCGGCACCTTGGCTCGTCGAATTGTTTGCTGGAGGTTATCAAGAGACCCCAGGCCAGTTCGAGCGAACCGTAACCTTCACGCGCTGGCTGTTCCCTTACATTTTTTTCATGGGCACGGCGGCGCTCGGCGTGGCCGCACTGAACACGCACCAGCGCTTCGTAGTCAGCTCGTTTGCCCCCGCCCTGCTCAACGTGGCGTTCGTCGCGTGCGCGATCGCACTGCCCGTGTGGCTCGGCAGCCAGGGGATCGATCCGCTACACGCCCTGACCATCGGCGTGCTCGCGGGGGGCGCGCTTCAGGTGATCGCGCAGTGGCCCAGCTTGAAGAAGATCGGCTACCTCGCCGCGCCACGGCTCAATTTGCGCGATCCCCACGTGCGTGACGTGTTGCGAAGGATGGCGCCCGTTCTGGCGGGATTCGGGATCTACTACGTCGACGTCGTCGTCGCACGTCACTTGCTCAGTGACCTAGGCGTGGGCGCGCAGAGTTACTTCGGCTTCGCCCTGCGATTGTGCGATTTTCCCCAGGGCATCTTCGTGATGGCAGTGCAGTCGGCGACGCTACCCAGCCTGGCACTGCTTGCGGCCAAAGGGCAACGCGGAGAGCTGCTGGAAACTTTTTCCCATGGCTTTCGGCTCGCGCTGTTCGTTGCGGTTCCCGCGACTGTCGCCGTGGTACTGCTGGCTCAGCCCATCGTCGTCATGATCTTCGAACGCGGTCACTTCGACGCCGCGGCGTCGTACGAAACCGCGAGGGCCCTCGTCGCGCAGGGCGCAGGGATTTGGGCCGTCGCTGCCGTGAGGCAGCTGGTCATCGTGTTCTACGCCCTCGGCGACACTCGTTCTCCCGTGATCATCACGGCGCTCGATTTCGCCGTGTTCCTCGCAGCCGCGCTGCTGCTTCGGGAAGCGTTCGGTCATGTGGGCATCAGTTGGGCGATCAGTTTCGCCAGTCTGGCGCAAATGCTCATGCTCGCTTTCGTGCTGCATCGCAAGCTGGGCGGCCTCGGGTTGCGAAAGATCAGCGTGAGCCTGCTCAAGATAGTGATCTCGGCAGCGCTTGCGGGTGTAGTCGCCGTGCACGGCGCGCAGCTCACGGGTGCAGCTGCAGTGGAAGCGTTTGGACCCGATGGTTTCAGCAAGCTGGTTCCTGGGCTCACGGGGTGCGGTGTATTTTGCCTGATTTTCTTGTTGGCCGCGGCGCTGTTGCGCTGCGAGGAGTTGCGTGTCATCACGGCGCCCATCGCGCGTCGGCTGGCTCGCGACAAGTGATCACCATGGATAAACCCACACTCGACCCGCTGCGCATCGTTCACGCGGAGTTCAAGGCTGGCGCCACCGACGTAAGTCAGTTGCCGCCTCCAACGGGCGTCGAAATCGCCTTTGCGGGCCGCTCCAACGTCGGCAAAAGCAGTCTGATGAATGCGCTGTGCGGACGCAGGAACCTGGTCAAGACCAGCTCTACCCCAGGCTGCACGCGGCAGATCTCGTTCTTCGAAGCGCGCTGCGCAGACGGAGCGGTCGTTACCTTGGTCGATCTACCAGGCTACGGCTACGCCAAGCGTTCGAAAGGTGAACGCGCGCAGTGGGCCACACTGATCGAGGGGTACTTGCTCGAGCGTCCCACGCTTGCCGTCGTAGCGGCGCTGGTCGACGTACGCCGCGGCATGGAGCAAGACGATCACGATCTATTGACGATGGTCACGAGCCCACCGCGCGTCGCTCGTCCAGATCTTCGCCCGATCCTCGTTGGTACCAAGCTGGACAAGGTCCCGGCGAATCAGCGCAAGCTCGGCGCCGCACAACTATCTGCACAAAGCCCCATCGAAGCCCACGCCGTGAGCGCACAACTCGCTCCCACCCACGCCAAGTTGTGGCGCCGCCTACGACGCTTGGCGAACGTCGGCATGGACGCAAGTGACCAGTCACTCTCCAGCGATCAAACCGACGCCAGTGGCAGCGCCGAGATCACCGAGGACTGAGAAGTTCGCGCTCCCCCCGCTCTCACGCCGCGCGCACGCTCTGTGGCTCCATGCCCACCAGGAGCGCTGGGTCGCGCTCTTCAATGAGGCGCGCGATAGATAACGCCCACTGCGGCATTCTGCCGTCGCGGCCAGACGGACACACCAGCGAGAGCTCGCGCTCCGGCTCGTCGCGCATCACATCGATACACGCATCAACTATCCGACGCCGCCCCTCCACGGAGTAACGATCCGCCGCTGCCGAGCAAAGCATGCTGACTCCAGTCACGCGATCGATGCTGTTCAATTTTTGACAAACGCGCTCCGCGAAACTCTGCGGTGATTCGGTACGTCGCTGCAAAATGGTGAGCACGTTGGGAACGCGCAAACGCCCCAGATCGACGTGGGACGTCCAATTGGTACCAAACTCACTGATCACGACGTAGGTCAACTCGGCCTTCTGCATTGGGTCAGCTCCAAGAAGCGCAAGCCCCACAATCCGCTAAACGGTTTGCACGAACGGCCTTGCGTCAGCTCTGGCCGCCGAAACTATCGCGGGGCGCAGACTATTCCCGAACGTCGCGGGCAACGCAGACTCGGGCTGGCGACGGACCCAGCGCTCCGCGCAGTGGGCGCTACTCCGTCGCGCCA
>CBFGUG010000134.1:0-17480 GCA_965651905.1 uncultured bacterium | reverse complement strand
GCCACCACCATCACCCCCTTCGGGGGTGGTGGCGGAGCCAGCGCTCCGCTAGTGGGCGCAACTGGATTTGAACCAGTGACTTCAACCGTGTGAAGGTTGCACTCTACCGCTGAGTTATGCGCCCGGTTTTGGAGTCGGGGACTGTAGTGTGCGTTTCGCGGTCCCGCAACGGGGCTGTGAGTGGTAATGGGCGTCATGGCTTCCAAACCCGTTTCGGGGAGAGATTCTGCGGGCCGCGCGGCCGTATCGTTGGACAAGAGAAGCGCGGACAGGCGTAACTCTTTGCTGCTGCTCGCGGTCGGATTTGCTGCGTCCGTCGGCATCTCCTGGCACTCGGGGTCGCAGGTCGAGCCTGTTTTCAGCCAGCCGCCAGCCCCTCCCACGACAGAGAACATCGTCGGGTTCCCGGCAAGCGTCGACGTGCTTGCGAACCTCGAGCGCGCTGCTGAACTCACGCCGCGCGATCAGCTCGTTGGCATCGAAGCCGTCGGTGTGAGCGCCAACGGGCTGGTCGACGTGGACTCACCGAACAGCCGCGTGACGTACCACTTTCAGAGCGCCGAAGGTGAGGGGCCTGAACCCCCGCGGGCTCCAGGCACGCTCGCGAGAAAGCGCTATTGCGGTCGTCAGGCCGTGGAGATCACGCGGCGTGGAATCGGCGCTAAAGGTGATCAAGCTGCGCTCGGCTGTGACTCGCCACTCGTCGTGCTGCCGCCCCCCACGTGCGGTCCCAGCGAGTTGTGGTTGCTCGCCAAGTCGAAGGGAGCGACGGACGATCAGCGTGCAACGCTGACTTATGACGAGCGCGATGGCTCCCCGACGTGGCACTTTCAATCTGCAAGCACCCAGTTCACAGTTGGGTCCGACTGCAAGACTGAACTGTGAGCCCCGCTTTCTCACTGCCTGAGAAACATTCGGCCGCCGTTTAGCGACGCGACTCTCGTCACGGCGCTTCCCCCAAGCCACCCTTTGTTCGAGCGGCTCACTGACGATGTAGGAACGTCCCCTTCTTACTCGACGTCAGGACGTCAGGACGACCGTTTCCGTTCACATCAGCCACGGCGAAGCTGCAACCTACACCGCTATCGTCGTGGATCAAGTGCGGCTCGAAACGAACTCCCTCTGCGTCACGTATCAGCTCGAACCAGTAGAGCAGCGCTGCAGCGTCGACTCCAGGATCGCCGCTCGCATGTGCGAAATAGCGCTTCCCCGTGACGATGTCCGTCAGCCCGTCGCCGTTCATGTCTGCGATCATCACCGCATGAAGTTGGCTGACGTTTCCCTCGGCCTCGCCCGCAGGCAAAATCGCGTGAGGCACGAAGCCTGACGTCGTTTGCTCGAACCAGGATAGTCCGTATCCGTGCCCACTCAAGCTGGTGATGACATCACTGTCGCCATCGCCGTCAACGTCGAAAGCGTACATCTGCGCCCCGCCAGCGATGGGCGAGACGACGCCCTGAGTGAAGTCGGCGGCCATCCCGACCCAACCACTGCTCTGAGCTCGACGCCACCACGTGCTCGCGTCGAGCACATCCATCTGACCGTCACCATCGACGTCCCCGACGCCCAGACCGTGAACGTAGGGCGTCGAATAGACGGCATCGCTGATCGCGTGAAACGTCCACGGTTCTGTCGGGTCCGCTCCTGGCTCGGCCCAGCCGAGCCTTCCTTCACTCATGAACACCAGCTCCTTACGCGCGTCGCCGACCAAGTTCACGTAGGCGGGTGATTCGTTGGAGACCAGGCCATCGAACAAATCGTGCCTGGACCACCGACTCGTCACCCTGGAAGGCCCCGGATTCTCGTACCACCACGCGTTGGGGACACCCGTTACTCCAGAACCACCAGCGTCACCGATGTTGATCACGTCGCTCGCGCCATCGCCGTTCAAATCGTCGACGAAGGTCAGGAAGTAGCGAGCGTACGAAGTGACGTCGACCGCAGGAGCATCATCGATCTGATACTTCTCCTCGAAGCTCGGCCCCCGATACCACACGGCGCCAGCGATCAAGTCCAACTCGCCATCCCCGTCGAGATCAGCAACAGCCGCGCCTTCGGCTACGAAGTCCGTTGAGAGCTGCAGAGTCTCGAAATCGGGGATCCACGTTAGAGCCGGCGGGGGCTCCTCCGCTGTATTGTCGATGTCGTTTTCCAACGTGCCCTGTCGGTCCGGAGTCGACACACCATTCGTCGCTTCTTCGTCTTGCGATGACTCTGGCTTCGCGCTTTCGTCATCGATGCTCGACGAGGGACACGCGATGACCCACATCGACCCAGCGCATGCGACGCCGAGTGCGCAACGTGGCAGCGAGCCGCTGGCGGTGGCGGCGTAGCCAGAACATCGACGGCGAAACGACATCGTCCGCGCCATCCTGACATACAACCCGCGCTCTTTTCTAACTACTTCGCTAAGCTTCGAGTTCGCTACCGCTTGGCTGCCATTCCACGAACGCGGGAGGCCACACGCGACTCGAAGAGTGGGATGCTGGGTTGCATGTTGGCGCAGGCCCTGGCGCGTCACTTGCCGCGTCCTTCGCCGTTTGCGGAGCGCGGTGTCGACATGCGAGAATCATCGGCGTTGGACCATGGTCACCAGCTGCCACCCCCACACGTGGGACTGCGGCGAGCGGCAATTCAACTCGCGTGCGTCGTGGGCTTGCTGCTGGGGTCCTCGCGCGTGTCAGCCGACACCGCAGCGTCGCCGCTGGGGAGTCACGCGCTTGCTGGGCTCGAACACGCGAGTCTACCGCGGTCTTCGGACCTGGCGTTGGCGGTCGATGCTGGCTACGGATACACATCGGCGATCACGGACGACCCAAGTGGTCACCATCGCGCAAGCGGCAGTCTGGCCGTCGGCCTACCGCTGACGGGCTGGTTGAACGCAAGTCTGCAGCTCAGCGGTCGCTACGACAAACACCCAGACGATACCGAAGGCTCCGACGACAGCCTCTCTGGCCTACCCGCACTTCGCCTTCGTGCGTTCAGCAGTCGCGATGACCTGTCGTTTGGTGGCGAGCTACAGGCTGACTTTCCAGGCCGTGATGCTCCCTCGATTGACTGGGGCTCGACGAGTGTCGCGGCGGTTGTGATGGCAGCGTTCCAACGGCACGACTCGCCGCTGACTGTGGTCGTCAACGCCGGTTACCGCCTAGACAACGGCGCCCACTCGGCGCCCGATCTCGAGCGCTTGCGCCGAGGTGACCGTATCGCCCTGGGGCTCAGCGAGTACGACGCGGCGTTGCTGGCGTTGGGCGCCGGGTATCGCATCGGTGACGGGACGCTGTTCGCCGAATTGAGTACCAACCTGCTGCTGGGCGCCCCCAGCCAGGCTAGCTCTCCAAAGCGGCTGAGCGCGGGGTACGTACGACAAGTCAGCCGCACGCTGCAAGCCCGGCTACTCGCCAGCGTAAACATCGCGCAGGCACCAGGCGTGACACCCGACGGGCCTCTAATCGCCATCGAACCGTCGGCGTTGATCAGTGTGGGCCTGCGCTACTCGTTCGCGGAGTCCGACGCGCTGCCCGAATCCTCTCCCGAGTCTGCACCGCCGAACGACGAACAGCCGCGTTCGCCGCCCGCTCCAGCCCATCCGACGGTCGAGCGAACGGACGTGCGCGGAGTGATCACGGACGCCACGGGAAACCCACTCGCTCAGGTCGACGTGAGTATCGAGGTCGCGGGCGAGCGCCATAGGACGACGACCGACGCCAGCGGACGTTACAGCTTGGAGTCGCTGCCCTTCGGTGCAGCAACCTTGCGCGCAGAAACCGTCGACTACGTCAGCACGACCAAGGACTTCGAGCTGAGCGGCGACGGCGTGACGCTGGAAATCCCAGCCCTGGCCATGCAACTTCAAAGCCTGAACGCTCAGATCCAAGGACAAGTGCAGAGCTTTTCGGGGCAGCCCGTTGCAGCAAGCGTGACCATCACTCCAGGCAGCGTTCACCAAACGGGTGACGACGGGCGCTTTTCGCTCGAGTTACCGCCAGGCACCTACACCGTCACCATCGCCGCGCCCGGGTTCGTTTCCCAGACTCATCGGGTTACTCTGAAAGACAAGGCGGTGATTGTCGTAAACGCAGACTTGAGAGCAAAATGACGGCTGCTGCTTCGACAGTCTCGCGCTTGTGGACCGCGCGAATACTACTGCTCCTGCTCGCGTGCCTGGTGTGCGCCCTGACGACTGCATGCTCCAAGTGTTCGAGCGACGAGATCGCACAGCTGATAGACAAGCGCGGCGACGTGAGTCGCGACTACGACCGCGCAGTCGAACGGTGGGTGCCCGCGGAGGTGGGGACTGGCTTTTCGTACGGCGACGCGGTGAAGACCGCCGAAAGCGCGTCGGGAACCGTGGAGTTCGACGACTCTGCCCGCCTTCTCCTCGAACCTTCAACCACCGTGCGCTTCATGAGGTTCGCGCCAGATTCGGGCAAGCGCGGCATCCAGGTCGAAACGGGTGAAGCAGTAGTCGACGTAGGACAACGCATTGTCGAACTCCACACGAACGTTGGTCTGGCCCGTCTGCAGCCCGGAACCCGCGCTACGTTCGGCAAGAGCACGCGGGGGCTGCGTGTCGTCGTAGAAGTGGGCCTGGCATCCCTCGAAGCCGACGGCAAGATCGTCGAAGTTTCGGAGGGCGAAGGCGTAGAGGTCGGCTTGGGTATGGCGATCGTCGATCGATTCGGCGAGGCGACCGACGCTGTACCCGCCGAACCCAATGTTACCGCAAGCCCTGCAGCAGACTCACCCATAACCATCGAAGTCGATGGCGGCGAAGTCCTGCTGACGCGCCCAGGCTCGCCGCGTAGTGAACGCTTGAAACGAGGTCGACACACCCTCGACCCGGGCAGCGAGTTGTCACTGTCGGCACGCGACTCGGCGACGGTGCGGCGCGGAAGCGCCAGCGCCACACTCGCCGGTCCGGGCAAGTACCGTGTCGTCGGTGAAGGGCCGCGCCTGGTCGAACCGCTCAGCGGCACGCTTCGGCTCGTCGCGGACGGCAATGACGTCAGTGTCGAGATCCCGGGTGGTCGCGTCGTAGCCCTAGGCTCCGAGGGACCTGCGGTCGGCGAGATAACACGAGACAAGCGCGGTACGGTCGACGTTCGCGCCAGCGTCGGCAAGCTTCGTGTCGAGGCTGGCGATCGTTCCGAGGTGATCAGTGCTGGAGAGGGCGCCGAAGTATCCCGCGGCGCCCTCTCCGTTCGCGGCCGCGGCCCCGGCTTTTCGGACATCGTAATCGATGCGGGAAGTTCACTCGCCGTAAACGACGCCGCGCCGCCGACGGCCGTCGGCGTCACCGCGACGGGCTGCCCACATCTCAGCGTGATCGAGCACACCGAACGCGGCCGCGTCCTCGCGAGCGCGGTAGGCAAGCAAACCGTCAGTCTCCGTTTCGCCAAAGGCCAGAGCGACTATCAAGTGCGCTGCCTGGCTGAAGACGGCAAGCTCGAATCCCCCTCCAAGCGGGGCCGAGTCACCGTGTACCACGACACGGGCACTCGCGCGCTGCCTCGCAAGGCCCCGTCGACGACGGTCAGCACTGACGGTCGCAGTTACACGGTGCTCTATCAAAACCTGCTGCCCGCCATCAGCGTGCGTTGGCCCAACGCACCGCCTGCGCCGTCGTACACGCTGAGCGTACGCTCCGCGGGTGGCACCAAGAAATTCACGACACGCACGGCGAGTCACAGTTTTGCAGCAGGTGCGCTGCGGGAAGGTAAGCACAGGTTCACGTTCACTTCGTCTTTGGGTCGATCGTCGCGTTCCTCTCAGGCGATAATTCGCTTCGACAACGCGGCTCCGAAAGGCAGCATCACCAGCCCCAGCGAGGCTGGATTTGCCCCGAACGCGTCGGTGAAAGTGTCGGGGATCGCCCTACCTGGTTGGTCAGTCGTCGTACAAGGGATCCGACTTCAGTTGGATGGCGAACACCGATTTTCTCAGTCTGTCACGGCAGGCCCTCGGGGTCTGGTGTTAAGCTTCTCGCATCCTAGTCGAGGCACGCACTTGTACCTACGACGGGCCGCGGGAGTCCCACGTTGAATCGCGCCGCAGCGACGCTAGCACCCAGCCGAGGCGAAACGACCGATCCGGTCGTCGGCCAGAGCGTGTTGGGGCGTTATCGCGTCGTCAAGCAGCTGGCCAAGGGAGGCATGGGCGTCGTTTATCTGGGGCGCACCGAGGGCGCAGCGGGGTTTTCGCGACCTGTCGTGATCAAACGAGTGCTCCCTAAGCTGCTCGCGGATCCCGACATCGCCAAGATGTTCGTGCGAGAAGCCAAGATACTCTCCAACTTGCATCACCCAGGAATCGTCGGTGTGCTCGACTTCGGCAAGGAAGGCGACGCCTACGTGATGGTGCTCGACTACGTGCACGGCTACGACGCTGCCGCTTGGCTCAAGCACGTCAAGCGAAGTGGTCGCCGCGTACCTCTCGACGTCGCGTTGCACATCACCATCCGACTCCTGGAGGCGCTGCACTACGCCCATACACTCAAGCGCGCGGACGGCACCCCGATGCCCGTCGTGCACCGCGACGTGTCGCCCGGCAACCTGCTGCTGGACACTGAAGGACACGTCCGTGTGCTCGACTTCGGAATCGCTCGCATCGCTCGGCGTTCCACCAACGAAGAGTCGCCCGAAGATTCGGAGGACTACCGAACTCAGGAAACGACCTTCAAGGGTAAGCTCAGTTACGCGCACCCCAGCTTGCTCGCGCACGAGGAGCCCTGCGCTCAAACGGACGTCTACTCTGCGGCAGTCGTGCTGTTTCAGATGCTCGCGGGGCACAATCCATTCCGCGGCGCGACTCCCGCCCAGACGTTGAACAAAGTCGCCAACCTTCCGCTGCCCAAGCTGCGAGACTTCGTGCCAGACGCACCACCTGAATTGGAAGCGGTGCTGCTCAAAGCCATGAGTCGTGAGCTCGAAGACGGCTACGCGTCGGCTGCCGAACTCGCGGAGAGTCTCCGTAACTTGCGTCCCGACAGTGAAAACGAAGTGGCCGCGCGCATGTCGGCGCTGCTCAGCGACGACTTCACGGGTGACATGCCGAACGCGCTCGATCTCGAACCGCTCGACGTACGTGACGCGGCTTGGCGCATCAGCGTCGCCGACTTGGACGTGGGGCGGTTGCAGAGTACACCGCCGCCTGCTCCGCCGAACGACGTCACCTCGTCGTCCGATCTCGATGTTCCGACGGAGCAAACGCTGCAAGACGAGCCGTTCGCAGCGTTCGGTGAGGCCACCCGAGTGTCCAGGCCACGCGCACAGTCGCACCGTGGTCTGATCGTCGCGACCAGCGCCGTGGCCGTCGCACTGATCGCGGTAGCCGCCGCTCTGGTGTTCAAGCGAGATGGCGCCGTCCCGAGCGAACAGCGTTACTTGGTCGTCAGTAAGAACGCGAACGAAAGCGCCACAGTGGAAGGGTCCGCAGGAGCCACCATCGCGACGGCGCCCAGCATTGGAGCCGCTGCGGATGAACCTGCGATCGCTTCCCAACGCAGCAAGACCCACAACCTCCCGACGAACTCGGATCCGAAAACCAGGCCTGCCCCCGTCGAACCCCGCAAGGTCTCGGCCGTGAAACCCGAACCGAAACTCTTGACGCAACGTTTTTCCAAGCACCAAGGTCGTGTGCAAGCCTGTTTCGCCGGTAACCCAGCACAGACCCAATCCACCCCAAACGTTCAAATCGCCTTCGAAGTAGCGTCGTCTGGGAAAGTTCAGGGCGCCAGTTTGATCCCGAGTTCGGTCTCCAGCACGCCGCTCGGCGTTTGCCTGCTCAGTGTCGCTCGTGCGGCGCACTTCGGTTTGCTCACCGAATCCGTTGCGTTCCGCATCCCCGTGCAGGCGCGAATGAAGTAGTCACTCTGACGAGCTCGTTTGACTACGGCGCTTCGCACACGAAGCGATAGTCGTTGCCCATTTCACACGCGACGGCATCCCAAGTGCCCGCTTGCGTCAGCACCATGCAGTCGCCGCCAGAGGGTTCACCAGCAGCCCAATTGCTCCACTCGACGGGCACCAGGCCACTCCACATCCAGCGGCCGTCGACGCGCACGGCACTGGTCCAGATCGGCGAGGCTTGTTCGTCGAAGAACTCGTCCACTGCTGCAGCGTTTTCCTCAGGAGTCTGCACGTTGAGGCCAACCATACCGCTGAGCACGCAGTGTGCGGCGGCTTCAGCGCGCGATTGTGTCGAGGAGCACGACTGGTGACTCACACCATCGATGACGACTCCGAAGCAATTCGCATCACACGCGCCCTCGTCCACCTGCTCGTCGCAGTCGTTGTCGACGCCATCACACCGTTCGAACCCGAGGTTGCTCTCCTCGCAAGGCTCATCAGGAGTTGTGGGTGCGTCTGGTGACGGTTCTGGCGCCTCGGGCGTCGCCCCACCAGCGTCACCCGCCTGCATCGGCATGGTTTCTTCAGCGCTGGGGAGCATCGCGCCCACGTCGCCATCATCTGTTGATGCAGGAGACCCCGCGTCGATGTGCGCCCCATCGACTTGCCCAGTCATCGTGTCCGCCGCACTGGGCCCACTCCCGGCCACGTCGGCGCCCACTGGATCCTCCGAAGCGTCATCGGAAGTCCGTTCGTCGCTCGAAGAAGTCGCTTCACTCGTCGCGACAACTGCGCTGTTCGCAACCGCTACGTCGTCGTCCGCCGCCTGGTCAGCGTCGTCAGAACCCAGCGCGGCATCGTCTGATTGGGTGGACCCGAGTTCCAGCGGTTCGCCATCAGTGGGCAACAGTTCGTAACCCATACGGCCGCAGCCGAGAACCGCGAGCCCCATGACCCCAAGCAGCATCGTGTCGCGCGTCAACATTCGTAGGCGATACATCCGACCGCGCGCCGCGATACGTCGCGAGCTCTGAGCCGTCCATCGGTATAGCACCGACGCCCCGAGCGTGAGTTGATACGAAGCGCTGCGCGCGCGCGAGAGTGGATGCCGAGCATCGATTACGCCCACAACAGATCGCACGCCGCCTACCTCTACGACCCCTGCGCTGCGCGAGGCAGATCACCTCACACGCACGGCAAAGCCCGCACTGTCACATGACCACGCCGTGCGAACGCACTACATTTGAACCCGTGAAACGATTCAAAGCAGCAGTCTACGGGGGTTCTGGGTTCTTGGGGTCAGAAGCTGTGCGGCGTTTGTTACAGCACCCCGACGTCGAGCTCAGTCATGTATTTTCCGCCGATCACGTCGGCTCGCCGCTGTCTGCGGCGCTGCCCAACTTGGAGGGCAAGACTGACCTACGATTCTTGCAGGTACCCGACGACGGCCAGCCTCCTGCCGTCGACATCTTGCTCTTGGCGCTCCCCCATGCCGTCAGTCACCGCGTCGTTCAGCGCGCGTTATCCTCGAGCGTGCGTATCATCGACATGTCGGGCGCGTTCCGCGTCGACGATGCCGCCGCGTACGAGAAGTTCTACGGCGAGACGCACCCGATGCCCGAGCTACTGCGTGAGTTCAAGTACGGCTTACCCGAGCTCGGCCGCGACGAAATCCGCGGCACACGGTTCGTCGCCTCGCCGGGTTGTTTCGCCACGGCCATCGAGCTGTCGATGTTGCCTTTGGCGCGAGCGGGATGGCTTTCGGGACCGTTGCATTGCACGGGGATAACGGGGTCGAGCGGCGCCGGCGCAACCCCGACGCCCACGACCCACCACGCCATGCGCATGAGCAACTTGCGTGTGTACAAGCCGCTGACGCACACCCACGCCCCCGAGATTCGGGAGGCGCTCACTCGCGCGGGCGGTCGCGACATTCGTGTCGACTTCGTGCCCGTGGCCGCGCCCTTGGCGCGCGGTATCCTGGCCACGTCTCAAACCAGCTTACCCGCGGGCATCAGTGTCCAAGACGTAGAGCACGCGTACCGAGAGAGTTACGAACACGAACGCTTCGTGGTGTTGCCCCGAGGTCGCTTGCCAGAGCTACTCGGCGTGGTGCGCTCCAATTGTGTCGAGGTGGGGTTTGCAGTGGGTGAGCCAGACGCCGCGGGCTGCCGTCCAATCAGTTGCTTTTCGGCCCTCGACAACCTGGTGAAAGGCGGCGCGGGACAAGCCATTCAAAATCTGAACCTGATGCTAGAACTCGAAGAGTCCGCGGCCCTGACCGAACTCGCGTCGTACCCGTGAGTCTCAGCGTGCTGGGTATCCCCCGCCGCGCCATGGGGGCGCGCCGCGGGCGGAGTTGGTGGGCGGGAGCCGCGAGCGGTCGCTCGGAAGCTGGGCCCAACCCAAAAAATCAAGAACTACTGGCCGAGGATCATCGGGCCACGCATCTGGTCGCGGATGAACACGCCGTGCCCCGTGAGCTGCTCCTCCGTGAACGAGCTTACAGGCGTGTTGGGCGTGAAGTAACAGCTCTCGTCTTCGCAGTCGTCGAGCTTCCAGGCCGCCCACGAGATTCCGTTCTGATCCATCCAATCGTGCCAGACCTGGCCTTCGTCCAAACACAGGCCCGGGTTGTCGGGGGTGCCTCCGTCGGCGTGGGTGGCGCCCCACTCGGTCACGAACAGCGGCAAGCCTGCGGCCAGCGCAGTATCGGCGCGGCGGCGTAGGCTGGCCTCGTGCGTGCACGAGTAGAAGTGCAAGGTGTACATCAGGTTCGTGCCTTCGACGGGATCGGCCGAAGCTTCATCGACGTACTGAGACCAGTTGGGCGTGCCCAAGATGATCAGGTTGTCTGGGTCGATGGCGCGAATCGCGCTGACTACGTTCTCGTGATACGGCTTGAGCTCTTCACTCCAGCTCACCTGCAAGGGTTCGTTGAAGACTTCGTAGATGACGTTGGGGTACTCGCCGTACAGCGTCGCCATCTGCTGGAAAAAGTCGATGGCCTCCGCCTCGTGGGCGACGGCTTCGTGATCGTGCCAGTCGATGATCACGTAGAGGCCCAAGCGGATCGCGTTGTCGATCACGGCACGCAAGTCGCTCAATGCGGTGCTGGGCGCCGCGAGATACGTCGGGCCGCTGTTGGCTTCGACGCCCATCGCCGCGCGCACGACCGATGCATCCCAGTCGTCGCGAAACAACGTGATCAGGCTCTGGTTGGACG
This sequence comes from uncultured bacterium, assembly GCA_965651905.1. Lineage (GTDB taxonomy): Bacteria > Myxococcota_A > Polyangia > Polyangiales > Polyangiaceae > SZUA-265. The sequence goes on along the minus strand of CBFGUG010000134.1, from coordinate 6,404 downwards.
CGTAGCCCGTGCGCTCCCAGTTGAGCCACATCGAACTCGGTCCGCGGAGCTGCACGGCGACGCCGTTTTGGTCGACCAGCTGCGTGCCTTCGATGCGCAGCGCGCCGTGTTCGCCCACGGGCGTACCCGCGACGTCCGCTTCCGCCACGGTCGGCGGCTCCGACGGCGTGGCGGTCGCTGCGCCGCCCCCATTGGCCGCCGCTAGGGGCCCAGGGGCTTCTTCGCGTTCACTCGAGCCCTGCGAGCATGCGAGGAGTGCGATTGGCAACGTGAAAGCAAGACCAAATGTCGAGAAAGAGATGGGCGAAGGTAGGATTCGGCGAAACAACATCGAGCTCCAAGACGTGTGATGGCGCAGCAACGGGTCATGGTCCCGCGGTTTTTCGTCGAGCGACCCAGCTGCAACCACTCCACTACGGCGGGCAGCGCCGTTCGCTGTAAAGATCCGCCTGTTGCGGGTCCAATCGGATCTCTGGGTTCGCACCCGCGCGCCACCCCTGTGGCGAGTCTGAGACTCATCAGCAAGACACGACGGGAAGTCAACAGTGAACTGTGGCCCGCGGAGCTCATGATCCGTGACGCTCCCTCGGACGCAGCGTGACGCACGAGTGTCTTCTTTCGGGATGGTCTGGTGCCATTGTGAAGAACGCTTGGCGCGCGCGCCGATGACCCGCTAGGTTGAACAGGTGACGGACGCGAAGCAGGCTCGACTATCTGGTCTGGGCCGCCGCGCGCGAGCGAGGCTGAGCTCTTTCTGGCAGCGTCTGCGAGGGAGCGATCTGGGGCCGCGCGGCATTGCCCTGAGCGTCGCGGTCGGCTTGGCTATCGCATTCGTGCCGCTCTACGGAATCCACTCGTTTCTGGTCGTCGGGATCTGCTGGCTGCTCAGGCTCGATGCGCCGTTGGCGTTCGCCTCCACCATGATCTCTAACCCCCTAACGCTGCCCTTCGTGCTGGCGTGCGAACTCGAGGTGGGTGGCGCCCTGGTCGGGTACGCACCATTGAACACAGCGCAGCTACTCGCTGGTGAAGGTTGGTCTCAGGTGGCGCTTCAGCTCGCGGTTGGCGCCAGCGTGCTTTCCGTCATCGCTTCGAGTGTCGGCGCCTGCGTGGTGTTCGGCGTGATGCGGCACTTAGGGCGCACGGCCCGCGCGTGTCCGTCGAAAGCGACATCCGTCGAAGGCTGACGCGCCAACCAAGCCCGTTCAACTACCGCGCGGATCGAGCAGACGTCCCATCAGCGCGATAGCACCATTGCGAATGTCGTAGATCACGAACAAGAACGGGCGCCTTACCTCTAGGGTGAACGCTCGTTCGGCTGTCGACAAGTGAGGCTGCGGGGACTCGGCGCCTGTTTCGCCGAGCACGAGCTGGAATTGGCCTGCGGGGTTCACTGGCGGCGCGACGTCCGTCACGTCCGACAACGCTGGGCGCGCGCCGAGTGCACGCAGCGCAGATCTGGCGCTCAGCGGCGGCGCCCAACCCAAACTGAGCTTCGGGAGCGCCAGCGAAACCGCGCGGTGTTTTTGACGCGAAATCAGCGCGGAGAGCTCCCCGCGCTCGAACGAACTAGGCAGCTCCGCGGAAGGATCTTCGGGCAGCGCGACGAGCAGCGTCAAGTGCTGCCCCGCAAACGGAAGCGACACGCTCCTCAGCTCCGTACCCTCGAGTTTTCCAATGCCGACTTCGAACTGACCGCTCGTGTGCATCAACGGCACTGAAACACGCTGTCCCGACGTCAACGTAAAGTCTGCATCACACGTCGCGGCCGCGTCGAACGCGCGCTCCCACACGCCTCGAAAGTAGGCCCCGCTGACGGCTTCACTCGTGAGCTCGGCGCCGGGCACTGCACTACCGAACTCGAGCAGGTTCGGGCCCACGTCCTGCCAAGCGTCGCGTTGTGCAGCAAGTGCCGCGAGATTCGCATCTTCGTCACCCGCGAGACCCATGGCGCTCGCGAGCTCTCGGCGGAGGCTGCCGCGTGCGCGCTCCCACTGTGAACCCAAAGCCGCCAACAGACTCGCAGGAGAAACGAAGACGTTTCCGCGCCGCTCACCCAACGTCGCGTAGACTCGCGCCGAAAAGCCGCGACTGAACGAGCCCGCACGCGCCAGCGGCGAACTTGGATCTGCCGTCAGCACGAGCGCACTCGAACGTGTCGCAGGGCAACGACGAGTCCCAGCACGACGAAGGACAGCCAAGCGGACCGCTCGTAGCTCTGCAGACCACTCGAGCCTCCCCGAAGTGATGGGTTACCCACGCTCCTCGCTGCGACGCTGCACGCGGGGTTGATGTCTTCCACACACGAGTCGTCATCTGGCACGTATGTGCAGCCGTTGAACACGACGCGAAATGGCGCGCTGGGGACGCTCGTGTTGCCCGCTCGATCGATGGCCACGAGCTGCGCCTCGCCGTCGATTTGCGGTGCTTCGTCGAAACCGATCGGAATCGTGTGTTTACCTAGCGAACGAATGCTAGGAGCCAACTGCAGCGAGGGCGGCACGGATCCTGAACGAAACTGCAACCTGTAACCTATTTGATCAGCCGCGCTCTGGTCATCACTGGAGATGGTGAACGACAACTCCACACCTGCTTCGTCGCCGCAGCTGTTGCTGACGCAGTCGTCATCGTCACACAACTCACCCTGGCGCCGCCACACGAAGGCCGAGACCCCGGCGGGAGCAGACGGCGGCGTAGCGTCTACCATCTGCTGCGACGACTCGATGGCGTGCTCTTCGACCAGTGGCTTGGAGCAAGCCTGCGCGAGCGAGTCGTACCCTGTCAATACGAGGCCCGACAAGCCCATCCCGAGGGTGAATCCAGCGACGCGGTTCATGCGCGGGAGCGTGCCATGACGCCTGAACTCGGGCAATGGCGAGTCGAGCGCGCAGACTAGAAGCAGCCGCTCACCCCCTGGCAAACGCCTTCGTCACAAGCGGTGTCACACTCGGCGCTGTCTTGGCATTGGATGGCGCAAGTGTTGCGTTGGTTGCCGCAGCCGCCGCCTCCGCCGCAGTTCAAACAGAGATCTGCCAACTCGTAGCCGTCGGGACACGCGTAGGGCAATTCGCCTGGCCCCGTACAGTAGCCCCCTTCGCGCAACGGGTAGCAGTACACGGCAGGATCGATGCAGTCCCACGAGCTCGCCAGCAGTTCACCGCCGGGACAGCTGCCGTCGAAAGCGAGCGCTCCCAAACTGAGACCACGAGATGAGCCGTCGGTCGCGTAACAATCCCTCAACACCCCGTTCGGGTGCCGTGTGAAGCGGATCTCGCTGGGCAGCAGGTCGCTACACAGAACTTCTCGAGCGCACTCGACGTAGAGATCTTCAACCTGCAGTGAAGGTAAGCAGCCAGCGTTGCTCCCCACCGCATCAGCCGTTTCGTCGAACACCGCGTACGCGGGACCGGGCCCGTCAGCTGCGTCTCGCTCGCTCTGCGAGCGCCGCGTCACTGCGCCGTTTTGCACTTCGAAGCTCGTCGAACAGGCGGGGTACTCTGGTACGAGCCGACTGGCGACGAAACGATAACGTTCGCTCGCCAGTGCGTGCCAGGAACGCCAACTCTGCGCCAACTGTTGGCGCAGAGCCGCCAAACCGTATTCGTCGGACTCGCTGAGCGCCGTCGAGTCGCACTCGACGTCGAGTGAAGCGATGTTCACGGCGGCATCTAGAGTTGCGGAGCCCGCGTCCTGCCCAGCGCTGATGGGCAAAGCTCCTGCGTCCGAGGCGCTGCTGCCATCAACCGCCGTCGATTCGTTCACCCCAGAGACGCCACTCGATGCATCTACCGCTACCGGGACGTCACTCGACGCGTCGATCGTGAGATCTGAAGTAGCAGACGAATCGTCCGCACCTGGCGCACTTTGTTCTGCCGTTTCCCCATTCGTGGCCGCGGGTGAACCCATCGCGTCGATGCTCGTGTCGTCGACGTCGTTCACGTCATCACTCGCGCCAGCCGCGTCAGCATCCGAAATTCCTGCGGCGGGGTCGGTTGGGTCCGCGGCGCGGCTCGACTCGTCAGCGTCTGGTTTCGAACAAGCCAGCGTCAACACAGTCCATACCCACGCACTCACGACGAACCCACGCGGCAACTGCACCGCCATAGTTCAGCGTTGTATCATCAGGGACGCTAGGACGATCTTGCCGCCAGTCGTCGGCAGTCATGCGCTCGCTGCATGTCCACGAGAATTCTTGCCCCAAGGCGTTTCTCCGCAGCCGCCAGTCGCCCGCGCTAACACCGTCGCTGCAGTTGCCGCCCCGCGCTTGCGCGGCTCGGAGGCGATGTTTAAGAATCGCGCATGACTTTGCTTACCCATCCAGTGCGGGCGGCGGGTACTCGGCTGCCAGTTGTCATTCGCTCCGCTTTGGTCTGTTTCGCCCTGCTCTCCGTCAACGTCGCGTGCGAGGACAACAATCAAATGGACGACAAACAAGGCGCAGTAGACGCTGGAGACGACTGCCCATCAGGTTGGCACGCCGCCAGCTACTACACCGAACCTGGTTGCGACCCCGCCCCCTCTCGACGTCAGGTGTGTGCGCCCGATCAATGGGACGCGGGTTGCCAACAAGTGTGCTCCTGCGACGGTGAAATACGCTGCGCCGCCGTGTTCGGCAACGCCACCAGCTGGGACTACGGCTCGTCGGAACCCTACAGCCAAGCCGACCCGTTCCTCGACTGTGAACTCTCCGCAGACGACGACACCGACGACACTGAAACCGACGATCTCACCGAGGGCGGCCCCGACGACACGGCCCCAGACGACCCAAACGACGACGACCCAACCGACGACGACCAAACTGACGACGACCCAAGCTCGACGACAGACGACGTCATCGACAGTGGCCCTGGCGACTCCTCAAATGGCGACTCTCCAAATGGCGGTTCAGCAGACGACGATTCTGCTTCTCCAGATCCAGCCGACGCCGGCGACGGCGGCCCCACCGATCTTCCCGAAGCCGGCCCCCGGCCGATCACCGACGGCGGCCTAGGCTGCCCCGACGGTTGGTACGAAGCGGATCTCTACACCGAGCAAGACTGTTCGCCCGCTGCCACGACCAGCCGCGTGTGCGTCCCTGAAAGCTGGGACGCAGGTTGTCAATTGACCTGCGGCTGCGATGGCCAAACCTACTGCGGCAGCGTTTGGGGCAGCGGCCAAAGCTGGAACTACGGCCTGCATGTCCCGTTCACCAGCTGCGAAACCGATGGCGGCGAAATCACCCCGCTGTAGACCAGACTCAGCAGCTCGTGAAGGCGGCCTGCGTCGCGAGGTGCCCGCCGCCGTTCGCTGACACTCACCTCCCCGCAGCCCGCAGTCTTCGCGTACCCGAGCCCGCTGAATCGTCGTCAGCCCCCCATCGCCTCCATACGTCGCTGCATCTCTTCAGGCGAAACGTCTTCCTGGTGCGTCATGATGCTCCAGCGCTGCCCAAACGGGTCCGCCACCGACGCCGAGCGGTCGCCGTAGAACTTGTCGGAAGGCTCTTCCAACGCGGTCGCACCCGCATCGAGCGCGCGTCGAAACACCGCGTCACAGTCCTCCACGTACACGCAAATCAACGCCGATGTCGCCGGCCACTGTTCACCCCCTGACGCCAGCATCAGCACCGAATCACCAATCTGCAGCTCTGCGTGCCCAATACTGCCGTCAGGCATCGGCATGCGCACCCGCTCCGTCGCGTCGAACACACGCTTGTAAAACTCAATCGCCTCCACACACTTCGGCGTGACGACATACGGCGTGAGACTTCCATACTCTGGCGGAATCGCTTGAACCTTCGACATGGGCTCTCCTTCGTCTCGAGCTAGGCGCGCACCGTAGCACGTCGCGCGCTCCCCAGCTCCGCCGAGCGCCAGAGCAGGCTTCGAGCTTGCAGGTCAAGCCTCAGCAGGCCTCGACGACACTGCGCGGAGCATCGTGTCTCGAGGTAGCCGCACGTAGCCCAAGCTAGCTAGCCCTCGGCAGCCAGCGCCAAGGGAGAACAGAATTGCGGTCACCAACAGTCGACAGGCTCACGACTCGATTCGGACATTCTGCGAAAACGTGAGGGGAGTGAGAGGGGGCTTGCGCGTACCATCGGGCGGGCATACGAGGCCCACGCGAGACTCGTCTACGCCCTCCGACGTTAGGAGAAAAACCATGGCCCAAATCAATCACTTCCTTGCCGCTAGCACCCTCTTACTCCTGTTGGGGTGCGCCGATGATCCGAGCTCCAGTAGCGACGATACGGACGAAACCACGGAAACTGGCGACGCAGGTGCCGACGACGAGTCGGGAGAGTCCTCGGACGACTCCGACGACGAGAGCCCGGCCGACGACGACGAACCGACCGACGACACGGATGACGACGAGAGCGAAGTCACCGACGACGACAGCGAGGACGACGACGAGCCAGCCGACGACGA
>CBFGUG010000133.1:0-17513 GCA_965651905.1 uncultured bacterium | reverse complement strand
TTGGGGCCCCTCGCACGAAACGCGTCAGATGGAAAAGTTTCTGGCAGTAGTGTTAGGTGGCTGGAAGTGTCTGACCTTGCGGAAACGCGTGCGGCCAGGGAGGACCAAAAGTGCGCCGTCGCGCGTGGCCGCAAGACCCAGAATCGTCGAGCGAGCAGTGCGCTGGTCTCACGTTTTCTCTGACTCGGCGAAGACTCCGTTGCAGGCGCAGCTTGGCGTGATCAAAGAGTGCACAGCCCTAATTTCAAGCCATTCTTCGAGATCGGTCTGGTAGGTTGACAGCCTAGGGAACGCCATCGTGTCCCGTAGGAAATTACCATGCATCGAAGTTTTCTCTACGTTGTTCCGCCACTCGTTTCTCTGCTCGCACTAGGGGCGTGCGGTGAAGAATCGGGACAAGACCCGAACGATCAGGTTCTTGGCTCATCCAGCACCAACGGCAGCGCGACGGGCACGTCGAGCGATGGCGCGGGAACGACCAACACGTCTGCGACGTCGACCGACGTGGGTAGCAGTGGTTCGAACAATGGTTCGAATGGTGGTTCGACTTCGACTGGTTCGACTGGTTCGAATGGCGGAACCACGGGAAGTGGGACGTCGCAAGAGAGTACCAGCAACGGCGGCGCTGGCGGTGCTGGCTCCAATCCGACTGGGGCTGGCGGGGGCGGGGGCGTGGCCATGCCACCCGGAGGCATGGGCGGAGGAGCGAGTGACGCCACCGACGACTCGGCGGCGGGAAGTGACGACGCGGCAACCACTGACGACACCGCTGGTTCGGACGATAATTCGACGACGGACGATACCTCGACGACGGACGACACGAGCACGACGGACGACAGCGCCGCGGACGACACGGCCACCGACGACATGATGGAAGTCGATGAGGGGCCAGACGTCGATCAGATGGGCAAAGCCAACGCCGTGCCCGGCGAGATGACCGACGTCCCGCAAGACTACCTGCGTTTGGGTGACATCCGAATTCTCAACAACAACTGGGGTTCGGAGGACCTGGGCTGCACTGCGCCGAACAGCACGATGGCCGTGTTCGTGGACAACGATGGGCGGTTCGGTTGGGACTTCAGTCGCGGTGACTGTGCGAGCGAGATGGACAGCTCACACCCCGACTTTCCCCAGGTCGAGTTCGGTATTCATCCGTTTGGCATCGGGAGTCACTTGGAGACGTCTCCTCCGTTCAGTTCGACTTCGGTGATGCCGATCCAGCTTGGCGACATCAATACCGCGAGCATCAGCGTCGACGACTTGAGGATCGAGCTGCAGAGCGAGTCGTCCTGGAACATCACGATGGAGTTCTGGTTGAGTGAACGCGACCCGCGTGAGCCGAACCCGGGCGTGTACGCGGAGATCATGGCGTTCTGGGGTTGGCAGGGTGGACGCTGGCCGTCGGCACCTGGTGCGGATGGCTCGGCAGAGGGCGGTTCGGGAACTGGTGATAACGTAACGGCAGGCGACAAGAGCTACACGCTGTGGGTGCAGCGCGACAACTGGGCCGACGGTTGGCGTTACTTCCAGTTCCGTGCCAACGATGGACCGCAGCGCAACTACAGCGGTACGATCGACATCAAGTCGTTCATCGACTACCTCAAAGGGCGCGGTTACCCGGACAACCTGTGGGTGACACGGCTCGAAGTCGGCAGCGAAATCGACGACAATACCAGCGGCCGAGTCAGCATGCGTGGTGTCACCTTCGAGGTGAACGGCGACAGCCGCTCCGCCGTACTCGGCAACTGACGAAGTCCGGCAGCTTCACACGGAGCTGCCGGGCGAGTTTCGTGGAGTAGTGCAGCGCTAGGCGGTATTGTGCGCCGACGATGACGGCGAACACGGGCGGGGCCATTTCCAATCCGCCCGGCGCGGGTTCCACGACCACGGTGCGGCCCAGTCGCTGTTAGTCTCGAGGGTCCAGGTCGACGTAGCTCAGGCCATTGGCTTGGGTGGCAAGCCAGACACCGCCCTGGGGGTCGGGGGTGATCGCGTAGATGCTGTCCACGTGCAGTGGGAGCTCACCGCGAGTCGCCGTGCGAAACAGATCGTCGCTCGGATCGAGCGGAGTTCCACGTGGGTCGAGCCATTGGATGGTGTCGTGGCTGCCCAGCCAGACCTGGCCGCCAGGCCCCACTTCGAGTGAAGCGAGGACGACGGAACTTCCTGCGTCGAAGAAGGTCCAGGCGTCGTCCGCCGAATCGTCGAACCGTTCACCTGGATGATAATAGGCAAAGTCACTGGTGTCCTCGAAGCGGACCCACAGGCCACCCATGCCATCGGCGGACAACGATTCGATGCCGCGCCCTGGGTTCGGTCCGGAATCCACCTTGGAGATGACGTCGTCCGAGACGTCGCACGCAGTGCCAGCCTCATCCCAATGGTAGAGACCCGTAGAGGCTCCGAGCCACAAGCCTGCCGGCACTTTCGAAATGCTGCGTGAACGGGCAGTCGCCTCTGGGCTACCCAGAGTGACCCAGCTGTCATCTTGCTGGTCGAGCGGTGTTCCGCCATCGTCCAGGCAGTGAAGCCCGTCCCTTTCCGAGACGAGGCGCAGGTAGCCCTCCGCGTCGATCATCATGTCGCTGATGTCGTGGCTGGGGATGTCCGGGTACACCAGCCACGTGTCGTCGGTCTTGTTCCTGGGAGTGCCGGCGTCGTGCAGAACCTGAAGTTGCTCCAGCGAACTGGTGTGGCGTGCGATGAGATACTTGGGCCCCGTGGGTGAAATCGACACCATTCTGAGACCCGCCGTACTGGGTAGGTCATCGCGTTCGAAGTGCATCCATTGATCGTCGCTCCTGTCTAGAGGCGTGCCGCCGTCATCGAGGTAGCTCAAAGCATCCCTAGTGGTCAGCCACTTCGCCCCCTGTGCGTCTATCGCGATGTCGAAGACAGCATCAGACAACGGCGAGGACAAGCCAACATAACTCACCAATCGATCGTCTGCGGTGTTGGCGGTGCCTCGGTGGTCGAGATAGCTCAATCCGCCGCTGCCACCCAGCCACAACTCCGTTGCGGAACGCGGCACAACGGTATTCAAACCCCCAGAAATATCAGCGGTGATGGTGAACGAATCATCACTCGGGTCCGAGGCATCAGCGCCGATGTCGAGCCGCGCCAGGCCCTGCGATGAACCCGCCACCCACGCGATTCCCGCAGAGTCGACGCTCACCTGGTTCGGTGCTCCCAGGCCATCTGGATTCTCGAAGAGCATCCAGCGATCATCGGTCTGATCTGCAATGGTTCCATTGTGGTCTAGCAGCGCGACTGCGTTGCCGTAGGCATGGAAGTCATCGATGCTGGCGTCGACAGCGATCCAAACGTGCTGGGCACCAACGGGATGAACAGCGAGGAAGTACTGGAGGTCGAGGCCCGTGCTTTGAGGCGTGAACGTCTGCCAGGTCTGCGTTTCTGGATCGAACGCGCTGAGCTGATCGCGGCTGGACCACCAGACCACTGAGTCGGGGCTGATGCCTATCGTATGTGGTCCGCCCGTCTGCTCAGGCGATTCGTCGAAGATCTGCCAAGTGTCATCGCCCGGTAGAAGCGGCGTGCCATTGGGATCGAGGCGCCGCGCCGTATGCCGCGAAGGACTCAGCCAAACCACGCCCTCTGAGTCGACGTCCAAAGCGTAGATCACGGTGAGGTTGAGCCCGGTCCGCTCGCTCCTGTCGATGGCAGCTTGATCCGTATAGTCGAGCCACTGGTCATCCGACTTGTCGAACGGGTCAGGGCCTGGGGCGAAGTAGTTCAGATAGCCGGATGTGACCCACAATCCCCCTCCGGGATCGAGCCGTGTCGAGTGAACTTCATCCAGTCCTGTTAGCCCATCGATGCGCGTGAACAACAGCGACCGATCATCACTGAAGTCTTCCGGACTCCCCCCATGATCTAGTACCCAAAGCCCCAGGTCAGTGCCCATCCAAAGCAGGTCCTCCTGGACGGAAATCGAAAGAACGGAGCCGAAGCCTTCGAAACCTAGGGCTACCACGTAGCAGTCATCCCCGTAATAACCGAAGTCGCACGAGCAGCGGCGCTGTTCTTCTGAACACGTGCCGTGCGCCAAGTTACACGCGGGCTCGTTGGCTGGCATACACCCCAAGCGTGTGTCGCATCGTTCTTCGCCATTGCAAAAGATCCCGTCATCACACAGCGGTGCTTCGGTATGCGTACAGTCGCCTGTAGCAGGGTCGCAAAGCGCGGTGCCGTTGCAGGGGTTGCCATCGTCTGCGCAATTGTGCGGTCCACAAGCGGCAGACCCTAGGCCGGAGTCCCCGCTGGTCCCAACGCTCGCGTCGGTTACCGTGCCTGCGTCGGTCCAGGCATCCAAGTCGGGCTGAGGATCCGTATCGGCCCATGCGCTCGCATCCCTCGGAGCGCTCACGTCGATCAGCGTGTCTGCGTTGGGTTCCGTGCCGGCCTCTGGCTGGTCAGCTGTAGGCCCGTCGCTGTTATCACTGCCGCGGGTTGACGGCCCTGATCGAACGCCCGAACCGCGAACGGTCGAACCGTCCGAGCGTCTCGCCGCCGTGGCGCTCCTCGTCCCGCTTTCAGCCGAGCCACTCGACGCGTCAGTTCCGACCAGATTGCCAGAACCGGACAACCCAGAACCCGACAACTCAGAGCGACTGCAGCCCGCAACTGCCATGCCTAGTAGCAAGAGACGTGCGACACGCTGTGTTGCCATACCCTTACCGATCACGAATATCTGCCCCCGCTGCAGCATACCCCCTGCTACTAACTCGGAAGGTGGGCCGCAACATCATCGTCGTCCCCAGGGCTAAACTCGTCCAAATGCGCTCGAGGCTGAACCGCACCTTGCGCCATGGCGTCTCCTGCGTGACGCATTGCAGCCAATGGATGTCGTGTGCGAAGGCTTGGGTGCGTTCCAGAACGAGCTCCGTCGAGTTGCGGAGCGGCGTGTGAGTTTCGCAGAGCTGTCCCTCTTGGGGCAGCTATACTCCGCGCACGATGACGGCGAACACGGTCGAGGCTTCTCCATCCCAGTATTGCGGGAGCTGCGGGCTGATCAGTGTTGGCGGTGACTGCCCTGGTTGCCAGTGTCCGAGCATCGTCACGGCGGACCCACAGCTGCTGGGGGATTTGCTCTGCGCGGTGGTTCGTGCAGAATTGCCTTGTCGCATTTGTGGTCTGCAGATGCCTATCAACCATCTGCCGCAGAGGGGACAGGTGCGTTGCCTGAGTTGCGACCGTCCGCAGGCAGCAGATGACTCAGCGTTTCAGGAACTGATAGAAAAAGCGCACGGAGTGGTCGACCTCGCTGGCGAGGACGGGCCGTACGAGCGCGTAGGTATGCAAGACGCTGCCGCCTACGAATCCGTCAGTCAGGGCCGAGCAACAATCGGGCCCGGCATGCCTCGGTGCTTGCTGTGTCGTGGAGCGCTGCGCTTGTCGCTGGGTGGTGGGCGAGGCGTGGTGACGAGCGTTTGCACCCAGTGCGACGATACAGCAACCCATCAGGTCGAGCTCAGTCAGCGCTGGAAAGGGCTGGTCGCTGCTATCGCGCCTGAACACCGAACCGATCGTCCGTCAGCGAAGAAATCGTTCGATGGGGCGGTGCTCGCGCTCGGCTGTCCAAAGTGCGGCGGTCCACTCGATCCGAACCCGCAGCAGCCTGTCGTGAAGTGCGGCTATTGCGAAACCACGTGTTTGATTGTGGAAGAGACCTGGGCGCTGCTGAAAGGCGCCCCTCCGAAACAAGCATGGTACCTGTTGTTTCAGGGCACGTCCAAACTTCGACGCGACATCGACGAGGAGCGCGAGAGACGCCAGCGACGAGAGGAAGCTGAGCGGAACAAGCAGCGCAAGTCGAGGGCGCGAGACCAGCAACGCTACGTTTCCCCGTCACCCATCAAGCGAGAGTCCTGGTATCGACGCAATCGTTCACTCGTTGCAGGGTTCTCGACGATCGTGTCCGGGTTCGCCTGCTGTGGTTTGGTCGCGGGTGGCTTGCACCTGATGGGCTACGAAGAGGAAAGCGTTCCAGTGGGGTTCGGGATCTACTTTCTCGTGGTGGTCATCGGGATCGCGCTTCAAGGCAAGGGCAAGATAGCGAACATGACCACGGCGACCGCAACGAGAGTCTTCCGCGCATCAGCGATTTTCGATAGGGATGTTTCTGGTGATGCTGACGCTCAGCGGACGTTGATGAGCGAGGTGCGTTCGCACGAGCTGCCGAAGAGCGCGAAGCCTGATTGTCGCTCCTTGGCGCATGGGTGTTTGGGACCGTTGGGCCGCGTCGCGGTCGTCGCAGGTGGGGTCGGTCTTTTTTTCCTTGTGCCCTCAGTGGTGTTGGGAGTACGCGTCGCCATATGCGTTTGACGTATCTGGGGGTGTTCGTAGGCGTGTGTTTGTTGGTGGCGGCCGGCTGCACGGGCTGCGGTTCACAGGAGGGTGCGGTGAGCGATCCCGCCGTACCAGCGCAGGAGACTCCTGCGAGCGGTTCGAGTGAACCACTCCAGGTGAGTAAGGGTTTCGGAAGTGTGGTGGCATCGGGCATCGCCGAGGGAGCGGTTGGCGAACAACGCTGCGCAGGCTTCTTTCCGAGCGGGCCCCAGCATACCATGGTGCTAGCAGACGCGATGACCGCGTTCGAGATAGCGTGGGATGCGGAGGGTGTAGTGTTAGAGGTTCACTCTGGACCGAACCACTGGTGCAGCAGGCCCAACGAGTTGCATTTGGGTCGCGGAGCTTGGTCTGCGGGTGAATACAGCCTCAGATTCGGAGTGACGACGTCGGGTGCAGAGATCCCGTACGACGTCACCTTGCGCGAAAAGTGACCCCGCCCCGAACGAACCTAGTCGCGAGGGCCCGACCAGGAGCTGCAGCGAGCGGAGTCAGCGAGTGGTTTGGACGCAAATGGTGGAACAGTTGTCGGCGATTGCGGACTTGAATGGCGTGTTGGATACTCCGCGCATATGCGTCGAATCGGCGTTCTGATTGGTCTGTGTTTCGTCCTCAGCCACTGCGGTGGTGAGTCCAACAGGGACGGTATTGGGCGAACGACAGCCCAACCCGACGCGGGGCGCTCAGCGGATACGCCCGCCGAACGTGACGCGGGTACGTCCGAAAATCCTGCGACCGGGTCAGGTGAGGACGACACGGACGTTGATCGCTCCGAACCCGACGACGGGAGTGAACCTACTGCCAGTAGCTCTCCCGCCGCGAGTATGTCGGCTTCGCAGCTGCCTTCGGAAGGTAGCCCAAGCTTGGTCGAGCCAGACGTGTGCGGCCCGGGCGGGTGTATCGCGGCCGATCCAATGGCTCAAATCAAAGAGCCCCCAGCGCCCGCACTTTGCGGCGGTGTGGAATGCGCGGCGGGGGAGGCGTGCTGCATCGCGACGGGCACGTGTTTCGATCCTGGTACGGATGCCGCTGCGTGCGAACCTCCAGCGCCAGACGACGACGTGTGGGGTCGTAAGACGTGCGCATCCAACGCGCACTGTGAAGCGTTCGAGTACTGTCAGGTAGACAGACTGAACCTTTGTCGAGGTAGCGGGCACTGCCATCCGATCACCAACTGCGGTGGGTGCAGCGACGGCGGCAGCGGATCGTGTAGAGTGTGCGCTTGTGACGGCAATACGTACCCAAACCTTCAGACGGCCTGTCTGTCTGGCGCAAACGTAGTCGGCGCTTCAGGGGCTGGCTGCGGGGAAACCATCACCGTTGGTGCAGGGGGCGCCAGTGGCGAGGGGTACACCGTGACGACCTGCAGAAGCTCGGAACAGTGTCCACCCGGTGAGTCCTGCTGCGCGCTCACCGCCCGGTGTCATCCCGACAATGAACCTGCGCTTTGTGAGCCTCCTCCCGCTGGTGCCAGTAAGGCATGCACCGAGAACATGCACTGCGATGAAAACGACTACTGTGACGGCGAGGGCTGCTCGGGACCCGGCGGGTGTTTTCCGCGCGATGTGGACGACTGTGGTGTGTTGCTCGAACCCGTCTGCGGCTGCGACGGGCAAACGTACACGAGCGCCGCGTGCGCCTCGAGAAGCGGTGTGCGCGTGGCGTCTGAAGGTGAGTGTGACGACTGACCGAGCCAGTCCGACGCGAGATCTGGCGCCTCGGGCAGAGGTGGGATGAACGCTGGACAACCCGTCGACAGCCGCGCAGAGAGGGCGCCGCCGTCGAATCGGCTCGCTCGGCTCGGCTTGATCTTCGAAGTGCTCGGGACTGCGTTGGTGCTCGGGGTGCTTGGGTACGCGCGGCTGGTTGGCTTGTTCTTCAACGCGCTGTTCGTGTTCGTGCTGCTGGGTGCGAGCGCAACGGTCGTCAGCAAAGCTATCGCACTGGTTCGGCGTCGAGTTGACTGGCTTGTGTATCGGAGGCTTGAGGACCACGTCCCGCAACTGTTGGCCGCGGCGCTTCGAGTGCTGGCCTACGTGGCTTGCGGTATGGCCGTCCACCACGCCGTGGTGCCCATCCAGTTCAGCACCGATGAACTGTCAGCGATTCGACTGATGTTATGGGCTCTCGTTGGGTTGCTGCTGCTCTGCGCGTTGCTGCCCCGACAGCGTCGCTATGCTCCTTCGGGTTTCATTTTCTTGCCGCTGCTCCTCGTCGTCAGTTGGGATCTGGTCGTCATGTCCCGTGAGCCTGCAATCGAGGGCGCCGTGATTTTGGCGAGCCCTTTCGAACGCCCCGCGTACGTCTTTCAGGGTGGGCAAACGCCACTGTTGAATCATCACGCGTGCCTGTCGCAACAATCCCACGCGCTGGATCTGGTTCTCACGGCAGAAGGCGGGCTCCACCGCGGCAACCCGAGCGAACTCGAGGCGTACCCGTGTTTCGGCGCGCTCGTGCTTTCTCCCGTCGATGGTCGTGTCGCGCACGTCGTTCGAGGTCGCCCAGACATGCCGATTGGGCAAGTCGATCGAGAGGTGATCACTGGCAACAGCGTCAGCGTCAGTACCGAAGGCGGGCGATACGTCCTGCTCGCGCACCTGCAGGCGGACAGCGTGAGCGTGGAGGAGGGCGAACAGGTCGTGCGCGGCCAGCCGCTGGCACGCTGTGGGAACTCAGGTAACACGAGCTTTCCCCATCTGCATCTGCAGGCGCAGTCGGAGCCCGAGTTCTCGCCGAGCTCCTCCAGTCTCCGCACGTTTCCAATCGTGTTTCTGTATGCGGAGCGCGTGCGTCGTGGAGTGGTCTCGCCGAGTCCCTTTGCGGTCGTTAGAAACGACGTCATCCGACCTTTGTGAAGGCGTGCTTTTTGGGTGGGAGAGAGCCGCCAAATTGGCTGGGGGGCTGGGCCCAACCCAAAGCAGCCCGAGTACGACCGAAGTCGTGGGGAGATCGATCAGGCGAGCAGGTCTTCGAGTTCACCTGCGTCAATGAACGTTCCAGGTTGATTTTCGAATCCGTCTGCTGGCTCGAACGCAGCAAACTGTTGCGGGTCGTCGCTCCAGCCGAAGCGAGACACTTTCTCGCTGCCGCCGATGGCGGGAAAGCCGTCTGCCCCGGCTCGGACCCCTATGGCGTTCATCAGGTTGTAGAAGTACTTGTTGAGCGGGACGTTGGCGATGTCGGAGGGAGTTCCGAAGTCCGCACGATCGTACGTAGTCTGGCCGTCCGCGCAGATGCCCGAGCTATTGCCCGGGGTGAGATCGGCCGAGCCGTCCTCCACGTTGATCGCCTGGCCCGTCTTGAAGTAACCGCCGCAACTTCCCGCGTGCAGGATCGGCAGGTTGTTGTTGGTGTGCAGCGCTCCGTCGGCGTAAACCATCGTCCAAACGGTAGCGCTGTTATCTAGGAGCGTGCCCGAGGTTTCCTCGAAACCATCCAGACGGTTCAGCAAGTAAGCGAAACGGTCCGCATTCCAACGATCCGCTTGCTCGAGTAGCTCGGAAGCGTTCTCGATGCCGCAGGTTCCCATGGTCGCGTTGCCCGTTCGATGGCTGAGCCCGTGCAAGTCCGCATCCCAGCCATCGAGGTAGGTCGCAGTTCTGTGTGCGGGGAACTGCAGGATGATGACGCGGTTCAGATCGCAGGCGGCGATCAGGGTTGCCAGGTCCATCATCAGAGGCGTTTGAACTTCCAGATCGGTGCTGGAGTCTTGAAGTTCCGCGGGGTCGTACGTGTTTTGGGCCAAGACTTCGTTGCAGAGCGCGGGGCGAACCGCTCCCGAGGTCTCGTGCAGTAGGCTCTCCCACTGATCCAACTTGTCGCGGTCCGCTCGGCTCATGTTGGCGCGTCGTAGCGTCTGCAGATCATCACGGACCATGTCGAGCACGCTGTTGCCCGCCGCGACTTCGTAGCCTGCCTCGGACTCGCCGCTGACGGCTGTGAGCTGTTCGTACAGTTGCAGGGGAGTGCCGATGGCCGCAAACTTGGTCAGCGGAGCGGAGTAGGACAGGGTATTGTAAGAGTCGCTTTGGGCGCCGCCGAAGTGAATGACGAGTGGCGGGGCGCCTCCTGGGTTTACGTGCGCGGCCATGTCGTGGTCCATGGACCTGCCGAAGGGCTCGGCGTTGAGCTTGTCGAAGTTCAGCGCTCCGTCTTCGGCGCCCGAGGTGCGGTCGACGGGAGCGGCCGTGAGAAAAGAGGCCATCGGCTGCGCCAGCTCATCCGTCTCTTGACCGAAGAGTCTTGCCACTGACCACTCGTTGATACCGCGAATCCCCCGGGGCATGAGCAGCTTCGGCGCGAACTCTTGCAGAGCCGACAGGGAAGTGTCGGCGTAGTCTGCGGCCGTCAGTTCGCCGTGGGAACGGGCCGGAAACCACCTGTCCGTGATGCACCCGTGATGGGTGAACATGGTGATGAAACGCCGCGGATCCGATGGGGGCTGCGCGACACCTCGAGTCGAGCTGCCGAGAAAGGGAACCGCCACGGCTGCCCCGCCCAAACCACCGAGAAACTTACGTCTGTGCATGTCCGTGGGGAGTAGGTTAGCCCAACTTGCGTTTGCGTTCCGCAGGTGACTAGGCTCGATTGCCCAGAAGTTCTCGAAGAAGAGCAAATATGAATGCGGGTTCGCGGCGATTGTTGGCGTTGGAGAGCTCGCCGCGTTGGCCTCGAGCAGCAATTTTCCACAATGGTAACCATGCTGAGTTCGGCACCCTGAGCCTGAGGACGGCTGAGCAAGCCGTCAGCTGCCTGCGCTCGCCCCGTCGAACCGTCGGGCGCGCGCCGCCGACGACTGACGCGGCGACCCTTTCGCGCGTCGAGCCATCGCTAGCGGTTCGCTCACGGTAGACGGTCCCAAGCCGTCATCCGTCGCATCGATCGTTGGCTGGGTGTCGCATGGCGCGCGCGTGCGGGACTCACTGTGGAAAGTGAACGATCGTGAACGGGCGGTGGGCGGGAGACGAACGGTGACGAGCGGGGCTGGGCCCAACCCAGAAAGGCCGAAACTACGCGAGCAAGTCATCACCTCGTCTAGCTCCCGCTCGAGCCTGGGGCTGGCGTGCTCGCTCAGCGTGTGTCGAGCCGTGGACGTCATCGTCGCGAAACCTCCAGCTACGGCTCTCGCGCTTCTCCAGGCCCCCTCGGAGCAGGGACTGTTTCGTTTCGAACATATCGAGGATCGATATTATCGTGGCTCGATGCTTTTTACCGCGGGCAGACCTGCAGGACACGAGCTGGAAACGCGCGAACCCTAGCTTCGGAGGCATGAAATCTCGGTTGACGCTAGTGCAGGCCGGGAACCGATCGACCAAGACGCACTGCCCGTACTGCGCGTTTCAATGCGGAATGACGTTGAGCGTAGCGGGGGAGCGGGGCGCCATCGTGCGTGCTGATCCGGATTTTCCCGTCAATCGAGGGCAGATGTGCATCAAAGGCTTCAACTCTGGCGCACTGCTGCGGGCCCCAGGTCGTCTACACGACCCGATGTTGCGAGGTCGTGACGGCAAGCTGCACAGGACGAGTTGGGACGAGGCGCTGGCGTTCATCGCGGACAAGCTCGTGGCCATCCGTTCGACGCACGGCGCGGACGCCAATGGCGCTTTTGGTAGCGGCGCGCTGACCAACGAGAAGGCGTACCTGCTCGGCAAGTTCGTGCGAGTCGCGCTCGGTTCGTCGCGAATCGACTACAACGGGCGCTACTGCATGGCGTCTGCCGCTGCTGGCCAAACCAAGGCGTTTGGTCTCGACCGTGGATTGCCGTTTCCAGTCAGCGACATCGGCGAGACGAAAGCGCTGATGCTCTGGGGGGCGAACTGCGCTGAGACCATGCCGCCCATGATGCAATGGTTGCAGCGTCAGCAAAGTGCTGGTGGCCAGCTAATCGTCGTCGACCCGCGGCGCACCGAGACGGCTCGCGCCGCGACGATACACCTGGCGTTGACTCCTGGCAGTGACTTGGCGCTAGCCAACGGCTTGCTAGCGCTTGCGATCGACATGGGCCTCGTCGATCGAGACTATGTTGCAGAACGTACGGTGGGCTTCGACGAGTTGCGTCGCTCGCTTTCGTCGTACGAGCCTGCGCGAGTGGAGCGCATGACAGGCATAGGCTTGCCGTTGCTGCGCGAGACCGTAAGCCTGCTCGCGACGAGTGAAAGCAGCATGATCTTGTCTGGACGCGGTGCCGAGCAACAGTCCAAGGGCGTCGATACGGTCCTGTCGCTGGCGAACTTGATGCTTTCACTCGGCAAGGTGGGCAAACCGCTGAGCGGGTATGGCTGCTTGACGGGTCAGGGTAATGGTCAAGGTGGACGGGAACATGGTCAGAAGGCAGACCAGCTGCCGGGTTATCGATACATCGACGATCCCGAAGCGCGGGCTCACGTCGCGCGGATCTGGGGTGTTGCGGCGGAGTCGTTGCCCTACGCAGGCGTCAGCGCTTACGAGATGCTCGACTCAATCGGAACTGCAGCGGGGCTGCGGGGTCTGTTGGTGTTCGGTTGTAACATCGCCGTTGCGTCGCCCAACGCATCGCTCGTTCGCGAGAGGCTGCAGAAGCTCGAATTGCTCGTCGTGTGCGACGCGTTCATGAACGACACGACCGAGCTGGCTCACGTCGTGCTCCCGACGCGCCAGTGGGCGGAAGAAGAGGGGACCGTCACCAACCTCGAAGGTCGCGTGATCTTGCGCAGTCCTACAGCCACAGCTCCAGCTGGGCCACTTGAGGACACGGCGATCCTTCATCAGCTCGCTCAGCGCCTCGGCCACGGCGAACGTTTCGACTACCCGAGCAGCGAAGCGATCTTCGAAGAGTTGCGCCGCGCCAGTGCTGGCGGCAAGGCCGACTACAGCGGCATCACTTACCAGCGGCTAGTAGACGAGCAGGGCGTGTTCTGGCCGTGTCCGTCAGAAGAACACCCGGGCACGCCCCGTTTGTTCACGCAGCGCTTCGCCTTCCCCGATGGGCGTGCGCGCCTTCACGTCGTTCACCATAGGCCAGCAGCAGAAGAGCCTGACGCCGAGTATCCGTTGTATTTCACGACGGGGCGCTACAAGGAACACTACAATTCGGGAGCGCAAACCCGGCGCGTAGAAAAACTGCTCGACATACGGCCAGAACCACGCTTGCAGGTGCACCCGCGCTTGGCGGAGCAGCTTTCGGTAAACGACGGCGAGATGGTGCGCGTGGAGAGCCGACGCGGCGCGGTCAGCTTTCGGGCCAGCATCAGCAGTGAAATTCGACCCGATACGTTGTTCGCGCCGTTTCATTGGGGAGGCCGCGACGCGGCGAACGTCCTCACCAACGCTGCGCTCGACCCGACGAGCAAGATGCCCGAGTTCAAAGTCTGCGCCGTGCGCGCAGCGGCGGAGAAGCAATAGTCATGGTTCGTAGAAAAAACATCGTGATCGTCGGCAACGGGATGGCGACCTGTCGTCTCCTGGACGAGCTGGTCGCTCGCGACGCACAGGAGCGCTACGATATCACGGTCGTAGGTGAAGAGCCTGGGGGAGCGTACAACCGCATCATGCTCAGCAAGGTGCTCGAAGGTGCCGAGCCCGATTACGTCGTGACGAAACCACCGACGTGGTACTCCGACAGAGGCGTTCGCTTGGTGAACGACGTCGCGGAGCGCCTGGATTCCAAACAGCGCAAGCTGCAGCTGAGAAGTGCTGAGGCACTGAACTACGACGTCGCGATCATCGCTACGGGCTCGCAACCCGTAGTGCCGCCATTCGAGGGCATGAACGACGACGAAGGTGACCTCAAGTCGGGAATCTTCGTCTACCGCACGATGGACGACTGCCTGCGCATGCGTGAGTACGCCAAGCCTGGTGACAATGCGGTCGTGCTCGGCGGAGGACTGCTCGGGCTAGAGGCTGCGAAAGCTCTCAGCGACCGCGGTCTGCACGTGACGGTTGTTCATCTGGGGCACGGCCTGATGAACACGCAGCTCGATTTCGTCGGCGGCGAGATGTTGCGCCGACAGATCGAACGCTGCGGGATGTTCGTTCGCGTTGGACGTACCATTCAAACCATCGTCGGCGAAGGGCGTGTCGAAGGTGTCGTTTTGGACGACGGCCAGCATTTGGCGGCGGACGTGGTCGTCGCGGCGTGCGGCGTGCGGCCGAGGGTCGACCTGGCTCGAAACTCGGGAATTCCCGTGAACAAGGGCATTTTGGTCAACGATACCCTGGCGACGCAAGTGCCTGGCGTGTACGCCATCGGCGAGTGCACGGAACACGCGGGGGTCACCTACGGTTTGGTCGCACCCGCCTGGGAGCAGGCGTCAGTCTTGGCCGGGGTGTTGACCGGGGCGCAGTCGCAGGCTCGCTACCGAGGCTCGAAGCTCTACGCGCGCCTCAAGGTTGCGGGGATCGAGGTCGCGTCGTTCGGGGCGACGGAGCCGGAGCTCGAAAGCGATCGGGTGATCCAGGTGATTGAAGAGCGCAAGTTTTCCTATCGGAAGCTCGTGATTCGGGGGCGTCAGCTGGTCGGTGCGATGTTCGTGGGTGATGTTGGCAGCGCAGCCAGCTTGGTGCAGACCTACGACCGTGAAGATCCGATGCCTTTAGACCCGCTGGAGGCGCTGTGCAGCGTTACTTTGGGTTCGAGTGTCGCTGCTGATCCCACGATATGCAGCTGCAACAAAGTAACCGAGTCTGAGATCGTAGCGTGTATGGCTGAGGGCGCGGATAGCGTGGAGGTCGTTTGTGAACGGACGCGCGCTGGGACGGGCTGTGGATCCTGCCGCAACGAAGTCGAGCGCCTGGTTCAACTAGGCAGCAAGCGAAAGCTGGCTGCAAGCGCGTGACTCACGAAGCCACTCTGAGCTGGAAGAGAAGACAACGCATGCCAAAGTTGACCACTATGAACTACAGGCGCCTGGCGGCCCTTCGCTACGAGATCCGGCGGTTTCTGGCGTTCAGTGAACACGCGGCGCGAGAGGCGGGGGTCGAACCACAACAACACCAGTTGCTGCTCGTCTTGCGCGGCTTACCAAAACAAGCCCGCCCGACGATTGGCACCGTCGCCGAAAGGCTGTGCGTGCAGCACCACACGGCTGTGGCGCTGGCCAACAAGCTGGAACGTCTGGGGTTCATCCGCCGTGAACGGAGCTCCGAGGATCGCCGTGAGGTGCTGTTGCGGCTCACGCCAGATGGCGCGGCGATCCTGCGCAAACTGTCAACTTTGCACCAAGAGCAGCTGCGCGTCGTCGCGCCGACGATGGTCACGGCGCTGCAACAACTGGTCGAGCCCACGGAGTGAGTTCGAAAAGGGGAGCACGGCTAGCCGAGCGGCATTTCGAACAACGCCGACCACTCGTCAGCGCGCGAGGCAAACCAATCGAACAAGTCACGCACCGCGGGCTTCCGATATTGTCGCCGCGAGGTAACGACGAAGTAGGCACGCGCCGACGGGCGCTGTTCGGAAAGCGGTTGCGACAGGTGACCACTGAGCAAGCGACTCCGCACGAGTGGGCTGCGACCCAGAGCAACACCGAGGCCAGCTTCTGCCGCATCGAGCAGCAGTGTGGCGTCACTGAAGTATAACCCAGGGCACTGCGCGAGCTCCGCGCGAGTCGTCCAGTCCTCCCACCCGAACGGTGTGCCATGCCGTGCCGCGTCTGTGTCGTGGAGGAGCGGCAAGCGTGCCAGCGTGCTGAGCCCGCGACGCGCTTGGGTCGTGTGGGCCAACGCGGGGGCACACACTGGCGCGACGGTTTCTCCGAACAGTCGCACCGCTATCAGACCTCGATCCGGAGCACTACAATACCGAATGGCAAGCCCCACGTCACTCTCGTCGAAGTCGACGAGCGCCGCCTCGGTGCGCACCGTCAGGCTGAGGTGAGGGAAGCGGCGCTGCAGTTCGGGGATCAGAGGGACGAGCCACGCGCGACCGAGTGACGGCATGGTAGACAACAGCACACTGACGGCGCGTCCCGAGTGCACTAACGGAACGACGGCCTCCTCCAACTGATCGAAGCCTTTGGCGAGCGGCTGCATCAAACGTTCGCCTTCAGCCGTCAGTGACACTCCACGCGGATGGCGCACTAGCAGGCTGGCGCCCAAGGTCTGCTCCAGCAGCTTGACGTGTTGACTGACTGCGGCGGCAGTCACGCCCAGTTCGACGGCGGCCTTCTTGACGCTGCCATGGCGTAGGACGGCGTCTGTCGCGAGCAGGGCGTTGAGCGGTGGCAGACGTCGTGGCATGGCGTAGCATTTCTAATGCTAAGCATCACGATTTGTCACGTTGAAGCATCGCCCAGCGTCCGCCAGCATGTTTGCTCGATGCTTTTGTACGACAACAGCGAATCGGCCAACGGCTACAAGGTCCACCTCCTGGCGAGCTTTCTCCAGCTTGCGCTCGACGTGCGCCCGGTCGACATCTTCGAGGGTGAGAGTCGAACCGAGGAGTTTTTGACGATCAACCCCGCCGGGCAAGTACCGACGTTGGTACTTGGCGATGGGCAGATCCTCCCCGAGTCGAACGCCATCTTGTGTCACTTGGCGGAGGGAACCGCATTTTTGCCTGCTGCGGGTTACGATCGCAGCCGAGTGTTGTCGTGGCTGTTCTTCGAGCAGTACAGCCACGAACCTTACGTCGCGACGCCACGCTTCATTTTGCGCCACACAGCGCCGGATCATCCGCGGAGAGCAGAGCTCGCTTGGCGTTTACCACGCGGTCGCCGCGCCATTGCCGTGATGGACCAAGTGTTGGCGCAGGGTCCGTTCATCCATGGCGAGCGCATCACGATCGCCGATATCGCCCTGTTCGCGTACACCCATCGCGGCGAGGAATGTGGCATCGACTTGAGCGAATTTCCCGCGGTGCGGCGCTGGATCGAGCGCATTCAGGAACTGCCGCGCTTCGTCGAGATGTCGCCGCCCGAGCAGCTGAAGTTGATCGATTGAAGGTGTTGGGTGCGCCGAGCGCGCTTGCATGGCCCATCTGTGCTGCGCTGGATTGGGTGGCGACGGCTGATGGCCTGAGATACGCTGACCCGCATGACAGCTTCGAGGGGAACTTTTGCTGTGACGCTTGGGGCGCTCGCTCGGTCGAGGAGGGCTCTGGTGTCTTGGGTCTCGATGTCTTGGGTCTCGATGTCTTGGGTCTCGATGTCTTGGGTCTCGATGTCTTGGGT
>CBFGUG010000132.1:0-17515 GCA_965651905.1 uncultured bacterium | reverse complement strand
TTCAACCGCTACTTCAACACAACGCAGGAGTCCATTGTTCAGGAGATGGCCCCAACATGCCACGGCTCATCCCGAGCGCAGCGCGCCGCGCGCAAGCGCCTCGAAGACGCCAAGTTCCCGCAAATGCGCTTCGCTCTCAGCCGCGAAGATGGACGCAACGAAGGCCTCGTCCAAGGGCGAGCCGAGGGTCGCATCGAAGGCCGAGCCGCGATGCTGCGACAGCTGCTGGAGCTCGAGTTTGGCCCACTCGACTCCGAGACAGAGGCGCGGTTGCGTTCAGCGTCGACGAGTGACCTCGAGCGCTGGAGTGAACGCATCTCGAGCGCGGAGTCCGTCGCAAGGGGGTTCGCTGAGTAAACGCACCTCTGGACTCGCACTCGGTCTCTCACCAACCCTCTCACCAACCGGGGCAACGCGGTTCGTAGGTGGCGATCGTGTCGGCTCCGCCTTCAATCCACGTCATCACGATCTCTTCGCCCTGCAGCGTGATCGTCGGATCCTCCTCGAGGCCACTGAGGGGGTTTACGGGAACGGGCAAGAAGGCTTCGACGACTTCACCATCGACCCAAAAATGGACCTGAGTCGTGCCGCCGTCGCCCGCCACTGCGTAGCGTTCGATGCGGCGCTGGATCAGCGAGTCGGTTGTGCCGAAGAACACGCGCCTGTCGCTCTCGTTGCTCTCAGGAGTGGTAACTAGAAGCACGTAAGCCGTGTTGTCGTCAGCCACGAAGCCCGCATGTCGCGTAATCCCGCTTCGAGGCTCGAAGTTTACGATGTCGAGCTGGCCGAGTGACTCCGCTTCGACCAAAGTGAAGGTCTCGGTCATCTGCGACTCGTCAGCAATGGGCGCTTCGGGTTTGGTGAGGATGTCGGCTTCGTAGCTGCCCATCTCGACTTCACCATCGGCCGTCGCGAGCACGACCAATCCCTGAGGGGTGTCGGGCGGAGGGTAAATGCCAGTATCCTCGGTGAGCTTCACCTGCAGCACCTCGGTGTAGTCACCGAAGAGCTCTGGCCAGAACAGCTCCAAGTTATCCGCGAAGTCATACCAGAGCCGCATTCGGATCAACTCGTCGCCCTCGCGACGAAACGCGCGAAGTTCGGTAGGCGAACAGAGATGGTTGAGTGCCGAGCAAGACGGCGCATCTGGATCGGGAACGTAATCCAGCACCCAAGCCGTCCCGCTCGCATCTTCACCCGCAGCGATCACCGAGCCGAGCTCGAGCGGAGCGACGACGGGGGCAGATAGTGGGTCGCAGCTCCGGGCGTCTCCAGCCTGCACCGATCCGACGTCCGATGACGATTCTTCGACCTCGACGCGCTGGGAAAGTGCATCGACGCAGAACCCCTCCGACCCGCACCCCGCCGCGTCTTCGTACGAAAAACACTGTTCGTCGACGGAGCACATCACCCAGTGAGACTCGCTCGACACCTTTTCCCCCGTGCCGCCGCAAGCGATGAGCAACGATGCAACTAGTGTTGAAGCCAAGAGCGTCAAGCGACCGAGCACACGCCCGCGTCCACCCTCGACATCGCCACGCTTGACCACGTGCCCGCGATGCGACACGCGCCGAAGCGGGACCCCAACCAATGAACACTCGGACGCCGCGTTGGTCTCGTCTTCGCCGAGGTTCGTCGGGTCGGCGTGCGTCTCGGTCTTGCCGAGGTTCATGGGACCAGGGTGCGCATCGTCGTAGCCGAGGTTCTGCTCAGCCAAAGAACTGTACTTGTACAATGAACGAGTCACTTCGATTCTTCTCCTTCGCCATTCAGTTCATCGTTGGCGGCGTCTACCGCGACGACGTTTTGCCCTGCATATGCGATCACTCGCTGGCGTCCCTCGATGGGCGCTGCGTGGGCCGCGTTGTGTTGATCGATCTCCGCCCGTAGCGCTGACAGCTCGTTGCGAATGCGCCCGAGTGAATCCTTCGCTCGTTGCTCCAGCGGATGTCCTGGCCACACATCGAACGACCACGTCGAGCCGCCGATGTATGCCGCCTCAGGTGAACCACCCGACAGCTTGGCGCGAATCGCGTTGAGCATGGCTTGGTAGTGGTCGAGGACCGCGGCCTCCCATCCGTGCTCGGCGTGCGGCATCACCTCGAAGCGTTCGCTGCGATAGGAAGCCACGCCTGCGCTCGACTCCCGCATGACGCGGCCATCTTCGAGCAGCTTCGATAGCGCCTGTTCGCACGAGCGCGGACTGAGCCCCGTACTAGCCGACAACTGTTCGAGGTTCAGCGGCCCCGAGCGATACACGACCTGCCACAGCAAGTGCTCGATGACCGCACTGTCCGTGTCGTCGTCGAAGTCCGACACTTCGGCCACTCGAAACACCGCGCTCGGCCCGCGGCCGGCCCGAAACACGAGCCCCGAATCCGTCAGATCGCGGAGCACACCACCGACCACCTCGGGTTCGTCCTTGCCGAAACGGCCTTGCACCTTTGCTGCCGATATCGGTTGCTGCTGCCTGATGTACTCCAGCACTGCCGCCCACACTGTGCGGCCCTCCACCGATCTGCTCTGCTCGGCGCTCTGCAGACGACGATGGTAGGTGCGCACGGCCAAACCGAACATGTCGGCGATGACGTTCTGGCGAACGCCTCGGGCCCGCAGTTCTTGCGCGAGACCGCTGAAGACTTGATCGGCCACTTGAGCCAGGGGGGCGCGCACCCCTCCTGCAGTGGCCAGCTGCGCGATGAAGACCACCGTTTGCTCGACGATGGTGTGAATGAGAACATGCGGCGTCATCCCCTCCGTTGTTCAATACCGACACCCAAAAAACCAGTGTCAGAAGTGTCAGGCGATTTTTTGCGGGCGAGCCATCGCCAGGACTCGGAGACTCGCGCCTCAGTCTTCGCAACGGCCACATACTCGCCGCTTGCAGGTGTCGACCTCGAAGCGATGTTGCACGCCTAACATTATCTGACTCTGGTCGAACCCCTCGTCGAGGATCGGTAGCATCGTTTCCGGGCGATCGAGTTCACCTCGGTCGACGAACGTGTATGCCAAGAATGCGTCCCAACCACTGCGGATGGTGAGCACACCACCCGCTTGCATGCTCAGCCGCACCTGAGGATCGAGAAAACGACCAGTTGCTGCGTCGGGAGCAGTGCTGCCCGGACCACTCGCAAGAGGAACGGCGTAGTCCAAACGTACCCAAAACGCTCCGTGGTGATCCCCGAACTGCGTTTCCGCGTGAGACACCAGTTCCTCGAGCCAAAAGGTTTCGGTATCAGCGCGCGCGTCGATCACCAGGGTGTTACTTCCCAGCCCCAAGTCGAAGCGGAGCAAGTGGTCGGCGTTGTATTTGAACTGCAACTCTGGTGTCAGCTGCCAGAAATGACCACGCTCCTCGAACAGCGGCCCGCCGCCACCGCCTAGCTTCGCCGCCAAACCGTCCGTAAATACCATGCGCGCACCAACCTGCGCACCCTGCCAGATCGCCTCGTTCCAATCCGCAGGCTGCTTGGCGAGGAGCGATGTGCCAGCGTAAATTTCGAGCCAGTCATTGAACGAGCGTCGTCCGCGCAAGCGAAGCAGACCGACGTCCGTGTAGCGGATCTCGTTTCGTTGGTCTCCAAACGCGTCGAGTCGTTCATCTGCCGTGATGAACACCATTTCCCCTCCGACCTCCACATCTTGGGACGGAAGCACGATGCGTTTGCTACCCTTGGTGCCAGGGTTTGGTGAGTAGCTCGCCGCCTCTGCGCAGGTGATTCTGCCGATGGTTATCTGCGGTGTGTGCTTCGTTCGTGTGGGTTCTGGGCGATCGCCCTCGGCGAGGGTCGAATCCATCGCCGCAGGATCCGCTTCGCGCTCGTCTGCAGACTCTTCAGCGGAGTCGTCTTCGAGTGCCTCCTCATCATCGCCCGTGTTTGGCGTGGCGTCCCGCTGCGACTGGCCCCCGTCCTCGTCAGGAGTTGCCTGTGGTGACTCAGCAGCCCTTGGGGACTCAGCAGCCTTTGGCGACTCAGGAGCCCCTGCGGTGTCTCCACTCGACTGTAACTCCGTCGCGTCTGTCGAGGCGGCGGAGGCCGCAGACGGCTGAGCATCCTGCGCGCGCGACGGGGCGACCCAGTGCGTGGTCGCTACTGCAACGTTCACACCGACCAGTAGAGTAGTTGATCGCAACATGCCTGCCGTCAGGATAACAGTGACGAACGACTGGAGAAACCGATTACCCCAGAGCGTTGGGGCCGTAGAAGATTCTTCCGAGGGCGTCATCGTTCGAACCCGTACAGTTCCGCAGAAAGGCCCCGCCCCAAGGCGCGAGCCCTTACCTTAGAAAAGGTGCACCCAAAGCACTCCGTCATCACTGGGCTGGCTTTAGACGCACATCTTCGCCGCGGATTTGGAATGCTGCCTTCAGTGAGGCGGTGCCATGCGATGTGCCGAGCTTGCGAAGACGGTAAGGACTGCGCTGCGCGTGACGGTGAAGCTCGGTTTCGCGGCGATCGTGACGGCCCGGTGGAACAGAGCAAACAAGGCGGCGTCTGCATCGGCGAACCGGAAGTGATCTCGTCGGGCGAAGCGTCCGATCTTCGCGCGATATCGGCGGGGTGAGCTTCGTGCGCGGTGAGCTGAGATCTCGGGTTTTGCTTGGCAAACGATGTCCTAGCAGGCACTACTGGTCGAATGAGACGTCGGATGACCTTCGGGGGGACTGGCGTCGAGGGAAGTCGCGGGATGTGCGGCATGGTGGGGCTGTGCTTGGCTCTGACCGCACTCGTCTCGAGCTGTGAGGGCGACCACGGCGAGTGTGAGGGCGAAGAGCGCTGTGCGTGCTACCCCAACGGCACGTGCAACGACGGTCTGGATTGCCGCTCGTCGTTGTGCGTCGAGGTCGACCGCGGTGCAGACGAAGGGTCCGACGATGACGACCCAGGCAGTGGTACAGCGGGGACAAGTGGTGAAGGCGGTGCCATACTCGATGACGCGGGGGCCGCCGACGACGTCGGGGGTCGCGCTTCAGGCGGTGATCGTTCTGGTAACGATACCTCTGGCAATGATGCTTCTCGCCGAGATGACCCAGGCGCCGGCGGTGACTCAGGCGACCCCCCAGACGGCGGCAGCGTTAGCGACGATACCGCAGGCGACGCACCAGGCGGTCAGGACGATGACGTCACGCTCGGGGGAGACCCGTCGAACGAGGTAGACGACGCGCCGAAGGTAACCGACGAGGGGAGTGGCGTTACCGACGATGTCATGAGTGTTGGCGCTTGTGTCCCAGGTGCGCGGCGCTGCGGCGAAAGCGGAAGCCTCGAAATCTGCGGCGACGAAGGTTCCGGCTGGGTGGTTCAAGGCTGCGATTGCGTCAGTCCCGACCAGCCAGAGTGTGACGCACCGTTCGTCTGCCAGAGCGGCGCCCTGTCATGTGATGCAGAGGGGCACAATGTGCTCCAGTGCGCGACGAGCGGAGAACAACAATTCGAGATCGAGAGCTGCGTAGCAAGGGACGAAGTCTGCTTCGAAGGCGAATGCCTTCCGCTCGAGTGTGTTCCCAACACGACCTACTGCGAGGACAACGCGTTGGTGAACTGTACTTCCGACGGCATGCTGGAGGTGATCGTCGCGTGTGAAGCGCCGACATTTTGCCATGCAGGAATTGGCGGTTGTGTGGTGTCGGTGTGCGAGCCGGGTTCTCAACGCTGCAATTCCGACGGTACGGAAACGGAGATCTGTAGCCCCGATGGCGACGCCTGGCAGCCCGGTGTTGCGTGTCCCGCGGGGTGTCACAACTCCGCGTGTGTTCTCACAACGCAGGACTGCCATGGATCCAAGCTGTACTGCGACCGGGATTCGCTGCACGAGTGCGACAACGGCTTTCGAAGCACTTACCTCGGGTGTGCTGAGGTCGAGTACTGCCTCGAAGACGTCGATGGCGCTGGTTGCGTGCCGGACAACTGCAACGGGGGCGAGCGCTCGTGCGCCAACGAGCGGTTTGGCTGGTGCTCATCGACTGGTTCTGGTCCCTTACCAGATGCCATTTTTTGCCCGACGGATCAGGTCTGCGACTTGCAGTTTGGTTGCGCTGACGTGGCCGAGGACGAGCTCGGTAGCGACGACTACATCTCGAGTGCCGACTTGCTTGGTGGCTACTTCGTTCGCGTCGATAACCCACGCCGTCTGACCGAGGTCGCTTTCGGGGTCGCATACGTCCAAGGATTGGGAGGTTCGGAGCTTCTCGTGTTCGTCTCGGATACGCAAGAGGGGCCCTACCAGCGTATTTCGGCCTGGCCCATCCCCGTGGAGACGCAGACTCCCGAGTACGTTCTGCGAGTGACCCAGGAGTTGGAAGCAGGCAAGTTCTACTTCATCGGCACGTACGGCAGCCTCGTGACGTATTTTTCGCGATCACAATTGGGCGCCCCCGAGTACTTGAGCTTCGGACTTCGCATCACTGGCGGTGGTTCTTCCTTCGTCAACGCGCCAGAGCAGTTCATGCTCAGTGACATCAGTACGGAAGCTGCGTTCATGATGAAGTTCACGACGCAAAGGCTGTGAAGAGCATTCGAAAGGAATCGTCGAACATGGTGATGGAGCGTCTGAGCAGGAGTTGGTTCACACGGGCGACAGTGGGCTTGCGGATTGGGGGCTTGCTGATTGGGGGAGGGCTCGTCGCGGCGTGTGCCTCGGACGACGAGTGCACGACGGGCGATGAAACCTGCGCGTGCTTTCCCAACGATACCTGCAACGGCTCGCTCAGCTGTCTATCGGGTCTTTGCGTAGCAGACGACGTCAGCGACGATGAAGAGGCCTCGGATAGCTCGGGGGATTCGAACTCGGCGGAGGGGGGTGCTGGTGCGAGCGGAGGCGCGAACGCCAGCGGAGGCTCAGCGAGCGATGACGATGCTGAGAGCGAGGGAAGTGCAGGCGCTTCGGGAGGGAGTGCTGAAGATTCGGAACGAGAGCCTGACGACGACGTTGCTGGGGAGTCGGATGACTCGGCAAACGGGACGAGCGGCGGCAGCGAAACGAACGAACCTGGTGTGGATGGCGGAGCCGGCGTCTCGGATACCACTGACGATGCCGCCGACAGCGATCCGACGAGCGGAGGAGGCAGTCGGGATGGTGGAACCAGCGGCGCGGAGGAGATGAACGCCAGCGAAGCGGGTGGAGGTACGAGCACTCCCAGCACTGGTAGCTGCCAGCCGACGGACTGTTCTCCGATAGTGCCGACCGGGCAAGTCGCCTGTTACGACGACAGTTCGGAAATGGAATGCGGCGCGTTACCCTGCGAGGTCGACGGAGGGCCAGCGTTCTGTGGTCAGGACGCACAGTACGCGTCAGGCCAGAAGAGTTACACCTGTCTCGACGCCCAGGGACAGCTGCAGGACCCGTGCGACGAGACGGCCGACGACGACGAGGTCGTGCAAGATCCGCAAACCGGGCTCGAGTGGCAACGCTCGCAGAGCGAAGGGCGGATGGAGTTCAGCGAAGCGATCCTATACTGCGAAGAGACCCTGAACGAGGTCAGTTATGGCGGAAAGACCGATTGGCGCGTGCCGACACTCGAGGAGCTGCGGTCGATCGTGGACTACTCGGTGGCAATTCCAGCGATCGACCGCGACGCTTTCCCAGGGATCTATGGCGATGAGATCTGGAGTGTGACTGAGGCAGCCGATGAAACCCTGGTGTGGTACGTCGACTTCGTCGAAGGATGGAGCGGTGCAATGCCCCGCGATTCCGACAACTACGCTCGCTGCGTTCGCGGCGTCCGGCAGACCGAGCCAGAAGATCGCTTCTCGGTCGAGGGGGAGCAGGGCGCGCAGGTGGTGACCGACAGCCACACGGGCCTCGAATGGCAGGGTGGTGAAGTGACGTCGATGGATTGGAGTGAAGCGCTCGCCTACTGCGAGGGGCTCGAGCACGCGGGACTCAGCGACTGGCGTTTGCCTGACATCAACCAGCTGGCCTCCTTGGTGGATCCCGGCTTGGAGCCACCAGCGACGCAGATGCCCGATACAGAGCTCGTCGCCCATTGGAGCTCGACCACGAGAGCCGAACGTCAGATCAGCGCTCTCGCCGTTCACTTCGAGGGCGGAGGCGTAACCAGCGGTATGAAAGACGGGACGCTGTTCAAGGTCCGCTGCGTTCGCCAGCCCTGACGCGGCGTGTGCCTGATCCCCGTAGAGGTCCGCGGTAGCGCTGCTGGAGGTGGTTGTGGCAACAGCCTGGCGCTGTCTGGGGAGTCTGTTCTGGTGGGCTGCCCCGGGGCGGGGGGGGGCCAAGCCTATCTCTACGAGGAAACCGCAGAAGGCTGGCAAGAGCGCCTTCGAGCTCTCGCCGTCGTCCCGTGAGTGAACGGTTCGGTCATCGATCGAGACAAGCGGGTTTGTCGGTCGTGAACCCTCGGACGAGGTTGTGGTAGCGGCCTCGGCGTGTGAAACTGCCTAGTTTTTCCAGCAGGCAAAAATCACGGTAGAAAATTGCGAGTCGTCGGCTTGTCCTCGACGAAACGGCGGGAAGTACCAGGTGCCTGTAAGGCTACCAAGATGGTGTGACCGGGAGCGCCATGGATCGCCATGTTGCTGCAATCGTCCACCTGCGCGTACCGTACTTCAGTGTCTCAGATTCACCTTCTTGGGGGCACCAATGCAAACTATCATCCGAGCATGCGGCGACAGGCGTTTCGGGCGGGGCGATGGCTATTAGGGTGCTTGGTGCTCGCGGCATTTGCCGCACTGGCCTGTGCGGACGAAGCGGCGACGCCGGGTCCCCCCCTCGACCCTGCGCTTGGCGGATCGGCTGGCACCGCCGCTGGGCAAGCCTGCCCTTTGGGTAAAGCGTTGTGCGCGGGAGTCTGCGTCGACACCAACACCGACGCGAGGCATTGCGGCACTTGCGACAGCGCCTGCGACGCCGACTTCGGGCTCTGCCAAGCGGGGGTTTGCGGTTGCAGCGCCGGGCTCTTCGCTTGTGAAGCCAACGAGTGTGTCAACCTGCTTACCGATCCGAACAACTGTGGTTCGTGCTCTCAGGCCTGCTCTGCGGGCCAAGCTTGCGCGCAAGGCGAGTGCACGTGTGCCCTCGGCCACCTGGAATGCGAAAGCGCCTGTGTGGACCCGCTGAGCGATGCCGCCAATTGCGGCGGCTGCGGCATGGCATGCGCGCCTACTGAGCTTTGCGAGCAAGGGGCCTGCGCTTGTCCCCAAGGACAGACCCCGTGCAGTGATGCCTGCGTCGACACGATGGCTGACACCGCAAACTGTGGCGGCTGCGGCATGGCGTGCTCACCCACTGAGCTTTGCGACGAAGGCGCCTGCGTATGTCCCCAAGGACAGACCTCGTGCAGTGATGCCTGCGTCGACACGATGGCTGACACCGCAAACTGTGGCGGCTGCGGCATGGCGTGTTTGGAGCGCCAGCTCTGTACGGACGGCGCGTGCGCTTGTCCAGAGACCGAGACCGAGTGCGGTGACGCGTGCGTCGATACAGCGATCGACGCGGCCAACTGCGGCGTTTGTGAAAACGCTTGCCCGCAAGATCACGTGTGCACGGACGGAGAATGTGTCTGTCCCGAAGGCCAGAGTCTATGCGACGGGAGTTGCATCGATACCCTCGCAGACGATGACAATTGTGGCGCCTGCGGCAACGCGTGCGGTTTGGGTCAGGGCTGCTCGATGGGAGAGTGCAGTGGTGGTGCCCTGGGCGACGATGGCTGCGAGGGGATCGCGCTGAACATCGACCTCGATGAAATCGCGGTCTACCAAACCGTCAAAATCCCCGTGATGAGTGGGGGCGCCGAGGTAGACGTCGGGGAGCGCGTTTCCGATGTGGTCGCCGGTCGCGACACGCTGGTCCGCGCGTTCGTTTCTCCGGGGCCCGGTTGGACACCACGCACACTCTCAGCGCGCCTGTTCCTTCAGCACAGCGACTCGGAGGTGGAGGTCGTGTACGCGAACTCGACTCTGATGGTTGCCGGCGATTCCGAGGAGGAACAGCGCGACAGCACCTTCGAGTTCACTCTCGAAGGCGAACAAGTCAGGGCTGAAACCGGGTATGCCGTCGAGCTGGTGGAGTGCGAGACCGGCAGCGGCGAAGCGTCGAGCCCTCGTTTTCCACTGGAGGGCGGGCAGGGTCTGGGCGCGCGGGAAACCGGCGACGTAGTCGTGCACATCATCCCGCTGCGTTCGAACGGCTTCGAACCCGACACGAGCGAGGAAGGGCTGAGACCGTATCGCGACGGCTTTCTTGCCGCCTACCCCATCGATGACATCGAGTTCACGGTCAGTGAAACGTACGACGTGACCAACCCGGACGACTGGAATGGCATGCTCAACGGCGCTGCCACACTACGCTACTACGACAATCCCGATCCGAAGGTTTACTACTACGCCATGCTGAAGCCCGCCCAGAACTTCCAGCAATACTGCGGCTTCGGGTGCATCGCAGGTGTCGGGCTGGTGCCTGAAGGGCAGTTCGGCCGCGAGCAAGGCCGCGTCGCCGTCGGTTTGGCCTTCGGCGACGACGCTTCGGTTCGTACGATGTTACACGAGGTCGGTCACAACCATGGGCGCTTTCACGCGCCGTGTTCACCCAACGGACAGATCGAGGGCGTCGATCGGTCCTACCCCTACCCAGACGCATCCGTGGGGGTTTACGGCTATGACTCCCGTACAGATCTGCTCATCACTCCACAGAACACGGACATGATGGGCTACTGCGACGACCAATGGTTCAGTGACTATACGTACAACGGCCTGCTGGACGAGGTGGTGTCGTTGAACCAACAGATGTTCAGCGTCGCCCCTCCCGCAGAACGGATCGGTGCGTGGCAAGTCTTACTGGTGGATGTTGCCTTTGGTGCTCGTTGGGGTCTGCCGATTGCAGGTCCAGCATTGGCCCCGGGGCTCCCAGAGACGGCTGACGTGTTCGACGTGGCGGGCAACCTAGTCGAACGAATCACGGTCTATCGAACCAAAGTCTCGGAGATCGACGGCTCTTCAATCTACGTTCCCGAAGCCCAGCCGGGGTGGCACGCGATCGCCGTTGCTGGCGCGCCGCCCGTCGTGATGCAACACGCTCCGTGAGTTGAGCGAGCGGGCCGAGGCTCGAGCCCGACTGCTGAAGATCACCGCTATCTTTCCGTGAGTATTGGATAATCTCGGCGGAGCAGGCCTCTGCCCGAGAAAAAGGCCGTTCCGGACACGAAGATCGCCGATCCGACCCGAAAGATCCCCGATCCGCCCTCGAAGATCGTCGATCCGCACCCGGAAATGGCCTTCCGGGCGCCAGGTCACCGGGATCCGGACATTTGTGCTGCCGGATTGGGTTTGCCGCCGTCAGCTCCCGTCGCGGAGCCGACGTGGCACGGGCGCGCCGTCCGTCGGGGCCGCTCGTAAGGTTCTGCCTTCTCCCAATCGCCGAATCCGCAGCCACGCACAGCGCCCCAGCGTTCGAGCGTGGTGTGCTTCAGATTACCATGGCGCCCCTCGAGCGACGGCGCTACACGTTGGCGAACGGCCCAGATGCGCTGGTCCGAAAAGTCCGCTACACATCGAGCCATGCGCCTGGAACACAGCATCAACGGCGGCGGCAGCCATTGCCAAATGCGCTTCTTCCAGACGCTGCGTGGGCTTGTTCTGGGCGCGTTGTGGTGGAGCGCCGTCAGCTGCCAAACCAAGCCCGCACCCCCTAACCCCAAGGCGACCGACACCACCACAGCGAACACTAGGCGTTCGCTCGCTGCACCCACAACCCAGCCCCTCCCGTTCGACCAGGTTTGCGTCAGGGGGTTACTCTGGCACCCACCTGTTCAGACGTCGCGAAGTAGCGTAGCTCGTCAGATGGCTTTGCGGCGGGGCAGATTCGTCGGCTTCGCAGACTTGCTCTGCGCCCGGCTCACACCACGCTGCTTGTCTCTGGGGCCAGCGCCCTTGGCGCTGGTCTTTGCGGACTTATTCTTGAGACCTTCCTCGGCCTCAGCGTCGTTTTCCGCTTCAGCTTCAGCTTCGGCGGCAGCAGCTGCAGCGGCGCGAGCTGCTTCGGCTTTCGCGTCGGCAGCGTTTTGTGCTGCTTGGTCTTCCGCCAAGTGGCACTTCTTGTACTTCTTACCAGAGCCGCAAGGGCACACGTCGTTGCGCTTGGTGGCCTTCAGTCGGTCGAAGCTGTCGTCGCTCATCAGAACCCCACCATAGGCCACCTCCGTCGGAAGTAAAACGGATTCGCACGAGTGCGAGTGTGAAGGTGTCGGCGCTGTCGTCAGTCGAGGTCGCGGAGCACACCAAGTGTGCCGAGCGATGCGTCGCGACCCTACCATCGAGTACCGACGACATCCTGAGTGAAACACCAGGTCCGCGGCTCAACCACTTGGGAGTAAGTTGATGCGCGCAGTCGGGGATATTTGGGCGGGGCCGTGGGCTCGCCTGGTGATTCGGCAAGCTATGTGCCCCTCGCCTCGGGCACGGCCAACAACTGGAGCTGGACCAAGTTGGTCGGCGAATTCACCGTCCCCAGCTGCGGCTTGGCCGAGCTCGACGTTTACCTCGAAGGCCCAGCTCCAGGTGTGGTCATGTTCGCAGACGACGTCGCTGTCACCGAAATCTGTCCATGACCAGACGGGCTGGGCACTCAACGTCCCTGGTTCAGATACGTTTCTGGGCGTTGGTTGGATGGGTGGCGCGAACGGGCACTGGCTAGGACGCCGCCGGGGTTGCGTACGAAATTGATCGTCGTCACGATTTCGCCCGCGGGGAGCCCGTACACCTGAACGCATGTCAAGAAATCGGATTACTCCGTTTGACCGCGAGGCAAAATGAGTAATCCGATTTGTCTGAAGTTGACCGCGAGGCAACTCGAGACAAATCCGATTTGTCGGCGGGTGCCCGCGAGGCAATCTGAAAGTAATCGGATTTGTCGGCGGGTGCCCGCGAGGCAATCTGAAAGTAATCGGATTTGTCTGTGGCGCCCGGCGGGCAGCGGGCGCAGTAATCCGAGTTGTCGGTTTGCCTCGTCGTCAGGCCCCGACGGTAATCGGGGTTGTTCGGGCGCGCCTGCGCGGGGTCGGGACGGCAACGAGAGTCCGGAAATCTCAACCGCTCGATCCCCAGGCGGCTCTGCAAGCTATCCCCATCAACCCGCTTTCACGATCGCGACGTTGAAGTTGGCGGTCCCCAGCGAGCCCCATATGCGCAGCCATAGCGGCCAGCTCGCCGATTGGGGCGCCACCTCGGCGACGCCACCATCACCAGGGCCATCCTTGAGCGTCTCGTCCGTTCGCTTCGAACGTTGACGCTCCCAACTACCGACAGCACGTCGCACGAGAGCGTGCCAACAACGCCAATGCCAAACCAATCAAGTAACCCAGAACCCACCCCTCTCGCCGCGCCAGCGTGGATCACCATCCCGCTGCCGCGGCTTTCTCTTGTCCGCCAACCGCAACCGCGGATGGATCTCCAGATGACGCCCGGATTGGATGAGTCGAAGAGCGATGCTGAAGCTTCCGCTTGGCCCACGCGCTCTCGCCACATTACGTAGTGTCTGCGACGGGGCGTACCCAGTCCGGTATCCGGGTCTTCCAGTCGACTGTTCCCTCGCGACATGCAGACTCTTTCCGCCGAGTGTAGAACGGGAACCGCCACACTCTTACGAGTGTTGCCGGACGAATGCGCAAACCAGGGAGCGAACCTGCGCCGAATCATGTTGTCCCAGCGCGCGGCCCAGGTCCGCGACGGAAGTTGCGTTGGTCGTTCCCACACGACACAATCGCCCGGTGCGGTTGAGGAAGCACAGCTCGTCCGGTCGGGCGCTACCCCTATCGAATGCGATCACGTACCGTCCATCGCGAACGCGAGCCTCGGGGCCCAATAGTTCGATCACTGGCTTCTCGGCCATGATGCACATCGCGTCGACAACATTCGATGCAATCTCAAGGCGAGCCAGTTGAGCGTACCATATCAAATAGCGGTTGACCCGTCGAACTTCGAGTTCCCCGAGTTCGCGCCCCGCATCGAAGGCCCACATCGTGGCGACCGCTGCCTCGATGATCTGAAGTAGTCCCACGCGCTGGTCAACCCACTGCATCGCTGTAAGCCCCGAGAGTGCGAACTCGTGCATCATCGCCCATGTGTCCGCCAAGTAATCGAGTTCTTCGAGAACCTTCGGCGCGGGTGTGGTTGGTTGGCCACCAGGTGAAGGAGGATTGCGCGACTTGCACCTCCGGCAACGACAGTCCCAACACCGCGATCGGGCACAACCAGTACCTCTTCGACCTCCAGAACTGGTACCGGAATAACCTCTGAAGCGCTTCTGGACGCACAACCCCGCCTCGCGTTTGCACTCGCCCTGCTGACCGGGTCCTGCTCGGCCCGCGGGGACGAGTGCGCCGTGGGAACGGCGCGGAGTAAGCTGTTGGCGGCGGAGCGCGAGGACGGCCCGCACCAGCAGCGGGTCGTGTGGTTCCGCTGGCCCAACGGCGACGCTTGCAGTGGAGCTCTGATCTCCCCGACCGCGGTTCTGACGGCGTCGCACTGTGTCGCCGGTCACCTCGACCAGGGGGAAGCGCTGGTGCTGCGCCGTGAGGGCGGCGCGTGTGACTCGGGCTGTGCCGCTGTTTCACCAGCGGTCAGCGTTCACCCCTCGGTTGACCTCGCCGTGATGGTGTTTCCGTCCAGTTTGGACGAATCCGACACGGAGTTGTTTAGACTTGCGGCTCCGGGCGACCGCGTGCAGACGGAGCTTGTGGCGCTTGGGTACGGGTACGGGAGCTACTATGAGTGCGGCGTGGAAGTAATGGCCCCCGCCGGGACGAGCCTGCTCCGTTCTGAGCTAACGGTCGAGCGGTGGAAGTCCCAAACGTTCGTTGCGAGCGCCGCGGACGGAGGTACAATTGTCTGCGATGGCGACTCCGGTGGGCCAGCCGTAGACAGCGCTGGCGATGAGATGACGATTGTGGGAGTGCTTTCCGCCTCCGATGCGGGTAGCGATCAGTGCTCGCCGGGTGGTGGCAACCAGACATGGGTTCGCGTCGACCCGTTCGTTGATTGGATAGACGCAAACATGGGCGATTGAGAAAGGACAACGTGATGAAGACCAACCAAGCATTTCTCGTATTGGTTCTTGCCGCCTGCGCGGCCTGCTCGTCGGACGACGAGTCGACGGGCGAGACCCGACAGTCGAGCGAGTCCGCGGACGACGAAGGCGAGCCGACCGGCATGTCGACGGCGACGCCCGATGACCCGGCGCCCGATGTCAGCCACGGCGACCCCGCTTCCGCGGACGAGCTTTGCGCCGAGGTGGAGGGCGGGCAGGGCGTCGGCTACATCCCCCCTCATCCGAGCTGTGAAGAGGCAGCCTGCGGCGACTCCTGCGACCCCTGCGAGGAGGACGATGACTGCGAGCCCGCGGACGGCAACTTCGCGTGCAACCGCCACCTGCTCTGCGTCCCTGTCGAGGAATAGGGGGGCGGATAGGGATTTTGAACTGCAAGTTCGGAAGAACCGCTCCACTCGATCCTCTTGGACCCAAAGCTTGCTGCGGAGGCAAGATATCATGATGGCCGCCGTGACCTGGAGCGGTGGTCCGGAAGCGGGCTGGCACCTCAGCGCGACGGCCATCATGGAAGGGCAATCGAACTGGCGAAACGGCGTGTTGAGATGTCGTGACATCAATCTTGAGCGCCAGCGTGTCCCACCGCTTCTCGACGAACCCTCCTCGCAGTTCAGAAGCGAGCGCTGCTCGGCTACGACAAGCGTCTCTGCTCCGACATCCTCGCTGCCGTCATCGCGGAGCTCGGACGCTCGCTCAAGTGGCGAGCGAAGAAACTGCTGGGTCTGTCAAGCGTGAGCGACGCGTTAACTGGTGCCGTTGGCGCCGTGGAGGCGACCTCCACGACGGGGTAAGCAGGAACCGTGAGCGGCGCCATCACGACAGGTGAACGCGCTGCAGACGAGGTGCTCGCAATCTTGGGCGTCTCCGCAGCACGCTGATGGTCCTTCGGACTGTCGAACCCGTACGCGTCAACCGGGAGACGTTGGAAACCAAAGAGACCGTACGAGACCTTGTGCGTCAACCTCAACGACGAAACCGCAGCGATTCACGACGAGCTGCGGCGCAACGACACTGCAGCCAGACACAAAGACTAGGGGAGAAGCACTCGACGAGATAGCGCTTGGCGTATCGGCGTCGATCCAATCGCGGCTTCTCCTTTCGGCTGGGGTGAGGATGAATGACAGCTTTGATTCTGAGCGACTTGAGCTTCGCTCGAATCGAGTTCGAGTCGTATGCCGTGTCCGCTATGAACGCATCCCCGTAGGCGTGTCCTTCGATGATTCCCGCGGCTACCGTCGAGTCGTGCTGTTGACCCGGCGTGATCTCGACGTGGACCGGGCGCCCTTTCGAGTCGACGAGGGCGTGGATCTTCGTGGAGAAGCCACCTCGAGAACGACCCAATGCATTCCTGTTGATCCCCCTTTTCCGCCCGCAGAATCCTGGTGGGCTCGCACGATTGAAGCGTCGATGATGAGACCTTCATCGTCGACCTCGTACTGCAGGGCGTCGAAAATTCTCCTCCAGTGTCCTCGTCGTGACCAATTCGAGAATCTGTTGTAGACGGTCTTCCAGGCCCCAAAGCGTTCGGGTAGGTCGCGCCATGGCACTCCGGTTTTCATACGATAGAGCACGGCATCGATGAACTTGCGGTCGTCCAGTTTTGGCTGAGGTCCGCGTCGCTTCGGCACAAGCGTACGAATGACCTCCCATTGAGCTTCGGTAAGGGCATGGCGAGGTGGCATGACCAGTTTAAGATCATACCGATCTGTCCAGTTCAAGCGCCATCTGCGATCAGTGCTCTAAGTGATCGGGATGATCCGGAAAAAAGTTGGGACGCCCCCTAGATCCGTTGGCGTGAGCGTGGACGGCGCCTCCAATCAGCAAGCCAATAGCTATGGGTTGCTTGACGCACGCGGTGGTCAGCCGCCCAAAGCGCTCAACTCAACTCAACTCAGCTCCGCATCCACCGTTTGACGACTGGTCGCGCTGCCAGACCTGCCGGTGGCGGAGGTTCGGGGGACCAATTTGTACGGTCGGCAATGGGTGCACGGGCATGACAGGAAGCAGTTGGAGCGGCTGGCGAGGTACATCACTCGCCCCCCGATCGCACAGGAGGGACTCACTCAGCGTCCTGACGGCACTCTGCTGCTGGAGTTCAAGCAAGCGTGGAAGGATGGGAGTCGAGGTTTGGTCCTCACGCCCGAGGACTTGTTGGTGCGCCTCTGCGCTGCAGTGCCGCCGCCGCGTTTTCACATGGTGCGCTATTTTGGTGTCCTCTCCAGCCATTCCGCGTTCCGCTCGCGTGTCGTGCCTGTGCCGCCCGAAGACACCACGGCGCACCGGCCCCCACCAGCGCAAGGTGACCAATTCGAGTTGCTAGGTGAAGAAGATGGCCGTGCACCCAAAGCACTCCGTCATCGCTGGGCTTGGTTGTTGGCGCACATCTTCGCTGCGCATCTTGAGTGCTCGTCGAGGAGCGACACGGCAAGCCGGTGCTCGAGATTCCCGCCACGACGTCCCT
>CBFGUG010000131.1:0-17836 GCA_965651905.1 uncultured bacterium | reverse complement strand
GAGCGGCGACGCCAACCGCGCTCGATTCATGCTCTCGTCTGCGCGGAAGATCGTGGCTACTGCCACCTGTCGCGCAGCGGGGGCAACACGGTGACGGACATCTGCGCCAGGTGCGCGATGTGATCACCTTTGCCGTTACCCGTGCAACCGTACACGGCGAAGTTTCCCTCTTTCACCTGGTTCACCACTTGCAGCCAATTGCGCTCGCCACTCGGGAAAGCCTGCAACGCAACGGGTATTTCGACGGGCGGCGGCGAGAGTTCTTCGGGTAAAGCCGCTTGGCGTTCGAGTGACAGCGCGTTGAGCACCGCGTCGGTGGTCTCGGTGGTACTGGGATAACCCTCCGTCGGGATTTCGGAATGCGTGATGAGCATCAGCTTCTGGTCCGCCATCGCCCTTCGCGCGAAAGCCACGTACGGCTCGATCGACGGCCCATATACGTCCGTTCCGCTACCAGGTGCGTACTTCGAGTGCGGCGAATCCATCAGCAGCACGGCGTCGATGCGGTCGAAGCGGCTGCGGCTGCCGAGTATTTCGTTGACCGAAGCGAACCCCGCACTCCACGCAGAAAGCGCGATGTTGCGGATCTGAGGATCGGCCAAACGCAAGCGTTTCTCGGCGCGGCCTTCGATGGTGGTCAGTAGGCGGTCGAAGGCGTACGGGTTCTGCATCTCTTTGGTGTACACGCTCGAACCGTCCCCAACGTTGATGATGGCAACCAGCGCGTTCAGCTTTGCGGCGTCGATGCTCTGCTCGATCAACTCGACGTTGCCGTGAAAGTGAATCACCAGATCAAACTGACCGTCTGCGGACTCGAACTCCGCTGGCGCGTACAACACACCTCGCGGAATTCTGACGTGGACGCCCCGCTTCATGCGGACGTCGGCGCGCGTGGTCTCGACGGGTTCAGGAGGCGGCGGTTGCACGGGCTGAGCTGAACGCTTTGGGGGAGCCAGCGTGGGCAGCTTCGTCACTTCCCACAGGCTGAGACTGACGGCGAACGTTCCCCCGAGCGCGAGCAGCATCACCGCAGCGAGCCACAGCCACGGCGATCCTGGCAGCGAGCGCGCACCAAAACGCTCCCCGAGTTTAGCCACGACCCGCAACGTGACGAACACGCCAAGCGCAGCGACACAAGTGCCGGCCAAGACACCCAACAACACGCGCAAGTTGCCCTCGGCAAACACCAGCGCGCTGGTGAGCGCCAAGAGCAAGCCGAACAGAGCCGAGAGCACCAGCTCCCGCACGGTGCGGCGTGACTCCGCGACCCCCAACGCCACGATCGACAGGCGCTGCGCCGCTTTTCCGACGTCGTGCATGGTCGTGCGAGTGATGCGAAGTTCGTCGAACAGCGACGGGCGTTCGGGCGCGGTCGACGGGCTACGCGTCCCAACGTCCAAGTTCGGCTGCGAAGACTCACTCGGCAGTGGTGGCGGCGGGAGCATGTTGCGCGTCGGCTCCGTCGGGAGCTGCGCCGATCGCTCCGCCGCGGGCTCACTTTCAGTCTTCCGCGGAGCTGCCCCGCCCTCCCCAGAAATCTGGTCGTCGTCCGAACTAGCCATCGAGATTGCCCATTGTAGACGGTTCACCCCCGCGAGTGCACGCCGCACCCGACCCGACGGACGAATGACGGTCAGATTGTGTCACTCTCGCCGCAGCGGGCCCGTCGTTTGGGTTTGCGCAGCTGGCGTCACGGGTTCGGGTTGCCTGGGAAGGCGAGGTGCGGGCCCTGCGCGGCTCCCTCTACGAAAAATGCGTCGCGGTGCGGGCTC
Source organism: uncultured bacterium (assembly GCA_965651905.1). Classification (GTDB taxonomy): domain Bacteria; phylum Myxococcota_A; class Polyangia; order Polyangiales; family Polyangiaceae; genus SZUA-265. The sequence goes on along the minus strand of CBFGUG010000131.1, from coordinate 16,064 downwards.
GCGATTAAGCACGACTGACGGCGCGCTGGCTGCCTCGGAGCCCTAAGCCTCTTATCACTCTCCGAACATCGCGGCGCAAATCGCGTCGATGGACGTTTCGATGCGTTGCCAGCCGGGGTCGGTGTTGATCTCGACGTCGTTGAAGACGCGGATGTTGCGGCGGCGGATGCTGAGGTAGTTGATGGCGCCGCTTAGAATCGCGACGATCGCTGGGGCGTCGACGTTGGCGTTGCCCAGACGTTGCGCCAGCAGTTGGCCGAGTTTCAGTCCGAGCTCTTCGCGTACGCTTTCGAACACGGCGGTGTGTTCAGTGCGGGCGAGCGTTTCCCACGACAGAATTTCGAGCGCGAGGGGGCGCTTCTGAATGCCCCGTGCGTAACGTTTGAGCACGCTAGCAACTGCTTGGGCGAGGGGTGCCTCCGCGAGTTCATCGGCGTCTCCCACTAATTCGTCGAAGCTCGGCCAGAAGTCGGCGCTGGCCGCTGCTTGTTCGAGTAGACCCTCGAGCCCGCCGAAGTAACGGTAGATGAGCACCTTGTCGACGCCTGCTTCGCGCGCGACGCGATTGACGCCCAACTTCTGAAACCCTTCTTGCGCCAAGACTTCGAGGGCGGCCTTGACCAAACGTCGTTTGGTTGCTGGAACGTCGCGACGAGATGCGGTGTTGGGCTTGATGGTTGGCACGTGTACGGGGGTCTAGTTCAGGTCTAATGCGTAGCCGACTGACAAGTTGGCGAACAGCCCTAGATCGACGGGATCGTGTCGGAGGCCGGAGCCGAACTCCAAGTGGGGCCTGCTGCTCCACACGTTGGGCCAGTAGCGGACGTAGGTGTTCACGAACAGGCCGTCGATCAAGAACAAGCGGTGCGCCAGCGCTGGTCCGATGCTGATCGTGGTGTATCGCCGTTCGTCGTCCTCCACGCTCGCGGTGTAGTGGTGTGCTTTGAACTCGATCATCGGGTAGAGCTCGTCGAGTACGCGGTAGCCGATGCCGAACCCCGTGGTCCAGGGTGAATCCAAGTCCAGGCTCGCGTCCTGTTCACTTTGCGTCAACATCACGGACTCGACGCGGTTGTAGTCGAGCCACATGCCGTGGCTGTACTCGAACACCCAGCGGCCGTGGTGCGCGTCCGCTGCGACGTTGAAGCCGCCGAGCAAGAGGGGTTGAGACAGGCCGAAGTGGAGCCCGGCTTGCCAGTGGTCGTAGCTGCGGGGAGCCCATCGAAATTCATGGGAGAAGCCGCTGCTGCCTGGGCCGTGGTTGCGTTGCTCGACGCTCGGGGCGGTGGCGGATTCGAGCGCGGGGCTGGCGCTGACGAGGCGCACGAAAAGGCTGCTAAGCATGACCATAACTGTAATCAAGTTCGACGGTTGCACGTGATTCTCCTGGAGCACTTGGAGCGATGGTGAATTAAGTCACCGGCAAGTGACACGAGGTATGTCACCAGTCGGTGACTGTGTCAACCTACATCCGCGTGTCGTCTTTGTGTCTCTCCGCAGGCCCACGACGGCTGCGTCGAATGCATCACGGATGGTGACTGCGCGTGCGGCGTGTGTCGGGGTAACATCTGCCGCACGGGGCCGCCGATTGGCGTGTGCCAGTTGGGTTGCCCCTGACGGGGTGTCGTGCGCTGGGGTGCCGTGTGTCGTCAGCGCAAACGCGTGCCGGCGTGTCAGAACGCGCTTGATGGTGCTCAATGAATACGAGTGGTTGAGTGAGCGCGCACGACCGAAACAGTCGCATGCGTCATGCCGCGGAAAACAGCTGCTCGCGGCCGATGCAGCGAGGCGGGGGAGGCTGGGTTATGCTTGGCACATGCATTGGGTTCATCGTTTTGGTCCGCTCGTCCTTTCATCTCTACTCGCCGCGTGTGGAAGCGACGCGAGTTCGAACGAGAGGGATAACGACGAGCTGACTGAAGGAACGATGGATGGCGCAGACGACGCTGACGAGGAAGCCGCCAGCGCGGACGACAATGACGAGGGCGCCACTGGCGCAGACGACGAAACGGGCGGCTCGGTTGCGTCGAACGGTAGCGCGGGCGGCACTGCCACGCCCGACGATCATTCGCTTCCAGACGAACAGACCGACGACGAGGCAACCCACGACGAACCAGACGTTACGCCCGACACCGATGAACGGAGCGGTAGCGACGACAGCAGCGACCCGGGCGACGTCACATCGGGTGACGTGAACGGTTCTCAGCCGGGTACGGACGCGGGAGTGACGGAGAGCATGGGCCCCGACGTAGATGGTGGCGTGCCTTCGACCCTCGGATGTACGGTGGGTGGAAGCGAGTGCGGGGTGGGCGAGTTCTGTCGTTCGAACTCCGGCGTGTGTACGGACGATGAGCTCGGGCAGTGTGAGCCCGTTCCGAACGCCTGTGACGGCGACTACACGCCAGTGTGCGGCTGCGACGGAAATACCTACGGTAACGCGTGCGGTGCGGACTCCGCAGGCGTGAATCAACGCCACGCAGGCGAGTGCCAAGTCGTCGAGGGGGGTGACGGTTCGAGCTGTACGGTAGGCGGGATGGTCTATCCCGACGGCGCGGGTGACATCCCATCAGAGGACGGCTGCAACACGTGCTTCTGCAGTGATGGAGCGCTGGGTTGCACGAAACGCGCGTGCTTGTCGCCAAACGAAGGCGCGGCCTGCGGCGCGCGAGCGGGCGACACCTGCAGCAAGGACGAATACTGCGCTTACATGCCCGGGCAGTACTGCGGTGCTGCCGACGCCCAGGCAACTTGCCAGCCGCGCCCTGACAACTGTCTCGACCAGTACGATCCAGTGTGCGGCTGCGACGAAAACACGTATGGCAACGCGTGCGAGGCGAACGCTGCGGGGGTTGGCGTGCTTAGCGAAGGCCAGTGCGAATCCGCAGCCAGCCTCTGAAGGTGAGCAGCCGTGGGTTGCGACCTATCCCGCGCGGTTGGCGCTCAGGTGCTTTCGTGCGGTTTCGAGGAAACGCTCGCGCGCGGCTTTGTGATCGACGATGGGAGACGGGTAGTTCTTGCCGAGTTCGACGTTCGCTTCGCTGAGGACGGCTGCGGGCGCTTTCCATGGCTCGTGGATGTAGCGCGCGGGTAGGTTGCGCAGTTCGGGGACCCAACGTTTGACGTAGGCTCCTTCTTCGTCGAAGCGTTTGCCGCCCGTCATCGGGTTGAACACGCGGAAGTAGGGTTGGGCGTCGCAACCAGAGCCAGCGGACCACTGCCAGCCTGCGTTGTTCTGCGCCAAGTCGCCGTCGACCAGGTACTTCATGTAGTGGCCTTCACCGAGTCGGTAGTCGAGCAGCAGGTGCTTGCACAGAAAACTCGCCGCGATCATGCGTGCGCGATTGTGCACGAAACCTTCGCCCAACAACTGGCGAGAGGCGGCGTCTACCACTGGGTAGCCTGTCTTACCGCTTGCCCACGCGCGAAACGCGCTTTGATCGCGCAGCCACGGAAATCCCTCGAAGTCTGCACGAAATGGCGCGCGCAACACCTCTGGCCGATCCCACAGCGTGCTGTGAGTGAACTCCCGCCACAACAGCTCGTTGCAGTAGGTGTCCAACGCTTGACCCGATCCGCTTTCCCGTGCCTTCGTCCAGACCGTTCGCACGGAGAGCGTGCCGAATTTCAAGTCTGCAGAAAGCCGACTCGTGCCGTCCAAGTCCAAGCGATCCCGACGTTTGGCGTACGCAGAAAGCCCGCTGTCGAGAAAGTGTTCGAGTCGCGCCGCGGCTTCGCTCTCACCGCCACGAATGACAGAGGTGTTGCGCTCGAGACCGAGGGATTCGAACGTCGGTAGGCTCGCGCCCGGGCTTCGTATGTCGCTGGGCAGTTTGGGCAGTCGCTTTGGCGCGGGTAATGGGGCCGCGATTTCTTCCTGCTGCCGCAGCGCGCGCGCGAAGTGGGTGAATACCGAATACGGATTGCCTTGCTGGGTGCGCAGGGTGCCCGGAGGGTGTAACGTTTCCCCTTCGTAGAGTTCGAACTTGCCGCCGAGTGCAAGACGCACCTCGTCGTCGCGTTTGCGTCCGTGAGGTTCGACCCAGCGGTGCGCCACGACGCGGTCCGCTTTCCATCGCTTTGCCAACTGCGGCACGATTTCCGTCGGGTTACCTTCGGCGAACAGCAACTGCGAACCGCGGCGCGCGATGGCGTCGCGTAGTTCAGTGAGTGAGTCGTGCAAGTATTGGGTGCGGTGCGGCGCGCCGCGCGCGGCCTTCTCTCCGAAACAGCTCGGGTCGACCACGAACAGCGGGATGACGTCACCCGCCGAAGCTGCGTCACGCAGTGGGGCGTGGTCCGTCAGGCGCAGGTCTTTGGCGCGAAACCATACGATCGTCCGCATCGGGCCAGCGTCTCGCGAGTGGTGCGCCCGCGCAACTGCTGATTGGTCTGATTCGGGCGGTCAGGCTGCGCTGCGCTCACTCGAAGCGCAGGTTGTCGATTTGCACGAACCCGGACTCACTGTCGCTCTGCAGGTTGCCCTCGTCGTCGACGTGGGCGTGAGGGCCGAACAGCACGCCCGTGAAGTTTGCGAGCACTTGCTGCAGGGCGGAAGCGTCCGAACCGCTCCAGCCTTGGCCGTCTTCCCACTCGTCTCTTGCCCAATCGGGGTAAGTGAGCCCGTGCAGCGGTACGACCACGGTGGTTGGCGTCGACGAGACGTCGAAGTATTCGCCAAACTCCGACCACACGCCTCCCCAGCTGTCGTCGTATTCGCCGCTCATGACCCGAATGCGAACCATGCGCGGCCCGTCCGCCACGAGCGACATCACCAAGTTGTCGTAGGCGCGCACGTCGAAGGCTTGCCAACCTTCCGTGGGGATGATCAGGTTGACCCATTCGTCGTAGGTGCCCGCGGGGTTGCTGTTGAAGATGAACTCGTGACGCAGATCTGCCGAACCCGTGATCGGGTCACTGGTGTTCCAGTACGCGGCGGACTCACTCAGTTCATCGCCGAAAAAGTCCAGCGCGTCAGGCACGTCGCCGTGCGCCAAATCGTCGAACTCGTAGTTGAGCAGCAATCCTGGCACGAGTCCCATCTGGGGTCCGACGGCCAATAGCGCGTCTTCCGTCGGTTCGACGATGACCGGATCGGGGTCGGGATCACCGAGGATGGGGTCGTCGGGATCGGGCTCTGCGATGTGATCACCCTCGATGATGAGTCCCGTCTCGACGAAGTTTTCGAGATAGGCAGGCGTCGACTCGAACACCCAGTCGAGCTCGGCCAGAGCGAGTTCCCAGTCCTCACGTAGCAGCAAAGGGTCTTCGTCGACTAGCGGCTCGAGCAGGGCGCTGTAGTGCGCGGCTTTCGCCGACAGCACGTCGTAACTGAGCGGACCTGCGATCAACTCTTCCGACAGTTCCGCGAAGCGCTGCCACTCGGTCACGGCGAGCCGATCGAGCAGGGTGTCACAGCGTGGCGGTGTGGTCTTCACTTCGCCGTCGGGCTCCCACATCGAACGCGGCTCGCAGTTGAGCGGCTCGACGTTCCAGTCGGGGACCGGGTCGTTGGTGGCCCAGTCTTGCGGGGCCACCACGGGATCGAAGGGCCAGAAAGTGTTGTCGAGATCCCACGGGATCAGTTCGAAACGCTCTCGAACGTCATCGTGGTACCAATAGAAGTTGTGTGACGTCAGCGGCGAGTAGAACGTCATCACGCCGTCCCAGTTCTTGAGCGCGCGATCGACGGCGATGTAACGAAGCAGCGCGTCGACGTCGACCCAGGCTTCGATGTCGTCGCGGAAGTTCGACGCGCTCGCGTCTTCGATGGCCGCGGCGAAGGCATGTATGGCAGAAACGTCCGCTACGTCTTCGTTCGTGCGCAGGGCTTCGATGAAGTGTTCGTCGTCTTGCCCGGTTTTGGGCCAAATTTCCTTGTAGAGATTGCCGTCGCCGCCGCGAAATCGCGACTTCGTGTAGCGGCCGTCGATCGCCTCGACCGCGATGAACACGCCTTGGAGCTGTCCGTTGATCGTGACGCGAGCGAGCGCCGTGCGCGGCGCGTCCACTCCGAAGTCTCGAAAGGTGCTGTAGGCGACGAGTTCACGCAGTTTCGAGAAGTCACCCGCCGAGGCGTGCAAGTTGAGGCGCTTGAGGCCGTCCAGGCGCGCGTCATCGTCGTACTTGTCGAACTTGAGCTTGTAGGAGAGTTTGGCGCACTCGGCGGCGTAGTTGCGCACGCCGCCGTTGTCGTCCCAACAATGGTGCAGCGACCACGCGCCCTTGTGGCGCAACCCGAGCTCGGCGAAGCTGGCCTCGCCGAAGCCGTCGCCGACGATGTTGGCCTGCGCGGGCACGTAGGTCTCTTCGTTGCCCTGCTCCTCGAGCGCTTCCCAGTCGGTTGGGTCCAGGTTCAGCTCGACGTCGAGCACTTGGTCGTCGCTGAACACCAGGTCGCCGATCGGCGGGGGCGGTTTGAGATCTTCTTGCGCTCCGCTCGAACTCGACGCGTCCCCGTCGGTCGTCGTGTTCGACGTCGAGGCGTCCGAGTCGTCACTTTCGTCGTCGCTGCTGGAGTCGTCGTCGTCGCTGCTGGAGTCGTCGTCGTTCGCGTTATTTCCGTCGTTACCGCGCGAGCCGCCGTCGTTCGCGTGCGAACCAGCGTCGTCAGTGGCGCCCGCGTCGACGTCCCGGCCGTTGCCTGCGTCGCGCTTGGACGTCGATCGACGTTCGTCGTCGGCATTTTCGCTGCTGTTGCTCGAGCTGCCGCAGCCCAGAGCTAACATTACGAAAATCGCCAACGCACCCAAACGCGCAGAGCGCCGAATTGCTGGGGGTGTTCCACCACCCGCAGTCACCAAAGCATCGAGGCAAGCTTTGAACATGCGGCATGTGTAGCGCGAACGGCGAACGGAAGCGCGCCGATCGAGCGCAGCCCCGCGGAGAGTGTTCGCCCGTAGGAGTTGTTGCGGCGAGGAAATGCAGGGGCGGCGCAATCTTGGTTTCGCGGGAGCTTCCGCGTCGCGGTGTCGAGAGATGTGCATCCAGCGCACGCTTCAACACACTGGTTGACACCGACTCGCACTCGCGCGTGCGCCGAGAAGTCGCAACGCTGTACACATGGTCCCCCGCGCAGGCTCAGTACCTCGGCACGCGCGCGGCAGCTCAAGTTTTTGGGGTGGAAAGCGCAGCAGGAATTCGGCTGAAAAAGCCGGATGTAGGTAGCGATTTTGCGCGGGTCGACCGGGCCATTTGCGCCTAATGTCAAAGCGTGATGTCACCACCTCGAAGTCTCGCGGGTCTGGTGTTGCCGGGTGTACGGGGTACCCGCAGCCAACCGCCGAGAGCTTGCGCCAACAAATCCCCGAGCTGCGGCACCCTCTTATCGCTGACGCTGCTGGCTTGCGTGGTCACCGCAGGCTGCGCGGGCGGGGGCGAAGTGTTCGACGCCGACCTCGATAACTCGTCGCAGTCACGTGGCGGCTCGGACGGCGATGGTGACGGGGAAGTTGGCTCGGACGGACTCGGCACGAACGACGCGCGCGACGACGGAGACACTTCGTCGAGTCGCGACGATGTACCCGGCTCCGACGGATCGAGCAGTGGCGCTGGCAACAACAGCGATGACCCGAACTCAAACGCTGGTGACGGCGCCGACGACGGCAGCGGCGCGAGCGATGACGGCGTCGGTGCTGACGACGGCAGCGACGGGCAGTCGGGCGATGAGCAAACGCTCGGGTGTTTACCCGAAGAGGTTTCGCCCGACGTGTTGCCGCTCAGGCGTCTGACGACCGCGCAGTTTCGAAGTTCGCTCGAAGTGATCTTGCCGGGCGTCGACATCCCCGAGTTGTTTTTGCCTGCGCCAAACGCAGCGGACGGCTTCACCACCAACGCTCTGAGCCAGCCGAACAACGCGCTGCTCATCGACAGCGAGTTTGCGGCCACCGACGAAGTTGCTGCGCGAGCCGTCGCTCAACTAGACGCCTGGGCGCCGTGCAGTGAACAGTCTGCGGAGTGTTTGTCGGAGATCGCGGGTAGCCTGGCGCCGCGCGCGTACCGTCGGCTGCTCACGCCTGACGAAGCCGAACGTTTGGATTCGTTCGCGCAAGAAGCGCTCGCAGCGAGCGACTTCGAAACCGCGGCACACGATTTGGTTCAAGCAATCCTGCTCAGCCCCCAGACGCTCTATCGCGTCGAGTTTGGCTCGAGTGACGGCAGCGCGGCGCTGAGCGGCGAGGAAGTGGCCACGCGGCTGTCGTTCTTCTTGTGGCGGCAAGCGCCCGACGAGATGTTGCTGCAAGCCGCACGCTCGGGCGAGTTGGACGACGCTGACGGCGTCGCAGCGCACGCACGGCGCATGTTCCAAGACGAACGCGCGCAGGCTACCTGGATGGATTTTACGAGCCAGTGGCTGCGTTTGGACATGGTTTCGCAGCTGAACTTGAGCGGCGAAGCTTACCCCGAACTCACCGAAGAGTTACGGCAGTCGCTCCGCGGTTCAATCGAACGTTTCATCGAGTGGGCGCTCTGGGAAGAAAATTCACTCGACGCGCTATTACGCTCGGACGTGGTGTTCGTGGATGAACAGCTTGCGAACTTGCTCGGCGTGCCCGCACCTGGGTCGGGGTTCGAACCCGTCAGCGTCGAGCATCGCCACGGGATTTTGACGCAGCCGGGGGTGCTCGCGTCGACTTCACACGGCAGCGTGCACTCGCCCATCTTGCGCGGTCTCAAGGTGCTCGAGAGCTTCTTGTGCGTGCACATCGCTGCGCCGCCGCCCGAGGTCAACGCGGCGGTGGAGCCCAAGCCCGAAGGCAGTGCGCTCACCACCCGCCAACACGTCGAAGAGACACACAGTGGCTCGCCCGAGTGTGCAGGCTGCCATACGTTGATCGACGGGGTGGGCTTCGCGTTCGAAAACTACGACGCTTTGGGCAGGTACGTGACGGAAGAAGACGGCACGCCCGTCGATCCGTCGGGCATCGCGCCGCTGCAGTCTGGCGTGGTGGACGTGGCTGACGGCGTGGAGCTCGCGCAGATTCTGGAGAGCAGCGCGCAGGTTCGCGAGTGTGTGAGCGAGCACCTGTACCGCTACGCGCTCGGCGCTTCGCCCAACTCGCGGGGTACGGAGTGTTTGGTCGAAGATCTGGCGAGTTCTTGGGAGAGCAACTCGGGCGATCCTGCGGCGCTGATCGACCGCTTGGTGCGCAGCGACGTGTTCCGACACTTGGCGAGCGACTCGACCGCAGGAGATGAGTGAGATGACGATCATGCGAAACAAGCTATCTCGCAGACAGTTGTTCGCCGGGCTCGGCGGCGCGGGCGCGATGAGTCTGCTGCCGCTGCTGCGCGGATCGCAGGCCGTGGCCCAGGCGGGTGAAATCCCCAAGCGCGTCGTGTTTGTTCACTTCGCGGACGGCATGGTGTTCGAAGACTGGGAGCCGCGACCCAAAGCCGGCGCCAGCTCCTACACGCGCACCGACTTCGCGATGGGTCCAAACTTCGATCCGTTGGTTCCCTACTTCGGCGACATGATCTTGTTCGAGAACATGGACATGCGTTCGGTCGACGTGGATCCGACGGATCCCGCCAACGCCCATCACGCGGGCGGAACCCACTACCTGACGGCAGACAACCGTTTAGGTGGCGATCAACCGGGCGCCAAGTCCATCGATCAATTCATCGCGGACGAGTTGCTTGCCGCAGGCGGCGTGACGGCACTGAAATCGATGGAAATCGCGATGACCGCCAACGGCCCCTACAACGACGGCTGGACGGGACCTAACACCATCGACGCCAGTACGGGCCCAGGTGAACGCATGGGCGGTCTGGTGATCCCCCACGAGATCTACGAACGCTTGTTCCCCGGCAGCGCAGAAGCGCCCGAGGCCGACAACAGCGCCGCGCGTGCGCGTGCCGAGCGACTGTTTTCGTTCTTGAAGGGCGAACACGGGCAGATGGCGCAGCGCTTGTCTGGTGATGATCGGCTCAAGCTCGAGCAACACGCGCAGCTGATGACCGAGCTCGAACAACGTCGCTTGGCGTTGCTTTCGGAAAATCGTCGCGACCTGTGGCCTGACCCCTCGATCGTCGATCCAGCGGCGGACTTGAACTGGACGTACAACGCGGACCGCGACACGATTTGGCGCGAGCGTTGGGAAATTGCGACGGACATCAACATGCGCCTGGCCGCCGCCGCGCTACACGCCGACGTCACCCGCGTGATGACGCTGTCGATGGATCAGCCCCCGGGCGCGGTGTACGGCTACAGCGACGGCATGTTCGACAGCACGGACTATCACGACCTCGTGCACAAGGTAAACGACCTGAACCAAGAGACACCGCAGTACTCGAACGTCGACGCACGTCAGATCTTGCTCGCCGAAAAACACGCGCTGCTGAACAAGCTGCTCATCTTGGTAAACCAACTCGACACGCTGCAAGAGGTGGACGGCTCACGTATGCTGGATCACACGATCATCGTGCTCACGAGCCACATCGCCAACGGCAGCCACAGCGTACAGAACCTGCCGTGGTTCACCTTGGGCAATCTCGATGGCGTGCTCAACACGGGGCAGCTCATCTCGTTCGAGCGGCAGCAAGATCCCGAACGCTCGTGGGTCACCCACGGCCGTGCGCACAACGACTTTTTCGTGTCCGTGGCGCAGGCGCTGGGCCTCGATGTGAGCAGTTTCGGAAACCCAGACGTCAACGGCGGGCCGATCACGGAAATGTTCGCGTAAGAAGACGCAATATTTTGGCGAATCGCGGGCATTGGCTCCCACTTCGCGGAGCGTGTTCAGTTCACGACCTCGGTGCGCGCGCGACAATTTTGTAGTCCTAGCGTCGCTGCCCGTGCGAGCTGTCGGCTTCGCTTTCGCCCCCCTGTCGCCAGCGCTAGGTTTCGCGGGTGAAAACCTACATTGCCTCCAAGTGTTTCACAGCGGGCTTGATGTTCGTTGTTTGTGCCTGCGCTGAAGACTCCTCCTCGAAGTCCGAAGACACCGACGGAGTTGGCGCGGGCGGAACCAGCTCCGCGACGGCAACGGACTCAGGAGACGGCACCAGCGGCGCGGGAACGAACACGGGCGCGAGCGGCACGGCGACGTCCGACGACACCTCCGCGGGCAGCGGCTCCACGGGCGGAGCAACTTCGAACGATCGAGACAGCGACAGTCCCGGCATGCCCGCCGACACCACGACGAGCGGCGGCGCGGGTGGTAACTCGGGGCAAGCCCCCGGCGGCACGGGGGGCAGCGGTGGCGATTCGACGAGTGACGGCGCGGGTGGCGGCGCAGGGAACGACCCGAGCGACGGCACCGCGGACGATGCCATGATGGATGACGGCGCCGCCGACGACGGCGCAGGCGGCGGCGCGGCTGACGACTCGACCGACACAGGCGCGGGCGGCATGATGGGCGCCGACGACGGTGGGGAGCCTGGCGCAGGCGGCATGATGGGCGCCGACGACGACGCGACGCCCGACACGGCCGAGCCGCGCTGCCCGGCAGAGATGACCGAAGCGAGCAAGACCGTCGTGCGCGACGGCATCACCGAAGTGTTCATCAACGGCAATGGCGCCGTGATCGACGACTACTGGGCAGATCCGTACATCCAGCACAATCCCGCCGCAACCAGCGGCGTGGATACGTTCAAGGGGTTCTTCGCCAACGTGTCGCCCGGCTTCTACTCGTTGACTCGTCTGATCGGCGAGTGTGATCTGGTGTTGATCCACGGCAGCTACGGCTCAGGCGGCACCTTCGACATGTTGCGCGTCGACCAAGAAAAGATGCGCATGGTCGAGCACTGGGACGCAGGCATGTCGGGCAACGACCTGCTGGGCGGCCCCACCGAGGTCACAGACTTGGAGTTGACGGAAGCCAACCGCAGTGTGGTCATCGGCTTCACCGAAGAGGTCATGATCGGCGGCAACACCGACGCCACCAGCACCTACCTTGCCGCCGAGGTGACCGAACACGGCGCGGACCCGTTTCCGCAGCGCCTCTCAGCAGGAGACAGCTACACCACGATTCACCACCAAATCGCCGAAGGTAACTTCGTGTTCACCTTGAGCGAGGGTGTCACAGGCGGCACCGCGACTGGCTTCTGGGATCTCTACCGCGTCGACGGCGGCCTCATCGTCGAACATTGGGGCGCCACCCTCCGCGTCCAAGCTGGCGCCAGCGGCGAAGGCATTTTCTGAGGCTTGGGCGGGCGGCTCCGGGCTAACGCGGCGCGACCACGGCGCTCGTCGATCAACCCGGCGTCGGGGAGAGCGAACGCGCCGTCAGTCCCAAACCACCCAGCCAGCCGTGAGCATCACGGATAGGGCGCGGAGGGTGAAGCGTTCGGTGGTTTCGTCGCCGGTTAGGGTGTCCGTGTAGTGAACGCGGTGGACGAAGCCTCCATGCCAGTGGCCTCGTAGGCTGAAGAAGAAGCGCGCTTGTGGGTCTAGTGATCGGCCCAGGCGTAAGCCGACGAATGCGTGTCCGCCGAACGAGCCGTCGCTTTCTCGTTTGATGGTGGTGTACGTGTGCGAGTCCAGTTGGGAGTGCCACGCGGCGCCGCCGCCCAGTTCTAGACCGATTGAGTGCCAGGACTTCGGAGCTTGCCAATGCAGCCAGCCGCCGAGGTCCGAAAAAAAGTCGGAGGCGTATTCTTCGGGTCCGGGGATCACTATCGCTGCAGAGCCGCGGGGGCCCACACTGATCCCCGAACCCAATGCCCATAGCTGCGCCACGCCCAGCTGACCTGCGGCGCGCCCGTTCGACTGTGGGCCAAGGAACTGCGGTCTGGAGACCCAGACGGAAGAGTAGGCTGGCGCGGCCTCGAGTAGGAGCCCCGTCAGTTCTTGTTCCGCGTGGGCTGACGCAGTCCAGCCCAGCATCAGCAACACGAGCGTAGTTGACGCCAAGCGTTTCATTCGTCGCCTACCTCGTGGGGCCAGGGGGTAGTGTGCATGCGCTCTCCGGCTTGGGCGCGCAGGCGCTGGCCAAAGCGTTCTAGGTAAACGCTACCCAGCGGTAGTTCCTCGACGCTTGGGCGGTGCCACCTGTCTTCCACTCCGCGCAGGTCCCAGGTTATCAATGTCGGATCGAGGTGCGGCGAGGAAACGAGCGCTGCGCCGCAGCGGCAGCGACTCGCTAGAGGCGCAATTGTCGAGACGTCGGCACCAGCTTCCGCATCGAGACCGGCATCAGCTAAGCCGGCGTCCAACGGCGGTTCCCCGTCCGGCGCGCTTCCAGCGTCCAGCGCGCTGCCTTGCGGATTTCCTGCATCAGGGGTCGCTGAACCAGCGTCGACTGGGTTCAGATAACTGTTGCACTGTGACCAGTAGATAGGCGTGAGATCGTCGTCGACCCCAACCAGGGATGCTTGCTCGCCGCTCGACAACTTCACGCGTTCTGCGGGGAGAAAACGTGTGACGTCGACGTGATCGATCGGTGCTTCGACGTCGTCACAGTGCAGCTCGCCGAGATACGGTTGCACCGTGACTTCGAGTGTCACGGGTGTTGCGTTGCGCACGCTTGGCAGTCGAATAGTGTCGTTCCAGGGGTTGCTCGACGCCACACATGCGAACGCGCCAACGAGTGCACCCAGCCGTGCTTGTGTCGTCGTGGTCACGGGGTTGGGTGAGCGACACAAGCGGTAGGCGAGAAGCAGCGATGGGAGCGTCAACAGATCCGTCGGATCCGTCCAGACGCGTTGGGTTACGCCAATGCTCGCCCATGCCGCTTCCCACCACCTAGCGCAGGCTGGATCCAGGTTGATCGCCGCAAACACCAGCGGAACACATGCAAACGCAAGCCACGAGAGCCGACGACTCCCAAACGCCCCGAGGACGACGACCCACGCCAAGGTTGGCGCCATCACCAGACCAGCGACGTCGCTGAGTTTGCCCGTCAGCGGTTGTAGCAAAGGGACGTCTCCGGCGACGCTCTTGAGCAGTACGTCGTTGAGCAGCAGCACGAGTAAACTCGTGACCCATAGTGGATCTTGCAGGGGCGCTAGGGGTCGAACCCCGGGGTCGGCACATCGCTGCGACGGCATCGGCGCCAGCCTATCACCGCTCTCGACGTCTCAGCCAGACTGAACCGTTTCGAGCTAACGCGCCTCTGGATACGCGGGCAGCTTCCCGAACTCTGGCAGCCACCTGGGCATCGACGTTGCAAACGTGACGTCGCGTGGCCAAATCGCGTCGGGGTTCTCGAGCGAACAAAGCGTAAAGTCGATTTCGTCCGGGTGCCGACTCGTCACGAACGTGAGCGGCGTGCCGCACTTCGGACAGAACGTGCGCGTCCCCTCGGCGGATGACTGAAACGACGCAGGCTGTCCAGCGATAACTCGAAACGCAGAGCGTGGCACCGTCGCCCAAGCCACGAACGGCGACCCCGCCGCGCGACTGCACGTCTTGCAACAGCAGTTGGTCTCCTGAGTGAAGGGCCCGTCAACCTCGTACCGAACGAAGCCACAACAACAATGCCCACGAAGCGATTCTTGCGCCATAGCGTGTGGCTTAGGGCAACAGCCGGGGGCTTCGCAAGTCGACGAACACGCTCACCTGCGACGTCGCTGCTGGGTGTGATCGTGCGTCTCATCGAAGTCGATCTGACCGAATAGCTCCACGACCTTCGCCTGCCGCCGACGCTGCACATACTCCCGCAACGCTTCGTTCGCGGCGTCCGTCTTCGTGCGGTGCCCGCCAACGCGCTGGGCCTCGCATAGCAGCTGATCGTCGATCGAGACGTTCGCCATGCGCTTCAGCCTACACGAGCAGCGCCGCGCGATCCGCTGCTCGGGTGAACGGTCAAAGTTACACAGCAAATCTGACACTCCCCTGGAACGTGAGCCTCCGGAGGCTCGAGAAGTCAGACGACTGAGTGCGGAGAGCCTCCGGAGGCTCGAAAAGCCAAACAACTAGCTCCGGAGAGCCTCCGGAGGCTCAAAACAGCTAAACGACTAGCTCTGGGGAGCCTCTGGAGGCTCAAAAAGCTAAACGACTAGCTCTGGGGAGCCTCTGGAGGCTCAAAAAGCCAAACGACTAGCTCTGGAGAGCCTCTGGAGGCTCACCCCGAGGTTGCGCTTGACGCGGTGCGGCGGGCGATGCCCTGCCTCACCCGACCGGTGGGATCGGCTGCTCCGGCGGCTCTTCTTTGGGCGACTTGTTCGCCTTGGCGGCCGCGCGTAGTTCGTCGATGGGCGCGAGGATGTGGCGCACCTTGGCGGCGCCGCCTTCCTCGTCGATGGGGTAGGCGGTCAACACTGCCAGACAGTAGAGCGTTATCTTGTCGGACAGCGCGGCGCGTTCGTCCGTCAAGTTCGGGCTGGGCACACGCTCGGGCGAACGCTCCGTCACCCCGATGGCCTTGCCGTATGCGTCGTGTTGACGTTGCAGCGCCGGCAGTGTCGTGTCGTCGGTCACCATCGCGAGGGCTTGGGCGAGTTCGGGGTTCTTCAGCTTCTCGAGGCGCTTGTCCATCTCGGCCCACTGCAGCGGGTAGCGAATGTTGATGAACGTGAGCCCTTCAGCATACAACGCGTCGAGGACTCGCTGCCCGGCCACCGCCTTCTCCTCGCTCGTGCGTGATGTAACCGCGCCCTGCGCCGACAAATAAGCGCCGCGCCAAACCGCATCAGTCGCTGCATCCACCGGTCGCGCGTCAGGACTGTCCGCCTTACTATCCGTCTCAATCCAAGCCTGCTGAAGCTGTACACCCTGATCACGCATCGCCTGCGCCGAGCTCCGCACTGCCGCACCCGCGTCCCCCGGAACACTCGCAATCAAAGCCCGCACCAACGCCAACCCTGCAGCCACAGAAAACCGCGGCGTCTGCACATAAACCGTAGGATCAATATACATGTCACTCTCCTCACGTATTGGCGGAGCTGAACGCCCCCCGTTGTTCGAGCGAGGGAATCACGTGAGTGAAGGTGTGACAAGGGCGCAGCGCGGAAACCCGGCGGGTAGAAAGTTGCATAGTCAGAAATGCAGTGATTTCTCCCGTGCTATAGTTCGCGACGTCACACCACTGGAGGGGGAGTCGTTTCTTTGCCTATGGTGAAACGCCGAACAACGTTCACGAGCGATTGGCCAAGTGGATTAACACCTGTGTTCTCTCAGGCCT
>CBFGUG010000130.1:0-17865 GCA_965651905.1 uncultured bacterium | reverse complement strand
CGCTTGTCGCTTCAAACTCGCGAAAGCACACGACGGGGCACGGCGACTAGGTACCGTCGATATGGTCGTCACGGACGTATTCCTGGGCGCCGAGGCTGCGGGGGGATTGCGATTGCTGCGCGAGCTCCGCCAGTCTGGAATCGACGCACCCGTGGTCCTCATTACCGCTTTCGTAGAGCTGGACAAGGTGAAGACCGGATTGAACGAAGGCGCTGCATACCTGCTGGAGAAGCCTTTCAGAGCTGGCGAACTCCTGGAGGTGATCGATCGCGTTCTCAACGCCCCCTCGACACGCATGGCCTACTATGTCGATCGCGCACTGTCGCCGGTGGGTTTGACCGACAAGGAGACCACAATCGCTCACTACTTGCTGAAGGGCCTGACTAGTAGCGAGATCGCACGTTTGGAGGACAACAGCGACAAGACGATACGTCAACACATCACGCGCATCTACGCGAAGTGCGGCGTGTCGAGCCGCGCGGAGTTCTTCCACTACGTGTTTCCGTGGTAGAAAAACAGCACCCAAGGTCAGCGCGCGCTCCGCCGGACTCTGCGCTTCACCATGCCTCGGAACCGTTGACAATCCTGAAGGATGAACATAGCCGGTACCGAATACCAACTCGGCGAGAACCGGTCCGCCCAGCGCGACGAGGTAACGAGCATGATGGAAGACCTGATGCAGCGAGCGAACTCATGGAGCCTCGACTTCGGTGTAGCAACCGACGCGAACTCCAACTCCCACAATCTGTGAACTTTGAGCCCTGTCTCACAGGCAACTACTTCACAAATCCTAACCGCACAGCCATGTGGTGTAGATTGCTCCGCGCCATCCCCAAAGATCGCGCTGCGGCAGCCCAGTTACCTCCGCTCTCCGCCACAGCTCGACGGATCATGGTGCGCTTCGTCTCTTCGAGTGCCTGCTTGAGGGTCATGCCGCCCACGGCGACGGGAACGACAGCTCCCGAACCCGAGACGCCCCGAGACGCCAATTTCTCGACTTCCTCGACTTCAGCGGCCGGGGTATCGATCTGAAGCTGCTCCGGTCGGATCAGGACCGGAGCACCGCGCGCGGTGTTGGCGCTGGCACGCAGGACGGCGCGACCAAGAAGGTGATCGAGCTCACGAACGTTGCCCGGCCATTCAGCGGCAGCAAGCGCCTGTCGAGCCGGCTCATCGAGGCGCACGGGACCTAGCCCCAACCGCCGTCGATAGACGTCCAGGAAGAACCCGGCAAGTAAGGGGACATCCGACCGTCGTTCGCGGAGGGGTGGAACACGGATCGGATACATGTTCAACCGATGGAACAGGTCCGCTCGAAATCGGCCCGCGTCGACCTCTCTTTCGAGGTCTCGATTGGTAGCAGCCACGACGCGCACATTCACGCGCAGTAGCTTGTCCGATCCGACGCGCTGGATCTCCCCTTCCTGCAGCACCCTGAGGAGCTTGGGTTGAACGGACAGAGGGAGCTCACCGACCTCGTCGAGGAAGAGAGTACCACCATCGGCGATCTCGAACTTGCCCGCGCGGTCGGTGGTGGCTCCCGTATAGGCGCCGCGGAGATGACCGAATAACTCGCTTTCGACGATCGTCTCCGGAAGGGCCGCGCAGTTGACGTAGATGAGCGCCTGCTCGCGACGTTCCGACTGTTGATGAACCGACCGCGCTACGAGCTCCTTACCGACTCCGGTCTCACCGGTGATCAGGACCGCGAAGTCAGAAGGAGCGACGAGCTCGATCTCCTCGCGAACGCGCTGAATGGGAGCGCTGGTACCGATGATCTGGTTCCCGCCGTCTCGCAGCGCGGCGTCACTTTGCAGGACGTGCGCGATCTGCTGGTGGCGACGAGAGGCGGCCTCGAGCGCCTGGATGATCCGCCCCGTGCGAAGGGCAGCCCCTGCCAGGGCCCCGAGCATCCGAAGGAATCCCTCATCCAGCTCGTCGAACGCCCCCGGCTCGAGCGCGTCGGCGGTCAGCACGCCGATGACTCGATCTCCCTCCACGAGCGGGCAACCCAGGCACGCGTGCACGTCACGTGTGGCATCTGGATTAACGAGGAGCAGACCGTCGTACGGATCGGGCAGCGGGCTGTCCGACGGGAACAGAACCGGGGCCTTGCGCGCCACGACGATGTCCAAGCGAGGGTGTTCACGACGCGCGAAACGTCGGCCGAGTACCTCCGGGGCAAGACCGTGAGCGGCCAGCGGTACGAGGTCGTCGCCAGCCAGCTCCAACACGGCAGCCGCATCGCAGGGGATGGACCGCCTGAGCGCCTCGAGCAGGCGGACGAGACGATCGTGCGAGGCCAGTGACGCCGTCAGGTCGAGCGCGATCGTGAGCAGTGCATCTTGGCCCGCCATTGTTATGGCCAGCGTAACACCTGTTATGCAAAGGACAACAGCCTCGTGGTTGCTCGAATCATAACGCAACGCATAACACTCTAATATCGTTACCCATTACTTGCGGCACACGTCCTGCAACACGCATCAAGCAAGGAGAACAAGCCATGATCAACGCCAATGATACCCTCGGCCACGTCGCGACCACGCACCCCGCATCGACGCTGGTCTTCCTGAGGCACCGCCTCGACTTCTGTTGCGGGGGTGGCCAGCGGTTGGGTGACGCCTGTCGAGCCGCCCACCTCGATCCCGACGTGGTGATCGCGGAGATCGACGCCGAAGGCGCTGCAAAGGCGCCCGAGCGTTGGGACACGCGACCGTTGCCCGAGCTCATCGACTTCATCTTGACCCGATATCACGAGCCGCTGCGGTCGGATCTTCCGGCGTTGCTCGCTGCGGCGCGGAAAGTCGAGCGTGTCCATGCGAAGAAGGAGAGCTGTCCGCATGGCTTGGCTTCACTGCTGGAGCAGCTGGAAGTCGAGATCCAAGGACATCTCGCCAAGGAGGAACAAGTCCTGTTTCCGGCGATCCGCGCTGGCAGTGGCGGGTCCCACGTCCACATGCCAGTCCGAGTGCTAATGCAGGAGCACGACGACCATGGCGCAAACCTCCGCCGTCTTCGCGAGCTCGCGACGGACTACAGCCCGCCGCCCGAGGCGTGCGCGACGTGGCGCGCCCTCTACTCTGGGCTCGAGAAGCTCGAGTCAGAGCTGATGGATCACATCCATCTGGAGAACAACGTTCTGTTTCCCCGCGCACTCAACACGTGATGGCACGCCAATCGAACGGGACGGCGCCGGTTCCGTCGCACCAGCCCACGGACAATCTCCTCGCCGAGAGTCAGCGCGTACTCACCGCAGCCTGGACGGGGCCCTCGTATCAACGCCCTGCAGCGCTGCTCGCGTTGCCGCGGGGCTGCGCTCCCTCGACGCGTCCGAACGACGAACTCGAGCCAAGTACGATCGCCCGCTGGGAGGACGATGGCGGTCACCTTCCGGCGGCAGCACGAAGCACACCATGTTAACCCAGCTTTCCAAGCGGCGAGCCTCAGATCCCCACGACTTGGTCGATCTGTTGAGTGAATGTCACCGGAGGATCCGTAGCTTCATCGCGCTGGCCCGGCAAGCGGGCTGGCGACAGGATGCCTCCGCCGACCAGATCGCGCAGGCTTGCGTCGATGTCGAGCGCTATTTCACCCAGGCACTGCCACTCCACGTCGCTGACGAGGAAGAGAGCATCGAGCCGCGTTTGCGCGGGCTCTCGCCCACGGTCGACGAGGCACTCGACGTCACAGCACGTCAACACCGGCAGCACGAGCCGGGCCTGACCGCCCTGCTTCGGGCAACGAAGCTCTTTCGAAGCTGCCCGCACGACGCAGCGGTCCGAGCTGAGCTCGCGGTCATCGCCCAGGCACTCGAGGAACAGTTCGACGAACACCTGGGCATCGAGGAACGCGTGATCTTCCCCGCCATCCGCGAGCTACTGTCGCAGAAGGCCCAGACATCGATCGTCGCTGAGCTTCGACGGCGTCGGCACTCCGGCCAGCGACCACCGAAGTCAGCGGCGCAAACAATCCCAGAGGACGAATCATGACTACACTGGCATCACCAGACCACGGCCTGAGCTTCGATCTCGCGGCTATCGCTCGCGAGCTACGCGCCGAGGAGCGGTACCTTCGCGAGGGGCAAAACGCGCGGACCCTCGTCAGAACTGAGGACCTGCGGATCGTCGTGATCGCCCTGCAGCGCGGCAACACGATCTCGGAGCATCGAGCCAACGTTTCCGCGTCGGTTCAGACCCTGTCTGGCCACATCCGCGTCCAGCTCCCAGAGCGCAGCGAGGAGGTTCCGGGGGGCCAGCTCTTGGTCATGGGAACGAGTTTGCCGCACGAGGTGTACGCGGAGACCGACAGCACGTTCCTGCTGACCCTAGGCTGGCCTGCAGGCAAGTAGCAACAGACGACGCACCTCAGCACAACATTCGTGCGAAAGGAGTGAACGACAAGTGACCGACGACACCTTCCCCAGGCCGACCGCCGCACTCGCGAAGCGTCGCAAGACACTCGCTCCGGAAGCGGAGTCCGCCTTCCACGAGTTCAGCAGGGCCGTGTTTCGAGAGGGCGCCCTCTCTCGCAAACACAAGCAGCTCATCGCAGTGGCCGTGGCGCACGTGACCCAGTGCCCGTACTGCATTCGCGGCCACACCAAAGCCGCCACGCGCGAAGGCGCCACACCCGAGGAGCTGATGGAGGCGATCTGGGTGGCCGCGGAGATGCGCGCCGGCGGAGCCTACGCTCATTCGCTGATTGCCCTTGCTGAGCTCGACGGCGAAAAAGGACCAGAACACGATCCTCGGCTTTGACCCAAACTGCAGCGTGGCCCCTCGGACCGCTCGTTGACCGACGCTGGCCCGGAGACTTTTCGTGGAGCCGCAGGAAACCCGTCGGCGACTTGCGAACGCAAGCGGACAGCTCCTTCTCACCGCCGAGGCTTGCCGTGGGCCCGCAAGCGAGATACATGGGGTCCCATGCATCTCTCGAGAGACGAGGAAGCCGCGTCCGTGTTGCGGAGCCTTCGGCAGCTCGTCCATGCCCTCCGTGCCACGTCGCACGCAGTCGAAGACGATGTCGGACTGACCGGCGCACAGTTGTTCGTGTTGCGCGAACTCGCCGCAGAACCGGGCGCATCTATTCGCCGCCTTTCGGAGCGGACCATGACGGATCCGAGCTCGGTTTCAGCAGTCGTCGCACGATTGACCGAGCGCGGCCTGGTGGATCGCCGTCGCGATCCCAAGGACGGCCGTCGCAGCCTGCTCTCCGTTAACAAGCGCGGATGGGTAATCCTCGAGCGTTCCCCCGAGCCCTACCAGGCCAAGCTGTTCGCCGCGTTGCAGGCGATTCCGCGACAACATCTGCGACAGCTTCACGTCGGATTGTCCGCGCTGTTGCATGGGTCGAAGCAGAGTCGAACTTCGGCCCCCCTACTCTTCGAAGACCCTCCGCGGTCGCGTGCCCGGAAGAAGCGCCATGGTTAGCCATCCTCAACACACCCACGTCGTAGAACAGGCGTCCCTCAACGCCGGGCTTCCGATCGCACCGTCAATGGCGCCATCGGTACAAGTCGTCGGGGCTGAGTCGAAGGGCTATTCCGTCGACCGTCGTGTTACGGGCATTGCCGCTATTGCCGCACTGATAGGCGTAGCAGCCGCATTGATCGCCCAGCTCCTTTCAGCCGCCATCAACCTGATCACGAACCTGGCTTTCTACGGAACGTTCACTTTCGCACATGCATCGCCTGCCAATAACGCGCTCGCGGGATGGGTGATCCTGATCCCTGTAGCAGGGGCGTTGGTCGTGGGACTGATGGCCAGGTATGGGTCGGCCGCCATTCGCGGCCACGGTATCCCGGAAGCGATGGAGCAAGTACTGTTCAACGAAAGCCGGATCCCGGCACGTGTTCTAGTACTCAAACCTGCTTCGGCCGTAGTCTCGATCGGCACGGGTGGCCCGTTTGGAGCCGAAGGGCCCATCATCGCCACCGGGGCAGCCTTGGGCTCTCTCATCGGTCAGTTCAGCAGGATCTCAGCGGACGAGCGCAAAACCCTGCTCGCCGCCGGTGCCGCGGCAGGAATGGCCGCCACGTTCGGCTCACCCGTGGCCGCCGTTCTCCTCGCGGTGGAACTCCTGCTGTTCGAATACCGGCCGCGTTCTTTGATACCGGTGATTCTGGCTTCCGTTGTAGCGACAGGGGTGCACGTCGGCTTCGCAGGGATGGCACCGGCCTTCTCGGTTCGCGACTTACCAGCGCCCACGCCCCTTGCGCTCATTGGCTATGTCGCTGTCGGCGCGATCGCTGGGGTCGCTTCCGTGGGAATCACCAAGGCTGTCTACGCCGTGGAAGACGGCTTCGCTCGACTTCCGATCCACTGGATGTGGTGGCCAGCGGTGGGTGCCATTCCAGTGGGCATCATCGGCCTGTTCGTTCCACGGACAATGGGAGTCGGATACGACAACATCGAGCAGATGATCTCTGGCACCCTCACCGGGCACGCGCTCGCCGTGCTCTGTGCGTGCAAGCTGGTGTCCTGGTTGTTCTCGCTTGGAAGTGGAACATCGGGAGGGACGCTCGCGCCGCTCTTCACCGTTGGAGGTGGTGTCGGATATGCCTCGGCCGCAGGGCTCGCCGCCGTGGTTCCATCTGCTGGAATCGATCTTCGTATTGGCGCACTCGTCGGGATGGCCTCGCTGTTTGCTGGCGCCTCGCGTGCACCGCTGGCCTGTGTCGTATTTGCGTTCGAAGCAACGCGCCAACCCCTCAGCTTGTTGCCGTTGCTTGGCGGGTGCGGTGCCGCCTACATGCTGTCCTGTGTCATGATGAGAACTTCCATCATGACGGAGAAGATCTCGCGCCGCGGGCGACCAAGCCCAGCCGAGTACTCCGCCGATCAGCTCGAACAGGTACTGGTGCGCGACGTGGGCATTCGTCCCGTAGTTACGCTGCGGGGTTCCGAGCGGATTGCGGCCGTGCGGGAGTGGCTTGGATCCGGATTGGTCGAAACCGCGCACCATGGTTACCCCGTCCTCGACGACGCTGGGCAAGTCTTGGGCGTCGTCACACAGCGCGACATCTACGCCTGCCAGTCGCTCGGGCAACCCGTAGCTGCGTTGATCACCAGGAATATGATTGGCATTGCACCTTCAGCTTCTCTGCGAGAAGCTGCCAATACGATGCTTCGGGAAGGCGTCGGCCGTCTTCCCGTCATCGAGGCGGGGCGCCTGCTCGGCATCGTCACGCGCAGCGACCTCCTCGAAGGGCACCAGCCCAGACTCGCGGCTGCAACCAGACTCGAGCGGACGCGCCGCCTCGGACTACCGTGGCGGTCTGCCCCTGCCAAAGCGATGAAATGATGCACGCGCTCTACCTGTTTTCCGTATGGGTTCACGTCCTCGCGGCCACTGTCTGGATTGGCGGGATGCTCTTCCTGGTGTTGGTGGTCGTGCCGTGGCTGCGAAAGGGGGGGCGGACGGACGCGGCGCTCTTCCTGCGAGAGACCGGGCAGCGTTTTCGCAACGTCGGCTGGGTCTGCTTCGGCCTGTTGCTCACCACCGGAACCTTCAACCTTTGGGTCCGCGGTGTCCGCCTGTCGGACCTCGTTCGTGCGGAGTGGCTGCAGTCGCCGTTCGGCAAGACCGTCATCGTCAAGCTGAGTGCTTTCCTCGTCGTTCTGGTGGTGAGCGCCGTCCACGACTTCGTCGTCGGCCCCCGAGCGACCCTGGCGATCGCTGCAGACCCTCGCTCGAAGCAGGCCCAACTCGAACGCCGACGCGCCTCGATCCTGGGTCGCATCAATGTCGTCTTGGCGCTCGTCCTGCTGGCGGCTGGCGTCGCGCTGGTTCGCGGAGTACCCTGGTGAGCACCTTCTGCGACTACCACGCACGTCACGTATGTTCACCACTACCAACCATGCGAAAACGATCGCGCAAAGAAACTTGAAACAAACCACACACTGTCCTAGACAGGGCGAGGTGAGGGGGATTCGGCACACAGAAGCTCAGCCGCGTAACGAGGTCACCCAAGATTGGGATCCGGCCTCTGACGATGTCCTCAGCGACCAAGTTGGGGCATACGACGACATGCGCCAGCGCTGTCCAGTGGCTCGCAGCGAGCGCTTGGGATGGTCGCTGTTCCGTCACGAAGACGTGCTCAGAGTCGTCGGTGACCCTGGCACCTTCAGCAACAGCGTATCGGCGCACCGCTCGGTCCCCAACGGGATGGACCCACCAGAGCACACGGCCTATCGGCAGGCAATCGAACCCTGTCTCAGTACCCAGAACGTTCGGAACTTCGAACCCGTGTGCCGCGCGCTCGCCGAGGATCTTCTGGCCAACCTCACGTCCAGCAGCGAGATCGACTTCATGGACGCGTTCGCAGTCCCCTTCGCCGTTGGCTGCCAATGCGCGTTCCTCGGGTGGCCGGCAGAGCTCCGCGAACCGGTTCGGGAATGGACCCACCGCAACCGCCAGGCGGTTCTGGCAGACGATCGGGTGACGCTTGCCGAAATCGCAAACGAGTTCGAGACGCTCGTGGTCCGCCTTCTCGACGAACAGCGCCGCTCCGACGCCGCAGCGCAAGACGATGTCTCGACCAGGCTCACGCGCGTGCGCGTTAATGATAAGCGCCTCACTGATCGCGAGCTCGTGAGCATTTTTCGCAACTGGACTGTTGGCGAGGTGGGTAGTATGGCGGCCGCGCTGGGTCTCTTGGTCAACCGCATTGCGCGATCGCTTACGCTCCAGCAAAGCCTGCGCGACTCCCAGGAGCTGATCCCAGCCGCGATTGAAGAACTGCTTCGAGTCGAGGGCCCCCTGGTGTCGAACCGACGGCGAGCGACGCGGGACGTCACGCTGCGCGGACGGCGTATCGCTGCCGGTGATCAGGTGTCGTTGATGTGGATCAGCGCAAACAGAGACGAAACCGTGTTCGAAGACGCTGGCTCCGTACGCATCGGGCGAGATCAACACGCGAACCTGCTCTGGGGAGCTGGCGTACATGTTTGTCCAGGGGCAGAGCTGGCGCGACTGGAAATGCGGGTCGCACTGGAAGCGCTGCTGTCAACCTTCGACGAGATCATACCCGGCAACGCGTCGCCAAAGCGCCTCGCATTGCCGGAGAACGGCTGGGCCCAGCTACCGCTGAGGCTCCGGTGACCGCGCGGAAGAACATTGTTCGATGAAGCCCGAGGTGACCAAGGCTGTGGTGCGCGGACTCATCGCGACGCTCCTGTTGGGAGCGGCGATCCTCATCGGGTCCCGCAACCTCGCCCATTTCGACGCCGCGTTGGTAGCCTACACGTTCTCAATCCTCTTCGCGACGTTTGGTTTGACGTACCGCTACAGCATGTGGCTCTCACGACCACCGACCGCGCTGTACTGGCGGCGCGGATGGCAGACGTTCTGGAAACGTGGCTGGCGCCTGCGAAACGCGCGCTCTTGGCTGTTGCGCGTCGGCGAGGACGTGCTCGCGAACCGCTTCATCTTTCGGCGCGACCGGCTTCGCGGGTTGACTCACTTGCTCATCATGTGGGGCTGCATCCTTGCGGTCGCCATCACGTTTCCTTTGGTCTTCGGCTGGCTGCACTTTCGACCCGTGCCTGGAGACCTCGCGCTGTACGAAGCCGTCGTTTTCGGATTCCCGGCGTTTCAGTTCCCACACGCCTCCTCGGCGGGGTTCCTCCTCTTTCACGGGCTGGTCTGGGCGTCGTTCCTCGTGATCGGCGGGGTCGTGTTGGCGTTGCGCCGCCGCATGCGCGATGAGGGGGCCGGAGCCGTTCAGCGCTTCGCAGAAGATTTCATGCCGCTCATCTTGTTGTTCGCGGTCAGTCTGACAGGTCTGATGCTCACCGCGAGCTACACGTGGATGAAGGGTTACGGTTTCACCTTCATTTCCATCCTTCATGCCATCACCGTGATTGCTACGTTCGTGTGGCTGCCTTTCGGCAAGTTTTTTCATATTTTCCAGCGCCCGGCGCAGCTTGGTGTTGGATTCTACAAGGACGTCGGCAGAGCCGACGAAAGGGCCCGGTGTCGGCGCTGCGGGCACGGGTTCACCTCGCAGATGCACGCGCAGGATCTCATCGAAGTCGAACGTGCGCTTGGATACCGCTACGAGATCCCCGGAAGCCCCGTCGAACACTATCAGTGGATCTGTCCTCCCTGCCGCCGCGCGTCTTTTGCGCTGGCGCAGTCCCTGCTTTGGCGGCAAGCACGCGGTGGCAGGTCGCTGCGCGAACAGAAAGTGATCGCAATGCCCGTTCACGTCAACGCGGGCATCGGCGAAGGGCCCTTGGGCATCGAGGATGAGGAGAACTTTCACCCATGACCCGTCACACCGACCCATCCGGCCTTCCCATTCCCGAGCTCGAGCTCGAGACCATCCGCGCATTCGGACCTTCTCGGGCCTATGCGAGCGGGGCACGCCTCGACACGGGGGTCGAGCCAGACAGGTACGTGAAGACGCACTGTTGCTTCTGCGGGCAGCAATGCGGACTCCAGCTCGAGGTCAAGGACAACACGATCGTCGGGGTCGAGCCGTGGTATGAGTTCCCCTTCAATCGCGGCATGTTGTGCCCCAAGGGCGTCAAGCGGTACTTGCAGCAGGCTCACCCTGATCGCTTGCTCCACGCCTACGAGCGCGCTCGCGATGTTCCCGCGGGCTTTCGTCCACTCGCCTACGATGACGCGATCCGTAAGGTCAGTGACGCCATCGAGAGGATCCAACGGGAACACGGGCGAGACGCTTTTGCGGTGCTCTCGGGTGCGAGCTTGACGACGGAGAAGACCTACCTGATGGGCAAGTTCGCCCACATGTGCTTGCGAACGGCAAACATCGACTACAACGGGCGGCTGTGCATGGTGAGCGCTGGCGCGGGGAACAAGAAGGCGTTCGGCATCGACCGGGCCGCGAATCCTTGGAGTGACATCCTCGGCGCAGAGGTGGTGCTCGTGGCCGGCGCGAACGTTGCCGAGTGTGCACCGATAACCACCAACTACATTTGGCAGGCACGAGAGCACGGCGCGAAGGTGATCGTCGTCGATCCACGCATCACGCCGATCGCCCGCACCTGCGATCTGTTCCTGCCGGTCAAACCCGGCCGCGACGCCGCGCTCTTCAGCGGCATCCTACACCTGATGATCGAGAACGACTGGCTCGACCACGAATTCATCGAACGCAACACGGTTGGGTTCGATGCGGTGGCTGAAAGCGTGCGGGAATGGACCCCGCGCCGAACCGCGGAGGTAACGGGCATCGCCGAGAAATCGATCCGGCAGGCCGCAGAATGTTGGGGCCAAGCCAAGACGAGCTTCCTCCTGCACGCGCGGGGCATCGAGCACCATAGCCACGGTGTCCAGAACGTGCTCAGCGCGATCAACATCGTGCTCGCGTCCGGGCGCATCGGCAGGGAGAACTGCGGCTATGCGACAATCACGGGGCAAGCCAACGGCCAGGGCGGCCGAGAGCACGGACAGAAATGCGACCAACTTCCGGGTGGCCGTGATCTCGGCAATCCCGAGCACCGGGCGTTCGTCGCGAACGTCTGGGGAATGGCCCCCGACGAGCTGCCGCAACCGGGAGTCGATGCCTACGAGATCATGCGCAAAGCCCACTCCGGAGAGATCAAAGGGCTCCTTTCGATCTGTTTCAACCCGGTGGTCTCGTTGCCCGACAACAACTTCGTGCGAGAGGCCCTTTCCAAGCTCGACTTCTACGTAGCCATCGATTTTTTCATGAGCGAGACCGCTCGCTACGCCGACATCGTGCTTCCTGGTTCTCTGCAGGAAGAGGATGAAGGAACGGTCACCCAAGTCGAAGGACGCATCGTTCGAATCAACAAGGCCGTCGAGCCTCCAGGGGATGCAAGAGCGGACTGGAAAATCATCCAAGACATCGCGAAAGCGCTGGACCGCTCGAGCGGCTTCACGTTCGCTGGTCCCGAGGAGATCTTCGAGGAGCTGCGTCTCGCCTCGCGAGGAGGGGTCAACGATTACTCGGGCGTCACGTATGAACGCGTGCAGGACAACTTCGGCGTCTTTTGGCCATGCCCTGATGAGACGCCCGAAGGGGTACCGCCTCCGGGCCCGCAGGGCACGCCGCGACTGTTCGAGCTCGGTTCGTGGAACCCCATCGCCAAGGGCACAGGTCCATTCTACTTCCCCGACGGAAGAGCTCGCTTCAACGTCACGCCGTATCAGGGCCCCGCCGAGGACGTGGACGCCGACTACCCGATCATCCTGACGACGGGGCGCGTGGTGAGCCAGTTCCTGTCCGGCAATCAAACGCGGCGCATCGGGCCGCTGGTGGACCACTATCCGGAGCCGAAGTGCGAGCTTCATCCCCGCCTCGCGTCTCGGCTCGGCGTTCGCGACGGAGATTGGGTCAGCGTCGAAAGCCGCCGAGGGTGCTGCACGGTACGCGCGACCGTCGTGAGCACGATTCGGCCTGACACTGTGTTTCTCCCCTACCACTGGGGCGGGCGAAAGAGCGCGAATCAGCTCACCATCGCCGCACAGGACCCCATCTCCAAGATCCCCGAGTACAAGGTGTGCGCGGTGAGAGTCCGTAAATCGGAGGAGCCGCCCCAATACGCAGCTGTTCTCGAGCCCCAGCAGTGAAAGGAGTGCACAACTACGATGCCGGTTCCTGACAAACACGAATTCTTCCTCGATCCCGGACGGTGCATCGGTTGCCAATCCTGTATTCAGGCCTGCACCGAGTGTGACACTCACAAGGGTCAATCGATGATCCAACTCGACTTCATCGACCGTGCCGGGTCGACCCAGACGGTTCCCGTCGTGTGCATGCACTGCGACTCTCCCACCTGCGCGGAGGTCTGCCCGGCAGACGCCATCAAACGAACCGAAGACGGCGTGGTGCAAACCGCCCGGAAGCCCCGCTGCATCGCGTGTAACAACTGCGTCCTCGCTTGTCCTTTCGGGGTGCCCAAGATGAACACGAAGATGAATCTGATGATGAAGTGCGACATGTGCTACGATCGCACCTCGGTAGGCTTGAAGCCGATGTGCGCCTCCGTCTGCCCGAGCCAGGCTCTTGCGTTCGGCACGCGCGAGGAGATGGCGCGCCTGCGCCCGAACGCGAAGCCCATCAACACCTTTCAGTTCGGCGCCCAACTCATCCGCACCAA
Source organism: uncultured bacterium (assembly GCA_965651905.1). Taxonomy (GTDB): domain Bacteria; phylum Myxococcota_A; class Polyangia; order Polyangiales; family Polyangiaceae; genus SZUA-265. Next base: position 4,771 of record CBFGUG010000130.1, on the reverse strand, counting down.
GGTGAATGTGATGGTCCCCACAGAAGGCACGGCGGAGCACGTGGACGTGACAGCAGCGATGTACCAACCCGCTATCGGGCACGACATCTTGGACGACGTCTTCGCCGAAGGACAGTCATGAGCATCGAGAAGGCCACGCCTGCTAGCGCTGGATCTCCCTCCGTTCCGCCGAACCGCGGCGCAGCCGAGGACCAGCCCCGATGGCGGCGCGATTTTCCGATCGACTGGGCCGAGGACGACTACGTTTCCCGCCGTGATCTCGTGAAGTTCATCGTTCTGACGAGTGGCGCATTCGCGGTCGGTCAGGTTTGGATCGCACTGAAAGGCTTACTACGCCCCCACAAAGCGTTCGTCGAACGTCTTCCAATCGCGGCGGTCGACGAAATGGAGATCGGAGGCGCCAAGACCTTCGAGTACCCCCGGGGCAGCACCCCGCGGCTGCTCGTCAGAACGGGGCCGAGGACCTTTGTCGCGTACGATCAGCAGTGCACGCACTTGCAGTGTCCGGTCGTCCCTGCGGTTGCTGAGGGAAAGCTGCATTGCCCGTGCCACAACGGCTGGTTCGATCTGCAAGATGGTCGACCGCTTGCTGGACCGCCGCGACGGCCGCTGCCTCGTGTGTCGCTCGATGTCGTCGATGATACCGTCTTCGCAACGGGCGTGGAGAATTCCCCCTCATGACCGACAATCGCTTCGCTCGTTCGCAGCGTATGACGATCGCCAATGGTGTGCTCGTCCTCGTGGTCGTTCTCGTCGTGCTCCAGCTCTGGTTGCTGACCGCTACCATGAACGCATTCTTGGGCGGAGACACGGCAACGTCGGTGCCCGCAGCACTAGTGAGCCTGGCGTGCCTCGGCATGAACCTCTGGCTGCTAAGGCACTTGTATCGACTGGACTGACAGAGCATGCAGCGAACGGACTCGACCCTCGGGCGGCTCGCACAGGTCGTAAAGGGCCTATTCCCTGGTTACTTTGCCTTCGTCATGGCGACCGGGATCGTGTCAATCGCGGCCCACAATTTGGCCATGCCCGCGATCGCGCTACCCCTACTGGTCATCAACGTCGTTGGTTACTCCGTCCTTTTGCTGCTGCTCCTCGCGAGGATCGCGCTGTACCCGAAGCTCGTCATCCGAGACCTGTGCGATCACGAACGAGGGCCCGGATTCTTCACAGTGGTCGCTGGCACGTGTGTCCTCGGCGTACAGCTACTGTTGGTCTACGACAACAGCCGTCTGGCTTTCGTTCTCTGGATTGCCGGGATCGCGTTGTGGATTGCCGTGATGTACGGCTTCTTCGCAGCCGTCGTGGTCCGCGAGAACAAGCCGTCTCTCGAAGCCGGCATCAATGGGGCGTGGCTAATCGCGATCGTCGCCACTCAGTCCGTGTCCATACTTGGGACGCTGCTGGCTCCCACCATGTCAGCAGCGCGTGAGCCCACACTGTTTTTTACGCTCTGCATGTATCTGCTGGGCGCGATGCTCTATCTGACGATCATCACGCTCATCTTCTATCGGTTTACGTTTGTAGAGATGACGACCGGTCGGCTTACCCCCCCGTACTGGATCAACATGGGAGCTGTCGCCATCACCACCTTGGCAGGCTCGACGTTGATCCTCGTTGGAGACTCATGGCCGTTCCTCAGCGCTCTGCATCCCTTCTTGGTAGGCTTCACTCTGTTCTTCTGGGTCACCGCCACGTGGTGGATCCCTCTCCTCGTCATTCTGGGATTCTGGCGCCACCTCGTCCGCCGGTTTCCTTTGCGCTACGATCCTCAGTATTGGGGGATGGTCTTCCCTCTCGGCATGTACACGGTGTGCACAACTCGCCTGGCAAGCGCAACACGCCTCGAGTTCCTCGCGGTCATTCCGCAGTACTTCGTCTATTTGGCGTTCGCGGCCTGGACAGCGACGTTCGGCAGCATGCTGCTGACCCTGGTGGCGTCAATGCGTCTGCCGGCGCCCTCTCGTTGACGGCGAAGAGCAGCGCCGTTGAGATGTCGGAGGCGTCCGCGTTTGCGCTGCTGTGCCGCTTTACATCGCGGTATCGCCTGGAACCGGCTGCGCATGGACAAGACACTCGATCGCTCGCGCACCGTCGATGTCCGCCAAGACGAGCAACGCATCGTTCGCGCGCAATTCGGTCTGCCCGCCGGGGACGACGAACTCTCCCTCTCGAGAAATCGCGATGACGAGCGAACCCACAGGGAGACTCAGGTCAGCGAGGCGCCTGCCGACTACTGCCGAAGTCTCGGGTATGTGGATCTCGACGACGCGTGTCGGCGTGGTCGCCGGCTCCCCTCGTCGTGCGTGGATGATCAACGCCTCTGCTTCGATGGCGCTCACTCCTGATTCGATCAGCATCAGCTTTGCCATTGCGTATGCGAGTTCGAGATCGCCTCGCACGAGCTGGGTCCGCGGCAGCGCCGAGAGCGCGCTCCGTAGCGAATCGTGATGGATCCGGGCTATCACGTGCAGCTGCGGATTCGAGCGATGAGCATGTTCGATAGCCCGGCGTGCCGCCACGGGTTGAGTAGTGGTCACTAGCAGCATTTTGGCGCCGGCTATTCCGGCGCTGGCGAGCAGCTCTGGATCTTCGCCGTGGCCGTGAAGGACGCGCACCCCTCGTCGACGCAGGGACAACACCTCCTGAACGTCCTGCTCTATGACGACAAATGGGATCTCCCGTTGTCGCAAGAAGTGGGCGAGCACGCTGCCAACACCGCCGTGACCGAGCAATACGACGTGGTCCTCGAGCGCCGCGTGGGAGTCCGCCGGGGTGGTGTCCGGGGTATCCGGCAGCTCGGCGTCGATCACCCTTGCCGCGTGCTCCTCCGTTGGGCTGGGTTCATCAAACGGACGAAGCAAGGCCGCGCGCACTTCCTCTTCATCACTGGGGCGTGCCAAGACCGTCACCTGGTCCCAACCGAGCAGCCTCGTATTCCCGGTCGGCGCAACCACCTCGTTGCCCCGCGTCACCAGGGTGAGGATCGCACCAGGAGGCAGAGTCAGATCGCGAATGCGCGGCCCCGGTCTACCCTTGGGGTCGGGCAGATCCACGACGATCAAGTCGAGATCGCTGTGTGCCATGGTCACGAGGTCGAGCCCGTAGCGCGGCTGCGGGCGTGAGGGCGTGGACAACCCGAAGCCACGCGCCATCAAACCGAGCGTCGATCCCTGGAGGGCCACTGACACGATCACGGCGAAGAAGACGAGATTGAAGACGTCTTGCCCAACGGGAAGTCCAGCGGCCATCGGATAGGTCGCGAGCACAATTGGAACGGCCCCACGCAGCCCTGCCCAAACCATGAAGTGGCGTTCCTTTGCTCCAAAGCCCATCCCAAGCGTACCCAACCAGACCGCCAGTGGGCGTGCGAAGAGGGTCAGCACGACGAACAGCACGATGCCATCGCGCCAGAAGCCTCCCCATTGGCTCGGGAAGACCAGTAGCCCCATCATCACGAATACGCCGATGTTCGCTATCATGGCCAACGCGGCAGAGAAGTTCCTAACCCCCTGCTGGTAGATGAACTTCCGGTTACCCATCACCAGCCCTGCGGTGAACACCGCAAGCATCCCGCTGGCCTTGGCGAACTCTGCCAACCCGTAGGTCAGCAGCACGACTGCAAGCAACAACACGTAGTAGTAGCCTCGATCCTGCGGATTTAGCCGATCGAAGATTGTCAGCGCGGCGCGGGCGAGCAACCAGCCCACCAATGGCCCGGCAAGGAACTTCCAGGCAAACATGGGTACGATCACCCAATCTAGACCGGCTCCGGAGGTGAGCGCCTCCACGACGACGACCGTGAGTAGGATCGCCATGGGATCGTTGGCCGCGCTCTCGATCTCGATGGTCGAGCCAAGCCGGGGCCGAAGAGACTGGCGGCGGAGGATGGAGAACGTCGCCGCGGCGTCGGTTGACGAGATCACAGCCGCGAGCAGCAACGAGCGATCGAAGGGCCAACCCAAGCCGAAGTGCAGAACGGCAAAGGTCGCGCCCGCCGTCAGCACGACGCCCCAGGTCGCCATTCCACCAGCCGGCAAAGCAACGGACCTGAGCACGCTACGCTTCGTTGCCAGGCCACCTTGGAACAGAATGAACACCAGGCTCGCGTTCGCGACTTGGCTGGCTAACTCGGCGTCATCGAAATACCACAGCCCAAGGACATCGCTACCGGCAAGAAGCCCGAGCCCCAGCGCGACCAAGATGACAGGGACGCCGAACCGATCGAGCCAGACCGCAGCAAGCACAACGCCCAAGAGCAACAGCGGAACGATGATGTAGACCGTGTCCATCACCCACTCCAGACAGGTGATGGACACGGGGCGGTCGCGCGCGGGAGGTTCCAACTTGCTCGATGGCCGCCCGCCCGCAAGCGGCGGCGCACAGCACAAGACCTCCCGTAACTAGTGACCGAGATACTCGCTTTCATGGCGGTGCATGCCGAGCCTTGTCCGCCGGGCCGTATCAGGTGTCAAATGCTATCGGCTGCCCGCCGCGCCGAACAGGGGGCAACGAGCACGTGATTCCTCTGAACGCGGCGCCCGCCACGAGGCAAGGACAATCGAACTGTCGAAAACGGAGTGGAGCGAACATGGAGCCCGTGGCTGAGAGTGGGTGAGGGACGTCATGGCGGGAATCTCGAGCAACGGTTTGCCGTGTCACTCCTCGACGAACCCTCCGCGAAAGCACGAGCCCCCAGCAAGATGCACCAGTCCACTAGTTGGCGGCGCAGTCCAGCAGCTCGTGGGGGAGCGGGATGACGTCGTCGTCG
>CBFGUG010000129.1:0-17874 GCA_965651905.1 uncultured bacterium | reverse complement strand
CATCCTGAAGCGTCTGGACAATCCACGGGACACCAGACGGACTGTCTATCGGACCTAAAAAACACCGCCCACTGCGTGTGAACCCGAGATTGCGTTGGCACGCAATCTGCGTATAGACGCGTTTGACTGCGCTCTGGTCTCGCACGATTGCCTGGGCGCTACACGTAACCTCGAAAGGAATGGTCATCATGAGCTCGTTAACTTGCCAACTCAGAACTGCGGTCGTTCTGTTTGGTCTGCTTGTCAGTGCTTGCGCGGAATCAGGAGACGAAGCGGACCGCGCGAAACAACTGAGCCAAAGCTGCTCCATCAATTCCGATTGCGCTGAGGACCTGGTGTGCGCCTTTGGGCGCTGCCATGAGGAGTGTACCGCGGCTCGGGATTGCGAAGACCCGTCGCTGTGCGTCCAGTCAGGCGAGAGCGACTTGCTCGTCTGCCAGCTCGATGACGACATCGACTGCAGCGACGACGACGATTGTCGAGAGGACCAAGTATGCGCGGTTGGCGGACGCTGCCGCGATCTCTGCGAGTCGAATGACGATTGCGTGGACGGACAGGTGTGTGCGTCAGACGAGCAAGTCTGTGCGAACGACGCCGAAGTCGACGGCGACGGCGCCTTGGTTGGTTCAGGATCAGGCGAGGAGGCGTCCGTCAGCGACGATGCTGACGACGATGACAGAACCGATGAGGATACGGATGATGCCGACGACGACACGGATGACGCAGACGATGACGCCAATGGCGCTGGTGGAAGCGCCATATCTGCGCCGGGAATCAGCGTCGCGATCCCCAGCGATGCAACGGACGACCCCGGCGACATCGCCGTCGGCGGGGAGGAGAGTGACGCTCCCGAGCTTCCCGGCAATTGGACTGCCCTTTCCGAAGTCTTCAGTGTTCAACCGCTAGGCACCGAGCTGGCAAGACCCGTCACGATTGAGCTCGAGTACGCGGGAGATGCCGAGCAATTGGGCGTCGCGATCGCGCGTGATGCCAACGACGATTGGGCATTGCTCGACGACCCCGACTTCGATGACGGCATCGCGCGCGTCGCCACGGACACCCTGGGTTACTTCGTCGTCGTGGGTTTCGATGACGAGGGCGATCCGGGGTCGATGGAGCCCGATGCGGGCGGCGAGACCGACGACGATTCCGTGGCAGATGATGGCGCGACCACGGATGATGGGACGGTGGGCATGGGAACGCTCGAGACCAACCAACTTTGTCAGGACGACTCCGAGTGTGCCGACGGCGTCTGCGATGTGGTTTGCTTGCCGCCCAGTTGCAGCGATGGCGTGGCCAACGGGCAAGAGACGGGACTCGACTGTGGGGGCAACTGCCTCGCCGGTTGTCCCAACGGTTCTCCCTGCGGCGACAGTTCCGATTGTGAGACGGGCGCGTGCATCGAAGGGCTGTGTGCGCCGCTCGTGTGCCCGGGAGAGCCAGGGGTGGCGGAGATGGTGCCGCTTCGTGCCGGCTTCTGCATCGACAGTACCGAGGTCACGAGGGCGCAGTACACCGCGTGGCTGGCGGGTAACCCGAGCGTCGAAGGGCAAATCGAAGAGTGCGCATTCAACGATTCCTTTGCTCCCGACACGGGGTGCATGGCCAGCACGAACGTGTGCGCTGGCGACTGCGGCGACCATCCTCAGGTTTGCGTCGATTGGTGCGATGCCGCTGCCTATTGCGAGGGTGTGGGCAAGCGCTTGTGTGGCAACGTCGACCCGAGCATCAAGAGCTACGCTTACGACACGCTAGATAGCCAATGGCACTACGCATGTACCTCTGCTGGCTTGAACACCTATCCGTATGGCACGACGTACGATGACACGGCGTGCAATACCACCTCTGCCAACACAGAAAACACGGAGCCGACCGGCAGCTTCGAAGGCTGTCAAGCGCCAGCGGCGGAGTTCGCAGGTGTGTTCGATCTGGTTGGCAACGTCAGCGAGTGGGAGGACAACTGCGCAGAGGACGGCTTGTGCAACATGCGAGGCTACTACTATGGAGCGGGTGCCGGGGGCCAGTGCGCATACAGTGAGCGCAACTTCCGCGACCTTGCCGACTATTGGGTCGGCTTCCGCTGCTGTTCACACTGAACCCATTGGAAGACAATGGGGTCGCGACTCGAGCCGCGACCCCATTGCCCCGCCACGTCGTGTGCTGCTCGCGTGGCGCCGCATGGCGTTGGTCAACTCGAGCTCGGCCAACAGCGTGCCGTGGGGTTTTCGTTGCGGCTTCACCGGGCCTTAACGTAAACGAAAACAGCTACTTGCTTCATCCTGCATCGGAGCGGTCAAAGGCGTCGCGAGTCCAGCGTGGCGCCTGTATAACCGTCAGCCGTGGATCTGGTCGATCAAGATACGCTGGACTTCCAGAACTCGACCCGCGGGACGCGCGCTGCAGTAAACGTTGGGCTCAGCATATTGGCGCACCCCACCATCGATCGAGTGGGGGAGGTCGCCGTGCTCTTCTCCCGTCGCGCGGGCGGCTCTCGCAGCGTGAGTCGGCTCGAGCCGAGTTTCGCCGCGCCGGGTAGGGCAGCTGGCGAGCCACTCGGCACGCTGATCCTGAGCCGAACGCCGATCAGCATCAAGACTAGTGCGCGCGGCCAGATGGTCATCACGGCGGAGGGTGACTGTCGGTGTTCGGTAAATGGTCGCCCGCTCGTCGGGGCCTGCGAGTTCGCGCCAGAGGAGCTCGAGCGAGGAGTCCTCGTGGAGTTGGCGGGGGCCGTGCTGCTGCTGCTGCATTTCGTGCAGGGCAGCGACGGTGATTCGGACGACCTAGGCCTGTTCGGAGACAGTTCAGCCATCCGTCAATTGCGAGGCGAGATCCGCCGCTTGGCGGACGTGGACACGAGCGTCCTGATCCTGGGCGAGAGTGGTTCGGGGAAGGAACTCGTTGCTCGGGCGATTCACGCGTGTAGCCCTCGGGCTAACGCTCCGTTCGTCGCTGTGAACGCCGCGGCGATTCCTCCGTCAGTGGCCGCGGCTGCGCTGTTCGGTCACGTGCGCGGAGCGTACACTGGTGCCGTGGGTGATAGTCCCGGCTACTTCGGCAAGGCTGACCGAGGGACACTGTTCCTCGACGAGATCGGTGAGGTACCGCGGGAGATCCAGGCGTCGCTGCTGCGCGTGCTGCGCGAAGGGGAGGTGCAGCCTGCTGGCGCGACGCAACCGCGTCGTGTGAACGTGCGTGTGCTCGCCGCAACCGATGCGGATCTGGAGGCGCTGTCGGCGGACGATTCTTTCGCGATGCCGCTGTTTCGCCGGCTCGAAGCCTACACCATCGAGGTCCCGCCGTTGCGTGTGCGGCGGGACGACATCGCGCGTTTGTTCGTTCGCTTTCTTCGCCAGGAGTTGGAAGCACTCGGCGAGTCTGCCAAGCTCGCAGCCCCGGATTCGACGCGTAAACCCTGGCTACCGTTGGAGCTCATGCGTGCGCTCGTTGCTCACGTTTGGTCGGGCAACGTCGCCGAACTCCAAACCGTGGCCAGGCGCGTCGCTGTCTCGAATCGCGGTGAGCGTCGATTCCAATGGGACTCGTGGCTTTCGAGGCGACTAGGGCTCTCGGAGTCCGCCGAGCTTCAGTCCACGTCGCAAGTCGCCGAACTCCCCGCTCCGCTCCAGCGCAGAGATGTCGCGGCGCTATCGGACGCGGATGTCGTGGCTGCAATGCGCTCCTGCGAATACAAGGTAGTCGCCGCAGCACGACGACTGGGTGTCTCGCGGTCCTGGCTGCACACGCGTCTGGAGTTTTGTGAAGGTTTGCGAAAGGCCAAGGAACTGACTGAAGCGGAGATTCTCGAAGCGGCAGCGCAGAGCACTAGTAGCAAGCAGATGGCTCAGCTGTTGGAGGTCTCGGAGCACGGCTTGAAGTTGCGCATGAAGGCCTTGGGCATCGAGCGAGGTCAGTATGGCAGTTGAGCAAGCGGGCAGCGAAGGCCTGGTCGGCCGAACGCTATCCGGAAAGTTCAAGGTCGAAAGGTTGCTCGGAGAGGGCGGGATGGGCGCTGTTTACGTCGCGGAGCACGTGTTTACCCGACGCAAGGGCGCTTTGAAGTTGCTCCATCGTAGCTTCTCCGAGCTGGAAGAGATCGTGGAACGCTTCATCCGCGAGGCGTCTGCGGCGGGCGTAATCGGCAGTCCGCATATCGTCCAGACGTACGATGCCGGTAAGCTCGACACGGGTGAACCCTACATGTTCATGGAACTGCTCGACGGCGCCGCCGTCGACCAGATCCTCGAGCATCGTCAACGTCTGGATTTCGAAGAAGCTGCGGACATCGCGTGTCAAGCCGCTGAAGGGTTGGTGGCAGCGCACGGTGCAGGCATCGTTCATCGGGACATCAAGCCCGCGAACCTGTTCGTCGTCCGAGGGGAGCGGCCCTTCGTGAAGCTGCTCGATTTCGGAATCTCCAAGTTCGCTCCGACTTATCACGGGGACCATCAGCTCACGGCCGAGGGAAGTCTGATGGGGACCCCGACGTACATGCCACCAGAGCAGGTGAACGGTCAGCGAGACATCGATCATCGCGCTGACGTCTATGCGTTGGGTGTCGTACTGTACGAAATGGTCGTTGGGGCGCCGCCCTTCGGTGCTGAAACGCTGATGGAGCTCAGCGTTCGAATCCACGAGGGCAAGTACGTTCCGGTCACGCAAGTGCGCTCCGAGGTTCCCCCAGAACTCGAAGCGGTCGTCGCGCGCGCGATGGCGGTGGAGCGATCGGTCCGTTATCAGACGGCGCGGGAGTTTGCTACCGCTCTGCGTCCGTTCTGCGGCACTCGCATAGACTCCGCCAATAGCGTGTCGTCGTCCATTCCCGTGCGAGTCCATGTTGGTTCCCAGCGGGTGAGCGGCACTGGGCCGACCGTGAGCGGCGCCCCAGCAGCGGATCACCCGCCCACCGACTTGGTCAACGATGCAACGTTGCCTCCTCCGCTGTCCGAGGCATCCCCGAAGGAGGCAGGGGTCGATCTCGAGAGCTCTTCGACCGCCGCTATCGGCGACGTCGCTTTACAGCAGCGAAAGCGAGGGCGACTAGGACTGATACTCGCAGCAGCCGCCGTGGTCGGCGGAGGCTTGGTGACGATCGCGTTGCGCGACAGCGACCCGGAGACGCCCGTCGAGTCAGCGCCCGGTACGACGGCGTCGACGGACGACCATCTGTCGGGTCCTGCTGCGACCCCGAGCGTGCTCGGTGACCTGGACGAAACCGCAGCGGACATCTCGCCGGCTTCGGCGGCGGAAGTGGCGGATCACCTGGACGCTGCGACGCCTTCTGTCGGACCTACGAGCCCTCGTGTTGGCGCACGCCAAGCTCCTGGCGCCGACAAGCACGAGCCTGCCAAGAAGGCGTCGGCGACTCCCCGAACGGCGCCGGCCGTGCGCGGGACTGCCCCTGCTCCGAGCCAGTCTTCGCCAAGTGTGGTCGAGCGGGACGGGCTGAGCTCCGAGAACCCCTTCGAGTGAGCACCGCGCTTAGAAGCGACTGCCGCCGAGGGGCCTTTCGGACGGTGTCGTCGTGCTCGTGGACTGTCCACGAAACTATGGCGGCTGGCACCCGTTATGCGGTTGGAAACGTTCGGACCCGGCGCTCTGCGCCCGGGAGCGTTGCGTGGCGGATCTAGCGGCCTGGCTGGCGCAATTCCTGCTAGTGGGGTTGCACATGAACAGTAAACCCACGGACCTTCTGCTGTTGGCGAGAGACAGGCGGAGCCTGAAGTGGCTCCAGGGCACTGGGTTAGCTCAGGCAGCATCCAATCTCGGGGCCTCAGCCTTGGCAACGTCGATCCTGGTGGCCTGTCTGCTCTTCTCGGTTTCTCTCCGTGCCCAGCCAGAGAACTCGGGTTCCCCGCACACCACCGTCAGAGCTGTAGACAGCGACGCGAAGGCAGAGGCGCGTTGGCGGTTCGATCGCGGTGTTCGCTTGTACGAACAGGGCGACTTCCGCGGAGCGCTAGTCGAGTTTCAGAGAGCTTACGATCTCACGGGACATCACCTCGTTCGTTACAACATCGGTTTGGTTCATGCCAAGTTGGGCGATTCCCTCGAAAGTGTCGAGGCGCTTGGGCCCCTCGTCACGGAAGCTCCAGAAGTGTTGGGCGAGGAACGTTACGAAAAGGCGAAGCAGACCTACGATGAGCACACAAAACGCGTCGGAACGCTCGAAGTAGCCACCAACGTGCCTAACGCAGTCATTCGGGTAGACATGGTCGATGTCGCACGTGCACCTGCCCCGCCACTACCCGTTACGGCGGGCAGTCATGTCGTGAGTGTGTTTGCGCCGGGTTACGAGCCGCGTCGTGTTCCGGTCATGGTTGCGGGACAAGCCCATCAACAAATCGCGATAAACCTGATCCCGCTCGAGCAAGAATACGCACAGCTTCAGGTGTCCACGTCCGTCCCCGACGTCGACGTGTGGGCGGGGGAGGAACTGATCGGCAGAACGCCGTTCGCGTCCTCAGTTGCGTTCAAGCCCGGGGTGCATGAGCTGACGCTACGTCGCGCGGGGTACGAGGAAGAAAAGAGGACACTTGCGCTGCAACCCGGGAGCGTGGGGCAGCTGCATGTAGATATGAAATTGGACGAGACTCAATCAGCTGCGTCTGGCACGCTGATGCTTTCGGTAGATCAGCCTCACGCTGTGGTGTGGGTAAACGGTCAGCCGCGTCTCGACTTCAGCAACGGTATGCGGCTTCCCCTCGGTAGGCATCGCATCAAGGTGCAGCGAGACGGCTTCTACGACGCTGAACGAGAGGTTAACGTCGCGAAGACACCAACCCGTGTCGAGGTCGCGTTGTTTCCAACGTCTGGTTACATGGCGGACTACGTGCAAAACGCGCAGTCTCAGCGTGTTTTGTCTTGGGTTACCATCGGTGCTGGGGCCGCGCTGACGGCGGGGGGTGGCGCATTCTTGATCTGGAATGCAGGTGAGAAGGAGCGAGCGGAGGAGCGATTCGACAGGTTTGCGGATCAGATTGAACGCGAAGAGGCCTCCGGCATGTGCTCTGGTGACGACTGCGACGAACTCGACCGGCGTCTCAGCGCCGTCGAAGATGCGCGCGGCCGTGATCTGTATGGATGGCTCGGCGTGGCGGCTGGTGCTGCAGCGATAACCACTGGCATCGTGTTGTACGCGACCAGTGACGATCCGCACCGCTACGATCCAGAGTTGGAAGAAGACGTCGTCAGTTCATGGCGTGTGGATGTGGGACTTGGCGGAGCAACACTCCGAGGCGAATTCTGATTCGCTGACGAGGTACGAGCGTCGGTCGCTGTTGCGCTACGCGGCTTGTGCCCGATACTGTCTGCGCCATGACCGAGCACAGACGAAACCGATGGGGGCAGCCCATCGGTGTTGCGCTTCCCGACTGGTGTGAGCGTCCACTGCCCGCCGCCCGGGTGTTGGAGGGGCGCAGCTGTGTCGTGCGGCCACTCGCTCTCGAGCGTGACGTTGAGAAGCTCTTCCACGTTTTCAGTGGCGATGGGCTAGAGGCCTTGTGGACGTACCTACCTTACGGACCCTTTGCTACGCGCATGGAGTATCGAACGACCCTCGAGCGCGTCGCGCGGGAAACCGATGCACGTTTCTTCACGATCGCCGATCGGCAGACTGACATTGCGTTGGGCCTCGCCAGTTACCTGCGCATCGCTCCCGAGGTGGGGTCAATCGAAGTGGGTCACCTGTGTTACGCGCCCGAACTGCAGCGCACCACCGCTGCGACGGAAGCGATGTACCTGATGATGCAGTATGTGTTTGCTGAATTGGGTTACCGTCGATACGAGTGGAAGTGTGACGCGCTCAACGCACCTTCCCGTCGTGCTGCCGAGCGGCTCGGATTTCGTTTCGAGGGCATCTTCCGTCAGGCGCAGGTCTACAAGGGACGCAACCGCGACACCGCTTGGTATTCGATCTTGGACAGCGAGTGGCCAGCCCTCGAGAGAGCCTTCGAGCGCTGGTTGGCCGCAGAGAACTTCGACTCGAATGGCAAGCAACGCCAATCCTTGCAGGATTGCGCGGGCGCCTAGACACTGAGACGTGTCCAGAGTGAACACGGACCACGCCGAGGACTCACCCAGCCGCCAATTTCACTGTGAACGGTGCTGACTTGGACACGCTGGCGAGCGTGACGGTCGGGTGTCGTTCATTGCGTAACGTCTGTCGTGAAGCCGACGTTGTCGATCCAAACGTCGAATGAGTCGGTGGCGGGCACCCAGAACTGCAGCTGCAGCGCCCTGCGCTCGTCCAGCGTCTCGGGAACGGAGGTGTCGAAGTAGATGCCCCATCCCTCGCGCCGAAACTCAGACAGTGGTAGCTCGATTAGCGTCCACGTGTCGCTGAGCGCAACGCTGACCGTCGGGGAATCCAAACAGCCCATGTCAGGTGAACATGTTTCCTGGTCGCGGAGTTGACACAGTCCCTGGTTTGGTTCGGAGTAGACGTCTGTAATTTGGACGCGAATCTGCAGTTCCCCGCTGGCATTCCTGCCCCAGAATCGCAACGCGCGTGCGGGTAGGTCATTCAGGTCGAATAGCACCAGCGCGCCGCCCTGATTGTTGAGCGCCACCCCGAGGCCGCCGCCCCACAAGCTGTGACCGCCGCCCCAAAAACGCGCGCCGAACTCGTTGGTTTCGCTTGTTACTTCTGGTGGTGGAGCGACACCAGCGTCCAGGTAGCGGCTCATGCTGAACGAACTGCCGCCTTGAACCTCGGGAACGGGATGGATCTCTCCCGTGGGATCGCCGTTGTCGCATTCGAGGCGATCATCAAACGTATACCAATAACCCAACATTCCGCCGCTGCCCTGACCGCGCGTCGCGTTGTCACCGTCTTCACCGTCGTCTAGCAGGACGACACCCGGAATCATCGGGGCAACGTTCGAGTCTCCACCTGTGGTGTCGTCGGCGCCGATAGGATCCTCGGCGGTCTCACTGGAGTCGTCAATCTCGCCAGAGTCGTTGGTGCCGGCGGCGTCGTCACTGGAGCTTGGGTCACTGGAGCTTGGGTCACTGGAGCTTGGGTCACTGGAGCTTGGGTCACTGGAGCTTGGGTCGTCATCAGAGGTCGACGCGCCCGGAGCGTCATCGGCCGCGGAGGTGCCGATGTCGTCGTTGGCTTGGTCGTCCCCACATGCCCACATCAAGAGTATGGCAGCGTGCAGCAAGATGCTGCTCCGTCGCCGACGTGTCCCCCTTCGCTGCGCCATGAGCAACAACGCTAGCATGCACACGCACCGCGAGAAAAGTGTCGAGAAGGGGTGCTGGAACGAGGACACGCGTAGCCCAGGCCGCAGCGCAAAGCTCCCCTAACTTTGAGGTTAACGGTGAGGGTCAGAAGGGCTATACTCAGTCGTCGGGGGAACGAGGGGTGGAACGTAGGGGTCATGCGCACATGGCAGCTGAGAGCGAGGCGCTGCCCGACAGTTACGGGAATCCAACCGGGCATGAACTGCTCAAAGTGTTCGCCAGTCGCGGGCTGCCCTTGAACCCGACGCTCGTCGAGATGCTGAACGAGCATTTCTCGCATCGTACGGAGAGACGCGGTTCCGGGTTTACACAAGCAACTCGGCACCTGGCCGTTCTCGCGAACCTTCCCCCGGCGCGTCGAAAGGATGCAGCGATCCGGCTCTTCCCGGACGCTATCGGCTCCTGGCGCAGTGGCGCGCCCGAGAGCGCAACGTATCTCCGTCATTCGGAACCTACTTCGCGAACCGAGCTGAGCACGCTTGATGTGCTCTTGTTGCGGCGGGCGCTGCACGCTTTGTGTGACGACCTCGAACTCGAAGAGAGTAGATTGCTCGCAGCGTTGATCGCCGACATCGTGCTGCCTGCTCCGCCAGGTGACGGAATCACCCAGTTGCCGTATTACCCCGAACAGTTGAAGGTTGGTACCTGCCCCCTCGCGGAGAAGTACTTTCTCGAGATTGCCGACAAGTTCGTGCGTCGCAAAGGGCGCGCCAACGTGGTCGTGTCGGATGCTGGGGAACCCCTGTTGCTGGAGAAAGTGAACCTCGGCGACGATCATTCTTGCATCAGCGTTGCGCCCCTCGTGTTGAATGGTGTTCACTTGCCGCCTGGGTGTCTATTCGGCGTTCGTTACGCGGAGTCGGCAGTGCTTCGTGCCAATCGAGAGCTGCCAGGTGAAATAGTGCCTGCTGGTAGCTGTTCCGGGTTTCGCTTTCTCAGATTCACGACGCTGGCCGTCTCTCCCGAGAATCGGAGCAGGGCATTCACGACACACTTCGAGTCTCAGCTGGAAGCCGGCCTGTTCGCGCCTGGTGAGACGACCATCGAGCAACTGCGTCGTGTGGCAGAAGACCAAGTCTAGCGATCATGTCCGACGCCGTTCGACAGCTCACGTCCCTCAAGGTTGCGTACTCCGCTGACATGGTCTCGGACGCCGAACGCCGCGCCTCCCCCAGTGACCGAAAGCCGATGGCTGTTGCGCAGGCGCTACTGTCGACGGATTGGCCAATCGAGATGATCCCTCCCGAGCCAGCTGCACTCAGCGATTTGAGCAAGGTGCACGACCCTCAGTTCGTCGAGGACGTTCTCGAGTTGAAGCGGCGCAACGGGTTCGGATCGATGTCGTCGTCGGTGGCTAGGTCGCTCGCATACACCAGTGGTGCGTGTTACTGCTCGGGCGTCATTGCGCTCAATGATGGGATCAGTGCTTCGCTCACCTCGGGTTTTCATCATGCGGGCCCGAGCGCAAGCCGAGGGTTTTGCACGTTCAACGGACTGATGTTGACGGCTGTGAAGTTAATCGACGAGCAGCGTTTGTCCAAGGTAGCGATAATCGACGCCGACTATCACTACGGTGACGGTACCCAGAAGATCATCGACGCACTAGACTTGTCCACGCGCGTGCTCCACGTCAGTCTCGGCGAGCGATTCAAACACCCAGAACAGGCGGACGAATACCTGGCCGCCATGCGAGCGCTTTGGGGCGAACTCACCGCGTTCGAGCCCGGGCTCATCATCTATCAAGCGGGTGCTGACGTCCATGTGGACGACCCGTTGGGCGGGCTTCTCACCAGCGAGCAGATGCGTGAACGCGATCGCATCATGTTCACCATCGCGCGAGAGCTCGACATCCCACTCACCTGGAATTTGGCGGGCGGCTACCAGATCGAAAGTGACGGGAGCATTCCTCGCGTCGTTCAGCTACACCTCAACACTTTCGAAGAGGCGCTGAAGGTCTGGCAGCTGGCCTGAGCCCCATCCGTGAACGCACGTTTGCCGCGTGCCATGTGTTTCTCGTGGCCGCGCTCGGGCAACCCGTCACCCCGCAGGGGTACTGGTAATGACGGGTGCCCGGTCGAGGTTCGCTCGGTCGCTCACGCGGCGACGGACGCCAGCGACGCTCGCGCGCGTCGTGCCTTGCCGCTATTCTCAGCGGGGCCAACGACCCCAGTTGCGGGAGTTCGATCCAGCATCGGCCTCAGCCCCGCCATCGGCCTGCGCGCCGCCATCGACGTTGCCCGCATCACAGGAGTCTTGCGCGGTGGAAGACGTATGAGTCCCACCGCCGCGAGTGTCGCGTCGTGCCTCATGTGTCCGATCTGCATTCACACCTGGACGGCGTGGCGGAGACTCCACCCCAGTGGTGGTCTCCCACGCCGCATCTTCAGGTGAATGCCCCCGCGTGATGTCTACGTCAGATGTCGGAGAGAGCGCGCGTCAGCTCGCTGTTTGGGGGGGCATTGGCCTTTCCGTTCCACAGACTCTGAAACGATGTGCCTTTGCCGTAGTAGGCAGCCGTTTCGTCTTCGTCCCACGCGATGTCGGTCACACCGAGCGCGATCCCGGCGAACAGCCCCTTGGTTCCCGACCAGAAAACTACGTCCTCGTTTTTACCCAAGTTCGTTTCGGCGAGCTTGGAGTAGTCGGCGAGCGTCAGTTTGGCGTCTGCATTGATGGTAAAGGTGTCGTCGCCCTTGAACGACTCGATCGCTTCATCCGAAATCAAGATCAGTGCGATGTCACCCCCTTCCGCGCCGAGCTGCGCACCGAGACTGATACCACCGACGTTGTAGAAGACCGGATCGCCCCACTTGGTGTCGGAACGCGTCAGCAACACGCCCTCACCAGCTTGCACGCCCGCGCCTAGTGCAGCACGCCCGAAGTTCGGGGCGACGAAGACACCCTTCGACATGCCCATCAGTGTGGCGAGTCTGCTGTCGCTCTTCATGCGTTCGATTGTCATTGCGGCGTCGCTGACCAGGTTGCTGGCGTCATCTGCCTCCTCAGCAACCTCTTCTGGATCCATGTCTTTACCTTCCGCGACACCCTGTTCCGCCGTGTCATCCGCGACGTCTTTCTTCGATTCGGTGGCAATGGTCTGGTCTCGCTCTTCTCTCTCTGTTGGGGCGGTTTCGCCCCGTGTCTCGTCATGCACACGCCGTTCTTCACACGCGGCGAATCCAACACAAAGACAAGCAATCGCTATCGTATTCGTACGTTTCATGATGTTCCTCCATGTGGCTCCTCGAGCCACGCCGTAGAGTTTGGGCCTCGCATTTGCAACAGCCATTTTGCAACAGCCATGCCGTGTCTGCTGACTCCGCGGATGTCGACTGGTGAATCACCGTGTGTGCACCAATTGCACGCACTTGGGTGACGTGCGACATTGAACCCAGGATGAGATGCACGCGCTCGGCGAGTGACACTGTCGCCGTCGTAACGTCTCGGCGGTTGTTTGGCGTTGGTGCCCGAGCTAGGTTGCAACGGGTGGATGGCGGATCACACCCGCGGCGGGCGCAGGAAGCGGAGGACTAGATAGTGCAGAGGGCGAGCGTGGTAGTGGTTGGAGCCGGACCTGTCGGCCTGAGCCTGGCGTTGAGCCTGGCTCGTTCGGGACACGACGTTTTGGTGCTCGAGAAAAGGCCGTCAACTGCCGAGCACTCACGGGCGCCCGTAATCTGGCCCGGTACACAGGAGGTGCTAGCCGGGCTAGGAGTGCTCGATACGTTCGTCGAGCGCAGTATCGTCGTGCGGCGCCTCGCACTGTGGAATGTCGACACGCGTCGCGACGCCATCCACTTCGACCTCAGTGAGCTCGACCGAGCGACGGCATACGCGAGACTTCTCATCCTCCCGCAGTCGGAAACCGAACGGCTGCTGTGCGACGCACTGAAGAAGCAGCCGACAGCTCGCGTGGAGTTCTCCGCAGAGGTGACGGCCGTCAGTCAAGACGCAGAACACGCCAAAGTCACCTGGCTTGGCGTTGGTGGGCCCACCGTGACGACGAGCAGCTACGTGGTCGGCTGCGATGGCGCCCACAGCACCGTTCGAGCTGCCATCGACGCGACACTCGAAGGAGAAACGTACGCGGTTCGGGCCGCGTTGGCGGATCTCGAACTGAAGCGAGACGCCGATTTCGCGTTCCCGAGGATTCGAGCCCGTGGCGGTATCGCAGTCGGGCTTCGTATCAGTCCGACGCTTTGGAGATTGATCCTGCCGTGGGGGAACGACGCAAGCGAGGTCCCGCTCGACCAGCGCGTCGAAGACGCCGCGCGCTACCTGTTCACCACCGTCGAGTCGAGCAGTGACTACGACATGGTGTGGCAAAGCGAGTTTACCTTGCATCGAAGACTGAGCTCGCACTTCGTTCGCGGGCGGATCGCTTTGGCGGGTGACGCAGCACATCTCAACAGTCCAGTGGGTGGTCAGGGAATGAACTCGGGGATCCAAGACGCCGCAGTTCTGTCTCGCGTGCTCTCTTTGGCGCTAGAGACGAACCAGCCAGAGCGCCTCGGCGAGTTCGAACGTCGCCGAGAGGAAATCCGCTCAGGTGTCAACGCATTCACCGACAAGGCAACCCGTCTCTTGCTCGGCGGGTCAGCACGACGTGTCACAGTGACGTTGAGGTTGGCTTCTCTGGCGATGCGAGTGCCCGCGTTGCGGAGCAGGCTCTTGAAGCGGATCGCGATGATCGACGGCAAGAAGGACCCGACATGACGACGTTGGGTGGGGTTTGTCACGCTGAACACCCGTCGACGTTCTCGCGCTCACGCGTCGCCATTGTGACTCGCGCTCGCAACAACTGTGGCCAGATGACGCTGCGTCGATCGCTTCGATGATCAGCTAGGGCGTTTCAGAACGCGCGAATCCAGCCGTCATCTGCGTCGCGCGCCGCGTCGAGCGAGTTTCTTCGCGCTGGCACGAGCGGTGCAAGACACATGTTCGAACACACTCCGTGTCATTGCCGAGCTGATCGGAACGACCGCGGAAGAACCACAATGAAATACAGTGAAATGAGGAAAACATCATGAACATGCGACACAGTCTGATTTCGTTGGGTGCGGCCATTGCTGCAGCACCCGTGGCTCGAAGCATTCATTCACTCACGATGGATAATGCGCTTGGCGTCATCGGACTCGAGCGCCGCAGGTCCAAGTTTCTAGAACGTCTGGCGTTGGTCGGGGCGGGCGCCATGGTCGGTGCTGGCACCGCGCTGCTATTCGCTCCCTCGTCGGGTCGCGAGACCAGACAGAAAATCAAGGAAGGCGCGGAGAACTTGGCGAACGAGGCTGCAGAGCTGGGAAACCGAGTGATCGAAGACGCCAAGGACGCCAGTGAACGAGCGCTCGGAAAGGCTCACTCCCCAGGGGGTAATGACGCTGCCGCCCATCGCGGGGCGACTTACTGAGCATCTCTTTCGCTGCAGCGGTCCAAAGGACTAACTCATGGCGAACGAAAAGACGCGATTCGCAGTCGTTGGGCTCGGACACATCGCGCAGGCAGCCGTGCTGCCTGCGTTCGCCAACACGAGCAATTGTCAGCTGGCGGCGTTGGTCTCCCGCGACGCGCAAAAGTTGGAAGAGCTCGGGAAGCGTTACGGCGTGTCCCGTCTGGTCAACTACGACGACTACGACTCGTTGCTCGAGTCTGGGGAGGTGGATGCGGTGTACATTGCCCTTCCGAACCACTTGCACGCTGACTACACGCTGCGTGCGGCGCGTCGTGGTGTCCACGTGCTTTGTGAGAAACCCATGGCTCCCACGGCCCAAGAGTGCGAGTCCATGATCGACGCGTGCCGGGAAGCAGGCGTCCGCTTGATGATTGCCTACCGACTGCACTTCGAACACATCAACTTGGCGGTGTCCAAGCTGATTCGAGACGGAGCGATAGGTCAGCCACGGCTTTTTTCGTCGGTGTTCTGTCAGAACGTGAAACCCGGCGACGTTCGTCTGGAGCGGGTGAACCAAGGGGGCGGTAGCGTGTTCGATATGGGGGTATATTGCATCAACGCAGCACGTTACCTGTTTCGCAGCGAGCCCACGCAAGTGCTTGCTCGATCAACCCGGGGCCGCGACGAGCGATTCCAGGAGTGCGACGAGATGACGAGCGCCATCTTGTCTTTTCCGGGTGGTGAGTGTGCACAGTTTACGTCGAGCTTCGGGGCAACACGTACAGGTGATTTTCGAGTCGTGGGTACGGAAGGTGAGGTGGTTGTGCACAACGCCTACGACTACGCCAAGGACATGTGGTTCGATCTGTTTACGGGCTCAGGTGAGCATCGTCGCGAGGAAGCTTCCAAGCGTGACCAATTTGGCGCTCAGCTCGTCTACTTCGCGCGCTGCATCCAGCTAGGGCAAGACCCAGAACCGAACGGTGAAGAAGGCCTGGCGGACGTGCGCATCATCGAGGCCATCCACGAATCAGCGAGACAGGGACGCTCGGTCGAGTTGGATCTCGTGGAACGCTCTCGACGACCCAGTTTGGCTCAGGCGATCTGGCTGCCTGGAATCGCCGAAAAGCCAGAAGAGATCAACGCGTCAGGGCCCAGCGACTGACGTCGCGAGGTTCCCTAACGTCGAAGCTCGAGTTACTCGCCGTACTGCTGCTGGCTCGAGCGAGCGGCGTGCCGACGCGAATGGTGCCACGTCACCCATTGTCCGAGGAGCGCGTTACCAAGCAGCACCAAGTTCGTTGCCAGAAAGACCCAGTTACCCAAGAGCAGGCTGTAAATCGAAAAGCCTGCCGAGGCTACCGTTTGCCCGACGAACAGCCAGACGGAGACGCCCTGACTATTTCCCGAACGCCACTGTTTGCGGACCTGGGACCCCAGAGTGAACACCAGGACCAGCGAACTGGTCCAGCCGACCAACTCCACACTCGGACTAGCCACTCAGCGGCTCAGTGACGTGCTCGGTAACGTTCCTGCAAGACGAAGGGGCCCGCTGTTTCGAGCGGTCGAGCCGCAGTTGGCGAAGGACGTGGTCACTGAACTCCGTCGACTCAGCGCCGAAGAACGACAAGCGCACGAAGTGAGTCTCTTTCAGGGCTGTCGCGCGCTCCAAAACGCGCTGGGCAAAGTCCCTACGAGCCTCGTGTGGGAGGCGGCACAGCACGTGGCTCTCCTCTTCGTGCGCCACGGTCGCTCGCTCTCGAAAAAGGCGTTCGACGTTGGAGGGGTTGTCGACCACTACGATCTCCGCGTCCGTTATCGGCGTCATTGCGGGCGAGTCTTTAGCAAGCCCCGAGCCAAGCGACGGGGAGTCGTATCCAGCTGTTCTGAGCTGCAGCGGGGGCGCGCCGCTCGGCGTACGAGGTGAGTGTGCGTGACAACTTGCCTCGAGCCGAGGCTAGCCGCCTCACTTCGATCGTCGCGCGCGCGGCTGAGGCGTGTCCGGCGGAGTTGGGCGCGGCCGCAGCTCGACTCAGTGCGCGGTCAGGCGGTTGAGATCCAGCAGTCCTGCTTCGACGGCACCGCGCGAGGCGATCGCCTCGTGCACGCGGTCGATGTGGGCCCAGAAGCCCGGTTCCCAGCGCGAGACGCCGTATCGCGTGAAGAGTGCCTCGAAGTAGCCAGAGGTGCGCGTCTTCGCCAGCGCGTCGGTGAAGTCGGCGAGGGCCTCCTCTTCCACGTGCAAGAACAGGTTCGGGTACGCACCCACGACGTGGGGGACGACGGTCAGTGCGTCTCTCTCGGGCGTGCGGCGCTCCTGTTCGTTGAACAACTCCGTCACGTTGGAGTGCGCGCTATCGCGCAAGATCGTGAAGTAGCGATCGTCGCCGATGGAGACGACGGTCATTTCTGGCATCAGCGAAGCCGCCTCCGAGGGAGCTCGAGGGATCTTTCGAGCAGGCGCGGGCAGCTCACTGGCGTCGTGCAGCTCGCTTCGCGAGCGCGACAAGCGACGGGAGAGCTTTTCCCAGATTTCCCGTTCAGGTTCCGACGTCGCGTAGCGAACGTTGGAGTCGAGTTCGAGACTCGTCAGCATGGACGTTATCTCGTGCTGGTCATCTTTCTCCAGCCCGCGGTACCATTGATTAGCCAAGTGCTGGCGTCGGCCTTTTGGCATCAGGAGCAGAAAGTTGTGCTCTCCTTCCATGCGCAGGAAATCCATGTAGAGACGCGTGGTGAGCTGGTGCCCGACATTCCCAAACACGTCGAAGTCCGCCACCAGCAAGTAGTGGATGCGTTCGAGCAACGGGTAGTCGATGAGCCACGCCGTGAGCGGTGGCTCGCCAACCCAACCCTCGACCACCGTGGCGCTATCCAGGTGTCGAAATACAGTCAGCGCGGCGTTGTCGTCGTTCTGGCCGCCGTCCCACACGATGCGCGTGTCGATGCCACCCGCGTCGCGTAGATGCGACTCGAGGAACTGCCGCTTCCTAGCCAGGTAGTCGCCGTGCTTGTCGGCGATGTCCAACCAAGCCAAACCCAAGGCGTTGCTGCCCGCCTCCCCGGGCAAGTCGAGTTTGGCGCGATTCGAGGCCAGAAAGTACTCCTGTTCATCTCGCCACCGCACCGATGGATCCACGAAGGCGATCCAAAACCGATCGCGGATCACACTCAGCGCGGTTTGGAGTTGCCCCGCTTGAGTGGACAGGTTCGTTCCCTATGTTGTTAACTCGTGC
>CBFGUG010000128.1:0-18712 GCA_965651905.1 uncultured bacterium | reverse complement strand
ACGCCTCCCGAGGATAACCTCCTCGTGGGGTGTCCATCAAACCGGGTCAGCTTTCCTCACATATCGCGGCCAGGGGGCCCTTTCGAACGACCTTGGCAGTTACTTCGATACCTCGCTCTCGCAATACGTTTGCCTCCGATTCCAGGCGGGCCTGCAGCGCGCTGTCGATCTGGTTGGCAGATCGGTAGCTAACTCCGTCGTGCTCGAGGAGATCGTCGGTCAGACTGGATCAGACGGACCGCTGCGCGATGCGCGGCCGCAAGCAGTCCCGCCCGTTGAACGGGCATGAGAGCTATTCGTCGAAAAATCCGTCGCGACTAGGATCTTTCGAACTCGGGTCCCGTGTGGCATCGACCCGATCCTAGCAAACGAAGGGGGCATGCCGCCCCGTATTCGGAGTCGCCAGTCATAGACCGTCTACCAGCGCTTGCTCGACACGCTGCGAACGACGCTTCTCGCCACTTGATCTGAACCGCGTCCCGAGCGGTCGTGGTAGGCTGAGTCTGCGCGCTCGAGCGTTGTCATCTCCGTATGGGACCAATGCCGTCATTCAAAAGGGATCCCGAAGCCGTCGGTATTGCGGCATTTCTTCTGCTTTCCTGCCTGTCGACTTGGCTCGTCGCCGCCACCTTGCGCGTCTTCGAAGTCAACGTGAGTCCCGGCGCGCTGGGAACCCGGTTGCTCTCGACCTCCTTGCTGTATGCGGCAACGATGGGGTGGCAACCGATCCTGGCGGTTTCCGTGGTCAGACGATGGATAGACCCACCAGATGAAGTGGCATTCGGCTTTCCACCAGCGCGGACGGACCTGACAATGATCGGCACTGGGGGGGCTCTAGCCTTGGTTGCGTCAGCCACGGCGGTCGCGGGGGTAGCTATCACGCTGGGCGTACTTCCACCTTCGCCTCTGCTGCAACCGGTGGAACCAGAGTTGTCCGCCTTGGCCCCATCGCCTTTGGTAGCGCTCCTAGTAGTGGCTGCGTTCGCCGCGACGGTTGTGCTTGTCTGGATTCAGACCTTCGGCGAAGAGTTCGCTTGGAGAGGGTACTTCCTGTATCGCGTTACTCGCCGGTTTGGCGTCAAAGCTGGACTGCTGATCCAGGGAGCACTCTGGGGGCTGTGGTACGCACCCGTGCTCTTCTTTACGCGCTACGGTCAACTCGACACACTTGGCGCGGCATTGCAGGGGGGATGCCTCTTCGTCATCTGTCTCCTACTTGGAACAATCCTCGGCTGGACTCGGCTACACACCAAGAGCGTGTACCCAGGAGCCATCGCCAACGTGACGCTAACACTATGTGCCGGGTTGCCGTACCTGCTGTCGGGCTGGAACGTTGGTCTCCGCTCCGCGATCTACGAACCCGTTGGGTGGGTGGTGCTGTTTGCTGTGCTTACCGCGCTGGCGCTCTCGAGGGCAGGGCGTTCGCTGAAAGCGCCCGACGCCCCACCTTCATTGGCCATTCCTACCCTGTCCCTTGTCCCTGCAAACGACGCTGAACCGCCGAGCGGGCCGCGAAACATCCACTAGATACCCAATGCGCCCTCGCAGGGTAGGTTCACGATGAACACACTCCCGCGGCCGAGGTCGGATCTCGCGTGTATCGAGCCACCGTGGGCCTCGATGATGCGCTTGGCCAAAGCGAGGCCGAGACCAACGCCACCAGTGGTGCGGGCTCGACTTCCGTCCGTGCGATAGAACGGCTCGAAGATTCTGTCCAACTCGCCTCTGGATATTCCGATGCCGCGGTCGATGATACGAATCTGGAAATGTGCGTCGCGGGTGTTGCTCTCCAACACGACTGGCCATTGTGGTTCGGAATACTTCGTTGCGTTGTCGAGCAGGTTGTCGATCGCTCTTCGAAGCAGAACGGGATCTGCGTGCAGGGTGACCTCGCTTTCACACATGCGTTGGTCGAGTTGCTTTTCTGGATGAACGGCGCGGAAACGCTCGCTTGCGGTGGCGAGCAACTCTCGGCTGGAAAGTGACTCTCGACGCAACAGCGGCACCCCTTCTGCTGATGAGTTCCTGGTAGAATCCAGACGGGCGGTGGTCATCACGTCGTCGACTAGGGTTTCGAGTTCTTCCAGTTCCTCAGCAATGTCCTCGACGTGCGCCCTGGCCTTGTGCACGTCACCTTCCAAGATCAGTTCGAGAGCGAGGCGGATGCGGGAGAGAGGCGTGCGAAGCTCGTGAGACACGTTGGCGAGCAACTCGAGCTCCGCACGTCGCAACGCGGTGACGCGTTCCGCCATCTCGTCGAACGCGAGGGCGAGATCGCCTACCTCGTCGGGACGCTCGCGCAAACCATACCTGGCGGAATGATCGCCGCTGCCGAACGCGCGCGTCACTTCAGCCAGTCGCTCCACGGGTCGCACCACGGATCGCGCGAGGGGTACCGCGAGCAACGCGATGACGAGCAGCGCAACGACCAGCTGCCCCGCTGCCGTCGTCAGCGTCGAAACCTGTGGATACTTCACCAGCACGTAGTTTTCGAGCTTCCCGTCGTCGCCGACGATCGCCACGCGACCGTGCCCGTTCTCGAAGTGCGTCTCCTGAACAACCAGCTTGGAGAGCGTCTCAGGCGCCAAGGGTGATGGTGGCGACGGCGCACTCGATGCAACGAGCGTCCCATCCGGCGTGAACAGGCTGACTTGAACTCCGACACGTTCTCGAAGGTCGTCAAGCTCGGCTCGTAGACGCTCGGGTTCGTCTTGGATGTCCGCCACGTGCCACGCGATCCACGTGGTGCTAGGGCGATTGGGCACCTCTAGCGCAGGCTGGATCACGTAGCGCCCGACCGCCAAACTGGCCGCGATGAAGAGCACCAACATGACCATGCCGTACAAGTATATGCGCCAGATTAATCGATGTTTCATCGGGCGCATCACGAGGGCTCCCGTAGGGGCTCAGCGACCAACATGTAGCCCGCACCGCGGATCGTCTTGAGCATGCGCGGCTGTCGGGATTCGTCTCCTAGCTTGTGTCTCAAGCGCGAAACACGGACGTCGATCGAGCGATCGAAGGCTTCGTCAGCTCCACCTTTGGCTCGCTCGAGCAGCTGTTCTCGAGTCAGAACACGCCCGGCATTTTCGGCAAGCACGCGCAGGAGCGCGAATTCGTACGAGGTGAGAGCAAGTTCGCGACCTGAGAGCGTGGCCCGGCAACCGGCGCTATCGATGGTCAGCTCGCCTACCTTCAGCACGTCTGCTGGTCCCGCCTGGCCGCGAGCGCGCCGAACCAGCGCGTGAATCCTCGCCAGCAGCTCGCGCGCAGAAAACGGCTTAGTGACGTAGTCGTCCGCTCCGAGTTCCAACCCGAGCACTCGGTCAGCAAGCTCAACTCTCGCCGTCACCACGATGATGGGGACATGCGAACGTTCACGGATGGCCCGGCAGACTTCAAAGCCACCACGCTTGGGCAGCATCAGATCGAGTACGACGACGTCACAGTCCGGGCGCAGGGCAGCATGGAGACCAGACTCCCCGTCTGCCGCCCACGTTACCTTGGCCCCGTGAGTTTCGAGATACTCCTGGGTCAGGCGGGCGATTTTCCGATCGTCTTCAACCAAGACGACATGAACCGGAGAACTGTGCATGGGAGACCCCAAGCGTACACGGCTCGGCGAACCTTCCCAGCAGCCGACACATTCCTACACAATTCTGAAAGATTGGGGACAAGGCTGGACCCGATGACTCCCCCGTGCGCGCGCGGTCGAGTTGGTCCCGGATTCTGGTGGCATGTGCCGCCACCTTGCCGATAGCGGCACAACCGTTGGGATGCCAGAGTGCCGAAGCCGACTCACAGCCTGCGCCGCAACTCGCCCCGGTGAGCTTGGGCGTCGTCTCCAAAGAGGACGTGCCGTTGGAAGTCCGGGCCATTGGCACGGTGGAAGCGCTGAATACCGTGGCGATCGTTCCGCAAGTGACGGGGCGTGTGACTGCGGTGGAGTTCGAAGAGGGGGATCTGGTCGAGCGCGGCGATGCGTTGTTCACGATCGACACCCGTCCTTACGACGCGACTCTCGCGGCGGCCCGCGCTGAGCTGCAGCGGGCCCAAGCGCTGACCGAACAGGCAAAATCGGAGGCAGAACGCTATCGCACGCTGGCGCGAGAAGGGCTCGTGAGCAACGAAGAGGCCGCTCGACGGCAAGCGGACGCGGAATCCTCGGCAGCAGCGGCAAAGGTTGCCAGCGCCAAGATCGCGAGCGCCAGCCTGAACGTGCAATTCTCGACGATCCGTTCGCCCATCTCGGGGCGAACGGGAAGGCTGTTGGTGAACGCTGGCAACGTCGTGCAGGAGAACGATCCGAATCCGTTGGTCGTGATTCGAACGCTGTCTCCAGTGAAGGTAGCTTTCACCATCAACCAAGAGCTATTGCCGAAACTGCGTGAGCGTTTCACGAAAGGGCCATTGAGCGTCCGCGCCACCCCTCGAGGAAACGAAGCGAAGGCGTCTGAAGGCCAACTGACCTTCATTGACAACAGCGTCGATTCCGAGACCGGAACATTGACCCTCAAGGCGACCTTCCCCAACACCCAGCAGGAGCTTTGGCCCGGCAGCTTCGTGGATGTGGTGCTGGTACTCGACGTCGAGAAAGACGTGACCGTCGTACCGGAGGCGGCGGTTGCGGAAGGCCAAGATGGTGCGTATGCGTTCGTCGTCGACGACCAGAACAAGGCCCATTTCAAGCGAGTGACCGTACACCGACGAACCGCAACGTTGGCCATCGTCGAGGAAGGGCTCTCCCCGGGTGAACGGGTCGTCGTGGATGGACTCGTGAGACTGAAAGATGGCGTCGAGGTCAGCGTCAAGACGGACGACGAGCTTCTCGTAAGCCCAACCGAGAAACCGCGATGAACATCTCACATCCGTTCATCGTTCGCCCCATTGCTACGTCCTTGGTGATGATTGCCATGCTCGTGTTCGGGCTGATGGCGTACTTCAAGCTGCCCGTCAGTCCGCTACCTGATGTCGACTTTCCCACGATCCAGGTCTCCGCATTGCTGCCGGGCGCGAGCGCAGAGACCGTGGCGGCCGCCGTCGCAACGCCACTAGAAAACGAGTTCTCGGCCATCGACGGACTGGACTCGATGAGTTCACAAAGTTCGCTCGGCTCTACGAACATCACGTTGCAGTTCGACCTGGAACGCGATCTCGACACGGCGGCGCAAGATGTGCAGAGCGCGATTTCACGTGCGCTGCCTCGCCTACCCCGCGACATGACCACGCCTCCGAGCTACCGCAAGGTCAATCCCGCAGATCAGGCGATCCTCATCCTGTCGGTCAGCTCCAGCACGTTGCCGTTGTATGAGGTCAACGAGTACGCCGAAACACGACTTGCACAGAGCATCTCGACGGTGCGGGGCGTTGCCCAAGTGCAAGTATTCGGTCCTCAAAAGTATGCCGTCCGCATTCAAGTAGATCCGGACCAGCTCGCGGCGCGAAACATCGGCCTCGACGAAGTCGTGCTGGCCGTGCAGGGAGCGAACGTCAATCTTCCGACGGGTACACTCGAAGGCAGCAGCAAGGCGTTCACCATCGAAACCAACGGTCAGCTGATGAACGCTGAAGCCTATCGCTCCGTCGTCATCGCCTACAGCGGAGGAATGCCCGTCAGATTGGAAGACGTGGGGCGAGTACTCGATAGCGTCGAAAACGACAAGACTGCGGCGTGGCGCGGCAACCCCGAGAGTGTGGAGCGTGCAGTCGTCCTCGGCATCCGAAAGCAACCGGGCGCAAACACCGTCGAAGTCGTTCGAGCGATTCAGGCGCTCCTTCCCAAGTTCGAGAAAGAGATTCCGCCCTCGGTCGAGGTCTCACTGCTGTTCGATCGGTCACAAACCGTCAAGGAAGCGGTCCACGACGTCGAGCTGACGCTGCTGTTCACGCTCGTACTGGTCGTACTCGTGATCTTGCTGTTCTTGCGCCGGCTATCGGCGACCTTGATCCCGAGCTTGTCGATGCCGCTGGCAATTTTCGCCACGTTCGGAGCGATGCATCTGTTCGGCTTCAGCCTGAACAACCTGTCGCTGATGGCGCTCACGCTCAGCGTGGGTTTCGTGGTCGATGATTCAATCGTGGTCCTCGAAAATATCGTCCGCCATATGGAGATGGGCAAGACACCACTTCAAGCGGCAAAGGACGGCTCGAAGGAGGTCGGGTTCACGGTCGTCTCGATGACGATTTCGCTGGTTGCCGTGTTCGTGCCGTTTTTGTTCATGGGCGGAATCGTCGGCAGCCTGTTCCGCGAGTTCTCAGTGACGATCGCCGTGGCGATCCTGGTGTCGGCGTTCGTTTCGCTCACTCTGACGCCCATGCTGGCCGCTCGCATGCGAGCCCCGTCGACGCGGCGGGCTCCGGGCTGGTTCTCGATGCGAGTGGAGGCGTTCCTCGATCGAACGTCAGAAATTTACGATCGCACTCTGGGTAGTGTGCTGCAACATCGTCGTTGGACGTTGCTTGGAACGGCGCTCACCTTGGGCGCAACGCTCTGGCTGTTTCAGACCATCCCCAAGGGCTTCTTTCCGACCGAAGACATCGACCAGCTGTTCATCGAGAGCGAAGCGGTGCAAGGGATTTCGTACGCGCAGGTCGTGGAGCGCCAACAGGAGGTAGCGAGCATCGTCCAAGCGGATCCCGACGTCGCCGCATTCATGTCGACAGTGGGTTCTCGGGGTAATCGTGGGGGCTCGAACCTGGGTAACATGTACGTTCGGCTGACGCCCCGCGCGGATCGACTGCGCAGCGCCGAGCAGGTCGCTACCGATCTCCGCGAGAAACTCGCCGACGTACCCGGCATGAAGACGTTTGTTCGCTTGCCACCACCAATTCGAATCGGTGGAAGGCTCACGAAGAGCGAGTATCAACTCACCCTGCAGTCGAACGACGTGGCCTCGCTCTATGAACACGCGCCCAAGCTCGAAGCCGCACTGAAGAGTTCCAGCTTGTTCACCGACGTGACGAGTGACCTACTACTGGAGAACCCAACACTCGACGTACACATCGATCGCGATCGTGCGGCTGCGCTGGGGCTTTCCGCGGCGGCTATCGAAGACGCGCTCTATAGTGCCTACGGTCCTCGCCAGATATCGACCATCTTGGCCAGTAACGCTAGCTATCAGGTACTCTTGGAGCTGGATCCACGAACGCAGCGAGAGCCAAGCTCGCTCGCTGGCCTGTACATCAGATCTGCAAGCGATGCGCTGGTGCCGCTCAGCTCGGTGGCGAGTCTTCGTCAGAGCGTCGGGCCGCTGAGCGTCAGTCACTCAGGTCAACTTCCGGGGGTCACGCTGTCGTTCAACTTGGCACCCGGGCACTCCCTGGGAGAAGCCGTCGTCGTCGCGGAGCGCACGGCGCGAGACGTCTTGCCCGACGGCATTTCCATAGCGTTCGCAGGCGCGGCAGAAGCGTTTCAATCCTCGTTTCAAGGGCTCGGGCTGCTGCTACTGGTGGCGATCTTCGTGATCTATCTGGTGCTCGGGATCCTGTATGAGAGTCTGACGCATCCCTTGACGATCCTCTCGGCGCTGCCATTCGCAGGCCTCGGCGCTGTCGTCGCGCTGATGCTCGTCGACATCGAGCTCAACGTGTACTCCTTCGTCGGCATCATCTTGCTGGTGGGGCTAGTGAAGAAGAACGGCATCATGATGGTCGACTTCGCGGTGGAAGCGATGCGGGAGGGCGCGCCGCCGCAACAGGCGATTCACCGCGCCTGCGTCGTGCGCTTTCGACCGATCATGATGACCACGATGGCCGCGCTGTTCGGTACGTTGCCCATCGCCTTGGGCATTGGTGCCGGAGCGGAATCGCGACAGCCGCTGGGAGTTGCTGTCGTGGGAGGCCTCTTGTTTTCCCAGATGTTGACCCTCTACGTTACCCCCGTGTTGTTCTTGTACCTCGAGCGTGTCAGCGCCTGGACACGGACTCTGCGCTCCTCGCGTGCACCCGAGGCAGTCCCCGCAGAATGAGCTGTACCGGTAGAATGACGGCGCTTAGCCTGCACGAAGTCGCTCATCAGCATGGCAAGCTGACTCGCTTCACCCTTTCCTGAACGGGCGTCCCTCCCGCTCGGATACTGGAAGCTCCTCTGTAGAGGGATCCCATGTGAACGATTCCCGATCGCCTGGCCCCTCGATCTGCTGAGCGGTCCGTCGGGTGCTTCGTCCGGCGGCGTAGTGAGCCTCTGCCATTACCTGCGCATACTCGAAGAGTACGTCTTCTAATCTCAGCCACAGTGCGCGCTGCTCGCGAGTCAATGTCCCCTGTAGCTGGGCGCTGAGCTCCAACAGGCGTGCGAGTAGCTCCTGATACCGTGCTCCTTGCTCGATTTTTCGCTGAACCGTCGCGGGAATCCGCATCCCCGTTGACGCCACTTGCCGGGGCCTCGCACCGCCCTGGGCATCGCGAATCCGTGTCCAACCAGTCGGTCCCTTCTCACTCACGATGAGCCCGACCTCAGCCCGGCAATGGGGACGTGTGAGACTCGAGTCGCTAGACCACGTAGCAAACATTGACGCATGGTACTGAACATTGGATTAGTACCGCAAGCTGATAGCGCCCTGGGCGCCTGCCCGAGCGATGCTCTGCGCGATTCCTGGGTCGAATGGCTTGATCAAGAAAAGATGCGCCAGCGACGCATCAGCCACGCGAGGAACCGCACTGTTTCGAGACATGAGCACCCGCACCGCATTCGGTTGACGTTCGCTGAGCTCCCGCAGGACCGACGTGCCGTACCCGTCCTGGAGTTCGAACTCGACGAACGCCAAGTCCACAGGACGATTGCGAATCACCTCTATGGCACCCGCGACGGATGTCGCTTGAACCACCCGCCAACCGCCCACGAGGTAGTCGAAATGGAGGCGGGCCGCACGGTCGCTGTCCAGTACCAGCATCGACGGGCGTTGAGTCAACCGAGGGGACTCTTCACGCCGCGACCAAGTCTGGCACGGCGGACGAGTTTCGACGACATGAGTCACTGACGCCACTGCCCGGCACCCGGTTTGCCCCGCTATGTCCAGCTCCAAAGCCCCGCCTCCCCGCATTTCCTACTGGCAGCATACGAAGGCGACATGCCTACGTCAAATGTGACGTATTCTAAATTGACGTAGGGTGAACTAACTTACAGCTCGGTGAAGCCCCTTGAAACTCGCTTCGGCGAGCGGTGTCGCGCACTTCGCCATAAGGCCGGGTTGTCCCAGCTGGATATGGTGCGGGTGCATGGGTTCTCTCTGTCCCACTACCAAAAGATCGAGCGCGGCAGCCTGGACCCCAGGCTGAGCACTCTCTCCAAGCTTGCGAACGCGTATGGCGTGAGCATCTCGAAACTCGTAGAAGAGCTCTAGCGCTGGCGGTTTGCCTCTCCAAGACCTGTTGGTGCCGATGTCAGAGTCTTGCAACTCGGGCGCTGGCAGCTTTCATCACTGAGGCGAATTCTTGAACGCCGTCAATCATCGTCATCGTCGTCATCGTCGTCATCGCACTCCGAGGCTAAGCAACGTTCGTCCGCTTCGCAGTCCGAGTCTGTTCGGCATTCGACACAGAAGCCGATATCCAGATCGCATATCGGATCCTCAGAATCGCACTCGTCAGTTGCTGAGCAGGGGATGGCGCATTCGCCGAGGAGCACGCTGCAACGTTCGTCGCTGTCGTCGCAATGGCCGTCGCTGGTGCACTCCACACACTCACCGACGGGTCCACAGAATGGCTCGTCTGAGTCCTCACAGTCATTCGTCGTGAGACAAGTCAGGCACATTCCGTCATTGGCGCAGTGCGGCGAGTTCGCGGGGCATTCGCTGTCGGTGTTGCAACCCCGACAGGAGCCGCTCGCGTCGCAAATGGGTAGATCATCTTTGCAGCCAGTCTCTGCGCAGCCGGCCACGCATGTACCAGCGGGCGAGGTGCAAACGCGTGAATCTGGGCAATCTCGTGCGTCGAGACACTCGACGCAGCGTCGCGACTCTGCGTCGCACTGGGGTTCGTCGTCGCCGCAGTCGGTGTCCGAGCTGCACGATACTGCGATGTTTCGGACGATGACATCGCTCTCGATGTCTCCACACGCCAGTACGACTTGTAGCGCCAAAACGCTCCCCAGTGCACGGACGGAGTTGAAGCTATCGAGGTTCGTCATGGTGGTGTTGTTGGACCGCCCAGCCCTACCTCGAGTGAAAGCCCGACACTGCCATACAAGCGTCCGAGGGTCGCGACTTCGCGTTCGTCAAATCTCACTACGGGGCGCGGGGCGGTTACCCCGCTCGTTGCACTTGCGCGCAGCCGGAGCCTCTCCCAGAGGTAGGCACCGACACCCAGCTCCACGTATCCCAACCCTGTAGCGAACTCGTCTCGGTGTGCCGTGTAGCCTTCTGACGCCTCACCGCGAACGTCGAGCAGGAACAGGCCGGCACCCGCGCCGGCCTGCGCGAACCAGGGGGGACGAAGGGGTAGTGATGCGTACGCCGCGGCAGTCACCGCGTGCCACGCAACCTGCGCCTCACCCTCCTCACCCTCGACTTCTGCGAAAGCAAGCGGTTGGAATGCCCCCAGGCTAACGCCCCATGCAGACGCAACCTCAGCGCGAAGAATGAATTGAACGTGTGGCATAACATCCAGGCCACCAACGGCGGTGGACACAGTGGCACCTCCTGCAAGCCACACGGTGAGTGAATCAAATGCTTGGGGTGCGGTTACTTTGTCCGGCGTGCGGGTGTGCTGGCGCTCGTCGATGTCAGGTAAGTCAGTCTTCGCAGTGCCTATCGGTAGCGGACCTGTGTCGGCGTCGTCGGGCAGTTGCCACCCGAGATGAACAAGGCGAGCGCGCAATAGCTCGACGACTCTGAGCGCGAAGGAGTCACCTTCGCCTGGGAGTGACGCGAGCACACGCTGCTCCACAGTGTCCCCTTCCGGTCGCGAAAACTCCAACATGACGCGGTCAGCGGACAAGACGCTCAGCTTCGCTGCGGCAGAGAGGTCGGGGGAATTGGTCGTTTCGCGTGCGGCGGAAACGTCATCCGACACGAGAAACCCTGCATAGCTAACCTCCGCTCGTAGCTTTCGGGCGAGCTCTGGACTGCCATGGCCTGTGACTATCACCTGGAGCGCCTCTGCGGCCCGTGCATCGTTCACAAGCAGGAGCAAGCACACGCGAGCTGTCAAGAGGATTGTTCGAATCACGGCTTAGTGCTCTGCCGACGACCTCTCCAGCACGCGGCGCGCATCGTTGGCATGGGCTCCATTGGGGTAAGTGTCCAGATAGCTACGGGCACGCGCCCGCAGGCGTTCGACTTCGCCGCTCGTTGCTGCAAGCTCAAACAGCCAATCGGAGGCTGCCTGTGCGAGGGGGCCGTTCGGTTCTTCCTTCAGATACGTTTCGAACCACTGCGCGGCGCGGCCAGGCTCCGACTTGACTCCCAACCGGCCTAGGGAGAAGGCTGCACGGGCCGCGTGTGTGCTCGCGGCGAAACGCCTTCTCAACGCACTGTACGCGTAGGCGGCGTGCTCTGCGTTACCGCTCAAACGAGCCACGTTACCGAGTAACAGAAGATGATCCGCGCCCAGACGCTCACATTCAGCTTGAATTCCCATGGACTTGGCTCGCTCGTAAGCCTGACGATGGTGTCCCGCCTGTGCGAGTTCCAGCCACGAGGTGATCGCCCCAGTTGCAGTTGTCGGCAGTGGCTCTTTTTCAGCGCTTTGTACGTGCTCTTTCCGTCCTGGTGTCGGGGCCAATGGCGCGGCGACGGGCGTTGGTATCGGCATGGGCTCGTCTACCTTCGTTGGTGATACGACATTTGTGGCGTCGACCTGCCTGACCTCAGACTCTCCGCTAGTTGGGGGGGCTACATTGCCCCCCCCCGGGATCTCGCGCTCGCGCTTCTGCTTCTCGAGGTCCTCGATGGACGCAAGCATCCAGTAGTCTGTGGTGCAGGACGCGCGGACTCCTTGTCCTGCAACGACTCGTATTGCATTGGCGCGTCCGCACCCCTCGACAGTAACCACACCTTCGAAAAGGTCCAATGCGAACTCGTTGGTGTTCGGCTCCCACGATACATCAAACTTGGTGCCCTTGACCTCCACAGAGAACGGGCCCGTATCGAACCGCCATGTGCCTTCGCCGGGCAAGCGGGTGACAGGAGTCACCTCCACATGAGCTGCTCCAGACTCCAAGACCACCTCGGCGCCCGCTCGACTCGCAGCTACGACACGCGCGCGCGCTTGAGGTGCGAGCTCGACTAGGGTGCCGTCCGAGAAGAGGATCGGTAACGACTGATCCTCTGGCGCACTCGTCAGCTCGAGCAAGGTTCCGGGGTGTTGAAGCGCTCCCACCCGAAACTCCAACTCTGGCCACCAGAGGTGATCAAACCCGAATAACCCGACGGCGCTCAGAACGCCCGCCGCTACGGCTAGCCGCCAAGGGGGATAGTGTCGTCTCGAACGCTCGCTCCGTTTCGCCACTCGTTCTGCTAGCTGACGGCGCGTCTCATCGCTGCCGCTAGTTTCAGCGAGAACCTCGTCCTGTCGTTTCGCGACCTGCGAGAGTAGTTTGGCGAATCCATCCCGACTCATGGAGCACCTCCGTTGACCCAAGGTTGAAGTTCTGGGTAGGTGCTCGCGATATTCGTGAACTTTTTTCGCGCACTCGCCAGGCGTCGCTTCGTCGTCGCGAGTGACATCTGGCACAAGGTCGCCACTTCTGTCAGTTCCATCCCCTCGATGAATCGTAGCGCGAAGGCGACGCGCTCCTCCACATGCAGACATGCTATCGCGCGGTACGCAGCCCGCACCGCTTCGTTGAGCTCCGGACTCGAGACTGTGGCCGTCGTCTCTGGAACTGCGTGACCGGGGAGAAAGCGCAACCACGCACCTCGTTTGCGCTTTCGAATTTCGACGCGGGCGAGGTTCACGCTGATTCCACCGAGCCATCCGCGCAACGCGTTCGGATCTTCAAGGCGATCCAACGCTTCGACGGCTGCAATGAACACATCCTGCACGAGATCCTCCAGGCTCCCGTCCGGACCGAGCACGCGAAACAGCACGCGCCTGACGTACACGTGATGACGATCGTATAAAGCGACGCCGCCCGCTCGATCTCCCTCGAGAATCGCAGCTACGACGGCAGCGTCGGAGTCGAGCGAAGACAGACGTATTACGCTGCGGCGTGGTGAGCTATCGACGCTCGGTCTTCTTCGGTTGGCCACGTGCATGCTTGTTGGATCCGCGGGATAGAGCGCAGGTCTCCGTGCCTCGGAGTGGCCGGGACCACCCGGCACGGCTCAAGTTTCGAACGAAAAACGTACAGAACCGAAACGTGAGCCGCGAACAGTGCCGTCGTCACTGACGGGTGAGAAACAGAATCCGCCCAGGCTGCGGCAACGATGCAGCGGGCTTGCAGTAGAGTCCCCAACTCAAGAGAAGGAAAACAACCATGAATCGTAGAACTTTAGTCGCTTCTTGTATCCCTGGACTTTGGGGGTTGGCGTGTGGCGCAGGGGCGGATGGGCCGTCCGACCCCGCGGTCAGTCAGCGCCACTTGCTGGAACAGCAGGTGGCGAGCGCGACGATCTCCTTGAAGGAGGCAATCTCCATTGCCTCCGCCACTCACCCCAGCGATCACGTCGTGGAAGCAGACCTGGATGGGACCAGGAGCAGCCCGCGTTTCGAAGTGGAGTTGCTGGTGAACGGTGAATTGGTGGAAGTGCACGTGGACGCACAGACCGGCGAGATCATCGCCACTCTGTACGATCCATCCGACTCTGACGACGATGAGGCGGCAATTGGTAAATGTTCGTGGGACATCTCGCTCAACGACGCAATCATGCTCGCCGAGACGAGGCTTGGGGGCAATGCCGTCGAAGCTGAACGTGACGACTGCCACTTCGAGATAACCGTCAAGACCGACACGGACATGGTGGAAGTGCAGATCGCAGGCGATGGATCCGTCGGCAGCACCGAGTGGGACCGCGATGATGACGACGACCGCGACGATGACGACCGCGACGATGACGACCGCGACGATGACGACGATGACGATGACGACGATGACGATGACGACGATGACGACGATGACGACGATGACGACGACCGCGACGATTGCAGGTCAGCCATCAGCCCAGAGGCGGCGGCTAGCATTGCTGAGACAGCCGTCGAGGGTACCGCGGTCCATGTGGAGCGCGATGATGACTGCCACTTCGAGGTCGACGTGCGTAACGACATGGGTACGTTCGAGGTCGAACTGGGGCCGGACGGGGTCGTGACGAAGGTAGAAGACGAGGACTGAGTCGCAGCCAAGCGGCTACGCCAGCAGCGGCTCCGGGCAGGGGCACCCAGAAATCACGTTCGTAGTGGCGATGCACAACGCACCCTTCGCGTCGCTCCGCTCCCCAGTGATCCGCGTTGGCAAGGGGCCGTGCTACCCGACCGTCGAGCCCGATGGCCGCTCGTCTTCGAGTCCGAAGGCGAGCGAGCTGAAACCTGGGAGGGTGCCAACGTCAATATGCAGCCCCGTACTGCTACCTTGACGTCATACGGTGGAGCCGAGGGGGATCGAACCCCTGACCTCATGACTGCCAGTCATGCGCTCTCCCAGCTGAGCTACGGCCCCAGTGGTTGGGAGCCGGTCTCATTAGCTGAGCGGATCGCAAATGGCGAGCGAATTTGGTCGATCTGCGGCCTAACTTGGCATCCGGCCGTACCTGACGAGTCGCGCGGGGGACTCTGGGCGCGCGGTGCTGTCCGGGGGGCCGAGGCGCGTGCGACTCAGTGAGCTATCGGAAACTTTTGGGCGACTTGACTCGACCCACAGCTGCGATGATAAGCCAGCCTATGCCTGCGTTGACGGGCTGTCGCGAGTTCCATGGCTCCTTCCCAGCAACAACAGCGTTATCGCGTCATCGAGCGGATTGCCGCGGGTGGCATGGCAGAAGTCTACCGCGCGGAGAGCGCGGGACTCGAAGGCTTCAAGAAGACGGTCGCGATCAAACGCGTGCTGCCGCATCTGTCGAAGAAGAAAGAGTTCATCGGCATGTTCTTGGACGAGGCGCGCCTCAGTGCGCACCTCAACCACTCCAATTGCGTGCAGGTGTTCGACATCGGTGCGGGCGACGACACCTACTTCATCGTCATGGAGTACGTCGACGGCTCGGATCTCAAAGCCGTCCTCGAATACTTGGCTCACCAAGACCGACCCATCGATCTGACCCAGGCGCTGTACATCTGTTGTCGGATTTGTGACGGCCTCGCCTACGCCCATGAAGCGCGAGACAACCGCGGGAGGTTGCTAGGAATCGTGCACCGAGACATCTCGCCGCCGAACGTGCTGATGACGCGCAACGGCGAGGTCAAGGTGGTGGACTTCGGTCTCGCCAAAGCCAACTCGCAGCTGGAGCATAGCCAGCCAGGTATCATCAAGGGTAAGTTCAGCTACCTCTCTCCTGAGGCTGCCAGTGGCCAGAAGGTCGACATGCGCGCCGACCTGTTCGCTGCGGGGATCATTCTTTGGGAGATGCTCGCGGGGCGGCGCCTGTTCATGGGCGAGACCGACCTGCAGACGGTCAAGCAAGTGCAGGCTGCGCAGGTCCCCGACATCAAGAAGTTCAATCCCCACGTGCTGCCTGAGGTGGAGCGAATCCTCGCCAAGGCGCTCGCGCAAGATCCAGCAAAGCGCTACCAGAGCGCGCGAGAGATGGGGCTCGACCTCACTCACGTGTTGTTTGCGATCGGTAAACCCGTGTCCGCGTTCGACATCGCGGCGCTGGTGTCGGACGTCGTCAAGGAACGGGATCGCAAGAAGGCGCGACAGCGTCAAAGCATCATCGGTACGTTGATCGAAGATGCGATGATGGAGTTCACCTCGCTCGATCCCAACAAACGCCACAAGTCGTTCCGCACGTTACATTCTACGACGTCGTCGCTAGCGTCGCAGCCGCTAGACACGTTGTCGGGCTCACAAGAGTGGGGTGGCAGCCTCGGACTCCAAGCGCAGAGCGTCACCGATAGCTCTATTTCGGGGTTCTCCGCGGGCAACTTGGCCGCGCTCGAGGATGGTAGCCCTGGGTTACCTGGGCCAGCATCTGCGCCCTCGTCTGGGATACCGCCTGCACCTGGTGTGCCTCATGGGTTGACGAGTTCATCGCGGGCAGCGAGCGGACCGCCGAACCCACTGCAGCTTGGGTCGTCGCGGCCCCCGTTGCCACCACCGTCGAGTGCCGGGCCCTCTGCTCCCGGGCACTCTGCTCCCCAGCACCCTGCTCCCCAGTCGTCTGCTCCCCAGTCGTCTGCTCCCCAGCAGTCAGCCCCCGCGCAGTCTGCTCCCCATCAGTCCGCGCCGAGCGCGTCACAACAACCTGTCGGTTCGCAACCCGCTTCGGGCGGTGGGCAGAACGCACCCCAATTCGCTTCGCCCCCCGCCGTGCCGTCTTTGACGCCCCCGTCTTCGAAACTTTCGACCAGCACCCTGGCGATCGTGGTCGTGTTGGTGCTGCTCGCGAGTGCGGCGGGCGCGTTCTTGAGCGGCGCAGTCAACTGACCTCTCGAACGCGGCTGCTCGAACGCCGCGCTGTACGAAGCTCAGGCCACTCGCGCGTACGCGTCGCGCCATGCGTACGTCAGCCACGATGGGGGCGCACTCCGAACGGGATCTGTTCGGTGCGTCAACCCGGACGTCGACGGACGTTTGGGTCTGACCGACGCGAGATACGAACGGTGCTGTCACGTCTCACGGCGTGGCGCGTTCAGTCGTCGTCTTCTTCGTCCTCATCATCGTCGTCTTCTTCGTCCTCATCGTCGTCGTCGATGTCGTCGTCATCATCGATGTCGTCGTCATCATCGATGTCGGTGTCGTCGGGATCGTCGCTGGTGGCAGCTGGCTTCTCCGCGAGTTTGGCCTTTTCGTCCTGCACGCGCTGCATCACCTGCGGCTTGGGCGCGACGATCAGGCTCATAGTGCGGCCCTCCATTTGTGGGCGCTGCTCCACGTTGGCGATGTCGCCGATGTGCTCGATTAACCAATCCAGCTGCATCTTTGCGCGTTCGGGGTGAGTGATCTCTCGGCCGCGGAAACGGCAGGTGCACTTGACCTTGTTGCC
The DNA here is from genome assembly GCA_965651905.1 of uncultured bacterium. GTDB lineage: Bacteria > Myxococcota_A > Polyangia > Polyangiales > Polyangiaceae > SZUA-265. Next base: position 1,637 of record CBFGUG010000128.1, on the reverse strand, counting down.
CGACTCGATGAAGCGTCGCGCGGCGCGCAACTTGACGTTGAGATCGTGGTCGTCCGTCTTGGGACGCAGCTTGATCTCTTTGAGCTCGACGACCGTTTGCTTCTTCTTGGCCTGACTCGCCCGCTTCTTTTCTTCGTACTTGTAGCGGCCGTAGTCGAGGATCTTGCAAACCGGCGGGTTGCTCTTGGGGTTGACCTCGACCAAGTCCAGATTGCGCGATTCGGCTTTGCGCAACGCTTCCTGGGTCGGCATGACACCGAGCATCGTGCCGTCGTCGAGTACGACGCGAACCTCGGCTACGCGAATCCGATGATTGACTCGGATTTGCGGTCCGCGAGTGTCGCGAAAGTTACGTCTTCCCATTGCCATGTTTGCGGATCTTCCTCCTCTTGGGGCCTTTAAGAATCAATGTTCATTCGCAACAGTTACAACGATGCGTGTGAACTGGGTGCACGACGTGTGAACACGGGCTCAGGTCGACCCACGTCCAGACCGTGTCGCGGGGCGCGCCGCTTGGGCGTCGCCCGTCGGAGCATGCCATCGATCGTGCCATCAATTGGCCATCGACATGGTGATTGACGGGGGCGCGACCAAGCCAGCGGACCAACTAGACGTTGACGCATCGCGCTGCGAGTATTCGCGTCGTGAGTGCAACTCGTAGCTCGCTTGGCGAATTTTCGACCGACCAAGCTCCTGCTGTCGAGCGCGGGGTGCCACCCAGGGCTTTCGCCCCCGGGAGCAGCTGTCACACGGGACTCGCTTGGTAGGCGCGGGCAGGATTGAACTGCCGACCCCTACAGTGTCAATGTAGTGCTCTACCACTGAGCTACGCGCCTGAGTCCTCTGAAACAGGCTGAGCGCTTTACGACGCGCTGCTGGTGGTGTCAAGCAACACCCGAGCCTCATGCGTTTGGCCGTCCGAAGCGCGGGACTGAACGAAATGTCATGAGTTGGCGCGGCGCCCGCGCCGACGGCTCGCTGGTGGCACGGTGCCGCGTCCGGGCATCCCAGCTTGCGTGCCCAGTACAAACCCGGTATGAGGCCGCCCCTTGGAGGAACTTTGACCCCCCAACTCATTGCATATCAAGCCGTCCCGCAGGTGGAGTCCGGGGCAGCAAACGGAGCTCCCGCGACGGGGACGGGCCAAGGCGGTGGCGAAGCTGGCGCGGGGTCCTCGTTGTTCATGTTCTTGATGTTCGTGCCGCTCATCCTGCTGTTGTTCTGGCAGACGCGGTCACAGCAGAAAAAACAAGAGCAGGCTGTTGCTGGTCTCAAGAAGGGCGACCGAGTCGTCACGCAAAGTGGGCTCATCGGCAAATTGCTCGAGCTCGACCAACGTTATGCGAAGCTCGAGCTCGGACCCGGCGTGAAGGTGACCGTTCTGCGTTCGAGTTTGGCGGGGCGCGACGCCGAGGATTCGGCGAAGGGCAGCGACGCGAAGGCTTCGGACACGAAGAGTTCAGACGCCAAGAGCAGCGACTCCAAAGCCATCAAGGGCGACGACGCCAAGAGTGGCGACCAGGACGACAAAGATAACGAGTAAGTAACTCACCCTAGCCGGGGTGGGTGGAGCTGGAAATAAGCTGTGGTTCATCACAACCTTGCATACGGTCTTGCAGCGCTGACGCTGCTGTTTG
>CBFGUG010000127.1:0-18833 GCA_965651905.1 uncultured bacterium | reverse complement strand
ATGGTCTTCAAGCCACTGCCCGAGCTGCTGAGCGGCACGAGCCCCTTGTGCTCCTCTCCTAGAAATACTTCCCATTCGTCGTTCGCTACACGACGCGCTTGGATCTCAGTAAACGTGGCGTCCTCTCCGAACACCTCGTTCAGCGCGCTGAGCAGGAGCTTCTGGATCAGATCCCGATCCCTGTCCGCACGAGTGATGTAGCTTTGAATGAGATTGGTTGCGCCCTCTCCATTCCGTCCCAAAGACTCACTGCCCAGACTCGCGCGCTCGGGAACGATGTCTCGGTCGGCGTGCAGCTGTTGGAACCGATAGCCAACGAACGGCATCGCCAGCTCGCCACAAATTTTAGCTAGGTTTCTTTCGACCCCCTCGGGGATCGGTTTGAGTAGCCCAGGCACCTCCAGGCCAGTGCAGCCGCGGCTCCCCAACCGCTCTGTCCAGTAGACGCGCTTCTGCCAAAGGTGTTGCCACGCGCTAGTGACGCGCCGGTCGTCGATGAGGCTCGAGAACTGGCCTTGCCAGGCTGACTCACGCTTGCCCCCAAGGAGAAACGGCACCAATTCCAACAGGCGTGACTTGCCGGTGTTGTTGCGGCCGATGATGACGTTGATGCGCTTGAGTTCGTCGAAGCCGGACCACTCGTTCTTGAAGCAGGGGTGGCCCTTGAACTTGATGCTATCGATCTTCATGGCGGCTCCTGCAGACGTGCGCGCGGCAGATCAAACGAACTCGAGGGAGCCCTGGCCGTCGGGGCTCGATACTTGGGGCTTGCCTTGATTGTCGTCATCCAGGCACACCAAGTCGACGAGCGTCGCGTGGTGCGGCTCTGGTGGGGGCGCGACCGCCTCCACCAGGTATTGCCGCTGCCGCACCTGCACGATGTCCCCCGCGCGGGGTGCGTGCCGCTTGAAGTCGCGACCTCCGAAAATCCCGATCGGCGCAGCGCTGTCCGGCGCACCTGACGCTTCGAGCAAACGCCCAGCCAGAATGGGCCGAGACGTCGCCTTGGGATCGAGCCCGTGGCGCTGACACGCGCGACGCAACTCGTCTCGCCCCCTCCACTCGACGAGCTGCCGCAAACGCAACTGTCCCGACTCACTCAACGTCGCGAGGTGCGCGTCTCTTGTCCCCCGTTCGTCGACGCCGACGTTGAAGTGCCTGCCGAGTTCGACCAGCCGTAGTCTAGGAAGAGAATCGAGAACCGAATGCAGCGTAGGTTGAGACAAGTGGCGAAACCCCGTGACGTTCGTCATAGCGGATATCACGCGGTGGGGGAATGCGGGCGGGCACGTGCTCAGCAGCGAGCCCGCGGCCGGTCGGATCCTCCCAACACACGAACTACAGCAACACACACTGCAGCAACTGCGCTGGGCGCACGCAGGCGTCGAATCACCTTGCCTTCGCGGCCAAGCGTAGGAAGTCCGGCTGCGCCAGTAGCCATTCGACTGACCCTCGCGCGGTTCTCGCAGACGGATGGCGCATGCGCACGAGTAACACGTCTCGTTTCGAAGTACGGCCAGCTAGGCACAACCGATTGACGAAATGCAGGCATGGTCCAGGTGCGTGTTGGTAGTCCAATACCCGCAAGTGGTTGAACGGCCTGACTTCGGACGGGCGAAAAGAGTCGCATGCGTGCGGCCAGAATGGTCGACCAAATACGACTATCAAGTCCGGCAGCACGTCGAACCGCGCCATTAGGTCGAGCTCCGCACGCCAGGTCGCTGCGTGGCTCCCAAACGTGCTCTTCGCGATCTGATTGGCTTTCTTGCCATCACTCTCAGGAACGTAGCTCTTGATGGCATTGGTCGCGTAGTAGCTCGCAGCTCCGTGATGCAGCCGACCGTGCAGCAACCAGTTGGGCGCGCTGAGACCACCGATGAGTGCGTCGGAACTTCGGCGCGCCACGCGAAAGAACCGGTGTTCCGAGCTTTGGAACCAGCCGGCAAACCATCCCTCCGCGCTACCGTTCCGAACCGAGTGCCAATGTTTCGCTGATACGTAGGAATTGATACCCACGATCACCACACGCAGGTCCTCATCCGAAGGCCGCTCGAACGCGGCGCCCACGTACGGTTGAATGTTGTGGTCGTGCGCCGCGTACAGCTTGCGCACATGTTGCGTGAACGTGCTCATTCGTCTCGCTGCGACTGACCGTGCGCTACGCACCCTGGCGCCAAACCGATAGATCTACCCGCAAGCTCTCCGTCATCTCTGCCGGCAGTGGCACCAATCCATTGGCGCGTGGTTCACCTTCGGCATCACCCGCGGCGGTACCATCACTTTCTCCGTTCGTGTCAGAGCCTGCTAGCTCTCCCCCCAGAAGCACCTCGAAGGTTTGCGAGCGGAGGCGCAGCTCTTCGAACATGCGCTCGTCGTAGGTACCCGCCAGGTACGGCGCGTCGACATCCAGCCGCGCAAGTTCACTCGTGCCTGCGCGTCGACCGTTTGTGTCTTTCGCCTCGTGTTCGTCATTCATCGCGGCTTGTCGTAAGCGTTGCGTGCGGCTGCCGATGCGATCAACACGGCCGGTGCGTTGTTCCATCGTGGCTGGGTTCCACGCCAGATCGTAGTGCACGACGTGACTGCAGTGTCGATGCAGATCGATCCCCTCCTGAGCGACTTGACCACAGATCAAGATCTCGGGAAGCAGCGGCGTGTTGAAACCCTGAAAACGACGGGAGCGCGTGTCCTTTTTGGTATCTCCCTTGACGATTGCCACCGCTCCTCCGCCTGCCTCTCTGGCCTTGGTAGCGTCGTAGAGCGCTCCGCGTGCGCTGGTGGGATCCCAGATGTTGCCACTCGACGAGGCGAGGTCCTCAACGAACACAGCGACTCGCCTGAGCATGCTTTCGTCACCCGCCCCTTCGCCGCTCCGCCTTTCTGTGAAGTGTTTGACGAGCAATCGACTCCACCCCTCGTCTTCACGCTCTTCGTGCGCGGGCAGCAGCCTGACTAGCATGGAGCCACGGAGCAGTGCACGCCTCAGTGCTTTGAAGGCGAGCGCGCGCGTCCGAAAGTCCAGCCCGTCTCCACTCGCACCACGCGTCAGCTCACGCAACTGGACGTGCAAGAAACGTTGATCGGAACGATCCACCTCGACGTCGATGGGATGGTGCTCGCGCGCCAAAAGCTCGTGCTCGGGATCGACCCCCAACCAGAAGCTAGGCCCGACGAATGCCTGGCGGATTACGGCCGAGCTGCCCGTACGCGTCGCGTGTCGGTCGCGCTCCAGAAGCTCGCCTGCGACACGCTCGACATCCTTCTTGCGCGCTTTCTCGACTGCTTCGTACACGCTTTGAACGCCGCGTTCGTCAGCCAGCTCGTCCTCTGCGTTCGACTCGTCGTGGGCGATGTCTTGTTCGTCCTCGGTTACGCCGTAGAGTCGTTCGACCCACGATTCACTGGCAACGCTTTCCAGAAGCGCTCTGAGACGTGTTCCTCGAGAAACACGCGCCTTCAATCGCCTGGCAAGCGCACACTCCGCCGCACGATGTAAGAATACGCGATCGGGCAGGCGCGCTAGTACATCAACGCCGTAGATCAGCGACAGGCGAGCGATCTCGTCGTAGTCCTCTCGCGTCGGCCGCAAGTCGGTGCAGTGAAACGGAGGGATCTCGCCCTCGGGAGGCGCCCAGAGTAACGACCACAGCACCCTATCGAGTGTGATCGGCAAGAGCGGGCGTGTCTTGGAGCTGAGACTTTGCTGCAGTTGTCGTAGCCCCCCTTCGCTCCCGAACGCCTCCTCGCGTCGCCGCTCCAACAGCTTGGCGACTTCTTCACTGATGATGGCCTGCAACCGATCCGCCGTCTTGACTCGAAAGGTGAAGACGAGCGTCTTCTCGCCTCGTTCCCAACGCTCGACCACTTCTCTGACTACGCGGCGGAGTTTCGGATGGCGGGCGTCGGCCTCCGCTTCACCAACGAGATCATGCAGCAGGTCCACGTAGACCTTGGCGCGTCCGACCTCGTCGGCCTTCGCGAACGCTTTGGACCCCGCGCTTTCGAAGAATGTGCTGTAGCACCCCGTCAAACTCGAGCCCAGGCTCGCAGTGCGCTTGCCCTGCTCGAGTTCAGATGTAGCCCGCATCAACAAATAGAGAGGCAGTTCGTCATCCCCACGCACGTCGAGTCCCGGCGAATGATGCAAGACGTGCGCGTCGGGTCGCGCCTCGAGCTCTGCCCGTGTAGCGTCTATTTCGCGCCCCGCCCGAACCAGACGATGGGCGGTCGCTCGGCGATGCCGAACGACGAGACGCCCGAGTTCATCTGCAAGGTCACGATTGAACGCATACAGACGAAGCGCCTGGCACGTGAGGTCACGAAGCTCTGGAGTGATCTCGTGGCGGACTGCGTGTACCACGCGCGCGACCTCTGGCTCGGACAGCGCTCCGGGTTCGCTCGCCAGTTGCGCAAGCTGTTCGCGCGCCTCAGTCAAGGGTTTGGACACCCAGGCCTCACGCAACGCTTCAGGCTCCAAACGACCGCCCAACGTTGACCAGCGATTGGAGAACGCCTCACTTTCCGCTTGTGCTCGAGTAAGCGCGGGCTGGATCACGAGCTGTCGCAAACCCTCCAAGAAGCTGCGTCGCTCCTCACTGAGCCTCAAGTAATCGCTGACTTCCAACAACGAGAGGATCTCGCTAGGAGCTAACTGGAATGGGGTGGCAGTGAGCAGCAGCGCTCGACGGGCGCGCGGCGCGACCAGACGAGCAAAGGCGCTGAAGTCGTTCCGCTTGTTCTTCCATTGGTGGGCCTCATCGACGATCACCAACGGCAGGTCACGCGCCAACACCAGCCAGAGACAATGCTTGTAAAGACCAAGCACCATCTTACGAATGTCTTCAAACGCTTCGTCGCGACCTCGCACATGAGGCGCTCCCCACTCTTTGCACAGCGCGAGCAGCTTCTCGGCGTGTTCGCTGAGCTCGTTATCGCTCTCGACGGCAAGCCGTATCGCTTTCTCAACCAACGCACGGCGCATCGGGAGCGCCGCCTCTTCCTCGGGGGAAAGTTTGGTGAGTTCGTCAGGATCGCGTGGCCAGTCCCAAGCGCGTGCCCCGTTGAGCAACAGACGCCGGGTCTCGCGTGGGATCGCGCGCCCCCAAAGCCTGAACAACGTGCCCAAAGTGAACCGAATCTTCAAGTCTTCGTCCGTGACTCTGGCGCCCAGCGCTGAGGTCTTGGCGATGACGACTGGCACGTTGCGGTCGCGTAGGGCGCCGACGAGTTCATCCGGGCGCTCCGCCATCTTCGACCCGAAAGCAGCTTGCGCCGCAGCCCGCTGAGCTTCTGGGACGCAGCGTTTGACAATCTCGCCCACCTCACGATGCCACTTCCGCATCAACTCATCATTGCGCGGAACCAGCACCAATATCTTCTTCAAACAGTCCGGCAGCGCACGCTCATGACGCTGCGCCTCCAACACGGAATACGCAACCGCTAGAGCGACGAACGTCTTGCCCATGCCGACCTCGTCGGCCAACAACTGCAGCTCCGTGAAGTTCTCTGAGCCTTCGTCGTACAGCCGCTGAAGCAACTCGCGACAAGTCGCGTTCTGGCGTGCGACATCATCGTGATTCTTCATGCGCGTCCTATCCGCGCCGAGATCCAGCACCTGCGTGAACGGGATCATGTCGTCACCCCCTGCATCGCTCGCTGATAGCGCGCGAACGCCGTTCGAGAACCCAGTTCGTTGGGGTTACACTTGCGTAGTTCTGCAGTCATCCGCTCGACCGCCGCGCGTGCCTCCTGACAGATCTCTACTAGCTCCTCCACCTCGGACGCGGCGCGTGCCTCGACTGCCTCCAGCACCTTCGCCAGCTCGACCAGCTGGAAGGCTGCAGCCGTGACGCTGCGACGCTCGGCTTTGACCTCTGCCAGAATCTGCTCCGCGATCGCTAGTGGGCTGACCTCACCGAGAAACGCCTGATAGAGCGCCCCGCGTGATCCCCGCGCGACTAGCAACTCCCGACGTAACCCTGGCAACGCGTCGACGAAAGCGCGGATCTGGTACGACTGGATGCGCATCTTGTCGACTTTCATGGCGCGCGCGTTACTCGCGTCCGACACTGCCTCGCCACCATGTGCACCGTCGTCCGGATACAGATCATCAAACGTGATGCGCCCCTGGTAGTACGCCAGCAGCTCGCCCTCGCGAGGCTTTGAACCGTCGGGGGCTAGAGGCAACCGCCAGCGTGCTTCGCCGGCAGCGACGTTCACTGGAAACAGCGCGATATCCGCTTCGCCAGCGGCGTCAGATGCAGCACGGGAAACGACTACGTGTCGTTCTCGTAAGATCGCCTCCAGGGCCCTACTTTCCAAGTCGACCTCGGCTTCCTCGACGCCACCCCGCGTCGTGGAGAGCAACGGACCAGTCAGCGTGTCAGCCATCTCTTGACTGCTATCGGCGACGTGGACTCGCCAACCCGGTGGAGTCCTTGCGTTCCAGACCAGGCGCAAACACAGAGCATCGCTCTGCGGACTTGGTATCAACTCCGCCGCCAGCAGTTGCGTCGGCCAGAATGCCGTGAGCTGCTCATCACCTGCAACTAGCGCTGGCTCACGGAGCGGCTCAGCCAAAGTCTGGACTGCCCTTCCGTCGTTCGCCTGAGGAGGAAGCAGCGTCCCAACCCGTGCTGGATCCAGCTCGAAGATCCACCCTGCTTCGACGTTGGCTACGCCATGCGCGCCCATCTGATTCCTAAGTCCCCAACCGTTGCGAGTGAAGTTGGCGGAGCCAGCGTAGGCGAGCGCCCGACGCTCCGACTGTAAGACGACGATTTTGGCGTGCAACGCACGCGCCGCCGTTAGCTCGACCTTCACGTCGAGCTCGTTGGGATCAACCTCGGGTGCAACTGGGATCAAGCGCACCGATACACCAGGCAGGTCGTCGAAGTAGAGAGGCGGCTCGTTTCGAACCACTCTGTCCCCGTCGCCGTTCGATACACTTTCGAGCAGCAGGTCGACGCGGCAGGTTGGCCCCAGCAGCTCGCGCGCCTTCAAAGCGCTCAGCAGTCGCCGCAGCGGCGTGTCAGCCGTACCGTCTTCCGACAGGAATGGACTCACAATGCGGATTGAGCTCACCCGCTCGCCTGCTGGCCAGCGCCGCAATAGCACCTCGTGGAGTGCACGCTCACTATCGGACCAGACAGCTGAGGTGTTTCCTTCGGTGCCCTCAGCCCACCGCTCCACTCGCTCACGTACGATTGCTAGCTCCCGCAAGAACTCCGGCGCCCGTTCGGAAAACACAGCCAGTGTCGCTTCGGCGTCGCGCAAGGTCTGTGCAGATTCACCTGCCGCTTGCGGAGAATCGTCGAAAGCCAAGTGTTCACCGCAGACCTCACGATTGTGCCGATACCCCGCCGACGTGAGGTTGGCCGATCCGATCAGTAGTCGTACCGCGTGGTCGTATTCTATGACTACCAGCTTGGCGTGCAGACACGCTCCGTGCAGCGCAACCGGATACACGACCGTGCGCAGTGACGGGCGCGAACGATACGCCCCTGCCTCACACAACACACCACAGTAGTCGAGTTCGGCAAGCTTGCGCTGCAACCCCAACTGCCCAGCCCGACCGGTGAAGTCCGCCTGCGACACCGACAGCGCGGTGCACAGAAAATCCGAGTCGAAGAACTCAGCGTCCAGATCATGAGTCGTGGCCAACACTCGACGTACGCGTCCGGTCCGCGATTTGTCGGGAGCCAGTCGATCTAGCAGCCGGCGTTTGGCCGCGTCAGTCATTGGCTGACTCCCGCGACACGCTACCCGCCAGTCTGATGAAGCTGCGAGCAGCCCCCACGCGCCAGTCCGGCGCCCTCACTTGCTCGGGCGTCGTGATTTGGCCTGCTCGCGCCCCGACGCGCGTGCTCGTGAGTGCGAAGTCTGCATCTCGTTGCTCGACCCAGGGCTGCTTGGTTCGGCCGCGCTCCACCTTTGCCCGCTGAATCGACCCGTGACGCGTAACAATCCGATTCACGACCGATGCATGGGAGTCCATGACCGCAAGATCGCGCGCCAACTCCAACACTCCACGCCCGTTTGATGCGACCTCCCGCACCCCCAACCCGTTGGCCACTTCCGCGCGAGCAACGAAGTCGCGAGCGGCATTCGAAACACCTTCACTCGTTCTCTGCACTACTGAGTCATCGAACACCGTAGTCATAGGAACGCGATCGCCACGATTGCGACACAGCCACAACACCCGTTCGAAGATTAGGGTAACGCGTCGAAGAAACGCGTCGTAGGCCCCGGCAGCAACGATGGCGGCTAGCAGTCGAGCATCATCCTCGTCGCGGAGCTGCTTGGTACACCGCTCCAGCCATTGAACATCACTCCACGCGCTATCGCCCGCGTCTTCTGCTGCGCTGAGCGCCTCGAGCGTCCGCGCCCGTCGCGACTCGTACACCAGAGCCTCACGAAACAGCCCTCGAGAAGCGCCCTGCAGTGGACGGTTTACGAAAGCCAGCTCTCCCCACCGCTCGAGCGCGGCCACGCGCACGCTGGCGTTCGCATCACACACCGCACGCACGAGCTCGCGCCGCCAAGCGCCGTCACTCGTGGCCTCCAAGAAGCCCATGCCGATCGCATCGCCAAACCCGCGCGTGAGTGCGAACGTGGACTTGTCGAACAAGCGAAACGCCTCACCTACGCTGCCATAGATGCCGAATGCTCCATACCGATACTGCTCCGCCAGTAAGGCGAAACTCGCACCGGTCGAGGTAGTACCAGAGTGCAGCAGTCGCTCACGCGCCCGCCGCGCATAACTCACCCCACGAAGTCCAGGGATCCGGTCGTTCGCAACCTCGTGTTCTTCCGCGCCATCGTCGTCGACTTCTTTGCCCGCATGGAGCACACAAGCCAGCGCCCAATAACGCTCGAACCGCATGGCGATCTCAACTCTCGCCTTGCGTGCCGCTGACGCAGAAAGTCCACCGAGTGATCCATGCTGTTCGGCGATGTGCAGGCCCGCGCACAACATTGGCAAGTAGGTTCCCTGCCCCGCCGCGGCCGTCATACCAGGGAAGAACTCGTCGGCAAGCGCGAGATAGCCCGCCGTAAACCCCAGCGGGTCGACGCTACCGCCCGGCAGCTCCGCGGGGTCGAATGCAGTGAGAAAAACTGGTAGCCCCGCCGTCATCTCGAGCCCCCGAACATGCCCACCAACCCATCAACACAGTAGGCCGAGCGAGAAGACGAACCTGGATCAATGTCATTTTGCATAGCCACCCCTTGGGTAAATCGAACATCACGCAGAGCCGTTCAGCTCACGCATCACTACTAGCAGTCGCTTGGGCTGTCGGAAAGGTTCATCGCCGGGAGCTCGGACAGCAATGGTCAGTGATTAGATGTTCATGTCGGGTGCAGGGATGACTGATACGCACCATCGCATGCACCGCGGTAGTGCACGCATATTCGTCTGCGCTTGATCGTGCTCGTCTATCCATCAAGTCCCCGGAGCGAGAACCTATCTCGCGGGGCATGCTCTCACCGGCGCGCCCGAGGGTAGCCTGTCGGCCGATGTTGCGCTTAGAATGCCGCCATGTCCGCTCCAAGCGTAGCAGCCATCTTCGATCGACTTGATGCCTGGCGGCATTTCCCTGCTTATCAACTGGAACGCCGCGCTGACATCTTCTTTTCGTTCTACCTTCCGCAGGCGCTCACGCAGGCGACGGGCGTCGAGGTCGAACCGCAGCTGGTCCCAGAGTTTCCGCTCAAGAAGCTCGACTCGTACCAGTCGGACAAGGTCGACTACCTTGCCGTTTCGAGGGATGGCAGTCGCGTGTTCTTGGTCGAGCTCAAGACCGACTTGGCTTCACTGAGGATCTCTCAACACGACTATCTATTGCGCGCGCAAGCTCGAGGGCTTTCGGGCCTACTACACGATCTCTGCGCCATCGTTGGCTCATCCAGCAAATCCGCACGTCGCAAGTACTATCACTTGCTCGAATCGCTTGCCTCACTCGGATTGATCGAGCTTCCGCACGACCTCGAGCGGTTCACCTTCGCTGCCGCCTCCCAGGGATTTACGAAGTGTCTGGCATCTGTCGTGGTCCCGGCCCACGAAGCGAAGTTGGACATCGTGTATGTACAGCCCAGAGCCATTGGCGATAGGACATGCATCAGCTTCGAACAACTCGCGGCCATCGCAAGGAGTTACGGCGATCCTTTCAGCCTGCGGTTCGCGGCGTCGCTCGAGCGCTGGGCCATGGTGGGCGCGGGCGAACGCGGCTAGGGCGGTTAGCTGCGCATGCGCATTCTCACCTGGAACATCCGCCACGGTGGTGGCACGCGAGCCGGCGCGATCAGTGCCCAGCTACTGACGCACGAGCCTGACCTAGTCGTGCTCACGGAGTACCGTGAGAACCCTGCAGGGACTTTGATTCGCGAACATCTCGCAAGTTCCGGACTCGAGTTCGCGCGTTCGAGTGTGAACATCCCGAAGGTGAACGGTGTACTCGTTGCTGCTCGAGTGCCATTTGCCGTGTGTGAGGTACCTCACCTCGGCGAAAGCTCCCATCGCGCGCTGTGGTGCAGGTTTCCGACGTTCAACGTCGTTGGCTACTACTTCCCGAACAAGCATGCCAAGCCACCCATTTTCGAAGCGATGTGCAAACTCGACTCCTCGCTTCTCACTGAGCCGTCGCTCCTCATCGGCGACTTCAACACGGGTCAACACTACCTGGACGAGAATGGCGCAACGCTGATTGGCGCCCACTACTTCGACCGCCTCGCCGAGTTAGGCTGGGTGGACGCGTGGCGGACGCGCTACCCACAGGAGCGTCAATTTTCGTGGTTCAGCCACGTAGGCAACGGCTTTCGTCTCGATCACGCTCTCGTATCGCGCTCCTTCGACCGTGCGGTCCTAGGCGTCGAGTATTCCCACGCGGAGCGCACCCAGGGGATCTCCGACCACTCGGCGTTGATCGTCGATGTCGATTCGGCGCGGTTCGCCACTTAAGACCGACGTCCCGGGGTCAGCACCCGACGGCAACGTTTTGTCTCGTGCCACGCCACGAACGTCGGCGTGGGGCACACATATCTCCGAGCTGCGGCGTGGTCCTCCACTCCAATAGCGCGATCCTCCGCGCCGCCCCCACGGACGTTGCTGTCGACTGCACGAACCTTCGCGGTAACCGCACAAACCTCCGCAAGGGTTCCTCGAACCTTCGTGCCTTCGGGCGTCCGCCTGACCGCAACCACTCGAAGTTTCACGATTTCCCCACCACTTTTTGGGGCGCTGGTCGTGGACGAGTCTCCGCCCTCACTTTTTCAGCAACCGCCAGTGGCGGAGGCCGAACTCGATGGTGCGCGGGGCAATTTCGCCGGCGCGCGACTCAATTCGAAAGAACCAAAGACATGACTACTGAAACGACTGAATACGAAAAGCGGGTACTCGCGGCGACGCCTGAAAAGGCGGTGACTTTTCTGAAGACGACGGCCACCAAGGTGGACATTCGAGCTCTGCTGTTTGCTGCGGGTTACTCGCAGGAGGAACAACAGGTCGGGTGGAAACTCGTGGGCAGGGCTACGGGTCACGTGCGCGGCGTCTCGTCGGTTGACGACGACTTGGCAGCGCGCGCAGCCATCGCCGAAATAGACGCCTTCGACGAACCGGGCTTTCAACGGGTGGGGGCCGCGCTCGAGCGACTCCATCCCGAACAGAACGAGTTCGTGTTCGCAGGCCTCTCTGCAGCACGGGGAGCAGGTTCACTGCTCTCGGTGACCACTCTACTCGACCGACTCGACGCCCTGGAGTCCAGCGACGATCGCAAGGCCACCCGTAAGGCTGACCAAGCGGCCATCGCGACCCTCACCAAACGCGGCATCACTCCTGAGCTGCGCGCTCACCTGCGACAGCTATTGGAAACGGCCCAGTCCGCCGTGCCCGCCGAGTTTCCCGAGAACCCCTCCGCCGAGGATCGCGACGCGGCGCTAAAGGAGCTGCGTGCCTGGTACAAAGACTGGTCTCAGACCGCGCGAGCCGTGATCACCCGCAAGGACTACCTGATCATGCTGGGGCTGTCCAAACGCCGCCGCAGCAACCAGAGTACCCCGAACGCCGAGTCGGAGGTCGACGAGGTCGCCGACGACGAGGTCACTGACTCACGCGAAACCACCCCCACCGCAGCGCAATGAATCGCGCGACCGCGCCAACCAACGAACCAAACCCTGCAGCAACGCAGCCATGACCGACCGCCGCGCCAAGGAGCACGAAACCAAACCCACCGAGTTCGAACCGCCGAACGAGTGGGCGATGCGGGAGCTCCCGGCGCGGGCGGCGACTTTCCTTCACGTGATTGGTTCCAACGCGCCGATTCGAGCGGCGATGCAACGCGGCGGCTACGAGCAGCGCGACCACGACGAGGGGTTGCGCTTGCTGGTGGCATCGTGTGCGCTGCACTCGGGGGGCGTCGACCCGAACGATGATGTGGCGCCGCGCGCTGCTGCGGCAGAGTTACAGCGCTGGGCCATCACTCACGTACCACGACTCGAGGCAGCGCTCGCGCGGTACCATCCGAAAGTTCAGAGCCCTCTGGGCGGACTCGACTTCGCTGACACCGCACAGGCAGTGCTGTCGATGGCGACGTTTCTCGGACGCCTCGACGAATTGGATTCTCGAAGCGACGCAGCCGGAAAGCCCGAGAGTCCTGAGCTTCGCACAGTGGGCCCGCTCGACGAGGGAAGCAGCGACGAGAACCGCAACCCGGGTTCACGCCCAGTCGCATCCATCATCCAAACGTTGCAGCAGCGCGCGTTCGGTCTACGCGAGCGCCGTCAACTCGCCGAACTGGTTCGCGTAGCACAGCACGCGCAGCTGACTCACATCCCCGAGACCAACACCGTCGGCAAGCCACAACTCAGCGCTGAAGAGCGCGCGCTACTCGAGCTTCACCGCTGGTACGCAGACTGGAAGACCACGGCCAAGTCGCTCATCCGCCGCCGCGACTGGCTCTTGTCGCTCGGCCTCCGCAAACGGCGTACCGCGAGGGACGATTGACCGCGGACCACACCGCTAGACAACGCCCGGGCTAGACTCTTCGAACCGTTTCCTCAACTCGAGCGCGGGAACAGTGTCCAGTGTTGGGGCTCGGGTGGGGCTTTGCTGCCGACCTCGCGTTCCGTCTCCGCCTCGCCGAAGTAGACGACGAAGGTTGCGCCGCCACCTGCGGTGTCCTCTACGTCGATCGTCCAACCGTGATCGTCGACGATGCGCTTGACGACCGCTAGCCCGATGCCCGTGCCTTCGGACCTCGACGTGTAGAATGCGTCGAACAAGCGTGCGCGCCCTTCGTCACTCAGTCCCGCACCATGATCGACCACGCGCACGTGAGCAGTGTCGCCGCGTTTGTCCACTTTGACGCTGACGGTTTCGCCCGCGGTGCTCGACTGCACCGCGTTGCGCACGAGATTCCAGAGCACTTGTCGCAACATCGCGCCATCCGCCGTGATACGGAGCTCCTCTGGTCCCGAAAACTCGATGCGCACGTCTTGAACTCCGCGTCCCGTGTGTGACGCCAAGTCGACGACCTCCTGGGCGATCTCGCAGACGTCCACGACCACCAGTTGCGGCGGTCGTGACTTGGCGAGGTTGAGCATGTCCGCGACCAAGTCGTTGAGCCGCGACGCTTCGGAGTCGATGATGTCGCACAGCTGCTGATCGTCGAGATCGAGCGCAGGGTTGTAACGCAACATGCGAATGCTGCCCGATATCGAGCCGAGCGGGTTACGGATCTCGTGAGCCAGGCCCGCCGCGAGACGACCCAGCGCCGCTTCACGTTCGGCCTGGTCGGCGCGCTTTTGCGCTTCGAGCAATTGTCCACCAGTAGCGCGCAATCGTTCCGTGAGACTGCCCGCGAGCAGAGCCACCACGACCAACACCAGCAGGTTGACGATGCCTCCGTACACCAGCTCGTAGGTCGACACTTGATAGGCCGCTGATGGCTGGTCGGGCGGTGCCGCCAAGACCCCGAGGGCCAACGCGCCGATCAACACCAAGTACGAGATCGCCGCGGAGATCGCCGCCAGCGCTGCCCCCCTGAATCCTGCTAGGACCGCACCGAACAGGCACGAGATCCCGTACAGGCTGGTGGCGCCGCTGGTCACTCCTCCCGAAAGGTAGACGACGACGGTCCAGATTACTTGGTCGAGCACCAGCTGGGTGTTGACCAACACCCGCAACTCGCTGCCCTGACGCATCAACCACAGATACCCAGCGCTCAACATGAACGCGCAGCACAGCGTCGCTGACGCCACTTGCAGGGTGAATGACGAGGCGGTGACCTCCCCACGAACGTTGACGAGTAGGATCACGACCAGCAGCGTCGTGAGCAACACCAAACGCGCGGCCGCCGCCCATACCAGGCGTCTCACCAACGGGACGACTGGATAGCCAGCGCTGCGCGAAGGCCGAAGCGACTGGAGCATCAGTCCGCCTTGATGTTGCCCGCGAGACTGAAGATCGGCAGGTACATCGCGACCAGCACAGTACCCACCATGCCACCGATACCGACCATCATGATCGGCTCCAGCATGCTGGTCAGCGACGCAACCGCAACGTCGGTTTCTTCCTCGTAGAAGTCCGCGACTTTGTTGAGCATCTGGTCGAGCGCACCCGTTTGTTCACCCACACCAATCATCTGCACGACCATGTCGGGGAACACTGCAGCCTCAATCAGCGGCTCCGCGATGTTCTTGCCTTCACTGACGCGGCGACGCACCAACTGGATACCCCGCTCGATGACGACGTTTCCCGACGTTCGCGCGCAAATATCCAACGCATCGAGGATTGGTACGCCTGAACCCATCAGCGTGCCGAGCGTGCGGGTAAACCGAGCGACGGCAATCTTCAGCAACACGTCACCGATGATGGGAAACCTGAGCATCGCCTTGTGCATGGCGAACTTTCCCTTGGGCTGCTTGTACGCGTAGCTGATGCTGCCAGCGACGATCAGCGCCGCCAACGCGATCAGCGGCAGCCAGGAGATGAATCCGTGCGAGAGCGCGACCATCATGCGCGTGATCCAGGGAAGCGCATCGGGCCCTCCACCGAACTCTGCGAACATGTTCTCGAAAGACGGAATGACGAACGTGAGCATCACGACCATCACGCCGATCGCCACGAAGAATACGATGGTCGGATAACTCAGCGCGCCGCGCACCTGACGCACCAACTTCTGTCGCTTCTCCAAGTAGATGGAGAGCCGGGCCATGATGTTGTCCAGAATACCGCCAGCTTCGCCTGCTTGGACCAAGTTCACGAACAGTTCGTCGAACACCTTCGGATGCTTGCGCAGCGACTCGCTGAACGTCGAGCCCTGCTCGACGTTCGCTTTGACGTCCTTGAGAACGTTCGCGAAGATCTTGTTCTTCTGCTGGGACGCCAGGATCTCCAAGCATTGAACCAGCGGCAAACCGGCATCGATCATGGTGGCGAAGAGTCGCGTGAAGGTGACGAGCTCCTCCACCTTGACGCCGCTGCCGAACTGGATGTTCTTCCAGTCCTTCTTCTTCTTGGTGACGCTGGTGGGGTTGAGGTTCTGTTGACGCAGACGCTCGCTCACCGCGTCAGCGTTGTCGGCGTCCATGACGCCCTTCTTCATCTCGCCGCCGCGCGTTCGCGCTTCCCAAGCAAATTCAGCCATGCGATCCTAGACGCCTTCGTCGTTCAATTGCCAAACCATCGATCACTCAGACCATCGACATTTCAGAAGACCGATGCTTCCAGAACTCGAATGCCACGCCCAACTTGGCGCTGCAGACGCCGCAGCAGTCCGTGCTGCTACACACACGCCGAATTCACCCATGGCGCCTCCGAGCCTCTGGCATCAACAGCAAGAGTACTAGCAGACGGTCCGCAAAAAACATTCAATTTTACACGCTTGGAGCACCATGCTGGTCGCCACGTGCCCACACCTGAGTCAGTTGCTTTCTACGCACGTCATCGCACCACATGTAGCGCCTGGTGCGTGTGCGTCGGTAACCACGCGCATTGAAGACGAGTGGTGGACCCTGCACGCTGCGGCTGGGAACACGTGTCCAGAAGAGACCTACTCCGTCACCACGACGAGCTGGTTCGATTTGGCGTCCATCAGCAAGTCGATCGTCGCGTTCTGCTTTGCCCGCTGCGTCGACGCTGGTCTGCTGCGAGCCGATACGCAGCTGGCTGAGGTACTTCACGAGCTTCACGCAACGCATAGTGCCAAAACGCCACTATCGTGGTTGCTTGCACATCGGGCGGGACTCGAAGCCCA
Organism: uncultured bacterium; assembly: GCA_965651905.1. Lineage (GTDB taxonomy): Bacteria > Myxococcota_A > Polyangia > Polyangiales > Polyangiaceae > SZUA-265. The sequence goes on along the minus strand of CBFGUG010000127.1, from coordinate 2,583 downwards.
CGTGGAGTTGTTCGCGCCCTTGCGAGACGCTCGCCCCTTCGATCGCGACCGGGCGTTGAGCCTCGCCGCCGATTCGATCCGCCGGGACGTCCAGCCATCGGGCGACGCGGGTTACCCCGCCCTCTACAGCGACCTCGGCTATGTTCTGCTCGGCGAAGCCATGCAACGCGCCAGCAACCAACCACTCGACGAGCTGATCGACGATCAGCTCGAACAGGTCGGGATTCGTGGCATCGGATCTGCGCGTGTCTTGAACCTGGCCCGCGACTGCACGGTCATGCCGACGGAAAGCGTGGCGTGGCGCGGCGGCATGTTGCGAGCATGTGTGCACGACGAGAACGCTTTCGCGCTCTCGGGCTCAGGCTGCAGTGGGCACGCGGGACTGTTCGGAAACGTGATCGCGGTAACCCACTTCGCGCGCCTGATGCTCGAGCTCCACGACAGCGCCAGTGACGCCCTCAGCCCTCGCAGCGTCGACATGCTGCTGCGCAGAAGACACGGCGACAGCTTGCGCGCGGGCTTCGATGGAAAGAGCACAGGGGCGTCTTCGGTGGGTGGGGTGTTGAGCGACGCGACCTTCGGCCACCTCGGCTTCACGGGAACGAGCTTTTGGTGTGACCCAGCTCAGAACGTCGCGGTGGTTCTGCTCACGAATCGCGTATGCCCCACTCGAGACAACACGGCCATCAGGCGGGTGCGGCCCGTCGTTCACGACGCCCTCGCCCAGCGCGGGCTCGATCTCCGTCAAAGCATGAGCCTGCTCAGCTGAAGGCTCGACAGCCCGCCAGATACCGAACCACAGGCCAGCAGTTTGCTGCCCCATCCATCGAGAATCATACGCGTGCCCCTTGGCGAGTCGGGTGGTTTCGCGGCAGGATCGCGGGCAGGCATGTGGAAGCTGCGGATCGAGGATGATCAGTCCAACCGCACGGTCGTCAGTTTGGTTCGCAAGCGCTACACGATTGGCCGGGCCGAGCCGAATTCCGTGCGCCTGACGGAACGCAACGTCTCACGCTACCACGCCGAGTTGGAGCGCCGCGGCGACGCATGGGTGTTCCGCGATCTCGATAGCTACACTGGGTCGTTCGTCGACGACGAACGAGTCGTAGGCGAAGTAGAGGTCGGACACGCGTCTCGTATCCGTGTGGGTGACTACATGGTGGTGCTCTACGACGACGCCATCGGGGAGATCGCCAGCAACCAGTCCGCGATGACGCTGCCCGCCGTGCAAGTTGGGGACACCACGCCTGCTGGTCCAGTCGACCGCTTCGTCGTCATCGAAGGCCCGGACGTGGGCGCGGAGTTTCCGCTCGACGAACGACGCATTCTGATTGGCCGGGGCGAAGAGTGCGACATTTCACTCAACGACACTTCCGTGAGCAGGGTCCACGCGGACGTCGAGCCCGACGAAAGCGGTCGCTACCGCATCGGCGATCAGGCGAGCTCGAACGGCGTGCGCGTCAACGGCATGGAAGTGGAAAGCACCACGCTGTACTCGGGTGACATCGTCGAGTTGGGGGACGTGCGGCTGCAATTCGTGCCGAAGGGCCAAGCATTCACTCCGAGCGATCACCCGCGCGCTGCCCCCACGGGCACGGGCTTCTGGTCCCGCCTCGGCCGGGGGCCGCGACTGGGATTGATGGCTGGGGGCGCGGCGGTCGTCAGCGCGGTGGTCTTCTGGGGCGGCGACGATCCTCCAAAGCCGCGCGCTCAGTCGCCTGGTGCATCGGCGGCTACGCTCGCTCTCGCAGAAGCCAAGGAACACTTCGAGGCGGGGCGCCTGGAGCCTGCTCACCTGGCGTTACGCCGGATCGGCGATCAGAGCAATCTGCGAAAGTCGTCGACCTTCAGGAACATCGAGCGCGAGTGGGCCCGTGACAAATTGCGAACCGCAAGTCGCACCGAGGATCTGCTCGTCAAGACTGAACTATTGAACGCGGTCGCTAAGACACAATCAGTCCCCGCCGAACAACGCCGCGCGGCACTCGACGAGCTAGCACGAATACAACGAGAACAAGACGCACTCGACAGCGAGCAGATCGTCGACGCGGGAGTGAACGGCGACCCCTCGGAAGAGGAGCTGCTCGCAGACGAAACTTTCGACGACGACTCGGCACAGGTCGCGGGCAGCGAGCCAGACTTGCCTCGACCGTCCCCAGTGCCGAGAAGACGACCCCAAAACAAGCCCGTTGCGACGTCCAAACCCGTTGTCACGCGGCCGCCCACGACCACGAGCCCGCCAGCCAGCACGCCGACCACGACGAGCTCACCCGGCAAAGGGCCCGGACCACAGTCTGACGATCATGGCATGACCGTCCCTCCAAGTCCCCACACTTCCACGCAGAAGACTGGTTCGCAGGGCGGCTACGCACCAGTCGAGAAACCACCGGGAACTCGTGCTCCCACTCCCAGTGCAGTCCCAGCGGAGCCGTCGGGTCGCGCCGCGCCCGAACCGAGTGCGCCCAGTGGACAAACACCAGCGGCCCCACCGCCCGGTTACTCGCCACCCGGCAACTCGCCACCCAGTAACTCGCCGCCAGGTAACTCGCCGCCAGGTAACTCGCCGCCAGGTAACTCGCCGCC
>CBFGUG010000126.1:0-18853 GCA_965651905.1 uncultured bacterium | reverse complement strand
GGCGCAGTACCGTCACCTCGTCGGCAAAGGCTTTCACTTCGCGGAACTTGTGGGTGATGATCGCCACGCTGAGCTTTCCCGCTTCGGTCATGCTCCGCAACATGCCGAGCACGTCGTCAGCCTCTTGCGGTGTGAGTACGCTGGTGGGCTCGTCCAGGATGATGATCTTGCTGCCGAGGTAGAGCTGCTTGAGGATTTCGAGCTTTTGCTTTTCGCCCGCGGCCAGCTGGCGCACGTGACGCCCCACGGGTACACGGAAGGGCATCGAGTCCATGAACTGCTCGATTTTGGCGCGTTCTTTCTTCCAGTCGATGATGCCGGGCACCTCCGCGCGCGACAACACGAGGTTTTCGGCCACCGTCATGTTCTCCACCAACGTGAAGTGTTGGTAGACCATGCCGATGCCTTGCCGCTGTGCGTCTTTGGGATTCTTGATTTGCACTTCCGAGGTGCCGACCGAAACGCGGCCGCTGGTGGCTTGGTAGAACCCCATGATGCATTTCACGAGTGTGCTCTTGCCCGCGCCGTTTTCGCCGAGCAACGCGTGGACGCTGCCAGGTGTCAGTTTGAAGCTCACGTCGTCGAGGGCGAGCATGTCGCCGAAGCGTTTGCACATGTTCTGCGCGTGAAGCTGCGGTGGCGCCGCGAACGCGGCCTCGGAAGTGACGGCATCCCGCGGCACGTCCGAGTTCACGCTCTCTACCGCGACGGCACCTTCCATCAGATAGCCTCCAACAGTGCGTAAGAGTTGCTGACGGCGCCGAACACGCCGTTTTGCATCGTCACCATCTTGAGCGCGGCCTCGTGATTGCCCGGATCCGTGGCGGCGCAGCAGTCGCCCAAGATCAAACACTCGTAACCGCGGTCGTTCGCCTCGCGCATGGTGGTGTGCACACACACGTCCGTGGTGATGCCCGTGAGCACGATGTTTTCGATGTGCTGCTGTCGCAAAATCAGGTCGAGATCCGTTGCGCAGAACGAACCTTTGCCGGGCTTGTCGATGATGGGTTCGCCGCCTTTGGGGTAGAGCTCGGGTATGATGTCCCAGCCCTTTTCGCCGCGCACCAGCACGCGACCGCAGGGGCCCGCGTCGCCGATGCCCGGTTGTCCTTCGCCGCCCTTCTGCAGTACGCGTGAGCGCCAACGTTTGTTGGCGGGCAGGTCGGCGAGATCCGGTCGATGGCCCTCGCGGGTGTGAATGATCGTGTAGCCCTTCTCACGGAATGCGCCGAGCACGCGGGAGATGGGTTCGATGCAGGCGCGGGTGAGCGAGATGTCGTAACCCAATAGATCGATGTAGCCGCCCTTGCCGCAGAAGTCTGTCTGCATGTCGATCACGATCAGCGCGGTGTTGTTGGGGCGCAATTCGCCGTTGTAGGGCCAGGGGTAGGGTTGGGAGTTGACGAAGGGCATGGTCGTTTCCTTACTGGATTGCCTCTGGGACGGGCTGGTCGTGAGCAGTTGGAGCGATTGCTTGTCGATTCATCGAGGGCGGCCTACTCAGCGCGCGACGGTGAGCTCTGCGGGTTGGTCGACGGACGTTTGCGTGGCTGAGCTGGTCAGCACCATGATCGCGAGGGTGAGCACGTAAGGTGCGGCGTTGAACAGGTAGTAGCCGGACGTGAATCCAACCGACTGCAATGCGGGGCCGAGCGCCGTCGCTCCGCCGAACAAGAGTGACGCGTACAGACACTTGACGGGGTCCCAGCGCGCGAAGATCACGAGGGCGACCGCCATCAGGCCCTGTCCGCTCGACAACCCTTCGTTCCAACTGCCCGGGTAGAACAGCGACAAGAACGACCCGCCGATGCCCGCCAGCACGCCGCCCGCCATCGTCGCCAACAGGCGTACGCGGTTCACGTCGTAACCCATGGCTTTGGCCGACTCGGCGCTCTCACCCACGGTGCGCAGGATCAGGCCCCAACGCGTGTGCAACATCGCCCAGCGCAACGTGGGGGCCAGTGCTACGCCGATCAAGAACAGCACGTTGACTTGCAGCGCGGAGCGCACCTGGGGCAGCTCGCTGAAGTCACCGAGCCCAATCGCCGGGAGGCGCGGAGCGGATGGCTGGATCAACGGCTTGCCCAGGTAGAAAGCCAACCCGATTCCCAGCAGCATCAGTGCGATCCCAACCGCGATGTCGTTGACCCGTGGGCGACCGCACAGCCAACCGTGCAAGGCGCCGAACACTGCGCCAGCGGCACCTGCCGCCAACGCGCCGAGCCATGCCGAGCCCGTCAAATAGGAGATGCCGTATCCCGACATCGCGCCCATCACCAACGTGCCCTCCAAACCCAGGTTCACGCGCCCGGATTTTTCGGTGATGCACTCGCCGAGGCTCACGAACAAGAACGGCGCGCTCACGCGAAGGGCGCCGCCGAGCACGGCAAGCGGCACGCCCCACAGCCCGAGCCCGGTATCCACGGCGTCCATCAGTTGGCCCCCGCAGGCACGAGCCTGGGCAAGCGCAGACGTCCACGGTACGTCTCACTAGCGAGCAGCACCACGAACAAGATGCCCTGCAGCACGTTTACGCTCGCATCGGGTAGGTCGAAGCTACGCTGGAGCAAACCGCCGCTGGCGCTGATCCCACCGAGCAACAGCGCCACGGGCAATATCGCTAGGGGGTTTTGCGCAGCCAGAAACGCGACCAAGATGCCCGTGTAGCCGTAGCCAGCGATCAACGACGCATTGGCGTTACCGTGGATCGCCGCGACTTCGACCATGCCAGCCAGGCCCGCCGCGGCGCCCGCGACGAAGCACGTGATGAACACCAGCTTGGGCACGCCCAGACCGCTGAGGCGGGCGGCGCGTGGGTTACCCCCGACGATGCGCGCGGCGAAGCCGAACGTCGTGTGGTCCATCAGCACCCAGCAGCCAACGCAAGCAATCACGCCGAAGAGCAGGCCGTAATGCACGTCCAATCCCGGCAAGTTGCCCAGCATGTTCTGATCGCCGATGTGCGGCGTGGACGGCTTGTTCAGACTGGCCGGGTCGCGCAGCGGACCTTCTACCAAGTGATTGAAGAGCGCGATGCCCACGTAGGTGAGCAACAGCGAGCTGATCGTTTCGTTGACGCCGCGTTGCGTGCGCAGCGCACCTGCTGCTCCGATCCAGAGCCCGCCCGCAACGATCGACGCCAGCGTCATGGCGACGAGAAGCGTCGATGGGGACGCGCCCTGGAGCGGCATCGCGACGCCCGCCGCTGCAATGCCCCCCACCACGAGCGCGCCCTCACCGCCGATCACGATCAGACCCAGCCGTGCGGGCAGCGCCGTGCACAGGCCGGTCAACATCAGCGGCGCGGCGCGCAGCAAGCTGTTTTGAAATGAGAACCACGTGCCGAACGCACCGCGGTACATCACCTCGAACACTTCGATGGGGTTGTGCCCCGCCACTGCTACGAAGGCGCCGAACAGTGCCAGCGACACCAGCAACGCGCCGCACGGAACCAGCAGCCCTTCGAGCCAACTCACCCCCTGTTGGCCGAGTGAACGCCACAGCGGCGGTCCGTTCGGGAGGCTGGGGAGGGCGCTGGTTTCGACGCTGCTGGTTGCCACTGGCTGCCTCTCGTCTGTGCTCTTACCGTTTGGGGTTTTGGATTTTGCGGTTTTTCCGTCTGGGGTTGTCGGATGTGGTTACCAGTCGGCGCTGTCAGTTGAGCGAGCCGACGACCCCTTCGACCAGATAGTCCATCTTCTCGAGCTCGATGTCCGTCTGGCCGCGTTCCGTGCCCGCGGGGATGACCTCTTTACCCGTATTGTCTTTCAGCGGACCCTTGAAGATCACGAGCTTGCCCTCGGTGAGCGCAGCCTTGGCTTCGTCGGCTTTGGCTTTGGCTTCGTCCGACACGGCTTCGCCGTAGGGCGACATCTTGACGTAGCCTGCATCGAAGCCGCCGCGCACGAGGTGGGCCCAGTCTTCGCCCGCCTTCAGCTTCTCGACGTAGTGCTTGTAGACCTTCTCCCAGTTCCACTCGGCGCCCGTGAGGTAACCTTTGGGGGCGAGCCTGGATTGGTTGGCGTGATAGCCCGAGGAGAACACGCCGCGCTTTTCCGCAGTCTCGATCACGACCTTGGGTGAGTCGACGTGGGAGGTGAGTACGTCCGCACCCTGGTCGACCAAGCTGTTGGCCGCTTCGGCTTCTTTGACGGGCATGGCCCAGTCACCCGTGAACACCACGCTGAGCGTGGCTTTGGGGTTGACGGAGCGTGCGCCGAGAGTGAAGGCATTGATGTTGCGCAACACCTGGGGGATCGGCTTGGCGGCAATGAAGCCCAGCTTGTTGGTCTTCGTCGTCATGCCCGCGACGATGCCCGCGACGTATTGGGCTTCGTCGATGTAGCCGAAGTAGCTGCCGACGTTCTTCGGGTGTTTGCCCTCGGTGTACAGACCACCGCAGTGCAGAAACGTCACCTTGGGGTACTTCTCGGCCATCTTGAGGATGTGCGGGTCGAAGTAGCCGAACGAGGTGGGGAAGAGCACGCTAGCGCCGTCCAGGTTGATCATGCTTTCCATGGTCTTCTGAACGTCGACCGTTTCGGGCACGCTCTCTTCTTCGCGAACCTTCACGCCTTCGATGCCTGAAAGCGATTTTGCACCCTCGGCGTGGGCTTGATTGTAGCCGTAGTCGTCGCGAGGGCCGACGTAGATGAAGCCAGCGGTGAACTTACCGCCCTTGTCGTCGTCTTCTTTGACGGCTGCGGCGGTGGTGGCGCTGGTGGGTTCCTTGTCGGGCTTGTCTTCGGTCTTCTTGCTGCAACCGAGCAGCGTGCCGAACAGCAATACGCCGATGAACATCGTGGTGGCGCGGCGCGCCTTCGAGAAAACTTCGTGGCTGGATTGAACCATGGTGACCTCTTGGGGTTGGGTTGACCTATCGGGAGCTGGGTTTCGCCCCTGTGTCGGGGTGGAGTCGGCCGTCAGCGAGCGCCAACGGACCAGGGTGTTGACGACGCGCTGGGGCGAGCACACGAGGCGGTCCAGCTGAACGAGAAAAGGATGCGTCGACCGACGCACCCTTTCTCGTCGTCGTTGGATCAGCGCCTCATCGGGGCACGGCGCCAACACACCGACCAGGGAACGCGATTACTTCAGGAATTGAGCACCGAGGTAGATGCTTTGTGACTCCAAGTCGCCCGCGGAACCGTTGCGGTAACCGAGCGCCAACCGCGTCGCGAACGAATCAATCACGTAGCCGAGCTGTCCCTCGAGCATGGTCGAGGTATCTGCACCATCTGCGGCGGGCATCGCTTGCTGAATGCGAAACAGCGGTTGTAGTTGTCCGATGCCGAGTTTGGGCTTGATGAGGTAACTGGCGACACCGAACCAGGCAGTTTCGAACTGTTCGTAGTCGCCATTGAATGAATAGAAGGCACCTTCGAGGTCGAGCACTCCGCTATCGCCCAGGTTCTTCTCGAACAGCACATCGACGTTGAACCCCGTGTAGTCGTCGGTCGGGTTGAGCCCAGCTGTCGGGTCGTCGGGATCCACGGCGCCGCCGCCCGATCCGTCCTTCTTGTATTGAACGGCCGCACCCAGCGCCAGGATGTCTTGGCCGTAATAAGTGCTGTTGTTGTAGAAACCAGGCTCCGGGTTGAGAAGGCTGAGGTTGAGGCGCGCGCTGAACAGAGGGGACGTCGTCGCGTCGTACAGGTCGAAAACGCCCGCGTAGTATTTGACCATGCCTTCTGCGAAGTAACCCCAGGCCGTCACGCCGTCGTTACGGCCGTAGGGGCCCTGCCGTGGTCCGTAAAGCGGAGGGCCACCCGGGGCGGTGCCCACCATGTCCACACCCGGGTAGAACCAGGGCGCCATGAACCACGGGCCACTGAAGTTCGAGCGGTCGGAAGGTACGAGCATTCGACCCACCCAAATGTGAAACGCATCGTGGGCATCGAACTCGAAGATGCCATCGAGCAGTCCCGCGCTGCCCGTGGCCGTTCCCGCGCCGTAGTTGGCGATGATGTTGAAGGTGAAGCCGAAATTCTCGTGGAGTCTGCCGTTGGTGTTAATCTGGAACAGCCCGTTCGAGCCGATATCATCCAGCTCGTCAGGCGCGGTGGGGTCTTGTAGCACTAGGTCGGCACGACCCCAGGCGAAGACGTTGAGGGGACCCAAGTCGTCTTCGGGAGGTGGCGCTTCTGCCACGGGCTCTTCCGCAGCAGGTTCGGCGGGTTCCTCGAACGCAGGTGCCGGCGGGGCGGGTTCTTCGACCGCGGGCTCCGCGGGAGGTGGCGCGGGCTCGGCGGGTGGCGCCTCGGCGGGGAGAGCTTCGGGCGCGGGGTCCGCGGTTGGCTCCTCCGGGGCCGGAGCGGGCGCGACATCAGCGGCGGGCGGTGCGGCTGGTGGTGGCGCCGCAGGGGGCGGGGCCGGGGCGGCAGGCGTTTCGGGCTGCGCCCAAGAGGTGGTGGCGGTCAACAGGGCTAAGGCAAGGGTGGGAGTACTAACCAGTTTTCGGGTGAAGTTCATAGGGGGGGTCTCCTTGATGCCCCGCACAACTACTGGTCACACATTGCTGGTATGTGTCCGAAACATGGCTGGAAGTAAACGACACACATTGGTCAGTTCAGCCGAGATTGTAGCCAGTCCGCGAAGATGACTCACTCAGGAGACGTTCTCGAAACGCCAGCGCTGTTTGCTGTGAATGAACACGTTCTGCGCTTGTGCCGACGTCGCTCGAGACGAAGGAGCGTCCATCCGACGATCCCGTCGACACTCAGGGGTGGCGCCAGGCGAACGCCTTTAGCGTCGACCGCCGTTCTTGCTTTGGCCTCAACACCACGAGGCGAGTTGAGCGACGCCTTGGGGGAGCGGATGATGCGATGCGTCATCGTGGCAGACATCGCGCGAAGAACATGACGCGTCGCCGTCCCTTGCGCAGCTTGCCGCGCTAAGCTCGGAAGCTTCATTTTAGGCGTTTTCTGACGACCGTGTTCACCCCGCGCGAAAGTCCGTGGGCTGCCGTGGGGGCGCGAGCAGAGCACCGCTCAGCCCCTGGAAGTCGTGCTGGCGGTGTGCGAGACTGACCTCGCGCGTGCAACGTCAGGCTTGGGTTCAGAGTGCGATTGCCGCGCTGATGGCGTGGGGGCACGTCACCCAGGCTGCGGGGCAATCGGTGGAGGCGGAAACCGACGTGGCGATCGTACTGAGTCTCCAGTCGGCGTCGGACGAGTGTCTGCCGCGAGCTGAACTCGAGCGGCAGGTGCGCCGTCGCTCTGCCCGAATCGAGTTCAGTGATGTGCCGGGCGTTCAGCCCAGACACGTCAGTGTCAGTGCGACCGACGCTGGGGTGCCTGGTCAGGTCGGCGTCACTTTGGACTTCGGAGCCGAGACGAATCCGCGTCACAGGCGACTCAACGCCGCCACCTGCGACGAACTGGCGCAGGCCGTGGGCTTCGTGATTGCGCTCACTTTCGACCCGCCTTCCGCGCAGCCCGGGCAACAGAACAACGAAGAAACGCCCAAAGACGAGCCCTCGGCGGCACCTCTTCCGCGCCCAAAGATGTCGAGCGCTCCCGTCGACGATCCCGTAGACGAGGTGCCCTCTTGGGCGCTCGGCTCCGCCGCGGGTCCCACGCCACCGCTCGACTTGGCAGTCGGTCTGGGCCCGGTCAGCGTGTTCGGGCCGGTTCCGAACGCAATGTTCGGCGCGGAGGCGCACTTCACGGCGGCTTTCAGGGGGGCTGCCGCGCTGCGCATCGACCTGAGCTGGGTTGGCGGTGGCGTGGTACGCAGTGACGTCGGTCGCGCCGAGTTCAGTCTGATGACCGTCGGAGTGGCGGCGTGTCCACTCTCACTCGGTGAGGGCACCATGGACGGGGGGCGGCTCGCGGTGCGCCCCTGCGTCTCGGGGGCGTTCGGCGCGCTCCGAGCCAGCGGCAGCTCCACGAACCAACCAGAGGCCCATCAGCGGCCTTTCACGGCATTGGGTGGCGCGATCTTGCTCGACTACCGCCTGTCGCCGCGCTGGCAGCTCAGCGCCAATCTGGCGTGGCGCGGGGCCTTGGTCCGGGATCGGTTCCAGTTTGAACCGCAGATCGTTCACCGCGTTCCACCATGGGCAGCGAGCGCCAGCCTGGCGGCAGCGCTGGTTTTCTAGGCGCCAAAATCCCGTCGTCTGCTGTCTTTGGATGGCTCAACATGCCCGAGGTGAGCAGTTTTGGCCCAGTGGACGATGGAGGCGATCGGATCGCTCCGTTGGCGCATCAACCCGAAGAGATGGTTCACGCGCAACCTTTGCCCGCGTTCATGTCGGCGCCCAATGGCGCGGACGATGTCGCACCCGTGAGCGGTGAACAGCCCCGTGCGACGCACCCGCGGTCTACTGAGGAGGTGCGGGCGATTCTAGAGCAGCTGTTTCGTACCCACCACCGCATCATTTGGCGCACTCTGAGGCGGCTGGGTTCGACCCCCGAAGCTGCAGCCGACTTCACGCAACAGGCGTACGTCATCGCTGCCGAACGTTTCGAGCAGATCCGGCCGGGTTGCGAAAAGGCGTTCCTGTTTTCGACAGCCATCGGCCTGGCGCGCACGAGCCGCCGCCGCGAAGCGCGGTGCCAGCTCGAGGACGACATGGAAGTGCACGCCAGACGCTTCAGTCACGACGAGAAGATCACCCGCGAGAGTTACGCGCGGCAGTTGATGGACCGCGTATTGAGCAAGCTGGACCCCACCATCGTGAGCGTGTTTGCGTTGTTCGAGCTCGAGGGCATGAGTAGCCCCGAAATTTCCGAGTTGTTACAGGTTCCAGTGGGAACGGTCGCGTCGCGATTGCGCCGCGCTCGGCAATCCTTCAAGGCGGAAGTCGAGGCGCTGGAGTCGAGTGGTGCGTTGAGCGATGCCGCAGGAGTCGACGAATGAGTGATCCCACACGCCTATTGCAGGGTTCCGCGTCGGAGCTGGAACGCGAGTTGTTGGCTTCAGTGATCGACGAGCCGATCCCTGGCTACCTGAGTCAGCGGATGCACTCGGGGGTCGCAGTGGCGTTCGGCGCGATGAGTTCAGGTGCCGCGGGCGCGCTGAGTTCAGGTGCCGCTGGAGCTCAGGGTAGTTCTGGTGTCTTGCAGGGCTCTGGTACGCTCGGTGGCGCCGCTTCGTCTGGTGGTGTTGCGGCTCCGGGCGGAGCGTCTGCAGGCGGGTCGAGCTTCGGTGCGAGCGTGCTGCAGGGGCTTTCGGCGCACGCTGGTTTGCTCAAGGGGGGTATCGCTGGCTTGGCGCTGGTCGGCGCTGTCGGCACGACGTGGTGGTGGGGGAGTTCTTCGACGCCCCAACAGTCTCTCGCGCAGCAGCCAGCTCTAGCGGCCGGGCAGACCGCCGCCGAGTCTAGTGCAACGGACGCCGCGGAGTTGGACACGGCTCGAGATCAGGCAACGGATGAACGCTTGCCGACCGCTCGCGGTGCCTTGCCGAGTGATCCAGTTCCTGCGGCCGAAGACAGCGTGGTGGACGCGCCGCGCGACGGCGAAACCGCTCCCTCGATGGCGAAGGGATCCAAGCGGGCGACGTCGACCGACTCCGTGTCGGGTTCCGAGCGCGGGTCGTTGGTGGGGCGCGGGTCGACGGTTCACGACGCCGTGTCTTCCAAGACCCGAACATCCGCGAATGAGAAGGCGGCGAGCGCACAGCCGACCAGCGCGCTCGATGTCGGAGCGGAAGTGGCGTTGCTCGACGCTGTCAGGCAGGCCATCTCGCGGGGCGACACCGCGGTCGCACGACAGCGTCTGGCCGAGTACGAGCGTCGTTTCCCCAATGGGGTGCTGCGACGTGACGCGCGCGTGCTCCGCAAAGCGGCCGCATCCGTCGATAGTCCTTGAGCGCGTGGCCGGCGAATGCCAGGTTGACGCGTGCTAGGTCGTTGGGTCGTCCTGGGATCTGGGTTGTCCTGGGATCTGGGGCGTCCTGGAATGACCCCTCGCGCGCAGTTTGGCTCAGACGCAACTATCGAACGAGCGTCGACGCCGAGCGGGCGTCGTGCCCCGGCGAACTCGAGAGCAACGCATGACAGAACAGGTGACGAGCTCGGGCAATCAGACTGAAGCTCGGCGGTCACTGCGCACGAGCCTCGGCGGCCTGACGCTGATCGTGTGTGTCGCGTGTGAATCGGGAAAGTTGGTCACCTTGGGCCAAGCGCCCGTAGAGGTGCAACCCCCCAACGCTGACGACGAGATCACGCTACCCGATCCCACGGTGACTCCAAGCGTGCCTTCGCGAGACGCTGGCCCGAGCTGGGATGCCTCGCTGCCCGCCGAGGACGCAGACGCTAGCCCAACGCCACCCGAACCTACTGCCCCGCGCGAGGCCGCTGCTCCACTCCCGGACCCGGTCTCGGAACAGGACGCGACCCTCGAGGACGCCGGCCCGATCGAAGCTCCACCCCTGCCAGAAGCGTCCACCGCGGACGCTGGCACGCCCCTGGAGTCGTTCGACTTCGACGAACCCGCGATCGTCACCGAGCTGGACTCGGCCGTCAAAGACGACAACCCGACGCTGACTGCGGACCTACTCCAAATCTACTTCACGTCCAGTCGCGGAGACAACACGGACATCTGGTGGGCGTCGCGCAGTTCACCCGACACGCCCTTCGACGAGCCACAGCCCGTAGAAGCGCTCAACACTTCCGGGTTCGACGCAAGCCCCGCAGTGGAAGCTGACGGGCTCACGCTGTGGTTCAGCCGTGAGCGAGACGAAGAGCCGAACGATCTCGAGATTTGGGTAGCCCGTCGGGACTCCCTCGAGGACGCATGGGGGGAACCCGAGCTCGCAGTCGAGTTGAACTCGGACTTCGACGACATCGCTCGGCCGACAGGGGCTGGCGGACTGTTGATGCCGTTAGCCTCACGCCGTGAGCAGGACACGTACCTCACGTACTTCGCCCAGCGGGCGACACTCGACGACAGCTTCGACGCTCCACGGTTGGCGACGGAACTCGTCGTCGACGGGGCGAACACCGTGGATGCGTTCCTCACGAACGACGGCCTCACGCTACTCTACAGTCACTCCACGGATGAAAGTGGCGACCTGTTCGTTGCGTCTCGCGCAGGGTTGTCGGAGGAGTTTTCGAACGAACGCCCCCTCGACAGCTTGAACACCACCGCTGACGACCGCGACCCATGGCTCAGTCCCGACGGTTCCGTGCTGTTCTTCGCTTCCGACCGCGACGGCGCGCTCACGATCTACCAGGCGCGCCGTCGTCGTTGAGCTGTCTGTCGTCAGTACGAGCTGTTTCCGCCTGCGTCGTTGTACGCCGCGCCGCGGTCGTCTCCACGACGAAACACCTCGCCGATGTTGCTGTAGCGCGTGTTGCTCAACGTCAGTGTGCTCGAGGTGCTATCCGTGCGGAAAATCGACTCGTTCATGTTCGAGATGTCGCAGCCGTCGACGAACACGTCGACCTGGTAGGTGGTGCCACCGTTTTGGCGAATGAACTTGCCGCCGTTGGTCGCCGTGAAGTTCGATACGCGGAAGGTGGACGCTGCGTTGATCTGAAAGATCTTGTCCTCGCCGTCTCGCGCCGAGCCGCCGTCGAGGATCACCTCGCCAGATTCCTTGATCGTCAGCGCGTCTTCACCGACGTCTTCCCACACGATGTTCGACAGCCGAGCGTCGCCATACACGTGGATGCCGTCCGCAGCGGGGGAGCCCAGCACCACGTTGAGCAACCGCGCGCCCTGTTCGAGGCGAAAAACCGGGTCTTGGCTCTCGCTCTGTCCGCCGTCCCCCAAAGCTGGACCCGCGATGAAACGTTGGCACTGCCCGTCGTACGTCTGACCCGCTTGAACGACGATGGTCGAGGTCACGACGCCGAAGTCGCCACTGACGCCCGTACACGCGGCGCCAGGACCTGTCGGAGCGTTCGTGTCCTCGTCGCCGCTAGCCGTGTCGTCGCTGGTTTCCGCCGCGTCGTCCATGGCGTCGTCATCTGCTTCTGAAGTGTCTTCGTCGACGTCGTCGCTGCTGGTTTCGGTGGTGTCATCGTTCGAATCTGACGAGTCATCACCTGACTCGTCATCGCTGGAGCCTGATGAATCCTCGCCGAACCTGTCGTCACCGCCAGCCAAGTCGTCGATGGTTCGTGCGTCGTCGTCCACGGCGTCGTTGCCCATCATCGGGGTTGCGTCGTCTGTGCTGACGTTCTCCTCACCGTCCAGCGTGGCGTCCGTCAGCGTGCTGTCGCCAGCCGCCGCGGAGTTACCGTTCATGGCGTTCGCATCGGTTTCGACACTACCGGGCGGTACGGCAGCCTGACCGTCACCCATCCCCGATGACGTATCAGTCGTTGCGCCGTCACGCATCCCTGTGGCGCTGCTGGGTGAACCCGCGGTCGACGCGCCGCTGGCGTCGCCCGTCGCGGGATCGCTACCCAGGGCCTCGGTGGACGCCGCGCCCGAGGTGGATGCTGCGCCCGAGGTGGATGCTGCGCCCGAGGTGGATGCTGCGCCCGAGGTGGATGCTGCGCCTGTGGCGGACGCCGCATCGTCTGTCGTGTCTGAGGCATGGCTGCCGTCGGCGGGCTCACCACAGGCAACGTGCAGCAGCAGAGCGAGGGGGCAAGCGAGCCAGGCACGACCGTGTGCGAGCTTGGTCATGCAGCTGCATGCGAGCGGCGACGCTGGCGATCAGCCTACGCCCGCTTTCGGACGGCAGCCGAAGTTTACACGAAGCCGTCGAAGAAACTACTACGCGGCGGTAGCACGTCCCGACGTGGGGTCGCTGCCGTCTCGGGACCCATCCCCGCGTTCGTCGTCACTGTCGTCCGCGGACTTGCCGCTGGGCGCCTTCCAGAAAGCGAACAGCGCCAACCCGAGCATGATCTGTACGTCCGCCACGTTGAAGATACCCGTCCGCAGCGAACCGATGCCCATGTTCATGAAATCAATCACGGCACCGTCCCGCAGCACTCGATCGATCAGGTTACCGATACCCCCCGCAGCCAGCAGCGCCGCACCGACGGTTTGTCCATGAGGACGAAAGCTCCCCGTCTTGATCAATCGATGGACCACCCAAGCGAGCGCAGCGCCCACGGCGAGCGTCGACATCACGGTGAACAGGCCATACCGCACGAAGTCTGGCCAGTCCGAGCCCATGCCTAGGAACGCCCCCGTGTTCTCTGCGTACAGCAAACGAAACGAATCGCCCAAGTACGAGCGCACGGGTTCACCAAAAAGCCATTGAGTGGCCGCCTTCTTGGACACTTGGTCGCAGCCAACACAACTGACCAACATGATCAGCAGCACGCAGATTCGCTTGAGCATCGCCCTGAGCTTAGCTAGCCGCGACGAGTGGGGCAATGTGCGAAGGCGTGTGACCCGTCGAGGAGCGTCCGGCCGCGGAATGCGGCTTCACGAGCAGGCGCGATGCGATCCCGCCGTTCGCGAGCCGCAGGCGCTAACTCCGGGGCGGAGGCCCCGAGCCGTCGTCGAGCTTCATTCCCCACGCCATTACCCTCTCGTCCCGCGGCGACGATTTTCTTCGGAAGCGGGCCTAACGCATCGTATCCGCCGCCCGCGTTCGCTAGCTGCACCAAACGCGAGCGGCGCTGACGCCTACAACGGCAGTTGACCTGCGGCGCCCACCCGTCAGCGTGCGCATCCGAGTACCGCAAACCCCAAGCTGCACTGACCCCACTACCCACCCGAGGTTGGCCGCGGCCATCGACGCGGTCTCTCCGAGGTCTGCGAGCACGATCCGACCAATGTCCGCCTACTTTGAGGTCCCTCAGCCGACAGTACTCACATCATACGACCAATGTGACGCTGCCGTCGTGACCGCCGCATGTGTTTGCTGTGGCCAGCAAACGTCTTGGCTGGTAGTTTTTGTCGCGCTCGGCGTATGAGTTGGAGTGGCGGAGGGACGAGGGTCGGCAGCGGTGCATGAAGGCATACCACACCCCAAGATCATTCTGGTCGACGATGATCCAGTGGACCGCACTAGGCTCAGTGCGCTGCTATCCAAGCGTGGCTACCACGTAATCCAAGCCGAGGGTGGTGAACAAGCCCTAGAGCGACTGGGCCAAGCTGACGCGCCACGTATCGCGGTAGTCGATTGGAACATGGCCAGTATCAATGGCCCTGAGCTCTGCCGTATCCTGCGCATGCGCACCCCGTACACCTACGTCGTGCTGATGACCGCGCGCGAGGGGCGGGAACCACTAGTCGAAGCCATGCGCAGCGGCGCTGACGGCTACTTGCAGAAACCCGTGCACCCCGACGAACTGGAAGCATGGGTGAACGCGGGTACGCGTATCGTTCATCTTCAGGACAACCTGCTGAAAGCGCACGCAGAGCTGGAGCGTCGCGCAACCCACGACTACTTGACCGGGGTGTACAATCGCCGCGCCGTCATCGACGAACTCAGTCGCGAGCTTCAGCGCGGCGCGCGCACGGGGTCGCCGGCCAGCGTGGCCTTGTTCGACGTCGACCACTTCAAAGAAATAAACGACACCCACGGCCACGCAGTGGGAGACGAAGTGTTGGTCGAGTTCGCCAAACGTTTCGTCAGGGCCACTCGTGGTTACGACGTGTTCGGACGTTATGGTGGCGAAGAGTTTCTGTTCATCGCACCCGACGAAGGCTCGGAAACCGCGCTGCACATTGCCGAGCGTTTGTTGCGTGCAGTGACCGGGCGGGAATTCGCCACCAGTGTCGGTCCACTCGCCATCGCGGCGAGCGCAGGCGTCGCTTCGACCGATCAGGGCTACGCGGGGGTTGCCGCGCTGGTCAGCGCGGCAGACAAGGCGCTGTATCGTGCGAAGGCGGGTGGTCGCGCGTGTTGTCGCTTGGCGCTGCCCGACCAGGCGATGGCCAGCGAGGGCAAGCGTTTCTGTTGACGCTTGGGGGCCTTCCAAACACGCTGGCCAAGTCGGGCACCACTAGCTAACGTCCGCGCATCGAACGTCGAGACACGCTTCAGCGCAGCCTGATCGAATGGGCGGACGACGGCGTTCGTCGGCGCGGCCTGGCGTACCAGCAGGCGGGCAACGTGCAATTGCTCGAGGTCGATCGTGGTGAGGTGTTCGCTCGCGTGTCTGGCACGAGCGACTACTCGGTCAGTCTCGAAATAAGTCGCGATGGGCTGGTAGAAGACTTCAGCTGCAGCTGTCCGTACGTGAGTGACGATCGTGCTTGCAAACACGTGTGGGCGGTGGCGGTCGAGTTGGATGAGCTGAGCCGTCGCACGGGTGCAGGTGGGTACGTGGTGCTCGGGGTCGAGGACGCGGCTCGGCGTTCGAGTCACGCATTCACCGACGAAGTCGACGACGACGAACTCGACGATGACGAGTTCGACGATGAGTTCGACGATGACGAGTTCGACGATGACGAACTAGCCGACGACGATCACGATGAACACTGGTCGGGTCGTCCCACGCAGTCCTGGAGCCGATATCGTCACTCTGAACAAGAGCGACTGCGCTGGCAGCGATTGCTCGGCGCGGTCGACCACCCGGCAACACGTCACCTCGGAAACCCCGCGGCGCAAACCTGGTACCTGATCGACCTGTATCGCGGTGGACGGGGCGGTCACTATTGGCGCGACAGCAGCATCACGCTGCACGCAGCGCGCCGCACTCTGCGCAAGAACGGTGAGTTGGCCAAGCCCACCGCGGTTGGCAAGTCACCCGAGGGCGTGCGTCCGCCTGGCGTCGAAGGTGTCGTATGGGCCATCGCGCGTACTGGCTCTGGAGGAACGGCGGCACTCGGGGGCGAGCTGGCGCTGGAAGCGCTCCGAGACCTGAGTGAAAAGGGGCGCCTTGGTGCCGTCGAGGGGATTCACTCGAAGGACGTCATCGCCCTGCGTTGGGACGCCGAGCAGCGCTTTCGAGCAGTGCTTCGAGCTACGGCGACCCCAAGTGGTGAGTCTTTTCAGGTTGGCGTGGTTTTGCGCCGCCCACGCGCGACGGAAACCGCCCCGTCCTCCGACTCGCGACCTGCGGAGTTGGCGTTGGCAGAGTCGGAGTCGGGAGAGGCGGGCCCTGGTGATCCCGAGCCGAACTACGAAGAGCTCCCGCTTTCGGCGATCGACGCCACGTTGGACTTCGACCTCCTGGTGTCCGGCGGGAGGCTGATCCGCTTGTTGCCAAACCACGTGCAGTGGGTCGACGGGTTGTTCCGCGAACCACTGCTTCTCGACCACGAAGGTCTGCAGGAGCTCACGAACGCACTATCGCGCACGGCGGGGGCGCCACCCATCGAGGGTGATGGCGTGCCAGAGGCCGAGCTGTCCGAACACCCGCTGCGTCCTTTGTTGCGACTGCGCTTGCCCGCGAAGGCCGCGAAACTGGTGCGTGGAACGCTCAGCTTTCGTTACGGACTCATCGAAGTGGGTTATCAGCTGAAGAACTCGCAGCAGGGGGGGGCCGTCGTGCTGCGTGATCTTGCGGCGGAGACTGCGGTGGTAACGCATCTGCAGCAGCTCGGGGTGACGGTGGAATTGTCACCCGCGACCCACCATGTTCGTTCTTTCGAGCTCAAGTTCGACGTGGAGGACTTTTCGGCGATCGCACCAAGCGTGCTCGACGCGGGTTTCCTCGTCGAGTTGGAGGGCAAGCCCTATCGGCGACCTGGTCGGTTTTCGCCAATCATCGAAAGCGGGCAAGACTGGTTCGAACTCGAAGCGACCGTCGAGTTCGAAGGCGAGCTGGTGCAGTTACCCGAGCTGCTGCGGGCGATCCGTAAACGCGAGCAGTGGATCCGGCTGCGCGACGGTAGCCTCGGCATGATCCCCAGCGCGTGGATCGACAGTTTGAGTGACCTGGCCGAGTTCGTCGCGCCACGTGCCAAGACGCTTCGCTTCCATCCGATCGCCGCTGGCTTCGTCGAAGGTGTGCTGAGTGGCGCTGCAGATCTCCAAACGGATGCGGGCTTCACCGCGATGAAGCAGGCACTGTCGCGCTTCGAGGCAATCACGCCGCTGGCCAAGCCTCGTGGCTTCGTCGGCGAACTGCGCGACTACCAAGCGTTGGCTCTGGGCTGGCTGCACGCGCTCGACGAACTGGGGTTCGGCGGCTGTCTGGCTGATGACATGGGGCTCGGTAAGACCGTCGTCGTGTTGGCGTGGCTGTTACAACGCCAGAAAACGACCCGCGGGGGGAAAGCTCCGCGCTCGGGCGTGCCGCGCACCTCCCTACTCGTCGTGCCCAAGTCACTCTTGTTCAACTGGCAACGCGAGTGTGAGCGTTTCACGCCGAAGCTCCGTCTGCTGCTGCACCACGGCCAGGAACGGCAGGCGCCGGGTGAGCACTT
Organism: uncultured bacterium; assembly: GCA_965651905.1. Classification (GTDB taxonomy): domain Bacteria; phylum Myxococcota_A; class Polyangia; order Polyangiales; family Polyangiaceae; genus SZUA-265. Next base: position 1,613 of record CBFGUG010000126.1, on the reverse strand, counting down.
CGCACAGTACGACATCGTCCTCACGAGTTACGGCACCTTGCGTCGCGACGCCGAGATGCTGGCGCGACACGAGTTCGACTATGTCGTGCTCGACGAGGCCCACGGCATCAAGAACGCGAGCACGGAGTCGCACAAGGCGGCGCGCGGCCTCTCCAGTCGGCGGCGCCTGGCGCTCACGGGCACGCCCGTCGAAAATCACCTGGGCGAACTGTGGAACCTACTGACCTATCTGAACCCCAGCGTGATGCAGAACATGGCCCACTTGCAGAAGATCTTCGAAGGTAGGCGACTGACCAGGGGATCGATCGAAGCGGGCGTCCTGCGTTTCATTCAACCGTTCATCTTGCGCCGCACCAAGGCGGACGTCGCCAAAGAGCTGCCCGAGCGCATCGAGAAGACGCTCGAGGTGCAGCTGTCGAGCAGCGAGCGCAAACTCTACGACGAACTCGCGCTTTACTACCGCCGTCGCATGGCCGAAAATCGCGCCATCAACAAGCGCTACAAGCAGCTCGGCTCGGGGGCGGCCGGCAACGGGCAGTCGGGGCGACAAATGGCCGACGCGCTCGAAGGACTGCTGCGACTGCGGCAAGCGGCGTGTCACCCAGGGCTACTCGACGAAAAACGCACCGCGCAAAGCAGTTCGAAGTTCGAGGTGCTGCTCGAACAACTGCACGCGTTGCGAGCAGAAGGCCACAAGGCGCTGGTGTTCTCTCAGTTCACGCGTCTGCTCGAACTCTTGAAGCCTCACCTGGAGACGGCGGGTATCGGCTACGCGTACCTCGACGGCAAGACGCGAGACCGCGCGTCGGTCGTCGACACATTTTCGAACGATCCCGACAAGCACGTGTTTTTGATCAGTTTGAAAGCAGGCGGCGTGGGGTTGAATCTGGTCGCAGCCGACTACGTGTTCTTGCTCGATCCGTGGTGGAATCCTGCTTCGGAAGCGCAAGCCATCGATCGCGCTCATCGCATCGGGCAAACGCGTACGGTGATCGCTTACCGCCTGCTCAGCGCAAACACGGTCGAAGGCAAAGTCGCCGAGCTGCAGGACGAAAAACGTGAGCTCGCGCTGTCGTTGTTCGGCGACGAAGAGAGCTTCTCCGCGAAGTTCACGCGCGAAGATCTCGAACGACTGCTCGAGTGAAGGTTCGGCGAGCAGGCAAGCTTCGCAAAGTTCATGCGGGATCTCGAACGCCTACTCGCGTGAAGGGCTTTCAGTGCGTGACAAGCGCCGTCAGACGCGGCACGCTCGAGCTCATGTTCTGCGCCTTCTGCGGACGACAAATGGCTTACATTCACGGGCACGCGGCCTGCGTCCACAACGGCTGCCCGATGTACGGCGTCAACCAAGCCGAGTGTTGCGATGGTGAAGTCCAAGGCCAATCCGTCGCTTCCACCTCAGCCGTAGCCGCCGCCGTACGTCCCAAGTCCGAAGAGGAATGAGCCTACGAGGCAGCCAGCGCGCTGCCCAACGACGTACATCTGTAGCCAACACCCCACGGCGAGTCGCGTCGCGGCGGCCGCGCACGGGCCGCACCTCGAGTCCCCAGGTGCTGGGAACCGCCAAAGACGCAGAGGCCGCCAAGACGCAGAGGCCGCCAAGACGCAGAGGC
>CBFGUG010000125.1:0-19161 GCA_965651905.1 uncultured bacterium | reverse complement strand
TGCGACCTCGGGTGAGTCGCCCACCAAACCAACGTTTGCGACCTCGGGTGAGTCGCCCACCAAACCAACGTTTGCGACCTCGGGTGAGTCGACAGCATTCTGAACAGAGTGCGACATCGCGGCTAACAGCCTTGAGATTATCGCCGCCAAGTCGCCTCGTTGGACAGTGCGACCGAGACGAGCCTGAATGCTGATGCCAACTTTCCGCAGCGCGAGAGCTAATTCCGCGTCTTTGGCGAGTTCCGCCACAGCCAGCTCGACCGTCGATTCATCAATAGACATTCCACCAGAGCGATGACACACTTCCGCCCGGGCAGCAATAGAAACCTCGGGGTCCTTCTCACGCTGGCGAGCGAAATCGCGTTAGCGGGTCCACTCCTCGACGAGCGCTAACACCTCGCCAATCGTGGGGCGCAACCCCGGATCAGGAGACGCGCACTTGAACGCCAATCGGCGCAGGTCCGAGTATTGAACCGGAACTCGGTCGAGATCGGTGCCGCCGGTGAGCAGGAAGACCAGGAGCTTTCCGAAGGAATAGACGTCAGCGCTGGGGGCGGCCTGGGTCCCCTCGAACTGTTCAGGGGCTGCGTAGCCATAGGTGCCAGACTGCTGGAACGTCCGGCCCGGCACAGCGTTAGCGGTGTTCTTGGCGATGCCGAAGTCCGCGAGCTTCCAGGTCTGTCCGACGAGCAGGACGTTTTCTGGCTTCAGGTCGCGATGAACCACGCCGGCCTCGTGGAGCGCGCTCAATCCCCGAGCGATTTGCCTCGCGATCCTCGTGGCATCGACAACAGACAGGCCATTCGTGCGCTCCGCTTCAACGAAATGCTTCAGATCACCGCCTTGGGCATACTCGGTGACGAGGGCAACGTGTTCATCAGTGTGCAGCAGGTCTCGGACTTGCAGCAGGTGGTCGGAGTCGACGTATTGCAGGCGAGCGTAGACGTCGCTCTCACGCTGCAGTGCGCCGGCGTTCTGGCTTCCGACTCGGACTCGCTTCAGAAAGAGAACTTCGCCGGTGCTCTTCTGTCGAACTCGGAAGCACTCGGCCATCCCGCCACCGTCGATCTGGTCCAGAAGGTCGTAGTCTTCGAATTTGGGTGAGCCTTCACTGGGGGCCTCAACAGGTTCGCTCGCAACAGGCGAAGCGGACGAGGACGTGGAAGTTCTCGCGGGGAGGGCTCCGCTTGTGGAACTGGCGGCGGAGAGAAGTCGCTGAAACTCGACGGCGTTCACGTTCAGCGAGGCTGCGGTGAGCGTGATAACCTCCCACGGCGAATCCGACTCCTGAAGCCGCTGTCGAATTGCTCGATCGCGTCGCAGCCGTTCGCCACGATGAAACGCTGCCCCGTCGATGTACACCGCGGTGCGGCTACCCTTCAACAGGAAGTCCGCAACACTGATCGGCCTGTCGTCGTCACCGGGCGCGACGGGGATCTGCTTCTCGACCTGGATGCCGTTCGCCTCGAAGAGGCGGAGAAAACGGAGCTCAAGCGGTGAACCGACACCCGCGGCGTAGGCGTCGAGCCACGGCTTCGGGTCGTAGGTTTCCGCCTTGGTGAACTCAGGCGCTTGGGCGGCGAGCTGTTCGAGCTCCGGAAGGATCAACGGCCAGCTCAAATGGTCGTGGTGACGCTGATTGTTGTAGGACTTCAAGCAACGGTAGCAAGCCGATTCGCAGCCGGCGTGGTCGAGGTGTTCGATCGTTCGTGCCGCCACCAGATGGAGCTCCCGAGCCGCTCGGTCGAGGAAGCCGCTGCCGCCGACCGCGGGATCCAGGAAGGTCAGCGCACCGCGCAGGCGTGTCTGTTCTTCGCCAATCGGCTTCCATGTGGGTTCGAGGCTGAACTCAATCTCGGGGCCGTCCAGCGTGTACAACTGGCGCATTCCGGTGCGGAGGGCGTATCCCAGCGAGTAGCCCCACTCGTTGTACCGCTCTTTTGAGTCTGCCCACTCGAGCGGCAAGTCGACGAAGATGCGCAACGTCGTTGCCGAGCTGCACGCAACGATGGCGCAGGGCAGGGGTGGCGTGCCCCGTTGTGAGCACGTGTTGGCGTGCTCGTAGGGATCTTCCTTCTGCTTCTGAGCCTTCTTGCGACCGCTCCTGGGCGCGCCGGCATCTTCGTCTGGCCAGCGGAGATTTCGCCCGCAGTAGGGGCAAAGGTAGAAGCCGCGGGCTTCGTCGTGCAAGTAGGGTGCGCCCTGTTTCTTCAGGTGTTCAGTTGCGGCGCGCCCCTCATTGACCCAGCGAATCGTCTCGCCGCGACGCAGCTGCGCGAACCACCCCGTTGGAAGGTTGTAGTGAAAAACTGGATGGCCGTCGTGTTGTGGGTACGCCTCAACACGGCCCGTCTTCGACCAGCGGTCTTCCTCCTCTAGGACTGGGCTGTCGTCGCGGGTAGCGACGAAGCCGCCGAACGCGTGTCCGGGGATCGAAATCGCGAAGGCGTCGCTCGCACCACAGCGTGGACAGGTAGGATGATCCTGGGTGCCGTAGCGGAGGCCGCAGCTGCTGCAGATGGAGTACACCCATTCCGCATCCGGTGACTTGGGATTCCATGGCGAAGCGACGTCGAGGCCGATAACCCGCCACCGGTGACCGCGAGCGTGCGCGAGCGCATCTGGCTGGTACTGGGACAAGCCAAAGCGACGCTCGACGGAAATGGGTTCCTCTTCATTGCGGTCCCGCAGCAGCCGCACCGTGCACGGCTCCGATGGGAACTCGTACCCGGGCAAGATCCCGAACTCCGCGAACCGCCGCATCGGATGCCCCGAGGTGCGGTCGTCCGCATCGCGGTTGCTGTTGTCATCGCGAATGCCCAAGAGTCGCCGCTTGAGCTCCATGGCGTTGATCGCCTGGCGGTCGCCTTTGCCGACGGCCTGCCAGTTCTTGATGGTCTCTTCCAGCTGCTTGATCTGTAGCGCCACCCGGTTGAAGAGATCTCGAACCTTGTCGGGCAGTGCAATCAGCGCTTCACGAATCGCCTCCTCGGTTCCGAGACCCGCTTCCTCGCGAATGTCTGGTCCCCACGCCGCAAGCGCCAAGCGGATGCCATGCTCGGTCTTGTCTTCGAGAGCGCTGATGAGTTCATCGATGCGCTCCTGGATGGGATCGCCCTGCAGCGTGATGTATTCACCCATCTTCCCGGACAACCCAGGCTCGGCTGCACCGAACACGATGGCGTGAAGGTGCCGGATCGTGACGTCGCGGTTCCCGAGTCCGACACCCGGTGCCGGTACTTCACCGGCGATCATCTCCGCCGGCTTGTCGTAGAAGTACCCGTCGTGAGGCGTGTTCCGGGCGTAACCGAGCACGATGCCGACGCGCGAGCGACGACCTGCGCGACCGCCGCGCTGCGCGTAGTTGTCCGGTCGTGGGGGAACGTTGCGCAAGAGAACTGCGTCCAGCCCACCGACGTCAATGCCCATCTCCAGCGTTGGGGAGCAAGACAACACGTTGAGCGGCGAAACGTTGGCGTTCGCCTTGAAGTCGCTTTCGAGCTGGATGCGCTCGTCTCCGGTGACTTGGGCCGTGTGCTCTCCAGCAACCAGAGGGATGAGCTGGTGCTTCTGCACACGTTGCACGTAGCGACTCGCTAGTACCTCCTCCTCTAGCCAGGGCTCGAGCCGCCCGTTTTCACAGGCCGGGCAGAACGTGCCCGCCGTGACCCAGGGAAGACGCACGTTGCAGACGTTACAGCGGTATCGATCCTGCGTGCCGACGAGCTCGAGACGGACGCAGTCCGCGTTGAGCTGAAGCAGGACGTGCGCCTTGCGCTGCCCGTAGAGCTTGACGGGGTGGATCAGCTGAGGGCCACCCATGAGCAGGCCGACCAGCTCCATCAACGGCTCTGGGCCGTCGATTTTCGACGCGTTGCCCATCTTGCCAACGAGTTTCTTGAAGCGCCGCTCGATCAGGGGGCCACGCCCGCCCGCGCCCTTGCGTCGCCAAAAGCCTTGGAGGGCGATGCCGTGGGGGACCTCGGACTTGTCGAGATGAGCTACCGACGGATCTGCGTTTGGCAACCAAGCGTAGCCGGTGGGCCAGCGCAATCGGCGTTCCCAATCGGCGTGAGATCCAAATGCCTCGGGGCAATCCGTATTGCCGGGATGGTACGTCAACAGGGGTCGCGAGAAGGCGCCGCGACGGCGCATCTCGTCGAGCAGGCACCTCGCGATGAAAGCAAGCTGGCCGGTTGTCAAACCCAACTTGCCGGCGAGTTCCACGCCCGCCTCGGCGATGTAGTCGTCCAGGTGTTCGTAGCGAATACCGACGAGGCCCAGGTTCAAGACCGTGGCGCGGTAGCCCGAGGTGATCGAGATGTCGTCGAGCAACGGCGCTTCCTCCCACGCCGCTGCCTTCTCACGAACTGCTTTCGGCAAGAACCGATCGGAGTCGTACTTGTTGGTGTGGGGGTTGTCGTGCTTCTTGATCCCTCTCGAGACCAGCTCGCGTACGGCGTCCTCGAAACCTAGCGATCCGTGCTCTTCTAGGATCTCGACGAGGCGCCGTCGCATGCGGTCATAGCGACCCGCGTAGGTGATGAAACGCGCCTGATGCGCGGCGTCCTGCCGACTGTCGGCGAAGATGAGCAAGCGTTCCTTGCGCTCTTCGTCGGCGCCCTCTTGGGAATGTTCTTCTGAGAGACCCTCGATGGCGCCCTCGGCGATCACGCGAACTGCCGCGGAGGTTCCGAGTGCCACGGCGGTGATCACGTCCTTGGAACCCGCCGTTCCGCCGCAGACGAGACAGGTAGTGCGCGCTGGGGCAAGCACGCAGCGCACCGGGTAGTCGTCGCTCACCTTAGAGAACTGAAGGGTGTCAGGGTGGAACGAGCCCTCTACGACTGGCCGCTTTCTCATCGTCCGGTCGGTGTTCAGGTCAAGGTCTTCTTCGTCCGCGAGCTCTTCCAGCCGGTTGCGGTCGTAAAGCACCCACTCGCCGTCGTGGCTGCGCGACTCGTTTGGTTGTAGCGGCGCCTGCTCCGGATCGTCCTCGCCACTGAAGCGGAGCGTGTCCGCGCCGCAGGAGCGGCAGATGTAGAGTGGCGCGGTGCGCTTGCCACAAACGCACTTCTCTTCGCCTTTGGGATGCAGCTTGCCGCAGGTCGGATCGACACAACGGTAGAACTTCCACCCGCCGCGGATGAAGCGGTGGGTACGCAGGCGCAACGCGCCGGGCACGCCATCGGGAAGGGCGGCTCCGAGTAGCAGCGCAGCCTTGGCTTCCGCGAGCACCTGCGTTTCCGGGGTCCCAGCCCGAGCTGGGACCTTCTGCTGGATGTGCTCGACAATCTGCTGCAGCGACTGCGGGCGGCGCGCCAACAGGTCATTCAACTCGAAAAGGATGGCGGCACGAGTCGTGTTGTCTTCGAGCCGCGGCGCCACGCTAGCTCCCGCCAGCGCAGCCGCTGCCCGGGCGAGCTCGGCTGCACCGGGCTTTACTTCGGGGGCCGCGGGCTGCTGGCTCCACGTGGCTTCAGCGGGGACTTCCAAGTCGCGGATCGCCTCGCCGATGACGCGGATGCTCTTTGGGTCGACCCCGGTGATCTTGGAAAAGAACTCTTGCACCGCTTCGTCGCGCAAACGCGTGACGTCTTCAGCGTGCACATGCCGCTCATCTACGCTTTTGATGGTCGCGGAGGTGCCGACGTGGACAAGAGAGGGATGTCGGCGGGCGGAGTCTGCGTTCGGGTTCCAGTCCTGGCGTGCCCCGGCCAAGTGCGCGCCGACCCGACGAATGAGCAGCGCGATGTTGGCGCCGAGGCTGCCCCGGTAGGAGTGAACCTCGTCGAGTACGAGGAAGCGACAGCGGTGATTCGCGAAGATGTCTTCCCGATCTGCGGGGCGCACCAAGAGGTACTCCAGCATGACGTAGTTCGTGAGCAGGATGTGGGGCGGGTTCTTCCGCAGCCGTTCACGCTCGTCTTGTTTGGTGGAGCGATCGTAGCGCGCTACTTTGACGTGCGTGTGACCGGACTCCTCCAGGTACTTCTGAATGCGCTCTTGCTGATCGTTGGCGAGCGCGTTCATGGGGTAAACGAGAATCGCCGTGAGACCGCTCTGCTTGAACGCGACCGAGTCCTCGATGGCGTTCTGAATGACGGGGAGCAAGAAGCACTCCGTCTTGCCGGAGCCAGTACCCGTGGTGACTACAAGCGGTGACGGGGTTGGTCCCAGCAAATGCTGCAGGGACTTGCTTTGATGCAGGTAGGCCGTCTTCGATTCTGTGCGTTCCTCGAGCACGCGCGCCAGGCGTGGGTCGAGTCCGAGCGACTGCCATTCCTCCCCAGTCTTGAATGGACGGTGTGCCTGAAAAAACGGCTCCTGCGCCAAGAATCCCGCTGCGTCGAGCTCTTGCTGCAACGCTTCCCGTAGCTTCAAATCGCGAGCGCGAAACTCGGTGAGGAGGTGGCTCTTGTACTCGTCGATGACCGTGTCGACGACGCGAATTGGGTTCAGGGTCATGTTTCGGTCCTCGCGGATTTCTGCTTGCGCCGAGACTTCTTCGGACGGGCGTCAGAGGGGCTGAGAGTCAGGCCCGCGTCTGACCCCACTCCAGGCAGCTCGACCACGGGCTTCGCGAGCTCCGTGACCAGCGGGACGTCCCAGTAGGGGTCGTGCTTTTTCAGGTACGCTTCGCTACCGAGCGCGATGAGCTCATCGAAAGCCGCAAGGCAGAGCTTGGGCGCGTCGGGGTAGCTTGTGTGGCTGAATGAGCCGAGCACGTGTTCGTACTGGGAGCGCTCGAGGCCGTAGGCGTTGGCGACGACGGCGTCGATGGCGGCGCGAACGACCCAGCGTTCGTCCGGCGATTCGAGCGCAGGCCACGATCCTTTCGCTGGTCGCTCGTGCCACTCCGAGCCCAGCTGTTCCGTCCAAAGTGGGGCGTAGCCTGCGTGGTTGCAGGAGAGGCGCAGGGCGGAATGGGCGAGGAACTTGGAGTCGCTCGGTGTGAGCTTCGGTACCGGGCAGCCGTTGAGGATGAACAGGTTGACGTTCGCAGAGCCCTTTTGTCGCAGGTTCCAGTCGAAGGCGAAGGTGTTCGCCTGCGCGACAAGAACAAGTGCGTCAGCATTTCTCCGCGCCCCAGGATCGCGTTCAACGGGTGCAGAGTTGCCGAACAGTGCCCCGGGCGCCAGTAGGCAGAAGATGGCAGAGCGCTCGTCGGTTGACCTAGCAATCGCGCGGAACGCCGCGCGGTAGAAGCGCGCGGGGCCGGTCCAGGTTGGCTTGTCCGCGACGTCGCTTAGCGCGATGAGGTAGCGCGGAGGCGCTTCCCAGCGGTCGTCGAACTGGTGGAAGGTCTTGCCCTCGTGCAAGGGGAGATAGCCGCGCGTGCGTAGGTCTGCAGCGACGTCAGGGACGCGGGGGTCAGCCGAGGTCACCGGAGGTGCTGGTGTGAAGCGGTGTGAGGCCTTAGACATGTGCATCTCTTCACCCGTCCGCACCCCACATTCCGCGGCAAGCTCCTCGTAGTGCCGACGACTCTTGAAGCACTGGCCGGCGACAGGCACATCGGACTGGCGACGCAATTCGATGAAGGACAGGTAGTCGCCCCCCGTCGTCTCGACGAACTCCCGCGTGTATTCCAGTGCGCCAGATTGTGTCGACAGCCAGTCCATCTCGTGAATGTAGAAGGCGCACCGAAAGCTTTCGGTGGGCTCAGTCCTGCGTTCCATCACGATCGGAGCGAACTTGAAACTCGCGTGAATGTCGAAGAAGCGCTTGCCTTGGTTTTCGAATGAAAAACAGCTCACGAGGCGAGTCCTGCGCAAATAGAAGTCTCGAAGTCCAGTCGCGCTCTGATTCGCGTGAAAGGCCGACGGCAAGACGATGCCCACCCGGCCATGGCTTCGTGCGAGATTCGCCACGCGTTCAGCAAAGGGCTGCCAAACGTCTAGTGTTGCCCCTGATGGCGCCCCGTTCGCCGTGCGGTTGATGAAGCTGCACAAGCGATCGTAGATCCGCTTGCGGCGTTCGACGTCGTCCGTGTAGCTCTTCCAGAGCTGCCGGACAGCCTCATCGTGGGAGACCTGGCGTTCCACCTCAGCTCGCTCGCGTTTGGTTGGAGCGTCTAGTACGCGTAGGTCGAAGGCCGCGTAGAACTCTTTCGCCTTCGGTTGCACCGCATCCCACGGCGGATTCCCCAACGCCGCCGAGAACCCACCGCGCCGCTCGGTCTTGCCGTCGGGATGAAACACTTCGGGGAACACCAGATCGTATGGCACCCCCTCTCTCCCGAGCTCGATCATTCGCGCAAGTCCCGGTTTACCTCTGACCACGAGGTCTGCATCGCGCTCACCCGCTACGGCACGAAGTAGTTCCTCGTACCCCATCTCATCGGAATCCCCTCCCAGCATCACCCCACCGGTCCACGCGGCGGCCAACAAGCGAAGCGGCGCGAGCGCGTCGTCGAGGTGTTGCTTGGAAATCCTCTTGAGCTCGAGGTCGGCGATGTCTTTGCCAATCGAAGCTTCGAGCTCGGTCACATGAGACAAGGCCGCTGACAGTACCCCCTCGAGTCGGCTGGCGATCCCCCGCGAGTGAAGCTCTTCGATGGGCAATCCGGTAGCGGGAAAGGTCAACAGGTGCTCAAAGAAGGGCCCCGTGAGCGAGTCCCCTTGAATCAATCGGTGGTCGAGGAACGTCAGCGGCAAACCTTCCGCGTAGGACTCGAGCCACAACGATACCCGTGCGAGCTCGACGGCGAGCGGGTTCTTGTCGACGCCGTACAGGCAATGGACAGCGACCAAGCGTCGACACAGCGCCAATGCTTTCCGTTGAGAAACGCCACTATCCTCCCCCTCCGCTGCGCGACTCGGGAGGTAGGCGAGGAGCTCGTCGTTCGGATCGGGCAGGTCCTCCACCCGGCGCCACCACGACAATGAAGACTCATGCAACGCTGCACGTTCGTCGGCGCTCTTCGAAGCGTCAGCCTTCTTCTCGGACTCGACTGCCTGCTCATCACAAAGTCGGCAAGCCTCGTAGAGCGCCTCTCCCAAGAACCGGCATGCTTCGACCAGGAAGTGTCCGCTCCCCATAGCTGGGTCAAGCACCTTCAACGACAGGATCGCCGCCGGATCTGGATTCGTAGCAGGGCTCTTCTCCGCGAGCTGCGGACCCAAGGTTTCCTGCACCAAGAAGCGGACGAAGGCGTGCGGCGTGTAGTACGAGCCGCTGGCCTTTCGACCCAAACCCACGCGCAGGTAGAAGCGGTGCGCCGGGATCTCTTCAACGAACACGACCTTGGTCTTCTTCCCGTCGTCTTCGTCCGCCTCGGTCTCGTCTTCCGCGTCATCGCCATCTCCTGTGGAAGCGCGATAGCGGGCGCCTTGCTCGAGAGGTACCACGACCTCTAGCTTTGCCCGACGCAGCCGGCACATCGGCTCCCGGGTGACGCCGGGTTCAAGCTCGAGGAGTGCCTCGTAGACCCGACCGAGGTCTTCCACGTCCAGCGCGCCGTAGTGAACGCGCTCGCGCCCCAGGCTCGCGTCGCCCTTCTTGCGTTTCGTGTCAGGAATGGTCCACAGAAGCGCGTCCAGCAGATCCGCCACGGCTCGCTCGCTCCAGGTGAGCGAATCTAGGAGAGGCGTTGCCTCCTTGCCGAACAAGACACCGCCCAGCGGATTCACCTGGAGTTCCGTCGAAGACAATCCTTCAGAAAACAGGCGGAACAGCGCACGAAGACTCGACGCGAGGAAGCCGCCCGTTTCGACCCCATTCTTCACCACGTCGTTGACTACGTCGGCAAGGGCTGTGCTGGGCGAGTAGGAATTACGCCACACGCTCACGGTCGCGAAACTGAAGCCGCGCGCTGGATCTGCTTCGCTTTCGAGCTTCAGTATGAAGAGCAAGCGGTACACGAGGACCAGACCCTCGTGCCAGAGCTGCTTCGCCACCTCGTCGAGATCACCCCAGGCGTCTCGCGCCTCGCGGTTCTCCGGTGCGTCGAGCAAGCCTTGGATGAAGCGTTCCACGGCGCGGCGAGCTTGTTCGCGGAGCCTCTTCGTGACACCGGTCTGGGCGGTACGGGCCTCGTCCAGAAGGTCGCCGATCGCAGTCACGCCTCGGGGTTGGCACAAGGCGCGGAGCAAGCGATAGGAATCGGGCACGTCGCGAACGCCGCGCCACCCCTCGCCACGAGCCAAATTGATCGCCAGATGGCTGTCTCTGCCGGAAGGGTCTGACAGCACGATGCGAAGCTCCTGGCCATCGGTGAGAAGCCCAATGCGTTCCCCCTTCGCCAGAAGAACGCGCTGAGCAATCAGCGAGGGGCTGAAGCGGTAGGCACGCCCGCGCTTGTTCGGTGCATCTAGGTCAGTGCCGACGGACACGGCCCAGGCCCGAAGCGTGGTTCCGTCCTCAGCGCGCAGGAGTGAACCCCCGTCTTCGTTGCCCTCGCGGGTCGAGACCTTGTCGCCGGACTCTATGGTGGCATACCCGAGGCGCTCGACCAGCGGTTCGAGCACGTGGTGCGTGACGCGAACCTCTTTGCCTTCACCCAGCGCGCGTAGCTTGCGCTGGTAGACGCGCCAGCGTTCTGCTGTCTCTTTCGCCGTGGCCTTGCTCTCGCGGGCAAGCAGCTTCTTCTTGGTGAGCAGAGCCTCGAGCTTGTAGCGGACGAATGGGCCCGGCATGGCCGGACCGGCGAACGTGATGTCACCAAGATCGAGGGCCATCAGGATGTGCCCTCCGGAACCATCAGCAGCAACCCCAGGGTTGCGGGGGGCATCGTCTCAAGATTCGAGCGTCGCCCTAGCCGCGCCATCCGCTTGTGGTGGAGTTGAAGAACACCGTCAGCTTCTTGGCGGCGCTGGGGTGTCTGCGTTGCATCGGCCTTGAGCGAGCCCAAGCGTTCGATGGGGTCCTTCGCGGTCTGCCACGCCGCCCGGGTGAGCTCGAGCTGAGCGTCGGCCCGAAACTCCTCGCCGAGGCTCAGCTGCCGGGCCCCGGTGAGGGGAGCTTGACGCTTGCCGCAAAGCTCTTCGGTCCGGGCTTGAAGCCATTGACCCAGGTCTAGACGTTCAAGAGCGAGCTCGCGCGAAAGCTCAGAGCCGAACTTCTGGGCGAGCTCTTCGAACGCGCTTGCCGCCGCCAACCGGCACTGCTCTTCACGTCCCTCAGCCCAACGCTGAAACTGCCGCTCCCAAAGACCCTGCGTCGCCACTGGCTTGCTCTTCTCAACGTCGTCGAGCCATCGGTCCGCCTCCGCCAGCACCTCGGGTTCTCCGTCCGGCGTGACGCGCACGGCAAGCACGCGTTCGAACTCTCTTCCGGCTTCGCTTCGCACCGAGCACAGGAAGGTGAAGAGCATCGCGCACTCGGCGCCAGCGACTGCCGTCACTCTGCGGTCGAGCGGTTGTGCACGGTCGGCTACGGCAATGTTGCGCACCCGGTCGAGCGCGCGCCTGACGAGGGGATGGGCCCTACCCAGAAACCCCACCGACTCGCCACCGGTCGTACTGACGATGGCCGGATCACTCGTGAGGAGCATTTGCCGCGTGCCCGCGTCGTAGCCTGGCACACCGTCCAATCCGTGCACCCAGGTCACTGGCAGCTGGAGGGCCACGACCTTCGGCTCCGGCTCGGTCACCGCCGCCTTCGAACGTGCGTCACTCTCCACCGCACGGCGCACGAAGTGCATCAGATCCAGACCGCCAAGCCGCTCCCCGGCAGCTCTGGCGGCTGAGGCGGCGCTGACGGCAGACTCGCCCGCGCTGAGACCATCGGCGCCGAGCCACGCGTGACTCTTGGCGGCTCGCTCGAAACCGCTGATGGCCCGGTCCAGATCGGCGAGCAGCTCCCGGTAGGCGTCGCTCGACAGGTCGTCGGCCTCCGTGTTCTTTTCATCGAAGAGTCGCTCGGAAGCGACCTCGCGCTTGAAGAGACGGCTCTGTTCATCGGCGAGGCCGTCGAGCAGCTTGGCCGTCATGTTGCCTTCGTCGCGCACGACGAGCCCGAGGGTGTTCGGCACGAACGTCAGCCGCGCACGTTGCTTTTCGTATTTGGCCACCAGCCGCAGCAACACACGCTCCTCGAATGTGCCGGGCAAGTAGAGGTAACGCACGATGGGCTCGTGTTCTTGTCCGTAGCGATCGATGCGCCCGTTGCGCTGTTCGAGGCGGTTCGGGTTGTACGGGAGCTCGAGATGAACCAGGTGGTGAGATCGCTCATGAAGGTTTAGACCTTCCGCCGTGGCATCGGTGCTCACCAGCACCAGGCCGTCTTCTTTGGTGAAGCGCTCGATGTACTTGGTGCGGACCTTCTCCGGGTCTTCGCCCTGGATCGTGAGCACCTCGCCTTTCAGGGCTCCGCTCTCGATGGCGCGAGCAATGGCCTCGACGGCGGCGATCTGGCTGTCGACGTACTCGGTGTAAACGAGCACGTTCGCACGCGGCTCTTCGGCGCGAATCGCCCGGAGCTCGGTGATGAGGCCCGCGGGTTTCGGATCCCCTGCATCCGCGGCCTCGGCCAGAAGCACCAGCTGCCGGAGGGCCTGGTGGGTCTCGTCATGCGCCTTCTGCTCGCGCTTCGAGCGACGCCCCTCGAGGCGCAAGTCCCGCAGTAGGGCGCTGACCTGTGTGAGCTCACCCTCATCGCCACGCCGCAGATGCGAAGCCATGTCTTCGGCTTCGAGCAATGCTTGGTCCGCCTCTTCCTCGGCGGACAGGGCTCCGTATCTTTCGAGTCGACGGCGGTAGTCGGAGAGGGTCCGCAAGCGTTGCTTTCGGGCTTCCTCTTGTTCGTCACCAGCCTCCAGCAACTCACCGTACCGGTCGGCGATCACAGCGAGCGTGTTCTGGCAGGCGCGCACCGTCGAGACCGACCGCTTGAGGAGCGAGATGAATGCCAATACGTCGCCGAACTTGCGCCGCTTGATCGCGGTCCGCAGCCTGGGCGCCACCAGGGTCAACAGAGCACGCTGCAAGATCGAGAACTCGGGCGCAGTCGTCTCGTCGAACTTCACCGGGCGCGGCTTGACGACGCGCTCGCGGAACATGGGCTCATCGGTGCCGGGCTTCTTGAGGTGGTGCTTCAGGCGTCGTACGACATGCCGCTGGTACACCTGGCCGCGAATGGATCCCCGCCCATCAAGCAAGCTCGGGTCGAGCAACTCGAGCAACGAGGCGAAATGTTCATCATACCCGTCATGCGGTGTCGCGGTGAGCAGGAGTAGCCCGTCCGATTGTCGCGAAAGCACCTCGGCCAGCTTTCGCCGCCTGGAGTCTTCTCCTTCACCCGCGCCACCGAGGCGCGCACAGTGATGGGCTTCATCGATGATCACCAGGTCCCAGGTCGCTCGCTCTAGGTCGAGCAGCACCTTCTCCTGCCGTGCAAATTCGATGGATATGAGACAATGCCCAACGTGATCGAAGGGGTTCGCCCCCAAGACCAACTGCCGCCGCCGTTCCTGCAGGGTCTCCCAGTCCCGAATCGCCTCGAAACGGAGCCCGAAGCGATGACGGAGCTCGTCCTGCCACTGCTTCAGCAAGGGTCCCGCCGGGGACAGGATGAGCACGCGATGGGCGCGCCGTCTCGCGATCAGCTCGGCGATGATGAGCCCCGCCTCGATGGTCTTGCCAAGCCCCACGCCATCGGCCAGCAGCAAGCGCGGGCGCGGCAGCGCCAGCGCCTTCATCACGGGCACGAGTTGGTACGGCGCGATGTTCAGGCGCCCCGGCTGGACGGCGAGGATCGCAGTTGGCCCGAGCTCTTGCTCGAGCAAGAACGCCTGGTGGTAGAGCAACCACTCCTGAACGCGCCCAGCCCGCTTCGGATCGAGCGCGCGCATCACCGGCTCGATCTTCTCGAACGGGGCGAGCAGATCGATCTCACGGCCGCGCAGATCGCCCTGCGTGCACCGAAGCCGGTAGCGCAGTTGCTCCCCCGCGGGCTCGGCGTGGACGACTTCCCAGGTGAGTTCGCGGGCGCGCACCGGAGTGCCTGGCAGGAGGACGTCACGAACGGCGGAGCGGCTGCTGATCGGCGTGAGGCTCATACGCCCTCCGACCGCTGCGCGGGCCTGGGCGACTGGACTTGTTTGGGCGCTTCGACTGAGTCTGACTGCATGGAACTACGTCGGTGGGCGCCAGTACCCACCGCACGGCCACGGCGCCCCGTCGGACGGTAACTCCATCCGGGGCGCCAGACACCTATGTTCTCGGGACCACTGAGCTTTCAGCCGAGACGTTTGGAGCGAGGTAGGCGATTGTGGGTGCGGTTCTGTCGTCCGCGTGCCGCAGGCCCCAGCGGCGCCTAGCTACGGCGAAATCCCTGCCCGTTCCATCATATCGGCGATGCACTCAGGGGGCATGCAGCGCCCGAGGCAGATGTCGCCCTCCTCGCCGCTGACGCCGGCGCACCGCTGCAAGCAAGCCTCTGTGAGCCGGTCGCACTGGGCGTGCCGCTGCTCGTCCGCCCTCAGCTCCCGAGTGGCCGCACGGTCGCGCGCCCGCTCCTCCGTCTTGACCGTCCTGTCGTGCACCATCGCAAGCGCGGCGCACGCTTCTTTTGGAAACGCACCGACGGCTTTCGCGATCATGCACTGTTTGATCGGCAGGAAGAGGTTTTCGGAACTGAGCGTGAGGTCCTTCGCCGCCGCCCGTGCGTTGCGTTCGGTGTTCGCTCGAAATGCCTCGGCGACCTCGCCTTCCAGCCCCTCGTTTTCGAGCGCGGCAAGTGAGTCTTCCGACACTCGCGTGACGTTCGTCCAGGCGCCCTTCGAGTGACGCAACGCTGCTAGGAACTGCTCCCTCACAGCGGGAAACGGGTTGGGCGGGCCGTCGCGGGTCAAGTCGTTGGAGCACGGTAGCTGCTCGAAAGTCAGAGCCAAGTCCTCCAACACCAGCTCCCGCTTCTTGACGCGGACGAGAAGATCCATGTCGACGTCGTAGGGCTGCAGTCCGCCATACTCGCTGAGAACCAGCGGCTGTGATTCCGCTAGCGCCCGTTCAAGTCGTCTGCAGGACTCCACGTAGGCTGCGGTGCGCTCTTTGTGCTGCTCCAAGACGAGGGTCGCCCCCTTCGCTTCGTCACACTTCTTTCGGGCCTCGCGGATTCGGTTGTCTTGCATGAAGCCCGCATTTTCTCCGTCGCTCTCCGCCAGCCGCTCAATCGCACAGGGGTCGTTGTCTGCAAGCGCCAAGGCGTCGTCTATTCGACCATCCCTCTGCTTGCCGATGAACCCTACGACCGTCGTATACACGGCCAGCAGTCCCATGAAGCCGACCGTGATCTTTCCCTTGATGCCACGCGGGTCGAGGATTCCGATCAGAGCTGCCCGCCGCTGTTCACGATTCTTTCCGACCACGACTGACATCGCTATCAGCCACGCGACGGTCCACAGCAAGAACAACCAGGGCGCTCCATCGGTCGACAGCACCGCGTTGTGCACAATCAACCAGGCCAGGGGGACCGCCCACACGACGAAGCCGAGTCCCCACGCCCTTGGCGCCTTGGACGTCTGCTGCTGGGTGGGTGCCACATGGCCACGCTGCGGAGGGCCTGCGTGCGAGCCCCACTGCTCGACAGGGACCCAGCCGTTTGCCGTCTCGATCTGCGATCCCGGCGGGATCGTGCCGTTCGCCAAGTACTGTTGTAGTTGCTCGATGGGGTACGGGCCGTAGACCTGGCCGTCCGGGTACCAGACCCGGTGACTCATCTGGCCCCCCACGCCCACGGCGCGTCCGTTTGTTGCTCCTTCATCGTCTGCTCCTTCGGGCCGCCCAGCAGCCCCTGTTGACGGCGCTCCCACAAAAGCAGCCAAAACACGAACTTGAGAATACACGAAGTGTGGGGTTCGTATAACTAGGAACGGGATTGCGGGACACCCCTGTGGGTGCGGCCCCTGCAGGCGGACAAGGTCATCGGCAACGTCGGAAGACGCATTGCCGAACTTCGTCGCGAAGGCGGCCGAACGCAGCAGGACCTGGCGAACGACTTGGACGTCAGCCTTCGTCACGTACAGGCGATGGAAGCCGGCGCCGTGAACCTGTCGATCCGCAAACTGGTCGACATCGCGAACGTTCTGCACGCGCCCCTCCCGCGTCTCCTGGAGCCCCCGGAGACGCGCAAGCGTCGGCCAGGGCGCCCCAAGAAAGCGTAAGCGGTTCAGCGTCGCTTCTGCCGCGCGCCTGCAATTCCGGCGGACGCCTCCACCAAGCCGTCGTGCGCGGCCTCGATCACTCTAGCCACCTCGGTGGCGGACAGAGGCACACCTATGAACACCCGGTCGCCGTACTTCAACGCTCGTTGCAGCACGGCGCGGGGCTCGAGGGGGCCGTCGAACTCCGCCAGGTTCACCAGCAGCGTGCCGTCGGAGGCGACCGCGAACGGGGCCCGGTGGAGCCGGCGAGTCACGGTCCGCACTCCGCCCGGTGTGGGCAGGTAGTGCACGCCCAACTGCGGTTCCGAGGAAACACCCCCGACCTCACGGCGCGGAGGACCTGCTCGCCCAGCTCCACCAGCTCGATCTCGTCGGTCTCGTGCCGTCGCAGCCGTTCTATCTGCACGCTGGGTTTTCTTCCCTTCGTCGTGATCAGGACAACCACTTCGGGCTTCTCGTATCCCAACGCGCGAGCTCCAACGGTGTACGCAGCAGGCTGCAGCATCGAGAGTTCCAGGTCGATGCTCGAGTAGCGCTTCTTCGAAGACTTGAGCTCCCAGATGACTGGCTCTCCGTTCTCGCGCACGACCAGATCGAGCGCGCCCACCAGCGGCGCCTCTAGCACACGCCCGGTCGTCGGATGCACCAGGTCCGTCGAGAAGGCGACCTCTACCCCGAGCACGGCCTCCGGAAGCGGCACCTGATCGACGAACACGCTCAGCATGTTGGTCGCCGTCTCGACGAGCGTCGTCACGGTTTCCTCGCCATCGAACAGAACTGGCGCTCGAGACTCCGCGATTTCCCGTTCGAGCTCTTGCTGGAACAGCATGGCGAGCTCAGCGACGGGTGGAGCCTCACCGTTGGTCGCCCGCGTAAGGTAGTCGGCGATGACGGTGCCCCAAGCTCGCCCAAACGCGAACGCTGGCGAATGATGCTCGGGAATCGCTTGGACGATGTAGCGCAGATAGAAAAGTCGTCCGCAGCGCAGGTACGTCGACAGACGGGATGCCGAGACGTACGGCATGGCTGCTTCATCGGTTTGGACCGATTGCATGGAACCTCCTTGTGGAAATGGGAGGACCCCGCGCCGGCTTCAAACGACGCGGGGTCCTCGGGTTGGGTTGTGGGTGTTCGTCGGCGTCAGGCAGAAGCGCCGTTGCCGCTGCTCAGGCCGTCGATGAGCGACGACGCTTCGGTCCGGGAGAGCTGCGACAGCTCCGACTTGCCGGTGTGTTCGGCCACGTACGCCGCAAGGCGATCGCGCGCGAGCCCTCGTCGCCGAGCCAGACCATGTATGGTCGAGATCTGGCGCACGGTGGCCCGAGAAGCTGGATTCGTGCCGGCGCTACCAGCCACCGTCGCATTGACGACGCCGTTGTCCGCGGCGTCATCGGAGTCACGGCCATTCCGTGGCAGCGGCACCCCCAGCAGGCTGGCGCACTTGCGAAGCGCATCGGCCGCACCGGCCTTGAGCGAGTCCGCCGTGGAGATGATCTGACCGGAGCGGTCGAGAGCGATGTTTGCGCCCCCGAATGCACACTTGGTCACTCCGTCAGCGACGAGCTCGCCCAACACGACGACCTCGGAGTCGAGGACCTCGTAGCGCAGGACGCGGAAGTCCCAGTGGTCGACCGCTGCGTCGAGCCTCGCAAGGATCGTCGCGATGTCGATGTAGGGGACGGTCTCGCCATTGTACCCCGGACGACTTCGGATCGCCTCCGGTGGCCAGGGCTGAGTCAGCATCTTTCTATTCATCTTGCTCCTCCTGAGTTGATTCCAGGACGCCAAGCTGAGCCAGCGAGCTCCAGCTCTCCCGAGCCACGATCACGTGGTCGAGGATGGGAACGCCGACGATCTCGCCGACGGCGGCGACAGCATGGGTCATGCAAATGTCGTCACGACTCGGTGTCGGGTCGCCAGACGGGTGGTTGTGGATGAGGACTGCAGCGCGCGCCCCCGCGCGGATCAGCGGACGGAACACATCCGCAGGGACTAGAGCGGCACCGTGGACTCCCCCACGGGCAACCTCCAGCTCCTGGATGACGTTGTTCTGCCCGTCGAGTGCGAGCGCGATGACGACCTCGGTGTCCAAGTGCCCCAAGCGCTCGACGTAGATCGCGCCAACGTCAGCGGGCGAAGACACCGGACCGAAGGGCAGCCTGGGCCGCCGGGGCTGCGCCAATCGCTGAAGGCGTTGGACCAGGTGGCGTTGGCGGGCCTCGAAGCCTCGCTGGCCGAGCTCCTCGTCGGAGAGCGTTCGCCAGCCACCCGGGGCGGATGCGAGGTGATTGGCGACTTCTGACCCAAGCAAGTCCGCAAGGTCGGACCACTCCGGTGACGCGACGGGCTCGCCGGGCACACCAGCGACGCTGGCGTCCGCGTGGGTCACGCTGCCTCCATGAGTGATCCGGCGAGCCGCTGAAGCTCCTGCCGGCGTTCCTGATCGTCGACGGAATGAGCGCACCACGACACCGCGTTCGAAAGCCGCCAGCTCGTCTTGCCTGGGGGCAGGTTGACGACATCGGGACCATCGAACGCGTCCCGGACGCTCTTCTGCTCCGCCTTGCTGAGCTCTTTCGAGACCCGACGCCACGCCGCGGTCCAGTTGGCTTCCGTCTCGTGGGCTCGCCGGACGAGTTCGAGTTGAGCCTGAATCGATTCTTCGCCCAGTGCGCCCCGCACAATGTCTCGAGTTGCCTCCGTCATCGTCCGTTGGTCGAGGTCGTACGTCGCGGCGGAGAAGTCGATGTGGTCCGGGAGACGCCCTCCAAGATGAACAGCACGGAGACGGTTCCCCGCCACAGCCCCGTTAAGACAGATCAGGCGTAGGGTGAACAGCGAGATGGAATACGCGCGCGTACCAAAATCGCTGTTCGACCAAGCCAGCCCGAGCACCATGTGTTCGCCTGGCACGGGCTCGTAGACTCTCGGCAGGATCGCCCGAAGCGAGACACTAAGGTCCGTGGCGATGCCCTCGTAAGGGACTGCGCCGACTTGCCCTAGCAGCCCGTGGTGAAAGTGGGATTCTCTCAGGGGATCGCCAAGCGGATCTC
>CBFGUG010000124.1:0-19216 GCA_965651905.1 uncultured bacterium | reverse complement strand
GAACTCCACGCCATTACCCAAGCGGCATGACGAAAATCTCTGGCAGTAGTGCTACGTGTTCGCGAAAGCGCGACAACGACGGTTTCAACGTGCCGATGTCTTGCGGCACGTTCTCAGCGGTCACGCTACTTTCCTGTGGAGTCCTGGCGTCGGAGCTCGTCGGGGTGGAGGCGGCTGGCACATCCAGACTCCACTCTCCGCTCAGTGAGTCGCTGGTGGATGGGCGCTTTTTTTCGTCTGCCTGACGTAGCGCGTCTAGCAGAATTCTGTCGAAGGCGCCGAAGACGGTCCGCGCCGCGCCCTTTGCTGGGGCAGTGCCGATGGTTCCGCTGGAGGAAGACAACAGCGGAATCAGGGCGTCGTTGCCTACTGTCTCTTGCCAGCGCGCGTCGATGATCTCACCGTTCTGAAACTCGATCGATCCTGAGCCACTTGCGTCTTCGATGGTCAAGCGAATGTTTCTACGGGTTAGATGAAACATCTGCACCAGGTCGACCAAGCCAACACCGTGCAAGTTGCCTCTGAAACCGTTCTCACACTCCAGAGCATGGTCGATGGCTCGCGTCAGCTCCTCGAAGTCGAAGGGTTTGCAAAGCACGGTCAGCGCCCCCGCTTCGACCGCAGCCTGATAGTCCCTGGCCGTCGCAAACGCGCTCATCAAAATCGAACGGGTGTGTTCCGAGAAGCGGCGAGCCTGGTGGATCAGATCGATGCCGTCTTCCGTACCCATGCGTAGGTCCGTCAATAGGACTTTCGGCTTCAGTTCGCGCAGGCGTGTCGCAGCTTCCTCTGCACAGGCCGCCGCGGTCACGCTGTAACCGCGGGCCGACAGTTCGCGAGCGATCACCGAGCGAAACGTGTCGTCATCGTCGACAACCAGTACTGATCTCAATGTTGCGCCTCATGGATGGGGAAACCTACGACGAACGACGCTCCTGTCGTCGTTCGTTCCAAGATCAAATCCCCTCCATGTTCCTGCGCAAAGTCCCGAGCCAGCGCCAACCCGAGCCCACACCCATCGGGCTTTGTCGTGAACGTCGGGTCGAAGATCGCTGTCCTGATAGACTCGGGTATCCCTGGTCCCGAGTCTTTCACGCGAATGAACGCAACGCGGTCCTCATTCTGCGCGACCGAGCCCAACGTGGGCGGTGAGCCTTGCGCGGCCAATGAACCCTGCGCGGGTAGCCCAAGCTCCGAGGCGGTGCTCACACCTGCCTCGAGAAGAATCTCTATGGGTTCGTTCGAAGACTCGATCGCGTTGGTTACCATACTGGAGACGATGTGCTCGAACGCGATTGGATTAGTTTCGATATAGGTGTCGCCAGCGGCGTGAATGGTCAGCGTATGGCCGTGCTGACGAGTTGCGGCTCGGACATAGCCGGCGACGCGTTCACAAATGGCGCGAAGTAGAACTCTCTCGCGAACGCGCGGCCCCGCCTTCGCTGCGTCCAAGAGGTGGGCGATGGTCGTTCGCAGTCGTGCGGCGGCATCGTGCAGCTCAGACAATAGTTGTTGAGCGTATTCGTTCTTGTCTCGCAGTTGGCCAGTGAGTGCACCCACGTTCAAGACGATCGTCGACAGCGGTGCGCGAAGGTCATGCGCAATGGACGCAGCCAAGCGTCCGATCGCTTCCAATCGATGCCGTTGCACGATGGCCATCTGGCTTCGGTGCTTGTCGGAGATGTTTCGGAGCAACACTGGGTAGTAGCCGCCGACTGAATCGTACCTGCTGCAGCCCAAGCGGTGTGAACCGACGGCCCACTCAATCGCATCATTGAGCGGCGTTGAATAGAGCTTAGCCCACAGAACGGGTGGGAGACGATCGTTTGGCAGGCCGAGCTGTTCCAACAAATCGCGAGCGCATTGGGTAGATGCAACAACCCCTCCGTCTTGACCGACTAAAGCGAGAGGAATCGTCAGACTCTGTAGTGAGAACGTATCACCAGACATCTGACGCTTATGTGGGGGGGAGTTGAGCATCGTGCACGGTGTGCAGCACAAGCTGGGAGGCTACAGTAGCGCGACGCAAAACACTGCTCGTGAGAATTTAAGGACCCGCGCGTCGTTTCGTATGGGCTCTCCCTACATAGCTGAATGTCGGTCGTCCCAGATCGGGTTAGCCCTTTGCGCCGTTTACTCATTGCCGCTGCTGATCGAACGGCTTCGTCGCAGGGTGCAGGCGTTGCACCGCTTTGCACGCGTCCACTTCGCTGCTGGGGTTAGGCTTCGTTGCTGTTCACTACTGCCGAGAGAGCTTGCACGATTGAACACCTACATCGTCGCAAGAGCCCGGGCGCTCAGCGCCCGACGCGGCATGGGAAGGAGCAATGGCGTTGAAGAAGCGCAAGCACGAGGGCCGTTCAGTAGACGAACCCGAACCCTCCCGCGTTGGCAGTGAGAGTGTCAGCGCCGCATTGCGGAATTCGTTCGATAGCTTCCGTGGGCTGGTAGCTGCCTGGAATGAACCCCGGGTCCAGGAGCAACGCCGAGCGCATTTCGGAAACGCGACTCAGCCGGGGTCCAGCTCCCGAGAGCGCAAGCGGGAACACGTAGACTTGCGGCGGCGCTACGAGGCGTGAATTCGTGTTCTAGGGGCGCCCAGGGCCCAGTAGGGCGAACGTGCCAACAGGCTCAGCCCTTCGGGCCAGGCGCGGCGACAGCGTGGGCGGTCGTCGAGAGCCGTTGGTGGAAAGCCTCTCCGCGTCGGACAGCGCGCAAGCTGCAATGTGGCCCCAAAAGCAGAGGGGGCCCAAAGCAGAGGGGGCCCAAAGCAGAGGGGGCCCAAAGCAGAGTGGCCTCAAAAGGAGCGTAGTCCAGAGGGAAAGAGCGAACGACCTCGCGGAGGCTGCCGACGCGCTGTCGGCGCGTGAACGCGCAACGCATCACTGCGTGAAGCAGGTGCAGATTTCGCTCGTGTTGGCGATGCCGTTGGTATCGTAGATTAGCGTGTCGCCCCACGAAGTGAGGTTGTTCGAGTCGAAGCTGACCGCAACATCGAGGCTTCCGAGGTCAGTGCTGTTGCCCGACCACGACCAGCCGAAGTAGCCGAGGGCTCGGGTTTGAGCTTCGGCCATGATCGTCGTTTCTGCGACGTCACCCGACGAGCCATGGTCGGCTGCGAACTCGCCTACCATCAGCGCTAGGCCGTGTGCGGAGAAGCTTTGGAAGTACTGCTGCACGGCGTCGGGCGTCCCGTACACGTCGTACATGTGAACCGAGAACACGACGTTACCATCAGGGTCCGCGTCGAAGATGCTCGATGCGGCACCACCTTGATTGTCGCGCATGGTTCCCTCCCAATCTTGGCCCCAGTTGGGTGCGTCGACGACGAACAGATGCTCGAGCCCGGCGTTGCGCAGGGACTGAACAGCTCCTTGATGGAAGCTCGACCAAGACTGCGACTGCGTGTTTCCGAATGGTTCGTTGGCGATGTTGATCATCACGAACGCTTCCTGGCCGACGATGGCTGACATGATGTCGCTGCTCGTCCAGTAATCGACGGCAGCGTCGGGATGAACGGCTCCCGCCGACTCGTCCCAACCCGTGGAATCGTGAACCTCGAGCAGCGCGACCAAGTTGTTCGCTTTCGCCCAGTTGATGATGTTCGACAAGACGTTGCCGTCCGTACGTGTCCACTGATCGCCCGTGGCTAACACGACCCGCACGGCGTTGGCCCCGAGGGCTGCGATGCTCGATAGGCTGCTCTCGGTGTCGCTGGCGTACCACGCGTGAGGGACGTTGATTCCCCGTGGGACGAACGGGTTGCAGTTGACGTCGTAGATGGTCGCGGCTTCGACGTAGAACCCTGTGGCGTCACACGCCGCGTTGCCTCCGCCGTCGTCCGTCGTGGAATCGTCGTTCATGTTGCCTGAGCCGTCGTCGGCCACACTGTCGTCTGCTGCGTCGTCGTTGGAGCCATCGTCGAGCGAGTCGTCATCGACCATGGCGTCATCTGCGGCGCTGTCGTCTGTGAAGCTGTCATCCGCGGCGCTGTCGTCGGTCAGGGCGTCGTCGACTGAGCCCTCGTCCGCGCCGTCGTCGAACGCACCCTCGTCTGTTGCACTGGTAGCGTCTGTGGTGATGCCGGTGTTGTCGTCAGTGGTCGGCGCGGCTGTGTCGTCTGCGGCGGGAGCGGTGTCATCCGTGGCGCCCAACATCGCGTCGTCGGAGCCCACCATCCCTGGCATGCTGTCGTCGGTGGCGCCTACTCCGCCGAGCATGTTCGTCGGCGCAGCGCTCGCGCCTGGCGATGTTGCGCTGGAGCCCACAGTGCTGGGGCCAGTTGCTCCGAACGCGTCTTCGGAGGCCATGCCACCTCCATCACCGCCACCACAAGCGATGACCAGAGGGAGTCCAAATAGTGCCAGAGCACAACGAATCGTCGAGTTTGCTTTCACGTCGTCTTCTTGGGGGCTGAGCGCTCCAACGTCTTCATTCGGAGTACGTTGCGCCTTGGGCTCTGACTGTGCCACGGACCGCTCTCCCAAGTCGTAGTGCTCCCTTGCCCCCACGCTGAATCATCGGGAAGCCGCGATCTCCAGCGTTGTTTCGAGCTCCGATCCGAACCATTGGAGCTGCAAGTTTGCGAGGAGCCCACCCATGGCGATTGACGCTCGTTCGACAGTGTCCCGCGCCGTCGTGATCGCGCGAGCTCCCGCTTTGCATGGGCGGAGCAGGAAACGCAGTCGGATGGCGGCAGTCGAGGGCGAGGCGGCGGCTCGGCTGACTCACTGATTCTTCTGATACGTCTCCAAAACGGAACCTGACGCGCAAGCGGGGGGCAAGTTGCAGTCGACCGAACGCCAAATGCTCATCCGTTCCGCCAGGCCGCAACTCTCGACGTTTACCCAGCGGAAGCCCTCGGGAGAGTCGTCCGCGAGTTTTGCTTCGAACAGCTCGGCGTACGTCGGGTCGCATCCTGCGTCTGACCCACGTCGGGTGAACACGAGGCTCGACCAAGCACCCTGTCCGGGTACCACGCCGATGACTTGCGCATAATCTGGACCCCACACGGGGTGGTAGCGCTCGTCCTCGCAGCCTAGCAGGACTACTTGGATGCAGTCGCCCCAGTTGCCACAAGCGCCCAAATTGACGATGCGGTCGTCGAGCCCATCATGATCGATGTCGACGACCCTCGAGCGATCGAGCATCGCCGACCATTCGTGTTCGTACTGAGTCTCGGGTGTCGTGCCGTGCTGTGCGTCCCAGGTGCATGTTCGTGCGGACTTGGGGAGAGGTTCGCTTTCGGGTTCAGTCGGGGCCGCGTCCGGGTCGATCGGCGTCGTCTGGACGCTGGGAACTGGGGCTTGGGCGCTTCGCTGCGTGCTGGGCGGGTGAGACGCACTGGTCGGCGGATGCGTGGACTCGGGCGCGCTCGATTTCTGGGCGATGGCGGGCGTGGGTTTACAGCCGCTACCGATCAACCACAGTAGGGCCAGGGTTTTTGGAATACAGCTTGTGAAGTGAACGGTCATGCTCGCGCTCGTTGAAAGGGGACTAGGACAGCAACGGGCGTCGGGCGACGTCTCTCACGAGCAAGCGCCCCGACTCCTTGGCTCGAGTCAGTCGGCGCAAGCGTCAGCATCCAACGAGTCAGCTACGAAACAGTCGAGTTCGTGGGATAACGACGTCCCCGGCACTCCATAATCGATGCGTGAGATGTAGTGATAGTCGGGATCGACACGAAAGTCGTGGATTGACGAGTCGACCTCGCCTAGCTCCAAGTGCACGAACTGACGATCGATCGGATCGATCTCGTCGCCCAGCAGCTCTGCTTCAGTCCATTCTGCGTCACCCACGCGAGTTGACAGGGACAAGATGGCGCCGTTTTCCACCACCGCTCGAGTACATACGGGTTCTTCTGCGTCCGTGCAGTCTCGCACCACGTAGCTGTCGGGTTGGCTTGCAGCCCAGTCGGCGCGCAAACGTTCGGTGAGCTCGGTGGGCAGTCCCTTGGCGACCTGTCCGTCGACTTCGACCGCGAACAGACGCATGAACGCGTTGTACTCGAAGGTCACGACGAACGGCTCTTCGCCCGCCATCTTCGAGCCGAGCGCCTCGCACGTCTCTGGGTAGCAGAAGAAAAGTGGGCGTGTGGTGATGCTGCCGCCAATCACGCGCCCAGCCGCCGAGTACAGGGCGATGTGTTCAAGTTTCCCCTGCTCGCTGTAGTTGGGGTCGACGCTCATGTCGAACCGCGTCAATGGATCCACTCGCTCTTCCGAGACGATCTCGTCGACCTTGAACTCGTCAGTCACCGCACCGTTGGATTTCGTTTTTTCCTCGAAGTGCCCGTCCACGACGTAGGTGAACCCCCATTGAAAGAAGTACAGGAACAGCTCGTAGTCCACGAACCAGTTCTCCGCGTCCTCGGACACGCGATGGCAAAACAGCTGTCCCTCCCACGACGAGCAAGCTTGCATGTAGTGGTCGACGTAGAGCCGAACCGTCTCGTAGGTGGGCTCGGACACCACGGGGGGCTCGCCTGTCGTGCCATCGTCGAAGGTGCCATCGTCGATGGTACTCTCAGACGAGCTGTCGTCAGCAGCGCCGGGCTCGGCAGCCTCTTGCGAGGGAGCCATTGCCGGGCCCTCGTTCTCTCGCGGAAGCGAGCGCCCCCCGAAGGGGACGATCGGGAAGGCGGGTAGCTCTTCGTTGGTGGGCGGAACCTCCGAGGTTGCTTCAGCCGTCGACTCGCTCGATGACGGACCATCTTCACCCTCTGACGTCGGGAGTACCGACCCGTCTACGTCCAGATCGCCACCGCTGGCTGCGGACGCCGTGTCGTCGCCCGCCGGGTGTGCACCAGCGTCATCGAGTCGAGACTCCTGGTCGCCGTTCCCGTCTCCCACCGACGCTCCGAGGGGGGCTTCGGGACTGAGGCACCCTTGATTGAGCAGGCAGAGAGTCAGCAGCAGCGGCGGAGCGACGACCGAGAAGCGCAGACTCCGTGGTTCCATGTGGCGGTTATCCCGCGCTCTGGGCGCTTCGCAATCAGATAATTTCGTGTGGTTCGCGCGAACCGTCCTGGCCAAATGTAAACGGGTGGACTCCCTGGAAACACGTGGGTCGAATTTCCGCGATACTGCTACGCCTTCGCTTCGCGAGGCCCAAAAAGCGCCCAGCCGGCAGGAACTCGGATCGAACACCGAGAACTTGCCGGCTGGTTTGGATTGCGCACGAGGTTGGCGTGGGGTGACAAAGTGGAGGCCTCATCACTGATTGGTCACGCTTCACCTCGTTTCACGCACGGCTGGCGCCGTGGGTGACGAGTCGTTCGACTTGCGCGCCGTGGATCGACGCGCGACATCGAGCTGCCTCATCAATGCTCCAGCACGGCGTTATCCTTCGCAACGGACGGTTTTGTCCTCCCCCAGCGCATGAGATTTTTGGCGTCGCTCTGTACTGCAGGGCGTGACCAAACCACGCCCGGGGGCGCGCACTTACGGCGTGAACTCCAGCGACTGCTCCACGGTAACCGTGGAGTTGCCCTTCGGGGGGGCGTCGAACACCACGGCGTACAACGATTCGCGGACGCAGGTGACGAACTCCGTATCGTTCAGGGTCGTACCTCTGCCGAAGCCGACGTCGACCACGACACCGCCGACCGCTGGATCGCCCATGATGGAGAAGCGCAGGGTGACGTTGCCTTCGACGAACGGAGTGCGGTCGAGCAACTGGTCGTAACACTCCCCCGCGAGGGGCGTGAATTGCTCCTGCATCATGCGTTTCACGTACGCGCCTAGGGGCTTGTCGGATTGATTGCCGTCTCCCACTGGTTTGGGCATCACCCCGTCAGCCTGGCCAGCGTCTGGTCGTGCCGCGTCGTCATCTTCGGCGGCAAGTTGTCCTGCGTACAGCGTTGTCAGTAGCTCACGCAGCTCGTCCGCCCGCTTTCGGTCGCGCACGGGGCCGTCGTACTGCGGGGCTTCATCGATGGTTTGAAGCTTGGGCTTCGATGGGGTGGGTTGCGCGGTGGCGCTGGAGCTCGCCGAGGTGGTTGGCGCCCCCGCATCCGTAGCACTCGCGACGACAGCCACGACGTCGTTTTCGCCGCTCCTTGGTTTGAACTTCGGCAGCGAGCGAAACGACAGCCACGTAGCGATGCCGATGGCGAACGCGACCAACCCTGCCAGAACCAAACGCGACGCTTGCATCAGACGCTCGTACCACAGGCCGCCGCGAGCCGTCTCCAGTTCGACTCGAAGCTTTCAGTGCGCCACCTGAGCCCGGTCTGCAGAGCGACTCAGCTGTGCGTCAGTCCAGTCGGTCTGTGCTGGCGCAGGGGCGTAGGCTGGTATTCGCGCTCAGCTTCCCGAGTTGCGTTTGGCGTTGATGGTCAGCTTCAGGTTGACGTCGTCCTTGATTAGGTCGTCGGGCATTCCCGGGTAGACGATGTCGAAGTCTTTTCGGTTGATGGCAAAGTCGGCGTTCACCGTCACGCGGTCACCCTGCTGGGTGATCGTCGCGGGAAAGGTGATCGACTTCTTGACGCCGTGTAGCTCGAGGTTGCCCGTCACGTCGTAGCCCGTCGCGGATTTCTCGAACTTCGTCGATTCGAAGGTGGCCTTGGGAAACTTTTCGACGTCGAAGAAGTCGGCGCTCTTCAGATGGTTCGTCAACTTGTCGTTGTCGCTCTCGACCGAGCCCATCACTATTTCGACTTTCACGTTGCCGTCATCGACCCCGCTGGCTGGTACGGTGATGTTGCCCGAGAAGTCGTTGAAGGAACCGTCGTGTTTGCCCGTTACCTTGGCGCCGACGAACTCGAGCTTCGAGTCCGCGTTGGAGAACGCGTACAGCACGCTCTTTTCCGAAGCGTGTTTGGCGGTCTGGTCCGTTGGTTTCTCGGTTGGCTCCTCTGTGGCCGAAACGGCTTCGCTGACTTTGGCAGCGGGTTTTCCAGCTCCCGGTTCGTTGTCGCAGGCAGCCAGTGCCACGCCCGAGAGGAGAAATAAGCCGAGAATATTTGCTGCTTTGTTCATGGTCGGAGCTTTAGGGCGCCGCCTGGCGTGGCACCAGGCGCAAAACAGCTCCGCCAGCGTTGCGAATATGCAACTCTGCCTGCATGTCCACGACCACCGTGCCTTCCAACAGGTTCAACGAGCTGGTGAGTTTCGTCACGGTGGCTCGCTTTGGCTCGGTCACTGCCGCGGCTCAGCAACTCGATGTGCCGAAGTCGACCGTCAGCCGGGCCGTGGCTCGACTCGAAGCGAGCTTGAACGTGGCACTCGTCAGGCGTTTGCCGAGTGGTGTTCGGCTCACGGAGCACGGGGAGCAGTTGTTGCGGCTCGCGCAGCCTCACGTAGCTGGGCTCGCCGATGCGGTTGATGCGATTCGCAAGGCCGAAGATCAGTTGGTCGGGACACTGCGAATCACCGCACCTCCCGATCTTGGGCAGCTGGCGTTACCTCCACTTCTGACGGGCTTTCTGACTCGGCATCCGCACCTGCGTGTCGACGTCGACGTGTCCGTGAGTTTGGTCGACATCGTCGGGCAAGGTTACGACGCTGGACTGCGGTTTTCGGCAACTCGCGGCAAGGGCGTATCCCTGCTGAGCAAGCGCATCGCCAACGTCACGAGTCAGCTGTATGCCTCCCCACGCTACTTGGCGCGTCACGCCGCCCCGAGGACCCTGGCCGACCTGACGAAACATCAACATGTGCTATTTCGCGGCAAGAGTGGACGCAGCACGTTGAAGCTGCGAACTGAGTCGGGGGTGACCCCAGTAGTCGTTTCTGGTCGTTTCAACTCCAACGACTTCGTCGTGGTCCGTGAAGCATTGTTGGGCGGAGCAGGCATCGGACACCTGCCGTGGTTCGTTGCACGAGCTGCCCACCAGGCAGGGGCCTTGCAGCGTGTGCTGCCGAACTGTGAGCACGTGGGCGTCGTGCTTTCCTTCGTTCACTCGCCGCAGCGCCCAACGCCTCGCAAGGTCGAGGAACTACGAGATTACCTCGTCGAGCACGCGCCAGACGTACTTCGCCCCCCACCCGCAGGGGCTGAGGGGGGCTAGCAGCTGCGCGGCGACGTCGGCAAGCGACGATCGCGGCTGTCTTTGCGTCGCGCTGCTTGAGCTACTGCGCCCGCGGAGATAAGACTCGGCTCATGCCTCAGCCCGTTCCCGTCAATCGCGATCGACTGAACGCCGCGTGCGACCGCCTCGTCGCTTTCTTCGAGGAGCTCGACGACTTTTTCGTCGAGCGAGAGGAGGTACTCATTCAGATCGCGTTGGCGCTGATCGCCAAAGAGCACGTGCTGATGACTGGCCCGCCCGGGACGGGTAAGAGCTTTCTGGCGCAAGCGGTGCTCGGTCGGATTATCGACGTGCAGACGGGACAGCCCAGCGTGTTCGCCCGCCAGTTCACCGAGAGCACGGTGCAGACGGATCTCGTCGGCCCGATCAACTTCAAGACGCTGATGGAGACCGGGAGAACCGCGCACTTCACCGACGAAGGCATGTTGGGCAGCGTGCACGCGTTCCTCGACGAAGTCTTCGACGGACGGGACATGTTGTTGCGCTCTACCCTCAACGTGTTGCAGGAACGGGAGCTGAAGCAAGGTGGCCAGACCACCAAGGGCCAGATCGAATGCGCCTTGATGGCGACCAATCGCTACCTCGCGGAGGTGCTCGAAAGTTCTCAGGAGACGCTGCTTGCATTCGTAGACCGCATCGCATTCATCGCCTACATTCCGAAGGGGTTCGCGTCACCGACGGCAACTTCCCGCGTATTGCAGTCGCAGATCGCGGGGGCGGAACGACGGCCGCTTCGCGCTCCGTTGACGGTTCAAGATCTCGACGTCTTGCAGGCCGCTGCCGAGCGCGTGATCGTCGAGCCTGCTGCGTGTGACGAGCTGGCGCAGTTCCTGGCGAACTACGACGCGGAGGTCGTCAAGTTGATGCGCGCGGACCCGACCTACGTTCCAACGCGTTACCTCTCGACGCGCACTGCCGTGCGTTTGGGTAACGTGCTCAAGGCTGCCTGCATCTACGACTACGCGTTCATGGACCGTGAGCGGGTGCTGGGGATTCTCCCAGCGGACTTCGGCTACCTCCGTTTGCCGATGCTGCTTTCCGGTCCCGACTACGGGGCGCTAGCGACGATCTTGAAGCGCGAAACAGACCAGCGAGAGCGCAAGCAGCTCGAGTGTATTCGAACGGAACGAGAGGCCTTCGAGCGTTGTCGCGAGAAGGTCGGTGAGTGGGCTGTTACTCCTCGACCAGTATTCGTCCAAGGTACGATGTCGAACTCCGAGGCCCGAGTGGCGTTGCCGACGCTGCTCAGCCAGCCCACTAGCGCCCTGGTGGACGAAGCGAAGCGTTTGATCGAGGTCGCGACGATCGCGAGCACTACCGACGACGCTC
Organism: uncultured bacterium; assembly: GCA_965651905.1. Lineage (GTDB taxonomy): Bacteria > Myxococcota_A > Polyangia > Polyangiales > Polyangiaceae > SZUA-265. Next base: position 7,851 of record CBFGUG010000124.1, on the reverse strand, counting down.
CGCGACGGCACTTGGAAGCCGTAGTGAACGAACTCACCCGTCGCGCCGCGCGTTTGGCGTACGCTGCGGGAGCGTCTGCCGAGCAGCCCGCCGTCACGATCGAAGGGCTCACGGAACTTTCGTCGCTGTTGTCGAATGCTGCCTGCATCAGTGACGCGGTGGTGCGCTGGTTGAGGGAGTTGGCGTTGCAGCTGCTCGAGCACGAGTTGCGTTTCGCATCTTCGAGGGTGAGTACCGTGCTGGCGCAACTCACCGCAGGCTTGTCTCTGGAGCAAACCACACAGAGTTCGAGGGCATTGATCGAACGTCACGCTCAGCTGGTCGCCAAGCGCGACGCCCTGGTCGCGGCGGGAGCGCAACCGTCGGACGGCGCACAGCAGGCCTGGCACGTCGCGGAGCAAGAGTTGCTACTCGCATTGCGGACGCTCTGGGAAGGACACTGCCAACGGCTGCTCACGGGCGATCTCGCGGACGGCGAAATCAACGATCTGAGTGGCTTACTGCGATGCCTGGAGACGGTGAGTACCGAGGTGCGTTCACAGGGGGATGCGCTGCGAGACCTGCGCTTCGAAGGTAACCTGGAGCAGACTGTGCTCGGTCCGGCGGTGATGCCGTTCTTGCAGCTGACGCTCTCGCGTTTGGATGCGAGCCATCGGGACGCAGTATCCGCTTATGTCGAAGGCACGTTCTTGGAGCTGCGCCGCATGGGGCTCGCTCGGGTCTTGGACGGACAGGCGTGGCTGGGTTGGATCGCGGAGTCACTCGTACGAGCGCTCGAAATTCCGCGTTCGAGTCACGAGGCGAATGCGGCGGGTTACCGAAAGCTGCGCGCTGACCACGGTGGCGCGTGTGCGTCGTTCGTGCTGGTGGACACAGCGATGCGCCTGGCATCGGAGGGCGCTGCGTTGCAACGTGCTCCGAGAGAGGCCATTCGAGAACTGCTGGCAACCATCGACGCGCCACTGCGGAGGAAGATCGCCGAATGGGACATCGACCACGTGAAGGCAGTGTTGGGCCTGCTCGAGGCTTGGTGGGTGAGTCTCAGGCGTTCCGCAGACGGCGATGCGCTGACCGACTCTGAGGAGTTTCGCGCTTTCGTTCACGCACTTCACGAAGACGAAGTTCTCGCGCGCTTGGGCATGGAGCTATCGATCGTTCGAGATCTGTCGCCCGAGAGCGGCGTGGCTGAAGCGATTTCCATGATCGATGCGTTTCGGCAACGCTTGCACGACGACTTCGCGGGGCTGTTGTCGCACCATCAGCAGGGGGTTTGGTCATACCTGAAAACGAACCCAGCGCAGCGAGAGTCGTAAGTCGATGGGCGAGAACGCTCAGCTTCGCCAGCAACTGCTACTGTTAGCCTCGAGGATTGAGCGACTACGGCAGGAGCCGAGGCGCGCCCCTACACTTTGGACCAGGCTCCGCGCGCCCGTGTACCGACTACTGGGCTTCAGGCCTCAGTTTAGTGTCGAACACATCACGGCGCTGATCGAGGAGGTATGTCACCTCCGCCGAAAGCGGGCTTTGCCAGAGTTGGAGGCGCTCGCACTCAGTCTGGAGCAGAACGAAGATCCGTTGCCGGCGCTGTTCGCGAGTGCTCTTTCCGAACTCGCCGACAACGTGGCGCTCGCGGAACTCGGCACGGAAGTGCGCGCGCGCTTTCCCGCCTCGCAGGTGTTGTGGCTCGACAACATGGTCGCAGTATTGCTTCGGCTCTGGCCGCTCATCGATGATACGAAAAACGCTTGGGAACGGCGGTTCGCCGAAGCCGTGTCGCTGGCCAGCATTGCGCCACCGCTCGACAGTCTCGATCCAAGCGCGCCCATCGTCAGCGGGACCGCCGCTGGCCAGCTCGCTTCCATCGATGCACTGATGGAAGCGGCCAGACGAGAGATACAGTCCCTCGATCGACGTAGGCGCTTGTTGGAGGCGGCTCGCGAGATGCTGATCAATGCCAACGCCTCTCTGAAGTTGAACCCCTCGGCGGCGTTGGCTCGCCACAACTCGATCTCCGATGATCTGTTGGACATCGCACGCTTCCAAGCTGCTGGCATTTCACCTGGTGTCCGTCTCAGCCACCAGGTGCGAGAGGCGTACCAACGTGGCGAGTGGTCGCGGCTTCATGCGGGCCTGGTCGCGTTCGAACGGTTCTCTCTTCGCGGTGGCGATCGCCGCGCTGGGGAGGCGGCGTATCGTGGTTTGGACCAGGTGTGGGGAGATTCGGACCGTTTCGCACTCGCTCACGTCGGAGAGTCGTCGCTGAAGAGTGTGAAGGAGATTTTCGGCGAAGACACGTCGTCACGTTTACTCGAAGGCATCGCTCGTGCGCAGTCCGACTACGCAGGACCCAACGCCTCCGACAAGGTTCGCGAACTCGACCCAAACGATCTTGGATTCGCTCTCAGGCACGTCGAAAGCTTGGATGTCGCGGTGTACTTGAACGGTCTGTTGGCCGTCGACGGCTGCTTCGACGTCGGCGGCATCCTCACTCCGACCCGCGTCGTCGAGGAAAGCGTGCGAAAGCGTGCAGTGCGTTTCCCCACCGCGCAGCTGACGCTGACGCACGCTGAAGGGCCGCAGGACATCCGCGATGCGGTGATCGAAGATCCACGCACGATCGTCGCGGATCTGGCCGCGGGTAAGTTGCTCACGCGACGCTTCATTCGCCAAGAGCGCGTCAAGCAAAGTCGCACGGTGATGCTCGGGGAGCTGCGCATTTATCTGCTCGACGGCTCCACCTCGATGTTGACCCCACGCTCGGTGTTGCGCGACGCGATTCTCATCGCTGAGCTGTGTACGCTCATCGCGCGTCTGAATGACGCCGGGCGCAACGTCAACCCGACCCTGTACTACCAGTACTTTGCCGAGCAGGTGGGGCCAGTGACGGAGATCACGACAGCGGAAGAAGCGACTGGGGCAATCTGTGAGCTCTTGGAGACCGTGCAAACTGGGGGAACCGACATTCAAGCAGCGATCCTCCACAGCATCGAACAGATAAGGCACGCGCGAGACGCAGGCATGGACCTCGCGCGTGCAAACATCGTACTCGTGACGGATGGGGAGTCGGCGATCGACGCGGACGAAATCGTGGCCCGTCTGGGGTCCCTGGGTGATCTGGAGACCGGTATCAACATCATCGCCCTCGGCGTCGAAAACCCTTCCCTGCGTGAACTCGCAGCCCACCAGAAAGCCCTGGGGCGCCGCGTGTTCTACCAGTTCATCGACGACGTTACGATTCGCAAGATCATCAATGGCGAACGCGATGCGGTGTGCCTTCACCCACCGTCCGCAGTGGAGCTCGAAGGTTGTGCGACGTTGCTCGCCGAGACGGTCGCCGAGCTGCAAGACATCGACGACGACCCGGACGCAAGCTGTAGCGATATTCATCTAGAGCAAGCCCTGGCTGAAATGGACGCCGATGACGCTCTGCGTGACGCACTGAGAGGGCGCATCGACGTTGCCAAGCGAGACCGTGACGCACTCCGCCGACGGTTTCAGCGCTGGTTTCCTGCGGAAAGCCGCGCGAAAGACGCCGCGAGCAAAAACCTAGTCGCTCCGTCTCGTTCGGTAGTGCACCAGCCAGGCAACACGACGGCCGCTCGTATCGAAGACGTGCTCGGATTGCTTCAAGCCGTCACGGAGGTCTCGGCGCTCATGGTCGGCGATCCTCGAGAGATCGCCGCAGACGCGCTCGAGATCTTCCAGCGCAGCCTCTACGACGCTGGGATCTCGCCGTTTCAATACAGCCAGTTGCTGGAGCGTTTCCCCGAGCGCTTCGCGGAAGCGCTCGCTCAGATCCACGAGTGCGTTGCGCTTTCCTCGTGAACGAGTGCGCGTCCGCGCCGCGCCCTCGAGCTGACGCTTTCGCTTCGCTCTTCCGCTCGTCGAGTTCGCTACTCGAGTTTGCCCGTCCGAGAGCGTTGCCCGCGCGGTGGACTCGGTGAACGAACTTCGAACAATCGCAGGGAATATTCACGTCACTTCGAGCGTAGCTCGCTGCTGTGGTGAGGTGGATACTGACGTTTCTCGCGTTGTTGGCGGTCCAACTCCCGCCAGGCCAATCTCTGGCAACCACCGTCGGCGGCAGGACGGCTTCGCTGCTCGGGGTGGGAGACGATGGCAAGGTAGCGATCGTCGTCGAAGGCGACGTGCAGGAAGTGGATCAGCTGCGCGTGTATCAGGTCGAGCTCGGAGCCGAGCCCTTCGTTCGGCGGGCTTTGCACTTGCTCGATGCGACTCAGTGGGAACGGGTCGAGCCATCTCCAGTGTTCGAAGCGTACGCGAAGCTGCTTCCAAGGGGGCAGCAGGTGAAGTTGCGGCGGGGCTTGCTCTTCACCGATCAGCTCCAAAGGTTCGAGCCTAAGCCAGTCGACGTCGACCCCGTCAACCATGGGTCGCGTTCGGTGGCGGTCGAAGGCGCGGGCCTCGTCGTCAACGCAGAACTCGTAGAGCTTTGGACGACGCAGTCCATGCGCCACTACGACGCGTACACGGAACCCCCGTCTCACGGGTTCGACGCTTGCCTGCAAGCGGGGAAGCCGCTTTGTTCCAACTGTCGAGCCTCGCATCGCTGGGTCAACGGCGAAAAGGTGGCGACGTGGGAATGTCGAGGCTCGAGTACCAAGCTGCCACCCGAACTGCGAGGGGAGCAGAATATCACCGCCAAGGATCGAATTCCGTGCCAGTGCTCCGCTCGTGCGGTCATGTACCAACTGGTGCTGAAGGTAGGCGATCGCGCGGTCCGTGGCGCAAAAGTGCTGGTCGAACCCTATCGGACCTGGCAGATGGGTGACGGCGAAACGCCGCACTTGGACATCGGGTTGAGCATGGGGACTGGGGGCGCCACGCTCGATGTCTACCGAACGAACAACGGTACTATCATCGCAGTCGGCGGTGCTGCCCACATCCCTTGGGCGAACGGCACGTACTTTCCCGTGTTCGCAGCCGTCGTGCCGCGTCGCGCAACGACGAGTCGCTCGGCGAGTTCCGACTGAGGCGAGCTGGTCGAATGGTTTTCTCAGGCGGCAGGCTGATGCGCGCCGACAGCTGCATTGGCAGTGGCCCTGCGGGCTCCCGATTGATGTTCACCCGAAGGGCTGCAGCGCTGGTGTCACCCATCAGGTCTGACTAGAAAGCGCGTGGTATGTGGTTGCAGCGAGTGGCCGCAATGGCGTGATAACCCACTCAACACCGACCCGCATCGCAACACGATACAATCGTCACGAGACGGATACGATCAAACGTTGCCCTACCAAGCGACACGTTCGCCTGGACCAACACCAACAATCAAAGGGCACGATAATGATATCTACACGAGGCAGGCGCGGAACCAGCATGACCGCGCGGGAGAGGGTTTCGCCATGGACACCCAGGAGATGGCATCCAAAACCAATGGTTGGGGCACTGGGCATGGCGTTGGGGCTGTCCTGTAGCTCGGGCGTCGACAGCGACACGAACGCTGGCAGTCGAGAAAAGGAGGTCGCACAACAGGAAGACAGCGCGTTCCGTGGCAGCCACCGCAGCAGTCAGAGTCAGGAAGAGATTTCCCTGACGCTGCGCATCCCCGCTGGTACGTCCCTAGAGGACTTCGCGATCATCGCGCAGAATCGCATCAGCTTCGGTGAGCGATCCACTGTGCGTGCTGGCGTGCACGCCCCGGGGAATGTGGTGAGCTTCGGCCCCATCGACATGGACGAAGACACATTAATCCGTGGCAATGTCTACGCGCGGGGAGGGATCACCGTCGGCGATGACTCTGAAATTCAGAACGACCTGATCTACTCGGGTCAGCTCTCCAAGGGTAACGGGGTATCCATCGCGTCGGAAAACAACAGCGAGTTCCCTGACCAGGAGCTGACCCTGAACCTCACTGTCGAGGACCAGCCGAATACCGACGTAACCGTCGAAGGTGAGGACTCCGTCGAGGTTGCCCCGGGTTCCTATGGTGCGTTCGTCGCCAGGGACGGCACTCGAGCGACCTTCTTGCCTGGTGTGTACGTCTTCGACAGTTTCGATATGCAGCCGGGTTCTCGAATCAACCTCGATGCCGGGGACGGTCCCGTACAAATCGTCGTCAAAAACACGGTCAACCTCCGAGGTCGCGTCTTCGTCGACGGTCCAGCGGGAGAAATGGACCCGGGCATGCTCATTTACCTCGGTACTGACACCGTGGAGCTCACCGAAGCTCGTTCGTTCATCGGAACCTTGGTTGCGCCGAATACTACGATCGACGTATCGGGTGACGGCATCGCCGCGTCGCTGATCGCCGAGCAGGTCGTGATTCAAAACCGTACGCTGCTCCAGGCCAACCCGTTTCCGTGGACGCTGGGTCACTTCGACGCGAACAACCCGAGCGAGCCGAGCGACACGGTCGTTCAAACCGTCGACGTCGGCAATGTTTGCCCGCCACACTTCGACCTCGAAGTCGATCCGAACAAGGATGAAGACAACGATGGTGAACCCGACGTGGTCGGACTGGTCCCTCGCGCCCCAGCCGAGGGTTGCGAGCCCGCCCGCTATTGTAAACAGGTGATCGCGAGCGACGGCACGGTCACCTACGAAGAAGCCGCGCCGATGCCTTTGTATAGCGACGCCTTGCCAGTTCCCGCCGAGGCGGTCACCCAGGGTTGTTCGGGGGAGCCTGCGAAGGAAGAGTGCCGCACTTTCTCCGATGGCAGACCCGAAGAGGGTTGCGAGGCCATCGAGGCTGACCCCGACTGCGTGACGGTAACGATGTGTCCGGAGCCAGGAGCGACGAACGACGACCCACACGCCGAGAACACCTTCAACGCCAACGACATCAGGAATCTAAACGACCTGATGCCGAAGGGCGCCATCGAGGTCGACGCGGACGAAGTCGTCCCGATGTCCGCCGTGGACAACAGCTTGTACATCAACCCGTGCGAGTGGGACGAAGTCGTCGGCAGCTACGAGATGGGCTTCGACGTCGAGGGCAACAAGAAGGGCGCTGGTGCTTACTGCACCAGCGACGACGAGTGCAACAGCGGTGAATGTGGCGGCGGCGACTCCGCTAGCACTGCGTTCTACCGCACGTGCACCGAGGCAGAAAGCAAGGTGATGGTAGAGCTCAAAGAGGGGAGCGACAACTTCAACGTGCGCTTTGCCGCGGGTCTGTCGGAAGGGCGCGCTCGCGTTTCGCGCGCGGCGTTCTACCCGAGCTCACAGTTCGAGGTCACTTCGAACACGATTGCCAATGCGTCGGCCACCGTCTTCGGAAAGGTATTGACGTTGTTCGACGCGGCCGTCCAGAGCTCGGTGAGCGAGTGTGGATACACCCTCGACTGGCAGGCTGAGGGCTTCGAATCGGAGTCCAAGGTCGTTGACGGTCAGATCGGCGAAACCCTCGAGCCATTCGTCGGCACGACGTTCGCCAACGCGGATATCAACGAGGTCTCAGAGTCATCGTCGGAAGCCGACCGACAGCAGTGCCACGGCGCCTTGCAAGCACTGTGGGCGGCAGAGAAGCGCGTCAACGAAAAGCTGCACGACGCACTGATCGCCAGCGAGTTCTGGAAGGCTGCGGGCCCGACGGGCGTCAACATCACGGAGCGAGGAGACGCCCAGGTCTACATCGATAACTACAACGCCGCCGCCGCCGACTACCGTCAAAAACTACAGACGTTTCAGGACATCCAGGAGCAGCTACTCGACCACGGCAAGGCGGCGACAGTCGCCAACTACGAGGTCGGCGTGGACGCTGCGTACACCCATAGCTATCCCCTAGGTTGGCTTACGATCGACCTGGAGGTGGGGGGCGAGGGAAGGATGGGCTTCCGTAACGTGGCCGTCGAGAACAGTGTCGACATGCGCTTCGACTCTTCAGACACAAAG
>CBFGUG010000123.1:0-19330 GCA_965651905.1 uncultured bacterium | reverse complement strand
TCTCAGCAGCCCACAGTTCTCAGCAGCCCACAGTTCTCAGCAGCCCACAGTTCTCGGCTGCCCATCAGCCCTCGGACGGGTCCCTGACATGGGGCTTGAGCAAGCACGGCTGTGCTGCGAGCTCGCGCTGAATGGCTGCGCGTTCTCGCTTCAGGTAGTCGCGCACGGCCGCGTCGAGCATCGGGTGTTGCAAGTGGTGCGCGCTGTGAGTGACCGTTGGCTCGAAACCGCGCGCCACCTTGTGTTCACCCCCCGCGCCAGGCTCGAACACGCGGAGCCCACGACGAATGCACTCGTCTATCCCGACGTAGTAGCAAACGTTGAAGTGCAAATGTTTCAGGTCTTCGTGCGCGCCCCAATAACGACCGTAGAGGGCCTCGGGTCCAACGAGGTTGAGTGCACCTGCGACCGGCACCCGGCTACCACGCGGCGTAGCAAACACCACCATCACTTGGTCTCCGAGGCGAGCGCACAATTCGAAGAAGAAGTCCCGGTTCAGGTACTGGCGCCCCCAAAAGTACTTCTGCACGGTCGAACGATAAAACTCGAAGACGTGATCGATCTGCTCGGGGCGCAGGTCGCTACCAGATAGCACTTCGATCTCGATCCCGAGGTCTGCGATCGCGCGGCGCTCGCGACGGATTTGGTTGCGGCGTTTCGACGAATAGCGACTCAAAAAGTCGTCGAAGCTCGCGTAACCCGGGTTCTGCCAATGATACTGGACGCCCTGCCGCATCCCCATACCCGCCGCCGCGAGGGACTCCGCCTGCTTCGGATCCGGAAAAAGCACGTGGGCTGACGACAACTTCGCGTCGTCGCAGAAGTGTCTGAGGGCACTCACGAACGCGGCGAAGCAGCGCTCCTGATCTACTCCCGCGGCAGTGAGCAGTCGGGGCCCCGTGGCTGGGGTGAACGGAGAGGCCACGATGAGCTTCGGATAATACTCCGAGTGAAGTCGCTCCGTGCAAAACTGCGCCCACGAGTGATCGAAGACGAACTCGCCCTCGCTGTTACCTTTCACGTACGCGGGCGCGACCGCGAGCAGCTGACCACGTTCGCGCAAACACAAATGCGCCGGCGCCCAACCACGCTCGGGACGCACGCAGCCCGTCTGCTCGAGCGCATCCAAAAAGTCCCACTTCAGAAACGGCGGACCCGCGCCGAGCAAACCATCCCAAACCCGTTGATCGATTTCTGCGATTTCGGAAAGTATCGACAGCTCGACCACGCTGCTTTCTACGATGCTCGCGGTGCAGACGCCAGCCCCGCTCGCGCACGACTCCGGCCCGCCCCTCGCCGCAGCTACGCCTGCTGCGACGGGCGCAACGCCACTGCAGTCTCTTCACCCTCTGACCGCGCCACGACAACGGCAGCCGCAGAATCGCTGAGCACGTTGACGGCCGTGCGGCACATGTCGAGCAAGCGATCGACGGCCAAGATCAGGCCCACCGCTTCGAGCGGTAGTCCAATCGTGGCCAAGATCAACGTGATCGCCACCAAGCTTGCCGAAGGGATCCCCGCTACGCCAATCGACGTCAGCAGCGCCACCAACACGACGGTCAATTGTTGGACAGCGTCGAGCTGTACGCCGTAGGCCTGCGCGATGAACATCGCCGCGACACACTCGTACAGCGCGGTGCCGTCCATGTTGACCGTCGCACCGAGCGGCAGTGTGAAACTCGACACACGGTTCGAAACGCCCGACCCGCTCTGCACGCGGTCGATGGTGAGCGGCAGCGTGGCCGATGATGATGCCGTGGAAAAAGCCATGAGCAACGCTGGCATCATCGCGCGGTAGTGATGCATGGGGTTCACGCGCGCCACGAAGAACAGAATCAACGGCAAGGTGATCAGCACGTGCACGGCAAGCGCTCCCACCACGGCCACCACGAAACCGAAAAGCGTGCTGAACGCGGCCGCCAGATCGTTGGTCGAGATGAGGGCCTTGGCGACCAACCCGAAAACGCCAATCGGTGCAAACAACATGACCAAGTGGGTCATGCGCATCATCACCTCGTTCAAGCCGTTCCAAAACCGACGTTGAGTAGTGCGCAGGTCCGTGGGCAGTTGGTTGACGATGGCACCGAACAAGATGCTGAAAAAGATCAGACCCAGCATCTCGCCTTCGGCGGCGTCAGCGATGACGTTGGCTGGCACCATGCGCAAGAACACGCCCATGATGTCGCCAGCGCCCCTGCCCTCCACCTTGGCGGCAACGGACTCGCTCGACGCGTGCAGCCCGATGCGATCCTTGGCAGGCTCGCCGTCGATCACGCCGGGCTCGATCAAAGTGACCAGCAGCAAGCCCGTCACGACCGCGAGCAGCGATGTGACGACGTAGTACCCGCCCGTCTTCAGCCCCAAGCGCCCCAGCGCACCACTACTACCCAGGCTGCCGACGCCCGTGATGATCGACGCCACGATCAGCGGCACGATCAGCATGCGCAGCGCGCGCAAGAACCACTCACCGAGAAACTCGCAGACGTCGATGACGGCAACCCCGACGATCGCAGTTTCGCTGTCCGTGACTAGGCTGACGAGCAGCGCGGCCAGCAACCCAATCAATATCTGCCAGTGAAGCGCGAGTTTGAGCACGGCTCCGCAGTGTCCCTGGCCTGGGCCCGCGCGGAAAGTCATCTAGCGACACGTGCGGAAGGCCGGTCAAAATCATCGGCCTGCGTACGCCCCGGGCGAAGAGGCTTGCGGTTCCGTCGCGGGCGATCGACAGAGGGCGCGGGGACTTGTCCCGGCTTTCCCCCACAAACTCATGATTGTCGACTTCGGCCTACTCGTGCTCGGCGCGCTGTGCTTGTACTACGGCGCGGAGTGGCTCGTGGGCGGCGCGGCGGGTTTGGCACGTCGGCTCGGCATCGCTCCCCTCGTGATCGGTCTGACCGTCGTATCTTACGGGACCTCGGCTCCCGAGCTGGCGGTGAGCCTGGCGGCAGCGGTAGAAGGCCAGAGCCCCATCGCGCTCGGAAACGTGATCGGGTCGAACATCGCCAACATCGGGTTGATACTTGGGCTCACCGCGTTGATTGCCCCACCCCAGGTGGACCGGATGTTGTTCAAGCGGGAGCTGCCATTTTTGTTGGTTGCGACGCTAGCTGTGGGCCCGGTACTACTCGACTCGACGATCAGTCGAACCGAGGGGGTACTGCTCATGGCTGGTGCTCTCTTGTTCACCTACGCGGCGTTTCGCTGGGCCAAGCACCGAACGCCCGACGAGGCTGGCCCCGAGGAAGAAGGGCCGCCGTCGAGCGTCTTGGCGCAGACCACACCTGTGTTGTGGGGATTGCTGCTGGTAGGCGCCGCCGTGCTGATCGGCGGCGGGCACGTCTTCGTCAAGGGCGCCGTGGGTCTGGCGGAGGACTTTGGGGTTTCCGAGCGAGTGATCGGGCTCACGATCGTGGCGTTTGGTACGTCGTTGCCCGAACTGGCAGCGTCGGTGATGGCCGCCTATCGGGGACACTCCGACTTGGCGGTTGGCAACGTCATTGGCTCCAACGTGTTCAACACACTGCTAATCCTGGGAGCCACCGCGACAGTCACCCCCATCGGGGGCAGTCTGGCGGAACTGTCAGGTGATCTGATTTGGATGACGGTTTTCACGTTCGCGATGGCGGCGGCTATGTGGCGCGGACGGAAGGTCAGCCGCTTGGAAGGTGGGCTCTTCGTCGCTGCCTACGTGGCGTTCATCGGCCGTCTCGTATTCTTCTGACAGGTCGCGTGCGGGCAGGTTCGGCTCGCCGGGGCAGCCGACGCCGAGCGCGCTGGAATGCCACCTTCGCGTTCACGACTTTGGCTGCGCGCGGAACGCAAACCACGTTATGCTCCTGCACATGATGCAGTTCGTCGTTCGCGGCCGGGCGCTGGCGCCGTGGGTATTGGGGGTACTGGGGCTCGTCGCGAGCGCGTTCGCGTGCAGTAGCGATCAGCAGCAGCCCGCACAACCGGGGCAACCGCCACCCGCCACGTATCCGCCCAACCAGCAGTACCCGGCGCAACCGGGGCAGCCGTACCCGGCGCAACCTGGACAGCCCGTGCAACCTGGACAGCCCGCGCAGCCCGCGCCGACGCAACCTGCCCCCGCCCAACCGCCCGCGGCGACGAACGACCCGATCAGCACGATGCAGCTGACGTTCTTGCGACAGCGCGCGCAAGAGATCTTGACGGAGCTGGTTGCCGCATTGCCGCCACAGAAGCATCAACGCGTCGCGGGCATTCCGCTGATCGTCGACGACACCCCCGGCGAGGTGAACGCCTTCGCGGCCTGCAGCCGTTCCGGCCAAAGCGCCATGGCCATCACCGACGGGCTGCTGAAAATCCAGGCGGGGCTGGCCACGGCGCTGGCTCACGACGAGCTGTTCGGCACGGCGACCGTCGACGGCTACATCCAGACCGTGGCGGCTGGTTTGCGCCCGAACCAACCCGTGCCCGTGCCGAATCCGAGTTGGTTCCCACAGGGAGGCGATCCGCGTGTCGTCGCGCGCCAGCACCAAGTGTTCGAGGAAGAGGTGGCGTTCGTGCTCGGTCATGAGTTGGGTCATCACCACCTCGGACACTTGCCGTGTACTGCAGGCGCTGATCCGATCGGCGCTGGTGACGCGGCGCGCGTGTTGTCGAGCGCGGTACCATTGTTCAACCAGCCCAACGAGATCGGCGCCGACTTGGCCGGTACGTACAACGTGCTAGACGCAGGCAAGTCCCGCGCAAGCCGGGGAGGCTTTTCTTGGACCGAGGGCGGCGGGTTGCTCACGATGCGATTCTTCGCTGGCCTCGGCCAGCTCAGCCCATCGACCATCCTGACGGCGTTCGAACGCTCTCACCCCCCTCCGCAGCTGCGCACTCCAATCATCCAGCAAGCGGCGAACACCTGGCGCAGCACTGGAGGCGCGCCGCTGCCCGTCCCCGGTTTCTGAGGCGGATGACCCCGCCCTGCAGTTCGGGGCGCAACCCGATCGAACAGCGACCGAAGGCTGCCCATGAGCGATGAGAAAACCGAGCAGCCAACACCAAAACGCCTGCGTATGGCCCGCGAGCGGGGCGACGTCCCGACGTCGGCTGCGGTCACCCAGACGGCAAGCATGTTGGGCGCTGTGCTGTTGCTGCCTGCCGCTGCCCTGGCGAGCGTGGAGAGTTTCTCGCTACTGCTCGGGCTTGCACTGAGCGGCAAGCTGCCTACGCCCGGCCAGCTCGCCGCTGAACTCTTGTGGCTGGGTTTACCGTTCATGGCCACGGCCGCACTGCTCGCGCTGATCGCGGGTCTGGTGCAAAGCGGCGGGGTCATCGCTCCGAGCAAACTGGCGCCCAAGTTGGAAGCGCTCAACCCACTCGAAGGTTTCAAACGACTCTTCAGTCTCGAACGCGCGTTTCAAGCCGTGCGGGCTCTCGTCGGCGCGCTATTCATCGCTTGGTTGTGTTGGTTGTTGATCCGGACCCACGCCCCCAGCGTGGTGGCGAGCGTCGGGCAACTAGACCGGGCGGCAGAGCTGTCCGCCACGCTCTCGATGCGTCTGTTGTGGATCGCACTCGGAGTTTCCGCGTTGCTTGGGGCGATCGACTGGCTCCTGAACCACCGCGCGTGGTTGAAGCGAAATCGCATGGCCAAACACGAAGTGCAACGCGAGTACCGCGAGGCGGAGGGCGACCCACAACAAAAGCAGGAACGAAAGCGCGCCCACCAGGAAATGCTGCAAAGCGCGTCACTCACGGCACTGAAAGAAGCCAGCGTCCTGATCATCAACCCCACGCACTTTGCCACAGCGCTACGGTACGACCGCGAGCGAGACCAAGCACCTGCCGTGATCGCTCAAGGGCGCGGCGACTTCGCAAAGCAACTGATCGAAGCGGCGCGCGCCTACAACATCCCCGTCGTACGTGACGTCCCCGTAGCACGTGCACTCGCGCAACTTCAGCTCGGCGACGAAATCCCCGAAGAGCTCTACGAAGCCGTTGCCGAAATCTTGCGCGAACTGTGGGAGTCGCAGGCGGCAACCGACGAACCCCGCGAGTGACGTTCTCTCAGAGGTGGCGACACCCCTTTGCTCGAGCCTGCTACTTCACCTGGCGAACCGAGCGTCACTCGGAGCCGGCGGACCGCTGTGTCGCCCAACGCTCTGCGAGTTCGGGGTAACCCGAGGACACCGCCAGCTGTCTGAGCAGCCGAACACACGCGTTCTCACCGCGTTCATCTGCAGCGCGCCTAGCGCGAGCGAGCGCGGCTAGGGCCTCTATCATCGCGTCCTCGGCGCGCCCCGCTTTCAGCAGCCCCACCGCGAGCGCCAAGCGCGCGGCGCTTCCGCCTGGTGCCGGGTTCCCTTCACTCGCTCGCGCGGCGTGCCGCAGATAAAGCAGTCCGTGCAGCACATCACCGCGCGCCAAGCTCGCCATGCCCTCCAACCTCGCAGGCAGGTCACTGTCGCGATCCTCCGTGCGCAAGTGATCGGCGATGCTGATCAACGCGTCGACGTCGTTACGCCTGAGCGCCTCGATCATACTGGCCCGATCGAGGGAACTACTCTCGTCGAAGTCTGCGTCCGCAACCGCATCATGAATGTCGGGCTGAGAGGTCGAGTCGTCTGTTTGGTCGACATCCGAAGCAGCTGCGTCGACCCCGTCGGTCTCCTCGGAGTCAACGTTCGATGCGGCGTCGACTGTCGAGGCGGGGTCGACATTCGTCGACTCGGTAGCACTGTCAGCGTGCGCGTCACGCGCCTCGACATCTGCGGCGGCAGTGTCCGCGGAAGCGGAGTCCGCGTCGACAGACTCGAACGCGGAAGCGGAGTCTGCGGCGGCAAGAGCACCAGCATCGTCCACCGCAGAACCAGGGTCCGCAGGGTCCGCGTCAGCAACTGCGGGGTCCGCGTCAGCAACTGCGGAGTCCTCGTCCGCGGCTGCGGAGTCAGCGTCCGCCTCTGCGGGGTCCGCGTCCACGGCGGCAGAGTCCTCGTCCGCGTCAGGGTGATCGACCACGGAAGAGGCCGCGGTTGGGGAGTCGGCGGCCGAATCGGCAGCGACGGAATCCTCGTTGGCGAAGTCCGCTGCAGCCGAATCGTGCGTCAGCTCCGCGTTGTCACTGGCGCTCGTGGCCACGTCGCCATCGGCTTCGTCCACGAGCGGCTCGGACTTTTCGTTGCCCGATCCGTCCGTCGATGATGCCAGCGCGTCTCCGTCGACGTCCTCGCGCGGCTGTCGTTCCGCGTCCGCCGCACCTGCGGGTTCATCTGCCAGCGGCAACGCGTCGATGCTCGACTCGAACACGACAGTTTCCAGCTGAGGCTCCGTCGCGCCTCGTGTGATCTCGACGCCCTCGACGTCGGCCGGTTCACCCACGGTGACTTTGCTTGCCAGGGCCCTGGGCTCCGCACCGAGTCGGGGCGGCCGACGGCTTCCCCTACCCGGGGGCTTGGGTGGCGGCACACTGGTGTTCGTTCGGCCCGGACGCTGACTGGGCTTGGGCGGGGCAGCGCTGATCCGCTCGGGTGACGCGGGCCGTCCGCTGGGTTTACGCGGCGACGCGCTCGCACGGTCGCTCGGCTTGGGTGGTGCGGCGCTGATTCGTTCGGGTGACGCGACGTTGCCTGTGGGAGCACTCACGACGTCCGCCGCAACCGCTTCCTTAGGTGGCTCGAACGAAGGATCATCGTGCCCGTCTTCCATGCCTCCAACAGCTGGGGGCAGATCGGGAACCAACGCCGTGAAACTGTCACGAGACGAAGGGGGCGAACGCCGCGACGGCCTCGAGGGACGACTACTGGGTGGTTCACCGTCACCGAGCGGTTCGCTGCTACTCCGCCGTTCACTGTCACGCTGAAGTTCACTGTCGACGGCCTCCGCGACGTCGTCGATCTGTTGTGGCGTGACCGCCGTCACCTGCGCGGTGACTTCTTGACCGAGACCTGGGTTAGTTGCGTCCGCAAATGGGTCGATCGCGATAGTCTCTGCGGCTTGGCTCGGGCGACGCGACCCGGGCAGCGTGACTCGGTCTTCTGCGGCGTCCTCGGGAGCGTCGGCGTCGCTCGGTTCGTCGTCGTGAGCATGGGCAGTCGAGGACGTCGTGCCCTCTGCCATAGCCTCGGTCAGCGTTCGAGGCGTGGGTTCGCTACGGTCGACGCCGACTTGCGGTTCGCCCACTGACGGTTGTGCACTGGGACGACGTACCGTGACCGGCTCGGGCAGCTCACCGCCCATTTCAGCAGCAGCCAGCGCTCGAGGGCTGAGAAAACCGCTCTCCGACTTCGCCTCGCAGTTGAGCACCGCAGCCTCGATGCGCTCACCCAACACGGTCACTTCGCTGACGCCCACCCGCGCGACATTGCCCAAGGCCACGTCCTCGATACTCGGATCCAGCAGAACCTCTCCGCTGCGAGCAGACAACGCCAACGCTTCGGCAACGCTCAGGCCGGGACCCCACAGCTGGTCGTCGTGATCGCTCACCAACGCCCGCCTCGAGATCCCAACCGATCCAGAGTGTCTGCGACGGAGCACGTCGAGCACCCCCCGAAGCACGTCGGCAAAACGATCCGCGTCGAAACTGATGCAGAAACGATCCGCGCCCCAAGAGATCTGGCGCCCGTCGATCTCACGCGCCCACTCACGCACTTTCTCGGCGCTTTCGAGGTATCGCTGAGCTGCGGTTTGCTGGTCGTGCCAGCAGAAACAAGCGACGATACGCTCAGTCATCGATCTTGACCCGCAGGCGTTGTTTGAGCTGTGCCAACTCTTGCTCGACGTCGCTTTCAGCGCCAGCCGCTTGGCCGCCGCTCGCCCCTTCGAGTTCGGCGAACCGCATCTCGACTTCTTGTCTGGTCATGCCCGTTACGCTGCCTGACGTCGACAACATCTGATCGACCTCGCGCTGTGCGTCCATCACGTCGTCGACGCCGTCGATTCGGTCTTCGATGGCGCGAAATTCCGTGAACGCATCTCCGCCGCCGCCGAGGTTTTCTACCCCGCCGCCCGCTTTGGCCTGGGCGACCTGAGTGGCGATCGTGTTCTTCCGCGACGAGAAGTCACGGAACTTGTGCTGCATCGACTCCCACGTCGACTTCATCTCGAGCGCATTGCCCCGTTGCTGAGTGCGCAGTTGCTCGGTGCGTTCGCATTCGCCGACCAAGCGGCGCTTCTGGACCAGGGCCTGCCGAGCCAAATCGTCGTCGCCGTGCTCGAGCGCCAGTTCCGCCCGACGCTCCCAACGCGAGAGCTCCTGCGCGAGCTCTTCGCCTCGACGCTTCAATTGGCGTTCGGCAGCAACGGAGCGCACCAGCTCTTTCTTGGCGAGGCGCAACTGCTGCTCCATGTCACGCAACGTTTGGCTGATCGACTTGTGCGGGTCTTCAGCCTGGTCGAGCAACGCGTTGAAGTTGGCCGAAATGACGCGACCCATTCGATCCAATACACCCATTGTTGCGCGACCCTTTCTTACGATTGATTGGTTGTCGAAACGTTACGGCTCCCCGTGACGAGGAGACTCAGCTCCGCGGCTCAGCGGTTGGCGATGTGAATCGCGTGTCCCAATGACGCGGCACTGGCTTCCATCAGTGCTTCGCCCAGTGTGGGGTGCGGATGAATGGAAAGCGCCAGATCCTGCGCAGTAGCAGCCATCTCCATCGCGAGCACACCTTCACTGATGAGGTCTGACGCAGAGGGACCGCAAATGGTGATGCCCACGACCAAGTCGCTGTCCACGTCACGCACGACTTTGACGAAGCCGTCCGTCTCACGAATGCTCATGGCACGACCGAGCACGCTGAACGGGAAGCGGCCAGCTTTGACGTTCTTGCCTTGCGCCTTGGCGTCCGCTTCGCTGAGGCCCACCTGAGCGATTTCGGGATCGGTGAACACGATGCCCGGCACGGTGACCCAGTCTTTGCCCGCCTTTTCACCAGCCAGCACTTCCGCGGCAATTTCACCCTCTTTACTGGCCTTGTGCGCCAGCATCGGCGGACCACTGACGTCGCCGATGGCGTAGATGCCGGGTACGTTGGTGCGGCAAGTGTCGTCGGTCTTGATGAAGCCGCGTTGGTCGATTTCCACGCCCACCTCTTCCAGCCCGATGCCCCGCGAACGCGGGCGCATCCCCACGGCGACCAGCAACTTGTCACAGGTGATCGACTCCGTTCCGCTCTGCGACGTGACCTTGACGGTGACCGTCCCGTCGTCGTGACGCTCGACGCCTTCGGCTTTGCTGTTGAGCAAGACCGTCCCGCCACGCTTTTTGATCGTGCGCTCCACCACTTTGACGGCGTCGGGATCGATGCCAGGAAGCAACGACGAGGTCAGCTCGACCACCGTGATCTCGGTGCCGAACGTTTGATAGACCATGCCGAGTTCGAGCCCGATCACGCCGCCGCCGACGACCACCATGCGCTTCGGAATCTCGCGCAAACTGACGGCTTCGCGAGCACCGATCACCCCCTTGCCGTCGAACTCCAGACCCGGGACCTCGATGGTTGCCGAGCCCGTCGCTACGACGATGCCCTTGCTGGCGGTGAGCTTCTGCGTCGAGCCGTCTTCTTTGGTGACTTCCAGGGTCTTGGCGTCGACGAACTTGCCCATGCCTTCGACAATCGTGACCTTGTTCGCCTTGAGCAGTCCTCGCACACCCCCGGTCAGCTTCTTGACGATACCGCCTTTCCAGTCCTGCATCGTGCCAGCGTCGACCGAGACCTCGCCGAACTTCAGCCCCACTTCGCCCGCCTCTTGGGCCTTGTGGTACAGATGCGCGTTACTGATGAGCGCCTTGGAAGGGATGCAGCCCCAGTTCAGGCAGACCCCACCGTACTCCTCGCCTTCGACACACGCCGTGCGCAACCCCAACTGACCGAGACGAATGGCGCAGACGTATCCGCCAGGCCCGCCGCCGAGAACTATTGCATCGTAGGTATCCGACATTGCAGTCCGTGTACTGCCAAAGTCGGCCTGAAACAAGTCGCGCGACCCCGCCCTCGGCCCTCACGACCGGCCCGTACGCGGCCCTCCATAGCCTCCCCCGGAGGCTGCAGTCCGCCATCGGGAGGAGCTCACCGCCCGTCCCGCAGCAAGCTGAGTGCCTCCGCGAGCGCATCAGGATCGGCGGAACCTTTGCGCTCCATGGCCTCGAGCTCGGGCAGCAACTCGACCCAGCGAGAACGCCCCACTGCGGCAACCGAGAGACTGCGGACGTCCCGCTGACGACTGCGCAGGCCCTTGTAGATCTGCGCGCGCGCTGTCTCATCGCCCAGCTGCGCCAGGGCGACGCGTGCATGCCACGCGAAGCGGCCAGGAACCAAACCAAACGCCCCACGGACGATGCGCCACAGACCAGGGGCGGCTTCACGGATCCCCAATTCTCCGGCAAGCTCGATTACCGATTGTTCGTCAGACGGTTCGCTCAGCGTCAACCGTCGATTGAGCGCATCGGCGATCACTTGGCGTGCCTGCGACGATCCCTTGGGCCCGGCAACCAAAGCCGCCGCGACGCGAACCTCCGGGCTCTCGTCGCTGAGCGCTCTCTCGACACGATTCAGGAGATCGGTAGGCAACCCCTCGCCTTCCCGCGAAGCGTCGTACTCGTCGACCAATCGCAACGCTAGGTAGCGGATTTTCGGGTCGTCGTCTCCGATGGCAACCCGCAGGCGTTTACTCCAACCGTCTAGTCTCAAGCGCTGGCCAGCGATCAATGCCTGAAAACGCAAAGCCGACGAGTCCGAGTCCAGCGCCTGCGCCACCACGTTGATCGTCCCCCGATGCCCAACCGGGCTGAGTTCGCCGAGCGCGAGGAGCACCATCTGCTTCACGTGCTCATGAGCATCGTCGTAGGCCCGCACCAACGTGTCGATGGCGTGACGAGCACCTGCGTCGGCGAGTGCCACGGCGGCGGCGCCACGGATCTGCACCTCCGCGTCGTGAATCAGCGCGTTCTCCAGGGCGGAAACGACGCGCGAGCGATCGTCACCTTCCGCGAGCCGTACTAGGTCCGTCAACGCCGAGCGCCGCACGTTCGTCTTCGTACTCTCTAAGTCACGTAACGCTGCGGCGAGCGTCCGAGGCAGTGGCTTGAGTTGGAACATGTCGGCGGCGGAATGGACCACATGAGCGGGCAAAGCGCACGCTTTCCGCCCGGACCACCAGCCGCCTCCCAAATACCGACGGGGGTATCGTCGATTGCCGGCTTGCAGCGGAACCCTTCGGCTGTAAAAGAACCCCCGCCGATGACCGACATCGAGCCTAGCAGGCTGCCGCGGACCGAGACCGCCACTTCTGACGAACTTCAGCAGTACGTCCGCACCAACGTCATCCGCACAATCGTCTTGTTGGTCGCACTGTTTGGTGGTCTGCTGATCGTCAGCACGGTCTTCGAAGAAGAGTTGCTGGGGGTAGCAGAGGGCATCTACGACACCATCGGCGTGTTTGGGCTGCTCGCCATCCTGTTCATCACGGACACGCTGATCTCGCCGCTACCACCAGATGTCGTATTGGTAGTCGTCGCCAACAGCGAGCTTCACGAGAGCTGGTTTGCCATGGTCCTGGCGATCGGTGTGCTCTCCGCCGTCGCTGGGAACGTCGGCTGGGTGATAGGGCACCACTTTGCGCAGGTCAGGTGGGCTAGTCGATGGGTGAGAAACCTGCGAGAGAAGTACGCGGCGCAGATTCACCGCTACGACCGTTGGACGATCGCGCTCGGGGCACTAACTCCCCTGCCCTTCAGCGTGATTTGCATCACCTCTGGGGCGCTCGGCATGCGCTGGCGGCGTGTCGCCCCAATCACACTGCTCCGAATCGTGCGCTTCTTCGTGGTGTACGGCGTGATCGCGTCATCCTCTGCGCAGTAACCTGTCCCCAATTGTCGACACGGCTTCGGCGTTCGGCAGAGCGCCCCGCGCTGAACCAACCTCAATTCGCTGCGGCGTCGGCCGCGGCTTCGATGGGCGACGCCGCATCACCAGAGTCGGTAGTTGCGCTGGCGTCGAGCAGCTCAGGGGCCGCGGCTTCTAGGGGATCCAACGCACCGACGGCAGCGTCCATCGTGATCGCGGCTGCCTCGACGGGCCTCGCCATGGCCGCGTCACGAACGCCCGTCGCGGCATCTGCGAGCTCGCTCGAGGCGTCTGCGGGACGCGCCGACGCATCATTTGCCGTAAGTTCGCGACCTGCGTCTCGAGCGACCCCACCTGCGTCGTTCCGTGCTGGTGCGCTGGCGTCCGCCACGCCCGCCTCTGCGGACGGCTCGGCTTCGTTGCTCTCGCCCTCTGCCGCTCGCCAACGACACACCTCGGAACTGCGGTCGTCCTCGTCGGCGCCAGAGTAAGCTAGAGCGCAAATTTTCGTGTCGCTTGCTCGCGAGCCCGTCTCGATGATCTCCGCGCCCCATACGTCGTCGCCAGAAACGTCGATACACGCGTAGCCACCGCGACAGTCCGAGTCCTTCGAACAAGTCCGCATGCAGTAGGATCGCTGCAAGCGGCTGCTCCCCGTGTCGCACTCGTCCGCGTTGGCGAGCTCGCTGCGGTACCCGACGCAGACCGCCTCGCTCGGGCAACTCCCGGGATCACAGTTGAACTCCGTACAATAGCCCCCGGGAAACCCCTCGAGCGCTTGCGTCAAACACAACCTGTCGGACTCGGTCGTCGCACAATCCGAGGACGTCGTGCACTCATCGCCGACTTCGCTCGCGCAGGCTCCGAGTAACAAGCCGCCGACTAGGCCGAAGAGGACACGGGAGCTCATGCGGGGGCGGACCGTAGTGTGCTGGTCGATCGGGCGCAAACACCGTCTTCCCCAGGAGCCCATCGGGTTCCGGTCAGCCGACCCCGCACCCTCGATTGACCCGGTTGTGCCGTCCCGCTAGCTGACGCTCATGCGCAACTCCCTCCGTGCCCTGATTTTGGCGGGGCTGGCGTCGACGAGTTGTGGCGGAGGCGCTCCATGGTTGCACCCCGCGCACACGCTACCCGGGGGAAGCGTGGAGGCGAGCGCTGGGATTCATGGCAGGATCGCCCTGGGCGGCTCCCACCAGGACATCGAAAGCGGCCGCAGCGTGAACGAGACAGGGGCGGAGCAACAGTCGCAACGCTTCACGCGCGGCGCGCTCCAGCACTTGGTGGTCGCGCCTGGCGTCGCTCCCTACGTGGCGGCACGCGCGGGCTTGGGCGGCGCCAACGAAGGACAGATCGAGTTCACGGGCCGTCGCCTCAGAGTTGGCGCGCGGCACGCGTTCGAATGGGATAGCCTCGCGCTGAGCATCGGGGCGGGAGCCAGCTCGTTACGCAGTCGCGGTTCGACGCCGAACGACGACGGCGATGGCTTGGTGACCTCAGGCTTCGAGCTGCATGCGAGCGGCTTCGGCTTCGACCTGCCAGTGGTCTTTGGATGGTCTTCGCCTGGTGACGTGGTCACGCTGTGGCTCGGTGCCCGGCCCAGCTTCGATTCCCTGCGGGGCGATTTTCCGTTCGCCGTTTCAGGCGGACTCACCGACGCCCCCACCAGCGCTCAGCTGTTTCAGGTCAGCGGTCTCACCGGCCTGTCCGTCGGGATTTCGCCCGTCTGGGTTCGGCTGGGGTTGGAACTAGGCGTGGGGAGAGCGGCCACCGAGATCACGTTGCCATGGGCCGACGCTCCCCAAGAGCAGGTGGAAGACTCGTTCACCGCCGTTTCTGTGACACCTGCAGGGGCGTTGGCGGTCGAGTTCTAAGCAGAGCGCCAGCTTGCTGATGGTGAGCCCTCGGCGTATATTGTCCCCGTGGTAAGCGACGCTCGCAACCAGCGAAGGCTGCACCTTCGCTCTGGCCTGCCCGCACTCGGTCGAAGTGCTGTGGCTGGTCCTATTTTGGTGGTACTCGCTGCCTGCTCAGGTGCCGACGCAGGTGGGCAGCCACTGGACTCCAGTCTGGAAGGCACTGCGTTCGAGACTGCTTCGAGCATCAACGAGCAGGTTAGCGATTCAGCCAACGCGGACGGCAGTGTCGAGGAAGGCATCAAAGCCCACGTGATGGTGTCCCGCGCGAACATCGTCGGTGCGGGCGCGGAGTCGGCGCATGCGATGGCGCACTTCGCGATCGCCACGCGAGGTGACGCGCGTACCCTGGTAGCGGCGGGGTTGCAAACTCGCGTACCGCCCATCGGCTCTTGTGAAGGGTTGGCCGATCCCGCCGCAGGCTCGTTTACTGACTTCGACGAAGTCCATCTGCTCGACGTAGGTGAAGTCAGCATTCGCGCCACGCTCGACGACGCTCTCCCCGCGTCTGACGACCAGGCGATCACGCTTGCCCCTCACGCGTTCCCCAGCATCTCCAGCTTCGCGTCGGGAGTGATGTATACCTCCCGTGATCGCGAAGCGGCGAGCTTCCCGAGTGGGGCAACGTATCGGGTCGCCGTCAGCGGCAGTCAGGATCTCGGCGGGTTCCATCTGGAGGCGTCTGCGCCTCGGCAGCTCACCAACGTCACCCTCAGCGGTGAACCGCTCTCCCGCGTCGCGGCACTTTCCACGAGCGAACCACTAGACGTCACTTGGCGCGTCGGAGCGCCCGGCGACGTCGTCGTCGTCGAACTCGTGGATGCCGACGACGCTTCGGCGTTGGTCCGCTGCGCCTTTGCCGACGACACGGGTGCAGGCAGTGTGCCCGCCGAACGCTTGAACGGCCTGGTCGGCAGGGGCGAAGTCGCGCTGCATCGGTATCGCAACCTGCAAGCTCCTCTCGCGAACGACGTAGCTCCCAACGGCGAAGTGCGCTTGTTGTTCGACTTCGAGACTGGCGTCAGCGTCGAGTACGGCCCCTGATCACGAAGACCGGAGTTGCGAGAGCACCGCCGCTTGCCGTCACAATCTTCGCATCCTTTGCGCCACTGAGTGAACGTTGAGTCGTCTGCATCGCCTGTACCTGGTTCCGGGCATGTTTGGCTTCTCCGAGCTGGCAGGCTACGAGTACTTCAGCCACCTCGAAGGCCAACTGCAGAAGCACTTTCGTGATCGGGGCTTCCGTCTGGAGGTCGATGTCATCGCAACGCCGCCGACCGCGAGTGTTCGTTACCGCGCACGCATCATCGCCAAGACGCTCAGTCACTTGTGCGTGGGCAAACCCGAACCCGTGCACCTGCTCGGACACTCGACGGGTGGTCTCGACATTCGTCTGGTCCTGTCGAACACCTGTGAGCTCGGGCTGGACCCACAACAGCTCGAGTGGAGAAAGTGGATTCGCTCCGCGGTTCTAGTGAACACCCCGAACCACGGCACGCCGCTGGCAACCTACTTCGCCACGGTCGCAGGCAATCGGGTGCTCTACGCACTCAGCCTGCTCACGGTTCTATCGCTGTCCATCGGTGAACCCTCGCTGGCGCTGTTCTCGCGTGTCCTCACTGGCATCGGTAACGTGGACCTGTTGTTCGGAGGCGACACCCGAGTCGTCAGACGAGTCACAGATGCGCTGCTGCGTTACATCGACAAAGACAGCCGCAACACCGTGGTCACCTACCTCAACAAGTTGAGAGCCGACCAGGGCGGATTGATTCAAACCTCACCCGAAGCGATGGACTTGCTCAACGCCACCATCGTCGACAACCCGCACGTCCGTTACGGCTGCGTCGTCACGGGCGCGAAACCGACCACCGTGCGCGGCCTGGGTTCACGGCTTCTGTCACCATACGACACCCTCAGCGCATCGCTATATCGAACGATCTTCGGTATCACCAGCGAACCGCACGAACACTATCGCTATGCAACGCCGAGTGACCAGGAGATGACGCGATTGCAGCGCGCTCTAGGAACCGAAATCGACGCGACCACCAACGATGGCGTAGTCCCCACGCTGAGCATGCTGCACGACCACATCATCTGGTGCGGCCAGGCTGATCATCTGGACGTCATCGGACACTTCCGCGACAGGTTCCGCCCGTCTGCGCATTTGGACTGGATGGCGAGTGACGCCAACTTCGGACGCAGCGAGTTTGCGGCAATGACCGGCGAGATCGCCAAGTTTCAGATCGAGTCGGTCTACTGAACCGCAACGAGCCTTCACCGATTCAGGTCTCGGCCCCTCGTTCGACGGGCTAGCACCGAGACGACCCGGGGCTCCGTCTTGCGCCGCCTCGCGTACGGATCCCCTGCACGGCGCGCCAAAGTCTGGCATCCTCGGTCGTCCGATGGTCACCTACATGGATGGACGCTTCGTCGATGATGACGACGCAACGATCAGCGTGCGCGCTCGTGCGCTGAACTACGGTCTCGGGTGTTTCGGGGGGATCCGCGGCTATCTCAAAGACGACGGCAGAGAGGTACTGATTTTCCGCCTCGAGGATCACGTACGTCGCCTCGCGCTCTCGGCCCGTATGTTGTTCCTGAAGCTCCCCGTCTCCGAGCGCGAGGCGTGCGATGCAGTGCTCGAAGTGCTGCGTCGAAACGAGGCTCGCCACGACGTCTACGTGCGCCCGCTGGTGATCAGCAACTCGACCGCACTGTCCCC
This sequence comes from uncultured bacterium, assembly GCA_965651905.1. Taxonomy (GTDB): domain Bacteria; phylum Myxococcota_A; class Polyangia; order Polyangiales; family Polyangiaceae; genus SZUA-265. The sequence goes on along the minus strand of CBFGUG010000123.1, from coordinate 1,892 downwards.
CGTGCTGCGTGAAGAGGACAGCAGCCTCATCATCTACTCGCTGCCCCTCAACCGCTACATCGACAAAGAGTCCATAGACGTCGGTGTATCGAGCTGGCGGCGCACGTCGGACAATTCGATCCCCGCGCGCGCCAAGCCGACGGGCATTTACCTCAACAGTGCGTTGGCGCGACGTGAGGCGTTCGACAACGGGCTCGACGAAGCAATCTTGCTCACGGAGCGTGGCTACGTCTCCGAGGGCAGCGCCGAGCACTTGTTCATCGTGCGCGACGGCACGCTCTACTCCCCGCCGTCGACCGAAGACAACCTGGACGGGATCACCCGTCGCACGCTCATCACGTTAGCCACCGAAGACCTGGGCCTCCCCTTTTGCGAACGCCCGATCGCCCGCACCGAACTCTACGCGGCGGACGAGGTTTTCCTCTGCGGTACTGGCGCGGAAGTCACCCCCGTCAACTCCGTCGATCGTCGTGTCGTCGGCGCAGGCGGCGTAGGTCGCATCACCGCGCAACTCAAGACCCACTTCGAAGACGTCGTACACGGCCGCGTCGACCACCGTCGCAGTTGGCTCACCCCGGTCTGGGGCTGAAGCCCGAAGGTTCATCCACACCGCTCGCTCAACGCAATGGGGCCGAGGCCATGCCCCGACCCCAATCACGCAGAATGCTGCGGGCCGCTTACGGTAGCGCGACTTGCACGGTCACCGCCCCCTCGCTGGACTCGCTGCACGACGTGCCCGTCGACAGGTCATCCTCGTCGACGAGACACGCGCACTCGCTGCAGTCGTCCGAAAATTCGACGCAGTCGTAGCTGACCCCACTGCCCGCAGGCCCTCCCGCCACGGCCCGGCAGTACTCTGTCGCTAGCTCGCAGGTGAGCTCGTCACCGCAGGCAAAGACCGTGGGCTCCGATTGAACGCATACTTCACCAGGTCCGTCAGCGATCGTTTGGCAGCTGCTGCCTTCGGGACATGCGTCACGGTCTTCCGCGCAGGGGATCGAACGCGAGCAGAACTCGGGACCATTCGGCCCAGCGATGCCGAAGTAATGAACCGCGGTGAGCCCTTCGGGACAGCTGTCATCGTCACCACAATCAGTGTTCAGCTCGCTCGGATCGACCTCGACGCTCGTGGGATCACCCGAGCCATCAACGCGCCCGGGGCAGCTGATCTGAAGCGGAAAGCTTTCCAGAATGGCGCACTCCATTGGTTCTGGACAGCTCAGTTCACATGCCTCCGCGCTCGGAATACAGATCGCCCCCGAACACCCAGCGATCGCGATGCAGTCGCTGCCAGCGTCGCAGTTCGCCTCCCCCACGCCGCACGCGGCGTAGTTGGCGCAGTTGACGCCCGCAGGATCGGTTCCTGATCCATCGTCGGACGAGCCGTCGTCGCTGGCGTCGTCGGACGCTACGTCGTCCGCGGCCCCATCGTCGGCGACGCCATCATCGCTGCTAACGTCATCGCTAGAGGCATCATCCGTTGGGCCATCGTCCGTCGAGACGTCGTCAGACGCCGCATCATCGCTGGAGCTGTCGTCACTGGCGTCGTCCGAGCCCGAGCCCGGGTTCGCGTCCACTTTGCCCTCACAGCCCAATTGACCCGGGTAACTCGCCGCCAGCAGACACTCATCCGGATTCGGACAGCTCAGCTCACATGCTTCCGTCGCGTCGATACACAGTGCGCCGCCGCAGGGAGCAAACGCGATGCACGTAGCACTCCCTTCGCAATCGCCAACGTCGATTCCGCAGCTCGGGTAGTCATCACAGTCGACTCCCGGGGGCGTGTCATCGCCAGAGCTGTCATCGGACGACGCATCGTCTCCAGTGTCGTCATTCGTGCTCCCGTCATCATCGGAGTCGTCAGCCGTGTCGTCGTCATCGTCCGTGTCGTC
>CBFGUG010000122.1:0-19802 GCA_965651905.1 uncultured bacterium | reverse complement strand
TCTTGGGTCTCGATGTCTTGGGTCTCGATGTCTTGGGTCTCGATGTCTTGGGTCTTGGTGCTTTGGGCTGTGGTGTCTTGGCCTGCATCCGTTGCAGCGATGCCCAAAGAACCGTTGGTCACCGACCGTCCTGGCAACGGCAATGCCGCAAGTTCAGTGCCGCCCCATCAGTTGTTCATCGAGGGCAGTCTCAACTTCCTCACCGATCGGCAAATTGACGCGCAGCAGCTGTCGGCTCCGACACTCCTCCGCTTTGGGGTGCTGCCGTGGGTGGAACTGCGGGCAGGCACAGGAATCTTGGGGGTTCATTGGTCAGACGGCGCGTCCGTTCATTCGACGGACACACTGTTGGGCACCAAGTTTTCACTACCGAATCTCGAGGTGCTAGATGTCGCTCTCTCGATGGATGCCCTGATGCCAACTGGGGACGGTCCCTTCGATGGTGGCGTCGTCAGCGGCGAGGCACGGCTACTGTTGGCCAAGGCGCTTCCAGCCGGGTTTGGTCTTTTGGTGAACGCTGGAGCAGACTTGCCCCCAGCTGAGGACAGTGGGCGGCAGTTCAGACCACTCCACGTGGTTAACTTGAACCACAGCCTACCGAGTGGATCCCTGCCGTTGTCGGTGTTCGTCGAGAGCTTCGGTCGGCATCCGCTCGATGGAGCCCAACACATCTGGCAGCTAGACGTTGGTCTCGCGTACCTGGCTTCTCCGGATTTCCAGCTAGACGTATTCAGCCAGCACGGGCTCACGGACGCAGCACCTGACCTGCAGGTTGCCCTTGGCGCTTCGGTCCGGTTGGGAGAGTGATTGGTCGACATCGTCGGAAAGGCCACGGACGACCTGACGATTGCGGACGGAATGCAGATGACGGCTCGTGTGTTGCGTCCCATCACACGGATGTCTGGTTCCGCTCGAATACGACGAATAGTCTGGTCACTCATGAACCTGGTGGAGGCGCCGCCATTGCCCCCAGGTGGGCTACGCTTCGGGACGACGCGGACGTTGGGTGGGTCGTACTCCGGTCCAATGTACGTCGACGCGTGGGCTGGTGATTAAGGGGTGAGTCGACATCCATTCTGTTGCACAAGGGCAGCGCCAGTTGCACATGAGTGAGCGCCCGACGCTCGCTGCGCCAGTTGAAGATCGCGGTGCAGCGAGCCGGCACCGAGTCAACGTGGGCGAGCGGTCACAAGCCCCAACGATTTCTTGATCGCGTGCACGGTCGGGTACGACACGCCGAAGTCGCGAGCTGCCTGTGTGCCACTAACGCCGCTCTTGAGCGCGCTGACGATGGCTTGCCTGTGGCTCGGAGCGAGTGCGCGGCCGCGGCGTTTCACGGACGCTTTGCGTCGGTCGCCCGTGCGCGGCTGGTGATTCTGTGATGTCCCGGGTGTTGCCGTTGTCGCGGCGATGATTGCGCTTGCAAGCTCGGACCCGGATGAGTAGCCCAGTTCAATGTGGAGCGTAGCAAGCGCGCGGCGTTTAGCGGCCTCTGCCTCGAGGAAGTCGTTGACGATATTTCGGATTCCCATGGCGCAGATTCTAATCAGCGAACTACAGGATTGACTAACAAAAGAGCCTTGTTGAGGGATCCACGCGATTGCCGACTGCAAGCTGGCGAAAACAAGGCGCTTCGGCGTCTTAGGTCGACCTGCACGGTGGCCTCTGCAACGCAGGGTTCCGAGCGAGACCCGGCTGGTCACGTGGAGCAGAGCGCTGGCGGTCGAGGGTGCGGAATCCCGTGAGTAGCCACGTCGTCATCTCAAGACTCCGAGCGGTCATGGAATAACGTGCTCAGGAGGACGGTCCGACTGCGCGCGATTGTGAACTAGGCTTCAAGACCAGCATAGGACGAACTGGTCCACGAGACGGCCGGACAAGGTCATATCTCGAACCCGAGTTGAGAGTAGACGTACGTCGGGTCACCCTCGATCGTCGAGTTTGGAGCATCGTTCGGGAATCCTCCGAGAAGCATATGCGCGAAGCCGACCTCCAGCGCGATGTTCTCAGGGAGCAGACGCCAACGAACCCTGGCCTCGAGCTGATGGCCGATGAAGTCGCCGGACTGGCCCGTGGCATCTCGTACGCCGGATGCCGGCCAGGCATCCCTCGACTCCGCAAGCCAAGCCGCACGATACGCGATGAATCCGTCGACGGTCTCGTGCGGGTTCGCCTCGACGCGTACGCCAGGCGAGTTGACGTTGCTTCTCGCGAGCGTCCCGTAGATCCCTGTCGGGCCGAACTCGAACCTCCGCGCCCCGAAGAGCGTGTCGAAGCGGCCATTGTCGCCGTCGTCGGGGTCTGCATCGCCACTCGCGTAGTCGTATTGAAGCACCAACCGCGGCCTCCAGGAGACACCAACCGTATACCCGAGGGCGGCGTGGGCGAAGAGAGCGAGATGATCCAGGTCTGCGACGTCATCGACGCTGGCAGTAGCTCGCGAGTCTCCAAACTGGGGCGCCACTTCAACCTCCATGTCGATCTTTGCGGCTCGAGGAGATCGGTGGATGCGAAGACCAGGAGTGAAGATCCGGCGGTTGCGTGTCGCTGCGTTAGGTCCGTCCCGCTCGTGGAGTCCGAAAATGTAGGCTTCCATCTGGAGGCTCTGCAGCCATTCGCGAGAGGCATAGAACGCGCCCCAAAAGACTGTGCGAAAGCTCTCCCTGTCTAACTCGATCTGGCTGTCTGTCAGCGCCTCGCGTTCGTCGGGAAGCCGTTGCACAGGCAAGGTTGCGAACAGGCGCACCAGATCTCGCTGTGCGTTAGTCCACTGGGCATCAGCCCCTGTGAAAGCGTTGATGGTGTTTCGGAAGCGGTTCCTCGCTACGAAGCGCCTACTGCCGACATCCAGGGTTAGCCTTCCGACTTGGAATTGGAATGCCTCGCCCTTGGCGAACAGGTCTTGGATCTCGGCGCCGACGTATGACTGCAGGGGTTCGATCGGGTTGATCAGAGTTGTGTCGAGTGGGCTGTTGTCGTCGGCGAGGAACATTCGAGAGTCGACGAATTCCGCGCCAGCGAAGACGGTGTCAAATCGGAGCTCGAGGGCTAACGTCGTTCGGAGCGAGAGCGCCTTGTCGTTTCCAGGCACACCAGTCCTGAACTGGTTCCAAAGGTTCTCGTACCGGGTTCGTTGCGTGGCTCGAAAGTGCAGCCATGCGGGCCCTCCGATGGCGTTCGTAGCGCGCCAGGGTGTCGATGGTGCTGCTGGGGCAACGGCCTCCTGCTCCGAGGCGCCAGCCACCGGCGCGGTTGCACTCGGTGGATCTGGGGCGCCCCCAGGTGCGGACGATTGTGCCATTGCCGTGGCAGAGCACATGAAGCAAAAGGTGGCTGGCAGTATGAGCCGGAGGGCAACGGTCATGGTTTCATCGCAGTTGGCGTTCGAGGGGGCGACGGAGGTGCCAAGGAAACTCGACAAGGGTTACTCCCCGACTGTGACGAACCCGTGGCGGCGTAGCGCCTCGCGTCCCGCATCAGAGAAAACATAGGTAACGAATTGTTCAGCCTGGCGTGGGTGAGGTGCACGGGCACCTGTACCGACCGGGTAGCTCGCGCGCACGTTGAGCGAGGCAGGGATCGGTACGATGCTAACACCCTCGGAGGCGGCGGCGTCCGTACGGTAGACCACGGCGGCGTCTGCTTCGCCCATCTCGACTTTGGCGCGAACGAGACGAACATTGCTCTCTTCGGACACGACGCGCTTCCTCACTTCCTCGACAAACTCGCTGCCGAGTTCAGACGCCGCACGATCGAGTACTTCACGCGTGTAGATGCCGACAGGGACGTTGTCGGTGCCGATGACGATTCGCGATGCCTTGCGCAGATCTGCGAACGCGTTGATGCTGGCGGGATTGCTCGGAGGGACGATGATGACGAGCTCGTTGTGAGCGAACACTCGGGGGCCGGTGACGTGCCCGGCCGCGATCAGGGACTGCATGTGGCTCTCGTTTGCAGACGCGAACACATCCACCGCAGCGCCTTGCTCGATTTGAAGGCGCAACACTTGGCTTCCCGCGAACGTCAGCTTGACGTCCACGCTCGGATGGATTGCCTCGAAGCCTCGCGCGAGATCCTGAAACGCTTCGGCTAGGGATGAGGCGGCGAGGACGGAGAGCTCCATCTTCTTGGGCTCAATGCTGTCCGACCTGCATCCTGTCGTTGCGACGGATAGGAGCGCGAGGAAAGCGAACAGGACGCGCACACTGTTCACGGACTCCCTCCTATCGCGACGCAGGACGCGTGCCCCGCTTGCGAGAGGTCATAGCCTGGCATGCGAGCAGCTTCGGCGCGGAACGGGTCCCGGTCGATCAGGTCGATGAAGCGGGAGACCACCTTGGTTTCGAGTCGGGACTCGAGCACGATCAGGTCGAATCGCTCCTCGGAGAGCGGGATGAAGTCGAGCCCGTGAGACAGGGCCTCAGCCTCGATCGCAACTCCCACGTCGGCTGCGCCGCAGCGTATGAGCCGTGCGACCTCCGCATGGCCTGAGGCGATCGCAGAGACGCCGTTCGGCGGGAGTTCAGCGATGTCGGCTTCGGCGAGGATGCGATCGAACACGCGACGAGCGCCCGACCCTGGTTCCCTCAAGACGTGTCGCACATCATCGCGGACCAGATCGGGTCCCACTACGAGGCCAAGGGGATTCCCAGCGGCGACGAGGAGGCCCTGCCTCCACCGAGCTAGGTTGATGATCGTAGTTCGCTGACCGGGGAAGATCGCCCTTGCGGCCCGAGCGTGGGCATCCGGATCCCTCGTATCCGCCAAATGGACACCCGCGACATGCACGAGCCCGCGCGCGAGGAGATCGAGAGCTTTGGCGCTATCGGCGGAGATCCAGGTAGCTCGGCTGTCGCGGAACTGTCGACCGAGGCGAGTCGAGAGGGCCCCAAGCAATGGCGCGCAGCCAGCAACCAGGAGGTTCGCGTCGACGTCCGAGGGGTCGCTGAGCAATTCGATCTTCCAGTGCTCCCCTGCGAGGGCAGGCTCGAGCAACACGCCGTCGGCAGCATGTGTGGGATCAGAGAGATAGTGAGCGACCAGGTCGTCATCGACTCGGCCAATGACGACCCGCGCCGAATCGCAGCACGTTCCGGCTCCCCGGGCGCGAACGACGGGTCCGCCTGCAAGCTGGAACAGGTCGTCGACACTGCAGCTGAGAACCCGGGCAAGCTGAAGCGCGAGAACGGTGGAGGGCACCTGACGACCCGCCTCGATCGCAACGATCGCCTGGCGTGAAACCCCTAAGCTTGCAGCGAGGCTGCTCTGAGAAAGGCCCGCTGCGCTGCGCTGCCGACGTACGAGGGACATGAGATTCGGGTCTTTCACGAAGTCTTCGCCCGAATGTAATGTCAACACGATAAAATGGAAAGCATACAATACATCAGGGGTGCCGGATGTTCTAGAGGCTGCTCCTCAAACATGCGCGCACGGCGGGCGATCTCGGGCGTCGACGAGGCCACTGAGGTTTCGATTCGCGCCCGCGCACGGAGTTCTATTCGACTTCGAGCAGCGACCAGCTTTCAAGGCGTCGCAAATGGACTACCACTCATGGCGTCCCTGACGAACGGCTCCAGCTGTCGTCCAGGGAACGCAGCGACAAGATGTTGGCTCGTCCGCGGGGGCATGTGCACGCATCGCCGTGGCCTCGCCGACCAGCGAAAGAGGCAATTCACTTCGAGCTGCTCGACTGGCGTTTCTGAAGTCCCGTCGGTTGCGCGATAGGGCGGGGTGCTTCGACTTACTGCTAGTCGCCTCGCATGAGCCGCTCGCTCTGATGGCTGCGGATCTTGTTGTCGGGATCGAACGTTGCTCGCACCTCGAGAAACCGCGAGAGCCGCGGCTCCATCTGTTGGAAGTCTCGTGCGCGAGTAAAACCGTCTTTCGACAGGTAGATTCTTCCCCCGCTCGCGATCACCACTTGGTTCAGCGCGTCGATGGTCTCTTGAGTGCTACGAGTGATCGGCAGGTCGAGGGCGATTGAGATGCCTGGGCGTGGGAACGACAAGAAACCCTTGCCTTCGAGACCGCAGTCCTTGACTACCGTCAGAAACGAAGCGGTTTGGAATCGAGCTAGGAGCTCCAGCAGAGCTTTCACTGGCTCTCGTCCTGCTTCGTCGGGAATGACGCATTGGTACTGCGTGACGCCACGGGCGCCGTACGCGAGATTCCAGCGCCTGACCAAGTCGAGCGGATAAAAGTACGTCTCTGGGTGTTCGATCTTCTGCAGTGGTGTTGTGCGCCACAACTTCCAGTACCAGACCCAGTTGAACAGCTTGACCGAACGTGCGTTGACCGTGCCCGTTGGAAGGCTGAAGGGGAGTGTAATGCGTCTCTTGGGTCTAGGGAGTTCAGCCGGGGCCTCTTCTGGCGAGGCCCAACGACCCAAATAAAGGTGACCACGCCCACTGCCCGCGAGTGAATCGATCCACCCCACCGTGAACGGCCAGTCCGCCGCGGACGTCTTCAACCCGTCGAGTAGCGCGTCGATGTCGTTCACACGTCGGGATTCGGTGAGAATCCACGGCGAGGGGATGCGCTCCATCTGAAAGCTGACCTCCAGGATGTGGCCAGTCAGCCCCATTCCTCCCAAGGTGGCGTAGAACAACTCGGGCTCCAGCTTCGGGCTGCATTCGATGACTCGACCGTCAGCCACCATCAGGCGAAGCGCGCGCACATGATGCCCAAACGTGAGGTTCTCGTGATGGTTTTTGCCATGTACATCCGATGCGACCATGCCTCCCAGCGTGACGAACTGAGTGCCAGGGGTGACTGGCGTGAACCAGTTCCGAGCAAGAAATAGGTGGTTCAGCGCGTAGAGCGAAAGACCAGCTTCGGCGCGCAGCAGGCCCGTCTCGGGGTCGAACTGTAGAATGCGATCAGCGAGGGTGGTGCCGACCGTTTCCAACACCCCGACTGGTGGCAAAGAACTATCTCCGTAGGATGCACCGAGACCGCGACTGAGCGTGGCACCACGAGCAATGCGCTCGAGCCGTTCGTCACGCACCTCGTAACCGGGAACGAAGGTGCGCCCCCAACCGCTCAGGCGGCGCTCAGCAGTTCGGTGAGCTGCCGCCCCTGCTCCTAGTGCTTCACTTGGCGCTAGTCTGAGGTTCATGATCGAGGACGAAGCTCAGAACCCGATGCGCCGCATGACGAATCGGGGTAGGACCCGAATCATCAGCATCACCCAACGCCAAATGGCGGGTGCGTAAACCACGGGCAAGCCCCTGTCGATCGCGCGAATCACGCGTGCGGCTACCGCTTCTGCTTCGCCGGCAAACGGGGGAGGCTTCAAGCCGTCTGTCATTCCGGTTTTGACGAACCCCGGTTTGACGCAAAGGGTGATCAGGCCTCGGCCACGGTACTTGTGGTCCAACCCTTCGAGGTATGCGCTCAGTCCCGCTTTCGCGGCGCCATAGATCACGACCGGTTTGCGAGCTCGATCCCCGGCAACCGAGCTGAAGACCACCAGGCGACCGCCTCCGCGCTGCAAGAAGTACTTTCGCACGTGCTCGCAGAGCACGACTGTGTTGGCGAAGTTCACGGTTACCAGCCGCTGAGTGAGCTCAGTGTCTGCCTCTAGTGCGTCTTGCTGCGCGAACACCGCTGCCGTGATCACGAACGTGTCGAATCCGTCGAGTACTTCGTCAGCCTTCTTGATGGCGGCCCCGAAACCATCAGGGGATTCGAGATCACATAGTACTGAGCTCACCGTCGTGGAAGCAGCCCGAATTCGCAGGTCAGCCGCGCTCCGTGCCAAGTCCAGCTCGTCGCGCCCAAGCAGGACGAGCTGATCGCCACGCGTCGCAAGCTGTCGCGATAGTGCACGCCCCATGCCCTTCGTGGCGCCCAACACCACCACCTTCATCGTCTGAAAGCTCCATGTTTGCAGAACGGGCTCAGCGAGGTTGCTGAGCAGGAACGAGCGTTGCGTAACCGTTCAGCGCGATCGAGTTGAGGTACGCGAGGCGATTGTGGATGGCCCATCTGATTCTTCGCGCGGACCGTGCCGTCCCGACCCATGACTGTCCAATCGAAGCGACATTTCGCCGCGTCGTGGCGGGCCGGTGGCATTGTGTAGTCGCGACTAGTGCCTACTGCAGCACACCAACGGGCTAGGCCCAGCGCCGCCGGGTGCAGAAGATCGCGGTACAAGCGACGAGGCAGACCCACAGTACGGTATCGTTCGTCGTGTTTTGCGCCTGTCGCGGCACCGAACACAACACGCCTGCGTCGGCGATGTCTGCCGTTCCGCAATAGCGTGAGAACCCGTAACGTGGAGCCTCGCCCCTGCAATCCTCGATCGGCTCTGGAGTACCTGGATAAATCGAGCAGACGCCAGCGGCATCGTCTTCGGCGATGGTCCGGAAGGAGAGATCACCACTGTCGTAGTCGGCATACATCGTCGCGTCGGCCACTCGTGTGTGGGCCAACCCCAGAAAGTGTCCAAACTCATGGGTCAGGATGGACTGCAAGTCGCTCGTGACATGAGTTGTGCTCGTGGACAGAGCCATCCTCGTCGAGTTGATCTCGATGTCCGCGTCTAGGATCTCTCCCGTCTTGGTGAGGAAGGTGACCGTCGTGAGCGCGAGGATGTTGTTGGTGTCGTTGTACGGCCAACCATCATCACGGAACATGATGACGTTCGCGTTGGGCCCCGACGCATTTCCGCTATCAGCTCCGTCGTGATTGAACTCGGGCGTGTCACAGTAGACCTTGCCGTACGGGACGACGCCGATCGACGGGGTGGAGTCGCCGCAGTCAGCGCTGATCCATTCTCGAAACGCGGCACGCGCAGCTTCCTCGGCACGTTCGTAAGAAATCGCTCGGAGCGTCGACCCATCTGCGTGCACGCCAAACGTGACACATAGGTCAGGCCAGAACAGTGGTTCACCCCTAACGGCACATCCCTCAGAGGTACGTCCGCAGTCGCCGTCGAGGTGGGGTTGCATGTCGTCGTACGGCAGAAGCCGTGCGCTGTCGTAACGAAAAGACTGAGGGCGAGAAACGCGCATAGTGTTCCGCAGCCGCGCGCCAAGGCCCGATGGCTGGAACTTGCTCGGTGGGGATGCGCAATGCGCGAGCTTCGGGCGGAGTCGGTTCCAGGCACGTGAGGAAAGCGTAGATGGCCCATCCGTCGTCTCTTTCACTCAAAAGTCTCCGTTCCGAGCCCCGCTGTCCAATCGAAGCGACATTTCGCCGCGTCATGGTCTTGCACTTCGTGAACCTGGAGGATGTCGTGCCCTTTCGCCGGTGACAAGGATTCGGTGAAAACGGCAGGATTGCTAATGAGCATCAAGAGCGTCATCGATGACCTTCTGCAGGCGCAGACTGCGGAACGGTGTGCGTTGGCAACACTTCATGTCGAACTGGGCTACGCATCGGGCCTCGAACTTGCAGACGCGATCATCGCTGTAGGGGGGTGAAGAGTCCAAGAGTGGTTGAAGCGCTGCGCCTGGACGTTCAAGCGTGTCGCTGGGGCGGCGAAGCAGAGCATTGGCGCCCAGTCGCAGACAGGGGATTGCTGCCGCGTTGCAGCAAGGCGTATCTGGTACACAGGTGGCACGCGACTTCGGTGTGTCCTACCCGACCGCTCATGCGATCAAGAAGTCGCTCGGGCTCGTAAAGGGTCGTGCAGCAATGAAGAATGCGAAGAAGCCTCGCACAACGCGTAGCACTGCAAGGGGACACGCACGAAACGGGCACACTTGCACGTCTCTCGCTGGCTACGACGCTCTTGCTCCGAATCTTGAATTACAGTGTCCCACGCCATCCTGCAGATCGAAGGTGCCCGGACGGATCTTCTCTGCGATCCTTGATGATCAACGTAAGGAGGTGAAGAGCCACCACGTGCTCGCCTCTGAACTCGATTTGGCCTGCATTTCCCTCAGCACTTCGAAGTTGGAGGGTCACGTCCTAGAGGACAGTGATCGCAGGGTCAGCTTCGATGTCATTCAGAATCGAAGGCGTCTTCGTTGCGTGTACTTGTCCATGGCATCCGATTGGAGCGCTAGCGCGATCTTATGGAACGCGGTAAGTCCGTTTTTGACGTCGCCAGATCGTTGGGATGCGCACGACGCACTTCACGAACGCTGCGCGCCCAAAGTGAGCGCGCCCGCATGGACGAAGTCTAGAACTGCCGGGGTAGGGATGGCAGCGTAGGCTCGTGTCATCGGGCGACGCCGCGCGCACCAGGCCCCAAGCCAATTTCGGGAAGGGCATCGGGCCAAGTGTCGAGGTATTCGGCAAGCTTGCGGCCCCAACCTTCTGGGGAATCCCCTTCAAAGGTTACTCGCAAGCTGAGGTCATCGCCCTTTGCGTCCGCGTCCCTCACTGGCGGTCGGCCTGGTGAACGCTCGCGATCATCAGTCTCGTAGGCGTCTCGAATTTCCATCAGTTGCTCTCGTGGGAGCGCTAGAAACCGCCAGCGCGCGCCAACACGAATCAGGAGAAGATAGAAGAGCTCGATCGCCTGTGCTGTGCGAAGTTGCTTTCTGGAAAGCTTGAACACGTACTGACTCGTATCGCTCGTCGCGGACTTGACCTGCACGCGGTACGTCGTCTTGTCGTTGTCATCGATCACGAAAACGTCGTCCCCGACGTCCACCACCGGGACAGCGACGTTCCATCCGCGAAGCAGAAGCTCGGACATCGCGAAGAACTCGCCCGCCCTTCCGAAATGCGTCGGTTTCTCTGCCATCTACGCCGCCGAGATGTCGCTCTCGGTCACCGGGTCCCGAAACACAACCCCGCCAATACCCTTTAGGCGTTCGGAGGAGACTCCCGTGAGGACCTGGATTACCTGCTCCGCAAAGTTGCCGTGCCATTCGTCGAAGTCTGCCTTGGTTTCGTGAGCGATGAAGACACGCGGACTGGAATGGACCGACTCCCCGAACTGCTGGCGAAGGAACTGACGGGACGCCGGCTTGAGAGCAAAGGTTTGCCCCTCGCGATTCACGCTGCGGTAGATGACGATTGGCTGCGATGCGGTCACAGAACGAAGCATGGTCCGCTTTGCGCGCTCGAACAAGCGTCGAGCCGCCCTCCGCCGGAAACGACGGCGCCGATGGTGGAAGAGCTCAACGCCAGCCCTTCGCGAGGCAGGCGCTAACAGGGCCGGAAGAGCCCAAGCCCGAAACTGCTCGAATGGCCAAGGCGCATAGGTCCAGCGACGGGCCTCTGGAAGTGCAATCGCAGCATCTGGCCCCGCCGGTCACCGATGGAGGCCCGCTTGTCCGCTTCGCGCCGAGGAACGTGCACCGATACCCAGTGAGGAGCACCTACCAGTTCGACTTCGACATCCGGAGAGATCTCACGCCTCAGAATTTCGCGGCGGATCTGCTCCGCGATCGACTCGCCTTCGCGTTCCTTGCCACCGCGAAGGTGATGGCGCGGTGGGACGTATGGCGTCACCGACTCCCAGCTGGCAGACGTCTGACTATCGAAGCCGGGCGGTGGCGGGACCGCTCGATCGAGTGGGATGAGGCGTACCTTCCACTCATCCAGATCAGAACCCGCAGCCGCCCACGAGACGTCCCGCGCGGCCGCTAGTAGGATCGCGTCCTGCTCGTCGGCATCGAACGCGCGCGCGCCACGCCAGACGAAGAGGCGCGTCGGCTGATCGTCCTCGCACCACGCCAGGAACTCTGTGTGGCGGTGGCCTCTCAGCGCGTCGCCGCTCGCATCCTTGCCGGTCATGTCGGCGGCCGCCTCCCGCACCTCACGGCTGGCTCGCGTCCAGTTGGCCGACGCGTCACCCGTCTTCAAACGGAACAACTCACGGAGCACGGCTCCACGAAATCGGGACGTAAGCCGCACGATCGCGCGTGGTTCCGGCGAGACGTTCCAACCGATGGCGAACTGCATCAGGTGACAGTCGGGCCGATGCTCTGGAACGCGACGACGCTCACGGGCTGCGGGCCGTTGCGGTCGCACGGCGTAGAGCCACTGCGCACCGGGAGGCACGGCTCGCTTCACGGCCTCGGGGTTGTCGGTCGTGCGCTCGATATCCTCACGCGTGGCCGTGTCGAGCGGCGACAGCACGGGCGCAGCGCCCGCTCCGCGCTTGTCGGCGAGCGTGCAGTTGGCCTGAGGGATCTCGTCGGTCGAGCCCGCCACGCGTACACGCGTGAGCGTCTCAGCGCGCCCGAAGTAGGTCATGCGTTCCAGGCACTGGCCGAGCAACTCGCGAAGGTCGTCGGTCCAGTCATCGCCTTCGATGAACCACCACACCGGCGCCTCGGGAGGAACGCACCAGTAGTTGTCCTGCACGAGGCTCGTGCCATAGCTGCGCGTTCCCGCCTTCTTCTTCTCTGCCGGGCGCCAGCCGAACTCGGTCGGGTGGTACTGCCTGATCGGGCTTCCCTTCCTTGCGTTGGGGGGCAGGTGGAACGCGTAGGTGCTCTTGCACAGCGCGGCCTGTAGCTTTTCGAGCTGCGCGACGTCGGGCTCGGGCGAAGCTTCGCGCGCCCACTGGTACCAGCGTGCGGTCACCGCGCGCACCAAGCGCCAGGGGCTCGGCGGCCACTCCCCGTGCGGATCGTCGTACGGGTTCACGCGCCACGACGTCGCGTGGAAGCGCCCGAGCGGGAACTCTTGTCGGAGGACGAGTTTCATCCCTCGGTCTCTTCCGCGCCCTCGTCTTCGTCGCTGCCGCTCTGCGCCTCTGCCTGACCTTCTCGATACAGCTCCTCGCGCGGCCAGAACACGTCGGTGACGATGGGCGGGATCGGCTTGTCGTCAGCGCTCTTCTCGCTCCTAAAGGAGGCGTCATTGATCGCCCGCGCGATGTCGACCTCGAGCTCGACTTCATCGGCGCCGCTCTTCAGCGTCGTGTTGCGGAGGTGGCAGCCGGAGCGGAAGCGGAAGGGCGACGCGAGGAGCTTCTGGATCTTCCAGAGCGCGAGTGCGACGAGGAACTCCTGCTGCTTCTCGGAGAGTCCGAGCTGCGTGTCCTTGCCTTCGACCTTCTTCGTTCGCCCAAACGAGCGAATGAGACTGACGTCGATGACGAACGTGGCGCGGATGGACTCGGCGGTCGCGTCATCGACCGCGAAGATAGGCTGGCCCGAGGTGGTCTTGCCGAGCCGGTCGAATTTCACGCCGGACCGATCGACACGGCCAGCACCGAAGGCCTCGAGGTGCGCCGTCAGCGCGCGCGGGATCTTGATCTGCCACTCGGTGAACAACACCCCGTGGACCAAGGAGTTCGGATCGAACTCGAAGATGGTCTTGAAGACGTTCCACCAGCGTTCGGGCGGAGGATGCGCGATCGTCTCTCCATCGCTCTGAATCCCGAAGTGCTTGGTCTCCGCGAGTTCATCTCCGAAGCTCTTCTGATCGACCGAGCCATCACCGCCAACACGCTGGGCACCCCTGCCGTTCCACTTGCGCTTCGTCCGGATACCGAAGAAGTAGTTCGATGCGATCCGGTGGCCTTCGGTGAGGCTCGTGACGATGGTCTCGCGCTTGTCGCTCGGGAGCTTGCCATCGGAAAGATCGCCCGTAACGCAGCGGATGTAGGGCATGCCGCTGAGGTCATCGACGAGGTCGAGATCGTGGGCGCCGCGCTGGCAGACCGTCTCGAGGTGGTTGGCCATGCTCGCCGCACTGTCGACGATGCAGACGTTCTCGGTACTGCCGTCCTTACGGGGGGCCTTGTAGATGACGTGGCCGATCTCGGGGAAGCCGGCGGGCTGGAACCGATCGCCGGCGATCGGCTCGAGCGTCGCGGTCAGGACGAGCGGCGACTCCCCCTTCAACACGTCGGTGGGAGTGAGCTTCTTCGGGGGACTCTTCTTCTCTGCGTCAGACATGTGCTTCTCCTCTTTGTGGCCGGCGTCGAGGACGAAGCCAGCGTTCGAACAAGACCGCCCGATCGCGGCCAGACAAGGTGAACAGAAGGGCCGCGACGAGCCGGTCAGGCGAGTCCGCAGCGAACGTCACGTCGAACGTGGCGAGCCGCGCATGAGCCATCGAGTAGCGGCTGCTCGCGAGCCGGAGCACGGCGTCGAAGTTGCCCGCGCGGGTCAACGTGACGAGAGAGCGCGCAGCTTCCGTCGTGCGTGCGCCCGTCTCCTCAGCGAGCAGGTCGTCGCCTCCGAGGTCGCGGATGACCAAGGGGCGTTGATCGACGAGCGGCTGCAGGAGCCCCAGGAGCACCAGCTCACCATCGGCCTTGGGCACGCTGGCGTCATCGCGCTGAACGATGGTGCGGACCTCCTGCGGGACGCTCCTCCAGTCGAAGAGCGCAAGCCGCGCGAGCCAAGCCGCGAAGAGTTCCTCGTCGAGATCTCCGTCGAGCCACTGGCGAACCTGCGATGCCGTCGCCGGCAAGGGGGCTCGACCACGTTGATGGGGCTTGTTCGCGTCCGCCTCCTGGTCGAGGAGCTTTCTCGACAAGACAGCACCGAGGACGCGAGCCAGGTCGCCAGGCCCCCAGACCCAACGGGCCGGAGGACGGTCGGTGTGCGTGTAGTTCGCGTAGGTTGCTCCGTACTTCCACTCGACGCCGAAGCGGTACGTGGCGAAGGGCTGCGCGACGGGGAACGCCGACACGAGGGACAGAGCGAGCCGCGCCTCGGTGCTCGCCTGTCCCTCGGAGAACAATGACGCCAGCCACTCGAGCGGCAGCGGCTCCCAGCGAACCTTGCCCTCGCGGAAGCTGCGGTTCCGGTCGATACGGTCCAGCGCGCTGACGGTCGCGTCGAGCAGCACGATGCCTGCTTCCGAGCTGGTCGGCTCAGCAGCAACGTCGAGCAGCGCTGATTCGATCGGGCCACGCAGCCCCTCGAAACGCCAGCGCTTGCCCACCTTGCGATCCCGGGGAAAGCCGCGTTGCTCGATCAACGCGGTGACGCGTTCGAGCGTGAGCGAAAGCGCTCCACCAGCGGTAGCATCAGACCCAAGCGTCGCAATCGCGCCATGGAACCGAGGCTCGACATAGTCCTGTGCTGTCGTCCAACCCAACACGAAGCGTCGGAATTCCGCGATGCCCGCGTCAACTCCGCGTCGAAGAACCGCGCTAGCGAATGCTCCGGGGGTTTGCGCCGCGCGCGCAGATAGCTCCGCGCGTCCACGACGAAAGATGGTGGCCACTTCGGCGGCCGTCATCGGACGGCCCCACATCGGAGCCCACAGTTCTGCGGCGTCGCGCCCGGCCAAACCGCTCGCGCTGGGGGCCGACGCCTGCGTGACGAACGGAAAGGCTGCGGTGACACGAGCCTTCGCTCCCAAGCGACGAGACGTACCGCCAGACAGGAAGGAAATTCCCTCGCAGGCAAACACCATCAGCCAAGGAGAGAGAAAGCCGTCACGGTAGGCCCTCTGTCCATTGTTGTACTGCTTGTTGGCATGGCTGAACCACGAAGCGGCGTTCAGGTCCTTCTCCAACCACGAGAGAGGAGCGCCCTGAAGAAGTGCCTCCAGTTCACCGCGCTTCCGCAGCCTCTCGTTAATGGCCGATTCGGAATCCGAATTCTCGCGGGCTGCCTTCTTGGCTGGCGTCTCGTTCTTGCCTGGCTTTGATGGCTTCGGTGGTGCAAGCAGGCCGGTAGCGCGCTCCCATCCCTTCGCGAAGTCCCGCTGACCGATCTTTCCTGCTTTGCCAAGAATGGGATTCATTGAGCGGCCAGCGCCATGCGGCACGACATGGGCGGCAAACCCATCGAGGACCTGCTCCTCAACTTGAGCCTGCCAGAGGGCGAAGGGCACTCCGCTTGTTGCCTTGACCTTGGGATTCTGACTCTGCGCGAGTTTGCTGCTCGCTGCCTGCGCGTCCTTCCACTCACGACCGTACGGCGTCCACGCGCGGTTAGTCGCGACTCGCACCAACTCGTCGAGCAGCTCGTCGATCGACGTCGGGCCGCCGATCACCTGCAGCACCTCGTCGCGCCACGCGATCCGCGTGCTCGGCCACTTTCGAGACAGCACCCGCAAGAGGCCGAGCGACGCGAGGTAGTTGCCGAGGCTGTCGGGCGACAGACCGGGCAGCGCTAGGGCTGGAAGGCGCAGTTCACTGGCCATCACGCACCTCGCTGGGCTTGGTGCTCGCGCTCGGCTGCGCGCTCGCGCGCCAGTCTGCGATGCGGACGAGCGCCTCGAGGTACGCCAGCGCGAAGGGGCCGAGCTGACGCGGTTCGGACTCCGGCACGACGCCGGCGTCGCTTTTCTCATCTGGTCGCCACGGGCCGAGCAGGTCAGCCACGAGGCCCGTCCAACCGTGCCCCGTCAGTACGAACTCGTCACCGTCCCATCGTCCGTCTGCGCCGTCCTTCGCGATCGAGAAGTCGAGCGGCCACTCATCGTTGTCGACGTTCAACGCGCTCGGCTCGCTTCGCACACCGAACACATCATCGCCTTCGCCCGTTGTCGAGCGCATCACGGTGCGTGCCTTCCCGTGGTGCGTGGCCGCCAAATAGACCGCGAGCGCGGGGTACGGCTTCGTCTCGCTATCGCTGTACTTCCGCCACATCGCAAGCGCAGAGGCGACCTCATGACGGAGGCCTGGGCGGAACTGGAGATGCCCGGCCCAGCGAACACCGGTGACGGCGCGTAGCGATTTCAGCTCGGCGTCGCTGAGCTTGTCGTCGATGGCCCACCGAAGGCGCACAACGTCTTCGCGACCGCGGCGCCGCGCCTGCTCCGGCAACTCACGCGCCTGCGCCCGCAGCCTCGTGAACTTTGCGCGGGTGGCGGCGACCTCCCCCACGACATCGGCG
The DNA here is from genome assembly GCA_965651905.1 of uncultured bacterium. Taxonomy (GTDB): domain Bacteria; phylum Myxococcota_A; class Polyangia; order Polyangiales; family Polyangiaceae; genus SZUA-265. The sequence continues at coordinate 3,081 of CBFGUG010000122.1, read as the reverse complement.
GCGACGACGCGCGGGCTCTTCGCGAGCAGCGCGTCGGGAATGCCGGAGCGATCAGGCAACGCTGCCTGCCACCGCGGATGCGCCTTACCGAGGTCATGGAGCCCTGACGCCTCCACGACGGCCGTCCTCGTATCGCCGGTCAGCGAGAGCGCGGTGCTCAGCTTCTCGGCCGCGTCTCTCGCATCCTTGAGGTGGACATCGAGCGTCGACCAGTACCCAGCTTCAGTCCACGCATCATCTCGCAGCGTCGCGCCACGCCCGGCACGCGGCACTTCGTCGAGCACGTTCGACTCGTCGCCCGTCCAACCTTCGGTCGCGTCGTAGCCGCCGACATCGCGCTTGAGCATCACGAGCATGCCGGGGCGGATGTCCCAGTGGTTCACGCGCTCCCAGCGGTCCGCTTCGTCGTCCCAGAGCCAGGCCTTGCTCTTGGTCGACTCTAGGAATTTCTGGACGCCACGGACACCAAAGCACGAAACGGGACAGCCTTCCTTCGCCGGCTCCAGCAGCGGGCCGTCGAGATCCTCGCCGCGAGGTGGCCTATCGCCAGACCAGTCGCGCCAGAACGCCGTCAGGTCGAGATCGGGATCGGTGCCGCGCACGAAGGCGCTGACATCGGTGAAGCCGCCGTGAACGTCGCGCTCCGTTGAGAAGAGCCCGTGGACGTCGAGAGCGCGTGGCAGCGGGCTCGGTTTCGGCTGCAGGGCCTCAGTGACTTCCTTATACTTGCTCGCGTTCAAGTCAGCAATGGCCTCTGAGAACGCATTATTTTGAGAACGCGGGGTGAAGGCATCGACGAGCTTCTTGGCGCGTTCGATGTCGGTGGTTTCGTAGGGGCCGATGCGCTGGACCTTCTTGTTTCTGCCTTCCTTCGGCGTCTCCCAGACCCAAGCCTGAGCGCCCTGGTCGTCGCCCTTGCGGTTCAGGCGGCCAAGACGCTGAAGCATCGAAGGCCACGGCGCGAGCTCGGTGAAGAGGCGATGCGCCGAGATATCCACGCCCGCCTCGATGACCTGCGTGCTCACGCAGATGAGTCCAGGATCGTCCTTCGGCAGGCTGCGAGCCTTGCGGTTGGCGTCGAATTCGATGAGTCGCTGTTCGTGTTGCGCGCGGTCCTCGCGACGGAAGCGCGACGTGAGGAGCACCTTGTGACCAACGGATGACAGCGCGCCGAACACCGCGCGCGCCATATCGACGGTGTTGCAGATGACGAGTGAAAGCGTGCTCGACACGTGTTTGGCCGTTACGGAGGCCGCGATGGCTTCAGGCGTGACCGTCGCAGCGGCCGATCTTGCACCGCGCTTCTTGGAGCCGCGAGTTCTCGCACCCGATGCATCGGGTTGCCACCACACCAGAGGACGGTTCGCTTCTCTCCACCACTTGAGTCCGTCGTCACCGTCGAGTGCGGTCTTGAGCTTGCCTTCGAACGCGAGTTGCTCCTGCGACGGTTCGCTGAGCGCATCGCGCACTCGATCCGTGGTGCTCAGGAATGACGTGCCGACGGTGGCACTCATCCACGTCGTCACGCTCGGCTTCAACGATAGGAACCGCTTCCGGCGCATCCAGTCGAGCTGCGACGTGGTCCAAAGGCCCGGCCCCATGAGCTGGACCTCGTCGATGAGCCACCGGCAGTCGTTGTTAAGTAGGCCGAAATGAACCGGCCAATCGAAGCGGCTCATCGCGTAGCCGCGATTGAGCGCGCGTGACAGGAGCTGGTCCTGCGTGCCAACGAGCACCCAAGGCTTGTCGGGCTGACGAACCCATTCGTCCTCGATCGCGCCGCCCATGAGCTGGTGAACTGCGACGTCGATCTCGGGCTTCTTCGCGTTGAGCGCGTCGAAGTAGCCCTTCAAGCGCTGCACGGTCTGGGTCACGAGGCTACGCATCGGCAGGCAGACCACGAGGTGCAGGGGCTCCGGCTTCTTGTCGACGAGCAGGCGCCAGGCCCACGCGAGCGCGACCTCCGTCTTGCCGAGTCCCGTTGGAACTGGAAGCACGTCGGGCAGACCATCGAGTGCGACCTGGACTTGCCAGTCGTACGGCGTGAAGCCGGTGGCGGTCTTGAAGAACGATGGGAAGGCCCAGAATGCGTCAATCTCTCCCGTGGTCTCTTCGCTCATTGACTCCCTCGAACCTCGTTGCCGACCAGGATTCGGCGACGCGAGCAGAGAATGTACTCCGGGCGAGCTGCCGTCAATTCAGGGGCTGACAGGATATGTCCGTGTTTGTATGGGGAACTCCACTCGGAGCTTGGCCACCGACTCGGGTCAATAATCTGCCGCCGATCCCGTCAACTCGACCACGTACGGTTTGCGGCCGTGTCGCACGATACCCTACTGAGTTTCGTTCGCACGCCGTACTTCGTTGCTGTCGGCTGGTTCCCGATGGGGCAGACATCTGACCGATGTGTCGCTTGAGCATCCTGCTCTGGCTGCATGCTACAGCTCGTTCTCAAACATCGGAGCCGAGGCTGACGAGCTTTGCCTCTTCGAAGTGTGGATTCTCCTCGTCGCGCGCGTAGCCGAAGGGGTTACACACCACTCGTGTCGCTCCGATGCGATAGTCGAGCGATGCATGCGTGTGCCCGTGAACCCACAGTTGCGGCTGTGCGTCCACGATGAGCTACTCGACGTCTCAGACGAAGAACGCGTTCAACGGCTTCTGGCGTAGCGCGGGTCGACGGAGCGTTGGCTCGGCAGGTGGTGCGTTGGGTAGACGAAGACGAACGGTGCAACACGTCATTCACCGACCGACAGCGAGCGTCGATTCTTCGATGTCTACTTCCTCGACTTCCTCATCGGCAAACCGGACGCCGTCTACGGCACCCTCAAAGACGTCGGCCTCACTCAGCCAGGTAACACCACGTGTTCTGCAGGTAACGTTACCTGCCAGCCCGGTGCGGGGGGTGACACCGCAATTGAGCTCGACTAGGATGCGTAACTGGTAAATCAAGACCACGAGACCTGTTACCCATGTGACCGGTCTGATCTGTTACCCATGAGCCAGGTCATTCACGACCACGCCGTTACCCTCTGCAGAACGGTCTGACCGTTGCGAAACAAGAAAACGGACCAGGGGTAA
>CBFGUG010000121.1:0-20023 GCA_965651905.1 uncultured bacterium | reverse complement strand
CCTCAGCCACCGAGCTTGACGGGCGGTTTAGCTGCTACGCAAGGCATGGATCGACTGGCGCCGTCAGTCTCGCGTGCTCGGGTCGGTCTGGGAGGCGTCGCGACCTCGTTCGAGATCGATTCGCCATTGAATTGTCGAGCAGGCTTGCGTTTCGCAGCCTGCTAGCAGGTGCGACGCCTCCTCGTACGCACCCGCGTTCACCAGATCTTCGACCCGTTTGATGAACGGATCGAAGACCTCTGCGCGCTCGGTGTCTTTGGTGTTCGCAAAATCGCTGGCGATCGCCCACCCGAAGACGAACAGGAAACCCACGCTATTCCCCAATCCCACCCAGGCGAGTCGCCGCACGCGCAGCGGGCGCGGTGGATGGCGGCGACGTTCTCTCCAGAGCACGACTCCGAGAATCACACTGGTGCACCAGAACCAGAATTGGCCGATGCCCGCCACGGCATAGACACTCACGACCGCTGCCACCAAACCCAGAAAAGCCAGATGCACAGCCCCTCGTACTCCACTCAGCTCACTGTGATCCCCTCACGCCCTGCAGTTTTCTGCGCCGCGCCGAAAACGCCCGAGCGCGATCCCCGCTGCGAGCGGATTCAACTTGCACCTTCCTGGATCTAGGGGGCGCGGCCGCCCAACTCGCCTTGGTCGGTTGCGTGTAATCTCGGACTATCCGAGTTGCTGGGGCGTTTCACCGCAGGCTACGGCGAGCCCGCGGGAGAGTTTTTCGTCTCAGAGGGGCTCCCGGGAGCCTCCGACGGAGTGCCAGCTCTGACCCGGGCAGCGCGACAGCCTCGTTCAGAGCCACAGCTCTCGTCGAGGCAGCGACGGAGCCTGCCGGAGAGTTCGAACTCTGAACGAGGCAGCGGCTCAGCCTCCGAACAGAGTTAGAACTCTCGTCGAGGCAGCGGGGAGCTTCGCTGGTAACTTCAAAGTTACGAAGTCAGCTCCGGGGAGCTTCGACCAAGAGTTAGAACTCTCCGCGCGGGCTCCCGCCAGCTTCGGACGCGAGTTTGCGGTCTCGTCGAGGCAGCGGGGGGCTTCGCCGGTAACTTCAAAGTTACGAAGCGGGCAGCGGCTGAGCCTTTGTCAGAGTTTCTAGTCCCGCGGTAGGCTCCCGGGAGCTTTGCTCGAGAATTTGGACTCTCATCGAGGCGGCGACTGAGCCCCGGGCACGAGTTGCAACTCTCGCCGAGGCAGCGACTGAGCCTGTGGGAGAGTTTGAACTCTGAATGGGGCGGCGGCTGAGCCTCCGAGAGAGTTCAAAGTCTCGCCGAGGCAGCGGCTGAGCCTCCGAGAGAGTTCAAATTCTCGTGAAGGCGGCGGCTGAGCCTCCGCAGGAGTTCGGACTCTCCGCGAGGCGGCGCGGAGCTTCAGAGCAGTTGCTCGAGCAAGCGGTCGAGCTCGTCCAGGTTGGCGTAGCGGATCGCGATTTCGCCGCGGCCGCCGCGGTCGCGGAGCTCACAGCGGGTGGAGAGCTTGCGTGCGAGGCGGCGTTCGAGGTCTTTGACGCCCGCGCTCTTCGACGGCTTCGTTTTGCCACCCGGCTGCTTCAGCGCGCGGACCTCGGCCTCCAGCTGACGGACGCTGAGCTTCTTCCGCGTAGTGAGTTCGGCCAGGCGCAGTAGCGAGGGTTCGTCGGGGGCGCCGAGCAGGGCTCGGGCGTGACCTTCGCTGAGCGCGCCGTCGATCACCATTTGGCGGACTCGGTCGGGCAGTTTGAGCAGGCGCAGGGCGTTGGTGATGGTCGTGCGTTCTTTGCCGACTACTTCTACGAGGGACTCTTGCGTGTGGCCGTGTTCGTCGACGAGCCTGCGCAATGCTTCGGCAAACTCGATCGGGTTCAGATCTTCGCGCTGAACGTTTTCGATCAGCGCGATTTCGAAGGCCTGCTTGTCGTCGAGCTCTTTGACCACCACGGGCACTTCGCGCAGCTCAGCGCGCTGTGAGGCGCGCCAACGACGTTCACCTGCGACGATTTCGAACTGGTCGCCGCCCTTGATGCGACGCACGACGATCGGCTCGATGAGTCCGTGCTTGCGGATCGACTGTGCCAGCTCTTCGAGGGCGCTTTCGACGAAGTCTTTACGCGGCTGACGGCGGTTGGGGACGATGCGTTCCAGCGCGCACACGAACGTCGTTCGAGAACTCTCCGTGCTCCCGCTGGCAGGGGAGGGAGAGCTCTTGCTGGTGGGGAGCAGTACGTCGAGGCCGCGCCCCAGTCCGCGGGGTTTGTTCACGCCGCCCCCTCGATGACCTCGCGCGCCAGGCTCATGTAAGCTTGCGCGCCCTTGCACTGCACGTCGTAAAGTAACGCTGGGAGGCCGTGAGAAGGGGCTTCGCTGAGGCGCACGTTGCGTGGCACGAGTGAATGGAACACATGGAAGTGCTTTCGTACCTCTTCGGCAACTTGGTGGGCCAGGCGATTGCGCGGATCCCACATCGTCAGCACGAGACCTTGAATCTTGAGGTCGGGGTTGAGCGATTCGCGCACGCGATCGATCGTAGCAACCAAGTAGGTGATGCCTTCGAGCGCGTAATACTCGGGTTGAAGAGGGACGATCACGCGGTCCGCGGCCGCCAGCACGTTGAGCGTGAGCACACCGAGGGATGGCGGCGAATCGATGACGATGAAGTCGTAGTCGCTCGCGACTTGTTCGTGCAGGATGCTGCGCAAGTGCGAACCCCGCTGTTCACCTTCGAACAGCTCGTATTCGACCGCCGTCAGGTGTTGACTGGCGGGCGCGATGTACAATTGCTCGAGCTTGGTCGACTGCACCACGTCGCTGATCGGTAGCTCACCGATCAGCGCGTCGTAGATCGTGCGCTCCACGGTGTTTGGCGCGATGCCGACGCCGCTCGTGGCGTTCGCTTGGGGGTCGAGGTCGACCAGCAACGTCTTGCGTTCGGCGGCCGCGAAGCTTGCTGCCAAGTTGACCGCGGTGGTCGTCTTGCCGACGCCGCCTTTCTGATTAGCGATCGCGATGATGTTCGCGCGTTGAGCCGTCACTTGCTGAGATCCTTATCGAAATCGCGAAAGGCACGCCCGATTTCTTGGACCTTCGCAGGCCCTGACGTAGGGTGTGAGCAGATGTAGGTGTGAGTAGTCAAGAGTGAGTGACGCACAACGAAACAACGGTCGTCGGGGGAGCTTCGGGCTCGCGACATTACTCGCCTCGCCGCTGAATTGCGACGCCTGCGGAGACCGACTGATGCGTGATGGGTTCTGGGTTCAGGGCCAGAAACCGAGCGTCGCCAAGTGCATCCCCCTACGTCCCATCCAGGCGATCCCGCCGAGCCCCAGGAGTAAGTCATGAGCATCCCGAAGTATCCGACCCTTGCAGACTTCACGCGCGAACACATCCGCCCCGGACTAAGAGCCGGGTGGACTCTGGATGACATCAACGACCCCAACTCCGTCGAACACGATTTCGATCTCGACCCCTTCGAAGCTGCGCTGCGTGAAGCGGAGTACGAGGAGGAAGAGGAGCAGGAGTACGAGGACGACGAATAACCCTCGCTGGCTACCCGACTTTGGTCGGCCGCACGTCGAAACTTTCCCCGCGGTCGACCCTTTTGCCCCCGCCGGTTTGCCTACTGGCGGGGGCTTTTCTTACTCTGGGCATCAGCCACATCTCGACCTGCTAGGACGCCCGCCGATCTCGGCCGCTGAGGGGTTGTGCGAGGCGGTTTACTGCCGCTTGACCTGCGCTGCGGTGCGTGGCACGGATGCGCCCTCCTATGCAGGTCGAAGTCGAAAAACTCAGTCCCGTTTTGTTGCAGTTGGCGGTTCAGGTCGAAGCTGAACGCGTTCGCGACGAGCTCGATAAAGCGTACCGCCAGGTTGGCAAGACGGCGAAGATTCGCGGCTTCCGTCCAGGCAAAGCGCCACGCAACGTACTGGCGCACATGTACGGTCCTCGCGTCGAACGCGACGTCGCGCAGCGGTTGATCGACGAGACCTACGACAAGGCGATCAAAGAGCAAGACGTGCAGACGGTGAGCCAGCCGTCGATCGAGCCTGATCCGATCAAGCGTAACGCGCCGTTCTCCTACAAGGCGCGTGTGGAGATCGTCCCCGTCATCGAGAAGGTCGAGTTCGAGGGATTGACCGCCAAGCGTCCGAGCACGGAAGTGACGGACGAAGCGTTGGCCGAAGAACTCGCTGGTTTGCAGCGGGCGAACTCTACGCTCGAGCCGCCCGCCAAGAAGCGTAAGGCCAAGAAGGGTGACGTCGTCACCATCGACTTCGTGGTCGAGGTTGACGGCGAGCAAGTGGAAGGTGCGGGGACCACCGGGTTCGACACCGAGCTCGGCGGCGGACAGCTGCTCGGCGACATCGAATCGGCGCTGATCGGCCTCAAGCCGGGTGAACAAGCTGACGCCGAGGTGCAGATGCCCGACCAGCACCCGAGCCCCGCACTGCGCGGCAAGAAAGCCACCTTCAAGTTGACGCTGCAAGAGCTCAAGGAGCGTGTGCTGCCCGAGCTCGATGACGACTTCGCCAAAGACCTGGGCGACTACGACAACCTGGAAGCGCTCAAGACCTCGCTCAAAGAGACCATTGCTAAGCGTCTCACAGAGGAAGCCGAGGCTGCGGTGGCGGAAGAACTCGTCAAGCAGCTGGTCGAAAAGAACCCGATCGACGTGCCTCCCGCATTGGTGCGCCAGCAGCTTCAAGCCTCCGAAAGGGAACTTCTGCAGCAAGCTCGCGCCGCGGGGCAGCAGGCGCGTTCGCTCCCCGCCGAGATGCGCGCTGAGCTCCAACGGGACAGCGAAATGAAGGTCCGCGCCGGACTGCTGATGGCGCAGATCGCCAAGTCCGAGGGCTTCAAGATCGGCGACAAGGAACTCGAAGAGGGGATGAAAGAGCTGGCCGAACAGACTGGCAAGAACATCGCCAAAGTGAAAGCAGAGTACCGAGATCCCAAGAAGCGTGAGATGCTCATCGGCATGATCCTCGAGAACAAGGTACTGGACATCATCCAGTCGAAGGCCAAGATCGAGGACAGTTGACCCGGCACGCGGCACGCGTCGTGACCGCAGGCGAATTCGGCACCGAACACGAGCCGAATGCACGAATCAGGAGAATCGGCGATGAAGACCAAGAGACCAGAAACTCGCGCTCAGGCACTCGAGGTCCTGGAGCGGACCGCGACCGCTCCACACGCTGGAGTGATCTACCCGCACGTCGTCGAGACGACCCACCGCGGTGAGCGCACCTGGGACATCTTCAGCCGTTTGCTCAAGGACCGCATCGTGTTTCTGGGGAGCGCGGTGGACGACGATGTTGCGAACATCATCGTCGCGCAGTTTCTGTTCCTGGAGAGCGAAGATCCCGACAAGGACATCCAGCTGTACATCAACTCGCCAGGTGGCGTGGTCACGGCTGGCCTGGCGATTTTCGACACGATGAAGTACGTGCGCTGCCCCGTCAGCACGATCTGCATTGGTCAGGCGGCCAGCATGGGCGCGCTGCTGCTCGGTGCAGGGGAGAAGGGGAGACGTTACGCGTTGCCCCACTCCCGCATCATGATCCATCAGCCCCTGGGCGGCGCTCGCGGCCAAGCCACGGACATCGAGATCCAGGCCCGAGAAATCCGTCACACCAAGGACGTGATCACGCAGATCCTCGTCAACTCGACGGGCAAGTCCAAGGAACAGATCGCGACCGACATCGAGCGCGACTTCTACATGGGGCCGGGTCAGGCGAAGGAATACGGTCTGATCGACGAGGTCTTCGAGGCCAAGCCCCGCGTTGCGGCTGACAAAGGCTGAACTCGCTCCGAATTTTGGCGCCGTGCCCGCGGCGTGCCCAGTAAGGCTGGCGCCGCTCGGGCTCGCGACCGCTGGATGTAGGTGGCCGTCGCCAGGCCGCGGCGCCTGGCGGGTTGATCGCTCGACCCTGACGATTCTGGAGGCCTGACGGTTAGGCGGTGGGCCGGGCGAGCCGTTTGCTTGCGACGTGGCGCCGTGCGCTCTAGACTGCGATGGAATCGAAGTCAGATCAGGCTGGAATTTCTGCTTGTTCGAAAGGACGGGCAGGCGCCCTGCGAGGTGTCACGAAAGCATTGGCATTTTCGACATGTTGAAGTGTACCAGCGAAAGTGTCCGCGCTGACTGTTTCAGGCAAAATAGGGCCACGACGCAGCATCCCGAGTACTAGATATAGAGCCAGCGACCCAGTTGGTTGGCGCAACCGGGCATGACCCGACCCAGGAAGAGATTAGGAAGCGAAAGTGGAGCGACGACGCGACGACTCGAACGGCAACTTGTGCTGCTCCTTCTGTGGCAAGTCCCAGAAGGAGGTGAAGAAGCTCATCGCCGGGCCAACCGTCTACATCTGTGACGAGTGCATTGCGCTGTGCAACGACATCATCGCCGAGGAGGTCGAGAAAGACGAACCTCATGGCGGCAATGAGCCCACGCCGCGCCCCGAAGAGATCAAGAACATCCTGGACGAGTACGTCGTGGGTCAGGAGCGCGCGAAGAAGATTCTCAGCGTTGCGGTCTACAACCATTACAAGCGCATCGACTCGCGCGTATCGCCTGATGACGTCGAGCTGACGAAGAGCAACATCTTGCTGCTCGGCCCCACGGGTAGCGGCAAGACGCTGCTCGCGCAGACGCTGGCGAAGATCCTCAAAGTGCCGTTTGCGATCGCGGATGCGACCACGCTGACGGAGGCCGGTTACGTCGGCGAGGACGTCGAGAACATCATCGTGCAGCTGTTGCAGAACGCCGACCACGACGTGGAGCGAGCTCAGCGCGGCATCGTCTACATCGACGAGATCGACAAGATCAGTCGTAAGAGTGACAACCCCTCGATCACCCGCGACGTGTCGGGCGAGGGTGTGCAGCAGGCGCTACTGAAGATCATCGAGGGCACGGTCGCCAACGTGCCGCCCAAAGGCGGGCGCAAGCACCCGCAGCAAGACTTCCTGCAGATCGACACTTCCAACATTCTGTTCATCTGCGGCGGCGCGTTCGTCGGGCTAGACGAAATCATCCAACGCCGCATCGGCGAGAGTCGCCTGGGCTTCGGCGCGGAGATCAAGAGCAAGAACGAAATGAAGCTCGGCGAGCTGTTCGCGCAAATTCAGCCTGAAGACTTGCTCAAGTTCGGACTCATTCCAGAGTTCATCGGCCGCTTGCCCATGATCGCGACGCTGCACGAACTGAGCGAGGAGGCGCTCATCGACATTCTGAAGACGCCTCGAAACAGCTTGGTGCGTCAGTTCCAGCGGCTGTTCGAGATCGACGGAGTGAAGTGTACGTTCACTCAGGGCGCACTCCAAGCCGTGGCCCGCAAGGCCATGCAGCGAGAGAGCGGTGCTCGAGGTCTTCGCGCGATCATGGAAGAGGCCATGCTCGAGATCATGTACGAAGTCCCCTCGAAGCCGGGCGTCAAAGAAATCGTGGTCAACGACGATGTGGTCAGCAAGGGTGATCACCCACTGATCGTTTACGAGAAAGAGGCCGAGCTGGCGGGGGCGTGAGCCCCTGGTCACCTCGCGCGGGTTTTTGGTGAGCTGGCGGATCAAGCTGGCGATCGGGGCGGGCGCTGCTCGGGCAGTGGAGCTGCGTTCAGCTCACGGATGCGGGGGGGCAGAGCCAACTGGGCGCCGAGGCAGCAGACTTGCTGCGACGTCCCCAATCCTTCGGGCGGAGCGATTCTGCTACGAGCGCTGGATTGAGCATACTGGGGCGAAATAGAAGCGTAGAAAGCAGGACGAGAATTACGATGTTTTTCAAGGGTGAGAACGAGAAGACTGGTCCCGCTACGCGCCGCAGCCTGCCAGCGCTGCCGTTGCGAGACATCGTGGTCTTTCCGCACATGGTCAGCCAGCTCTTCGTCGGTCGAGAGAAGAGCATCGCGGCGCTGGATGAAGCCATGGGACGCGACAAGGAGATTTTCCTCGCCGCACAGAAGAACGCGAAGACCAACGATCCGACCCCCGAGGACATCTACCAGGACGGCACGATCGGCACGATTGTGCAGCTGCTTCGCTTGGCAGATGGCACGGTGAAGGTGCTGGTAGAAGGTAAGCAGCGCGCGCGTGTCAAACGTTTCGTCGAGACTCGCGACTACTTTTTGGTCGAGGCTGAAGACGTCAGTGACGTGAGCGACAGCAGCGTCGAGGTCGAGGCGTTGATCCGAAGCGTGCAGAGCACGTTCGAGGTGTACGTCAAGCTGAACAAGAAGGTGCAGCCGGAAGTGTTGATGAGCGTGCAGAGCGTGTCTGAGCCGTCGAAGCTCAGCGACACGATCGCTGCCAACCTGGCCACGATCAAGCTCGCCGATCGTCAAGCGCTGCTCGAAATGCGCGACTCGAAGGAGCGCTTGAGCCGCCTGTATGAGCTGATGCAGGCGGAGATCGAAATCCTGCAGGTCGAAAAGAAGATCCGCTCGCGCGTCAAGCGCCAGATGGAGAAGACCCAAAAAGAGTACTACCTCAACGAGCAGATGCAGGCGATCCAGCGCGAGCTGGGTGGCGGCGAAAAGGACGAGTTCAAGAACGAACTCTCCGAACTCGAGGACAAGCTGAAGGCCAAGGGGCTGCCCGACGAAGCTCGCACCAAGATGGAGAAGGAGCTGAAGAAGCTCAAGATGATGCACCCCACGTCTGCCGAGGCAACCGTGGTGCGCAACTACATCGACTGGGTGCTGGCGCTGCCGTGGTCGGAGGTGAGCGAAGAGCAGCACGACATCGTCGAGGCCGAGAAGATCCTCGACGAAGATCACTATGGGCTGAAGAAGTGTAAGGAGCGCATCGTCGAGTACCTCGCGGTGCAAGCGCTGACGCGCAAGCTCAAGGGACCGATTCTGTGTTTCGTGGGGCCGCCAGGCGTGGGTAAAACGAGCCTCGCCAAGAGCATCGCGCGCGCCACGGGGCGCAAGTTCGTGCGAGTCTCGTTGGGTGGCGTGCGGGACGAAGCGGAGATCCGTGGCCATCGACGCACGTACATCGGGGCGTTGCCTGGCCGCATCATCCAAAACGTCAAGAAGGCAGGGACCAACAACCCGCTCATCCTGCTCGATGAAATCGACAAGATGAGTCAGGACTTCCGCGGCGATCCGGCTTCTGCCTTGCTCGAGGTCTTGGATCCCGAGCAGAACCACACCTTCAACGATCACTATCTCGACCTCGACTACGATCTGAGCAAGGTGATGTTCATCACCACCGCGAACTCGCTCGGTGGCATCCCGATCCCGTTGCAAGATCGCATGGAGATCATTCAGCTGAGTGGTTACACGGAGTACGAGAAGCTGAAGATTGCGCGTCGCTACTTGCTGTCACGACAAGCAGCAGACTGCGGCCTGGAAGACGTCGAGCTGAGCCTGAGTGACTCGGCGATCCGCACGATCATCCACCACTACACGAAAGAGTCCGGCGTGCGTTCGCTCGATCGTGAAATTGCGAGCGTGTGCCGCAAGGTGGCGCTCAAGGTCGTCAAGGAGGACATCAAGGGACCGCTGGAGATCCAGGGGTCCGATGTGCCGACGTACCTCGGCGTGCCGAAGTACCGCCTCGGCAAGACGGAGCAGCAGGATGAGGTGGGGCTGACCCACGGGCTCAGCGTGTCGGACTACGGTGGTGACATTCTCGACTGCGAGGTCACCGTGGTCAGCGGCAAAGGTAAACTCGTAATCACGGGTTTGCTCGAGAAGGGCATGGAGGAAAGCGGGCAGGCGGCGATGAGCTACATTCGCTCGCGTTCCAACAAGCTAGGCATCGAGACGGACTTTTACGCGAAGTCCGACGTGCACGTGCACTTCCCCGACTTCATCCGCAAAGATGGGCCCAGCGCTGGCGTGACGATGGCAACCAGTATCGCCAGTGCGCTGACCCGAATCCCCGTGCGACACGACCTGGCGATGACGGGTGAGATCACGCTGCGCGGGCGCGTGATGCCGATCGGCGGGCTCAAAGAGAAGCTGCTCGCCGCGCACCGCGGCGGCATGACGACCGTGCTGATCCCGAAAGAGAATCGTAAGGATCTACGTGAGATCCCGCGACGTGTGCTCAAAGCTCTCAGAGTCGTGCTCGTCGATCACATGGATGACGTATTGCGTGAGGCGCTCCGCCTCGACGATCCCGAGCGGATGTTCGGGCCCCGACGTTTGGTGATGGAGTATCGCGGCGGCGAGTTCCACGAGCAGGCCGCCGTTCCTGATGGGGCGCCTGCCGTCATCCCCGCGAGCACTGAAATTCCCACCAGCACTGATCGCCCGGGTGTGACTCAATAGCGCAGCTCTCGAACGGAACTTGGTTTGAGCGCCCATGGGCGTTACCCTCGCTGACAGCTCGGGTCGTGGCGGCCCGATGCAAGCTTTCGAGGGACGGTCATGGGTTCGATCAAACAACTTTGCATCTCGGGCGTCGTTGCGGGCGTCATGCTCGCTGGCTGCGAGGACAAGCCGAAACCGGAGCCGCAACAGACGCAGCAAGCTGCGAGCGCGGAGGCCCCCAAGGCTGAGCCCAAACCCGCCAAACCCAGCCACCCGCCTTTGCCCACTCCCCCCAAGAGTTTGGGTAAGCCGAAGGTGCCCAGCGACAATCCGCTGACGCCAGCCAAGGTAGCCCTCGGTAAGAAGCTGTTCTTCGACAAGCGGCTCAGCGTGGATGGTAGCCGTGCCTGCTACAGCTGCCACCTGAACGAAGATGGAACGGGTGGGCACGAACCCATGGCGATCGGCGCGAAGGAAAAACAGCTCACCCGCCATGCGCCAACGATGTGGAACGTCGCGTACCTGCCGCGGCTCTACTGGGATGGTCGCGCGGACAGTCTCGAGGCGCAAGCCACGGGCGCTTGGGCGGGCGGCAACATGGGCGTCGGCAAAGAGAACTTGGCGGCCAAGGCGGAAGAAATCTACCTGTTGAAGGAGTACACCGCCCTGTTCGACGAGGCCTTCCCGGGCATCGGCGGCACCTCCACCACGATCGCCCAGGCGCTAGCCTCGTACGAGCGTACGTTGTTCTGTGGCGACACCGCGTTCGACAAATTCACTGCTGGCGATCAGTCAGCCCTGACTGCCGAGCAAAAGGCCGGGTGGGAGTTGTTCAGCGGCAAGGCGAACTGCCACAGCTGCCACACCCCGCCGTTCTTCTCTGACGCGTACATGGCGGAGCAGGGCGCCTACCACAACACTGGCATGGGTTACCAAGGCAAGAAGCCAGAGGAAGTGGACCAGGGGCGAGGCGAGATCAGCAAGATCGACTCGGAAATGGGCGCGTTCAAAACGCCCTCGCTGCGCAACGTCAGCAAGAGCGCACCGTACTTTCACAACGGGTCGGTCGCTACGCTCGAAGAGGCGGTGCGTTTCATGGCGAGCGGCGGATTCAAGAACCCGAAGCTCGACCCCAAACTCGTCGACAAGAAGCTGAGTGACGCGGAGATCAAGTCCATCGTCGCCTTCTTGAGCGCGCTGGACTGTGATGGAGAACTGAGTGCGGACTGACTTGCGTGTGAGAAGATGACTCGTCAGTAACCGAAATCTGGCTGGCCACCGCCGGGTTTCGGTTTCGGTTTGGTCTTCGGGGAGCTCACGGGGCGGGGCCGCGGCTGGGGCGCGCTGCGCTTGGGGGGCGCTGTCGGTGTGGTTGTCGTCGTGACTGAAGCGGCTGTGTCCGTCGCGTCATCGGCGCCTGCATCGCCTCCAGCGTCAGGGGCTGCGGTGGTGGAGGGCACCATAGGCTCGTTGGTTGGGGCACTCAGCTGGGCTGTCGGATCTGCCGCAACTGGATCCGCTGGTTGCTCTACGGACGACGCTGTCGTCGGGCCACTCAGAGGCTCCTGGTCGGAGCGGTCGTTCCATTGGTACCAGAGGACTGCACCGCCGGCCGTGCCAGCCATCAGCAGCATACCGACCGCGATTCCGAGCCAGGCTCCCGCTCCCGGCTTGTTGCTCGCCACGACCGCCGGGCTTTCTGCAATCGGTGTGTCGGGCTGGCTCCATGTGCTCTTCGCTTCGGTGATGCCCGTGCTTGGTTCGCCGACGATCTGCGTCCCTCGCGGCGCGCGTTTGGGTTCGACCACCGAACTGGCTAGGCCCGTTTGCCCTGGTGGGGGAACGGTTACCGCCGCGCCCGTGGCCTTCCACTGGTCGAGCGCGGTGATGAAGCTGTCGGCGTCTTGAAAGCGACCTTTTGGGTCGCGTGCCATGGCCTTGTGAATCAACGTTTCGAATGCCGCGTCCAGCTCGGGCACGATTTCGCGTGGCTGCGGCATCGGTGACAGCACGATCTTGAACAGCAGCTCGTTGAACGTCTCGCCATCGAACGGAACCTGCCCGGTTACCGCCTTGTACAGAATCACCCCGACCGCGTAGATGTCGCTGCGTGGATCGGCAGAGGTGACACCTTGAGCCTGTTCGGGAGACATGAAGTACGGCGTGCCCATGATGGCGCCCGTTGCCGTCATCTTCATGTCCTGGTCCAGCGTCGTGAACTTGGAGATGCCGAAATCGATGATCTTCACGTAGTCGGCTTGTCCCGCTTTTTGAGTCAGCACGAAGACGTTGTCGGGCTTGAGGTCGCGATGGATGATGCCCGCCTTGTGAGCGGCACTCAGTCCCGCGAGTAACTGCCGCGCGATCGGGTACACTTGCTCCGCAGTCATCGCGCCGAGCCGCTGGATGCGTTCACCGAGCGTCTCGCCTTCGAGAAACTCCATCACCATGAAGCGATTGCCATCGGGCAACGTGCCGAGGTCGAGGACCTCCAGAATGTGGTCGTTGCCGATGCGGCCGGCCGCTTGCGCTTCGCGCTCGAAACGCTCCAGTACGCCTGGTTGCGAAACGAGATTGCCGTACAGCACCTTGATCGCCACCCGGCGCGCGATCATGGTGTTTTCCCCCTCGTACACGGCGCCCATCCCACCCGTGCCGATGACCCGACGGATCTGGTACTTGCCGCTGATGATGTCGCCGACTTGTAGGGTCACACTGAAGACTGTCTGTTTGGTGTCGAACGCTCGCACCTAGACTCGAAGCGAACTCCGTAAGGCCGCGTCCCACAAACGTGTGCGGGCATAGGCTAGTCTAGTGCGCCCGCTCGTTGGCTCGCCAGAAAGAAAAAGAGAAGCCGAGAAAGCGTGGGAGCTACCCTGCGCGCAGCTGTCCGACGGCCACTGACCAAACGGGGCGGTTTGTCGCTCACGTTCGTCGTCGCCGCGAAACGGGAAGGGTTTCAGTCGCGACGCGCTGTGGGTGGCCGAAAGTTCAAATTCAGGCGGCTTTGTGGCAAGACTCGAAGCGTGAAAGATCGGGGATGTAGGTTGAAGTACTGCAATCCAAGCCAACAGTCTGCGGATCCGCGGCGTTGCGGAGGTTGCTCGCGTAGGAATCAGTGCAAGCTCGGACCCGGGATTTGGCGGCGTTGCGCCGCATCAATTCTGGCGCTTGCCGTGCTGCTTCCCAGCGTCGAGCTGACCACGCAAGTTGCGATGGCCGCGACCGACGAGGAGCGGGTCGCGGCTCGCTCGTTGGCGCAAGCTGGGGTGACGGCGTTTGGTGAGGGCCGCTACGCGGACGCCATCGACTCGTTGTCACGTGCCGAGACGTTGATCCACTCGCCCGTTCACCTGCTGTACATCGCGCGGGCTCAGGAGAAGTTGGGGCAGTTGGTGGGGGCTCACGAGTCGTACCTCAAAGTTACCAAGGAGCCAGTGACGGACTCGTCGCCAGCCGTGTTCAGTCAAGCCGTGTCGGAAGCCACGACCGAGCTGGAGGCATTGCGACCCCGGATCCCGAAGCTCACCGTTTTGGTCAGCGCGCCCGCGGGTGTCACGCCCGAGCTCAGCATCGATGGAGAAGTGATCTCCAGCGCCTTGATCGGCGTGCCGTTCCCCATCGACCCTGGTCAGCACGAGGTGTCGGCGCGCGCGGACGGAGCAACGTCTGCGTCCGAGGGAATTCAGATTGCGGAAGCCACCACACCCAGCCTCGAGCTCGCGCTAGACCCGCTGCCCGTCGAGCCAACCGCGCCAGCGGATGTGCCGCCTGTTGCAGCTGATGCACCGCCGCCAGCGCATGACCCGACGATGAGCTACGTCGCGTATGGTTCGCTCGGCGTCGGCGTGTTGGGCGTGGCGCTGGGGACGTACATGCTCGTTGATGGCTTGTCTCTTCGCAGCGACTCCGACGACAAGTTCGACGCCTGTAATCCCAGCGGCTGCAGCGATTCGCAGATTGAGGAGATCGATCGCTTGGGAGACGACAGTGCCAGCTCCCTCAGCTGGTCCGCAGTGGGTTACACGGTCGGCGGATTGGGGATCGCTGCGGGAGTGACGCTGCTTTTGCTCGACTCGGATGACGAGCCGCAGGCGAACGAGCCCGAGTTGCGGCCGTGGGTGGGCGCTGGGACGGTTGGCGTCCGCGGTAGCTTTTGAGGGCCAGATCGTATCTGCCCGAACCCCTATCTGCCGAACCCCTACCTGCCCCAACGGAGTTGAGCGGCCAGGTGTAAGACGCTGAGCTGTTCGAAGGTCAGAGCCGGGCCCAGCCAGCAGTCTTCGCCGACATTCCACAGCGCGTCGAAGCTTGCCGCTGCGTGGGGCACGACCGGCAACTCTGCCTGTAAGTCATCGTGGAGGATCGGCGCGTTGTGACCTATCCCGACGCCCAGCCCGAGCCCCAGCTGCAGCGCGTTACTGCGATACAGCTGGTAGCGGCCTTGGGCGTACGCTGCCCAAACGCCGTAGTTGTCGTCGGTCGTGAGCACTCCGCTGAGGGTTACACCGAGTTCCAGCCGTGGCATGAGTGTGGCCGTAGCGCTGAGGGCCGCACTCGACTTGACGATGTGCTCCAGCGCCAGGGACCGCGATTGGGTGAACGCGACTGCCCCCGCGCGGGCGGAGTAATTCCAACTGGACGTGTTCGCATCAGATGTCGTGTTCACCCGGGCTTCGGCGGTCGGGTTGCTGTCGTTGGCTTCAGCCACCGTCGGCATGAAACAAGCGAGGGCGAGCGCTAGCCCAAAACCAGCAGCCGAGCGCGTGTGGGGCAAATAGTTTGCATTTCGTCGCTGAGGCTTGAATGCTGGAACGGCAATCATGAGGTCGAGGACTGTCATCGCGATCTTGAGCTGCTGGCCCTTCGGGGTGGGTTGCGGAGAGACCTTACCATCTGACGTCGCCAACTACCGAGAAGATGACGACTGCCACAAGATGAACGTCGCGCCTCTGCCCAGGAGACCAGATGATCCACACGATGGCGAAAAGAACGTTTACGCCTGCAACGTCTCGCTAGCGGCGCTCGAGGACAATCGACGGCCTTTCCCCGAAGGCGCCATCGTGATCAAAGAGAGCATCAGGAATGACAGCGATTACGCTTGGCTGGTAGCCACGGCGCGTAAGCGAGCGGACGGCTGGGAGTGGGCCGAGTACACGCGGAATTTCGAAGACGAAGACTTCGTGCACATACTGCCTGGCGAGCAGGTCTGCATCGACTGCCACCGCGACGCGCAGGGCATCGACTGGATATTCACGCCCTATTCAACGCGGCCCGATTGAGCGCTGGCGCTTTGGGCGCTACTGTGCGTCGAAGGGGTTTGGCGCGTCGAAGGGGTTTGGCGCGTCGGAGTTTTCGGCAGGTGGGCGGCGTTCGCTGTTTTCTCGCGCGGGGTGGCTGCTGGCGGCGCATGGCTGGCGAGCGCCAGTTGCCAGTACGACGTCGGCTGTTTTCCTTCGTTGGGCAAGTCGGCGATGGGTTGCGCCAGAGGTAACCAGGTGCGCCCCGCTTGCTTGGGGTGCGGCCGCTTGCGATCCGAATAGCTGCGGAGCAGCAGCGTGTCAGTGTGACGAGGCAGTTGGGTGATGTTGGAGTGCCACGCCGCCCATTGGTCGTCGATCAGCACGTATTGTTCGACGTTCGACACGTAGGCTACGGACAAGCGCAGCCCAGCTTGGCTCAGTAGCTTTGCGATGGTCGCGAGAGTGTGCGGCCCCGCGAAATCGCCGACGATGGGTACCAGGCGATTCTCACTCTGGAATTGCTTCATGTACGCGTAACTCCGAGCTTCGGCTAGAAAGTTCAGTTGGCGACCGTCTGGGGTGCGCGCCTCCAGCAGGCTTTGAAGCGTAGGAAAGTCGGGGCGTGGAGGGTGCGCGTCGAAGCGCACGTCTAGCTGCCGATCGTAGAACGCCCGCAACATTCGTCTCAGCCGCGCCTCGTCCTCGGGCATGGGCTCGAGGCCCCACGTCGTCATTCGCTCGAGCACGGCCCCGAGCAGCTGTTCGTGTACACTTTCTGCGCGAGGTTGGGCCAACACGCTATCGATCACTTTTCTTACGTCGCTCTGCCGCGGTGGAGCGCTCGGCGGTTGCCGTCCAAGCAACGCAGCAAGCCACTCGGTTCGCTGGCGGCTGCGCTCGAACAGCACCTTGTACAGCAAGTGTTGCAAGAGGTTGTCGCGACGGATATCCACGATGAACGCCAGGCTTGGCTGCGCCAATGGGATGTAGCTGAGGTTCTGTTCGGGCCCGACCCCCAAGTACACTCCGTTCGGAACGGCGCTCTCGAGCCAACTCGCTGCGTCGAGATAGTGTGCTTCGTTGGAGACGAGGTTGTCCGAGAAGAACGCGCGTTCCGGCTCCGAGAGTTCACGGATCCAGCGTCCGAACTCTGACGACGACAGCCCGACCTGGCTCAGGCCAGGTTCTGCCACGCGCGGTGGGTCTGCGGGCGCGGGGGGCGTGACGCCGGGGAGGGGCGCGCTCGAGAGCGTTTGCTCGGGGTTGGTCGCTGCGCTGGGCGCGACCTCGTCACGGCAGGCGAGCGTCAACACGAAGGGTATCACCGAGTAGAGCGCGTATCTGGAGCGGGCACACGCCGTTTGGGTGAAGCAGCGCGAGCCAGCTGCGCTTGGTTCCACTTCGCGCGCGAGCCATCGAGAATCGCTCTCGCTCACTCGGGCCTCTGTCGACAGCGGTTGGTGCACGCCCGTGCCGCAGCATCGGACGCGCTTCCCACGAGTGTCCCCGTTGGACTTTCAGTCTGCTCCGCCAGAGCGTATGGAGGGGTGTGGGATCTCGCGACGCGTTCGGCCATTGGCATGGACACCTGTGTAACATCATCGGTGAGCCTGACTCTTGCGAAACCAGCCGGTCCGTTGCTCGCACGACCGAGAGCCATTGGGTATTCGCTTACGGTTCCAACATGCACCTGCAGGACGTAGCAAGGTGGTTCGAAGGTGTGGGCGCCAAGCCGAACATTGCGCGCTGCGAACGCGCCGAGCTGCGCGAGCATCGTTTGGTTTTCGACTACTACTCGAAGACTCGGCGGGGAGGTGCTGCAAACATCACACGCTGCAAAGGTAGCCGCGTTTGGGGCGCCGCGTTGTCGGTTGATGCATCCACGCTGGCGAGCTTCGACGTGAAGGAAGGCCACCCACACTTGTACCGCCGCTGGCGCGGTTGGGTGCGGGCGTACGCTTCGGGTTGGGTTCAGGCTTGGGTCTACCAAGTGGGTGCCCGCCACACGCGGCGCGCCTTCATGGCGCCTTCCGCACACTATCGCTCACTGTTGGTCGGCGGAGCCGCTGCTCTGCAGCTGCCAGCGTACTATCAGATCGCGTTGGCGGCGCTTCCGACGCGCTGAGCCGTAGGTGAGGGGTTGGGCCGATCGTGGGGCGTCCGACCCGCGTCGTGTTGGCCGAAGCGCGGCACTGCACAGGCTTTCCGTGGGGGCGGCTGCGTTCCCTGGCTTTGGGAGGATCTGCGAGCGCAACGCGCGCGCTCACCAACGCCCGATTTCCTCAACGAAACAGGGGGCATCCGACCCGCGGCACGCACGACGTGAAATGCCGCTGGGTCTGTAACGTGCGCTCATCGTGGAAACGGGGGTCGACTCGAATCGTTACGCTCGGTGAGTATCACGACGCTGGTGCGTGCCCCCTTCCTCTCCTGGGGCTAGTCAGTACGAGTAGAGTCCAGTGGGAGATACCAAGCCAGCTTGCCCGATCTGTGGGCGGAATCATTCTTCGCGTGATTCGTGCCCAAAGCAGCCTGCGGGTAGTCGCGTCGGGCAGGTGATCGCTGGGAAGTACCGCGTGACTCGACTGATCGGCGAAGGGGGCATGGCGTCGGTTTACGAGGCAACCCACGTCGAGATTGGGCGACGTTTCGCGCTCAAGCTGCTGCACCCCTGGCTCAGCTCGGACGAAGAGTGGCTCGAACGTTTCCAGCGCGAAGCGTGTGCTGGCGGCTCCTTGGAGAGCGAGCATGTTGCTGCCATTCTCGACGCTGGGCTGACCGACGACGAGGCTCCTTACATCTTGATGGAGCTACTGCACGGTGAGGATCTCGCTCAGCGCTTGGCACGCGAAGGGACGCTCAAACCCGTGGATGCGATTGAGATCGTGAGCCAAGCGTGTCTCGGGTTGGCGGTGGCTCACGAAGCGGGGGTCGTGCATCGCGATCTCAAGCCTGAGAACATATTCTTGTGCCCGCGCCCGATTGGCGGGATCTCCGTCAAGGTCCTCGACTTCGGCATCGCCAAGTTGCGTAATTCTCAGCTCACGAGGGCGACCAAGGCGGGCATGGTGATGGGCACGCCGTTCTACATGTCCCCCGAGCAGGCTGGCGGACGTGGCAACGTCGACTCGCGTACGGACATTTATGCGATGGGCGTCATCCTCTACGAACTCTTGAGCGGCGAGAAGCCGTTCATGGCGCCCGACTCGAACGCGCTGCTCAACCAAATCGTTGCTGGTCCGACCCCGCTACTCCAGGAGCAGTGCCCAACGCTTTCACGTGAGTTGGCGGACGTCGTGCAGCGGGCTATCGCGAAGTCACCTGAGGCGCGCTATCAGACCGCTGCTGATTTTGCCGAGGCACTGATCCCCTTCTGGCCGAGCTCCAGGCGAGGTGCACTCACGGCGGAGTCGTTGATCGAAAGTGTGCGTAATGCTTCGGGTGGTTATTCGCCTCAGCGCACACAAGCCGAGCCGCACGTCACGGTTCGGGTTACTGGGCCGCGGCAAGCACTGTCAGCACTGGCATTGGCAGCGCCGCCGAAACGTCGACGTGTGACGATGAGCGGGCCGCCAACCAGCGCGGAGATTCCAGACTTCGCTGATCTCACGGAACCCGACGTAGAGCTGCGCGACACGACCCCCGAGCAATTGACCGCGGCCGATTCAGAACACAGCGAGGCCAACAAGGCTCCCAAACGTGAGCGCGTGGTGGCAGGGCGATTTCGCGCCCCCGAGACGCTGCCCCCCGTCAGTCCGACCGACGAAACGCCAGCGCCCACCAGCGTCCAAACCGTGAGCCTCGGTAGGACGATTGCACCTGTATTGCTTGGAGCTGCGTCAATCGCGCTGCTCGTCGTAGCGCTCACGGGAGCAGGAATGGGAACAGGCGAGGTGCCGACCGTCGTTGGTGCGGTGCGTCCTGCCGTTGCTCGAGCCGACTCGCCGTCTGCGTCGCCTCAAAGCGCGTTGAGTGAACACTCTGCGTTTTCTGGTGATGCATGGCAGGAATCAGTCACACTCTCGGGCCCCAGCTCGATCGAGCTCACCCCTCCAGAAGCAGCTGCGGTTGACGCGGGGGAAACGGCGAGCGCTGCAGACGAAGAAGTCGCGGGTGCTGGCCTACTGACGGTGCGTTCCGACGTGCCGGGCAAGCTGTGGGTCGGATCTAGGTACCTCGGCAAGACGCCCGTCGTCGGTGTGCGCTTGGCCGCAGGTAAACATCCACTGGTGTTGGCTGTTCCCAAAGCTGGCGAACAGCGCAAGACCGTGATCGTTCGCCCAGATCGTGTGACTGTCATCCATTTCGACGCGCCGAGCGCTGCTGGCCCTGAGACGAGGGCCCCCACTTCGACGTCTACTCCTACTACATCGGCGCCCAGCGCTAGCGCATCGTCCAGCGCTGTGAGCAATCCTGCTGGGCGCCCACAGCAGACCGATCCGCGCTCAGGGTGCAACCCGCGATGGTTCGTCGACGACGAGGGCGTGCGTCGCGTGAAACCTGAGTGCTTGCTGCCGCCTAGCGGCAAGTGAGCCCGCCTACC
>CBFGUG010000120.1:0-20031 GCA_965651905.1 uncultured bacterium | reverse complement strand
GGGGCCCCTCGCACGAAACGCGTCAGATGGAAAAGTTTCTGGCAGTAGTGCTAGGAGGTTCCATGTTCAGACGTAAACTGACACTCGGTGTCATGGCCGCCGCCGCGATGGGTTTCGGGGTAACGGCCCAGGCCGGTGATGGCGATATAACCCCCATCTTCGATATGGGAGGACAACTTGAGAAGATCCAGATGGACACGAAAGTCTATGTCGATCTTCCCCGCACCGCCGCGCAGATGGCGGACTTTCAAGCGCAGCTAGCCGGTGCGGCGCAGACGATGTGTGACCAGACGGATGGTCTCATCAGTCTTGAGAACGTGACCTTCGTCAATCACCCGTCTGAGAAGACCCTGGCAGACATCATCTGGTACGCCCGCAACACCGGGCGAGCGGTCTCAGGACGTCCCTTCGGGAAGTTGTCTGCGGTAGACTGCGCGGGTTTACCTACGGGCGCGAAGACCGGTCCGGCGGGACAGAGCGCGGGGCGCTTCTACGTCTACGGGACGAGCGACAACCGTGGTATGCACGACTCCCAGTTGATTGGCCACGAATTCGGGCACCTTCTGCTTGGACTTCCGGACCACTATCAAGATCAGCGTGCCCTGGACACCAACCACATGCGCTCGGTCGCTTTCAGCGGCAGGCAGAGCCACATCGTTCAAGGCAACACCTTCTTCCGCAGTCCGCGCAACAGCATTTCGTTCACCGAGCTGCCCAGATCCGGGACGCCGGGTCCGCTTGGGCCTGGCGGTATCGGAGCGCTGTACAGTGGGACCAACAACCCGGTGACGGGTTTTCCTTACGACTGGTGGCTACAGAATAACAGTTTGATGCAGCAGGCCTCCGGTCAGATCTGCCGCAACACGGATGGTTGGTCACCGTCGGACGTGAACCTGATGTGGTCGGACACGGCGTGCTTCACCAACGATGACTGTCAACCATACTTCACCGGTTGGAACGGAACGGACCCAGTCCCGCAAGCTGGAGACTTCAGCGAATGCACGCTCGCCGGCATCGAGATCAATAGTGAGCTCGCTGTTGCGGCAAACTTCGATCTCGACCGCTACAACATGCGGAGGGGCGCGCCGTCTGCACCTCCTGCGTTCGACGGCAATCAGTTCAGCCACGGTGCTAGCCAGCTCGTCGTTGCGGGCTTTCTCTATCCCAGTTCCGATGAGCAGCCCTTGACGCCGGTAGTGTATGAGCTGCCCGCGTGTCAGGAGACGGATGCTGACGGCAACTGCGTCAACGCGTGCCACACCTACGGCGGAATGCTCACCTACGGTGACGTGCCCTTGGAGGGCGGCCTCGACCCATCCGCGGAATGGACCTGCGGCACGAACACCGTCAACACCACCTCGGCATGTCCAGGTGCCAATGCACCGTCGAGTCCCAACAACCCTGCCATGGGTGGCGCGAACGTTGCGATTTGTTCTCAGTGCATCGTGGCCAACGCCAGCGAGTGTAACCCGCCGGTTCCCGGCATGTGCGCCAACGGAGCGGTGGACTACGACATCGATGGTACCAACCCCGCCAATAGCCTGTTCGAGCAGTGCGACCTGGGTATGGGTGGTATTCCAGCTGCGGGCGTGGTGCCCGACCTGCTCGCTGATCCCTCGGGCAACACGCCCCTGACGTGTGAGAACCTCTACAGTCGATTCAATCTCGAGAACTTCACAGGCGCGACGCGCGCCACCGCCACCCCGGGTGCAAAGGCACCGGGTGGTCCTTCTGGGCCGATGACGGGTGGCGTGGTGCGCTGCCACGAGAACTGCCTCTTCGACCTATCTGAGTGTGCCTACGACCTGCGCGAAACCGAGTTCGACGACAGCGTGCTCGAGAGCGACACCTACACGCCTGACGGCGTGATTCAGCTCTGGGAGTCGTGGGGGCTCAGCACCATGACGCTGGTCGCAGAAGTCTTCGACTCGAACGGCATGGTCGACGAATTGCCCAACGCGCTCGGTGGTCGCAATGCGCTGGCGCCCGACGACGTTATCGGTTTTCCAAACGGTCGGGGCTTGAACCTGACCGACATGGGTCCGTCGAATCACGGCCTCTTCGTGCACTTCATCCGGGCGTACCGCTACCGCCCCAACGGGTGGCCCGACGACATGCTGGGCAACCCGGAAAACGTCGCGAACCTCGACTACAATGAGGTTTGGGAGATGGTCATCGGGATGGACGCCGGCGAGTTCGGTGGCGTAAACGGTCAGCTGCACGAGGTTCGACGCTTCGAGCTGGAGTTCGAGGTCAACTACGACGTCAACAACAGCACCTTGCTGACGGTCAACGGTGAACCCTTCAACGCTGCAGATGCGGACTCGGCGAACTGGCCGCTGATCTACATCGGTGGTGCTGCTGGACCGGACATCAACGACGCGTGGGGCGCGCAAACGCCGACCGGACCTCTGGTCCCGCGCGATGATTCGATGACGACCATCCCGGCGTTCCAGCTCGCGCTCGACCTGCGTTCTCTCAACGTCGCACGGGTCGATGACTGGAACTGCGCTGAGGCTTGGGATCCGATGAACCCCAACCAAGATTGCACCATCTTGAACCGCGACATCGGCGCTGCGGTTCCGACCGAGGGTAGGGGTGCTGGTGACCCTGGCATGGTCAAGGCTTATGCCCGAGCTGGCCTGGTAGACGCAGGTACCAACCAGGAAATTGAGTCCCCGCAGTATCCGAGCCTTTTGCACACCACTGAGGGGAGCAACGAGTGGGCCAACTTCTTCCACAAGTTCGGTTTCAACGACGAAGTGCGACGATACGAATCCGTCGACCACATCTTCTGGGAGGCGCGTCGAGGAACCACAACGCAAATCTGCGCCACGGATCCCGCCAGCCCGTGCTGCCACACATGCGCCGAAGATCCACCGGCTGGGTCCAGCTGCAGCCCCACCAACGCCGATCCGAACTGCGATGCGCTGTACACGACCGGTCCGGCACCCGCCAACATGGCGCCTCCGCGGTCTGATTGGCAGGTGGTGCGAGACACGCTTTGCCAGAACTATGGAATCAACCTCGACCCGACCGGCTGGGGCGGGACCGACCGCGACTCCATCGACGACATCGATCCCGACGTGCCCGCCAATTGTGGTGCGGTGGCCTTCAACGACCTCACCGTGGGTCCGGTCGACTTCGACGTCAATACCCAGATCATCTTCGTGATCGACAGGTCGCTGAGTATGAACGGTCCTGTCTCGCTTCCGTCCGAGGATCTGCGAAAGCGGCTCGACTACGCGAAGCATGCCGTGCGCCGCTTCTCCGAGTTGACCCAAGTCGACGGTGAGGGGCCACGCATTGGCTTGCTGTACTACTCCAACGAAGCGGAGCTGGCTGTGCCCGGCACCGCGTCCTCGTTGGACAACCCAACTTGCACGATGCACAGCGACTGCGATGGTACATCGGAGGAGCCGGGTTCAGGCGTTTGCTGGTTCCCCACGGGTCACTGCAAGGACCGCATGCTACGGGCGGCGCCGAGCTGGTTCCAGCTCACGGCGAACACCGTCGAGTCGCTGGCTGAAGAGTGGGAAGGTGGTGAGGAACCCGTTCCCGAAGGCGCGACCGGGACCGGCGCGGCGCTCAACCTCGCGGCGCAGCTCTTCGACCGCGACGTTGCTGGTCTGCCCGCGTCCACCAAGATCGTCATTCACTTGTCTGATGGTCTGGCGAACCTTCCGCCGACCGGCACCTGCAAGAACCCGAATCAGCCCGACGATGGCACTGCGTGCAGTGTCGACGGCGACGGCGTGATTCAGTGTGGCGGCATCTGCGAGGACGCGGAAACCGAGCTGCTGGCGGCGATCGACCTCATCAGGAACCCGCCTGCCATGGGGGGCATCGGTGGCCAGTACTGGGAGTTCCCCCTGTTCTGGGACGGCTACAACGCCTTCGCGCAGGCGGACCCCTTGGAGATGGACAAGCTCCAGGCGGGCTACAAGGAGGATGGCGAGGATATGATCCCGCTCTTCTTCCAGGCTCAGGCTCAAATGAAGGGGCAGGCGCTTGCTCGGAGCCACCTGAACTTCCCCGCACCGATCGAAGAGGATAGCTACGGCGCGCCGATCGAGTACCCGATCGAGGTGGAGCCGGGTGCGAAGACGTTGACCGTCAGCGTCTCCGACATCAACAACCGTGCTGACACCTTCGGCATTCAAGGCGCAACGCGTCTTTACTCGCCGAGCGGCATCAGCTACGGCTTCACGGATGTGCGACCGGAAATGTACGGGAGCATTGACGGACCTTCCGCGCTGCTTCACATCCGCGAAGAAGCGATGGAAGAAGGTACGTGGTACCTGAACTACCTGAAGAACGGTAGAAACCTCAACTGGTCGGCGAAGGGTCCCGAGGTCTTCGTCAGCGCCTTCGTGGACAACCCGGTCATCGACTGCCGGTCCGCGCACAAGGGCGTCTATCAGGATGGCGAACGTGTCTTGATTGAGGCGGAGGCGAGCTACGAGCTTCCGATCGACGAGGGCGTCACCTACACGGCAACGCTGCGACGGCCGGACAAGATCATGAAGGATCTGGTGTTCGAGAAGGACCCTCAGTCCGGTGCGTACGTCGCCGAGGTCAGCCAAGACGACTTGGTGGGCCGTGGTCAGTTCTACATCAACCTGACATGCCAGGTCGAGGAAGGTGCCGTCACGGTCAAGGGAGAGAGGAGCGCGCTGGAGCTGACCGGTGTCGACCCCTTGGAAACCTCGGAGCTGTTGGTTCCGGCGTTCCAACGTGACTTCGTGTCGTCGTTCTACCTCGATAGCGCGAATCTGCCGCCGCTGCCGGGAGAAGAAGAGCAACCGAGCGAGCCTTTCGACGACCGCGGCATCCCCGAGAGCTTTGGCCCCGGGCATGGCTACGACGAGGACTGTGACCTCGACGGGATCCCGAACGTGCACGAATTGGGTGGCGAGGTCGACACAGACTTGGATGGCATTCCCGACATCTGCGATCCGGACTCGACCAACAACGGTGTGCAAGACTCCAGCGACCCCGACTACGAGCCGGCCGACCCCGAGCCGGACGGTGTGGTCTACGGGCAGGACAACTGTCCAGTGCACGCCAACGCCGACCAGTCCGACGTCGACGACGACGGTGTGGGCGATGTCTGCGACAATTGCCCAGATGCCAAGAACTCTAACCAGGCGGACAACGATGGAGACGGTGAGGGTGACGCCTGCGACATCGACGACGACAACGACGGTGTCGATGACGAGGACGACAACTGCGACGACGATCCCAACGCCGACCAGTCGAATATCGACGGCGATTCCTACGGCGACGTGTGCGACACGGACATTGACGGCGACGAGTTAGACAACGAAGACGACAACTGTGCGTACGACACCAATGCCGACCAGGCCGATGCAGACGCCGATGGCGTAGGCGACGCCTGCGACAACTGCGTGGACGACTTCAATCCTGACCAGGAGGACAGCGACGGCGACGGTGAGGGCGACGATTGCGACGAAGATCCAGACGGCGACCTCCAAGAGCCCGACAACTGTCCCGACGACTACAACCCGGATCAGTTGGACACGGATGGCGATGGGCTCGGCGACGAGTGCGATTCCGACGCCGATGAAGACGGACTGGAGCCGCCGGATGACAATTGCGAAGCAGTTGCCAACCCGGATCAGACCGACTCTGACGGCGACGGACTGGGCGACGTGTGTGACTGCTCTCCGGTCACGATCGAGGCGGAGGACATGGATCACACCGCTGGCGGCGGCTTCACAGGCGGTTGGAACCTGTGGTCCAACGGCGAAGCCACCGACAGTCGTTTGCGACCGTCCGCGCCCGGCACCGTCACGGTTCGCGCCAAGGGTGACCAAGCCCTGGGCGTGTGGCCACACATGCTCGTCTACATGGGCGACGATCTGGTGGGCGACGTGTACGTCAGCAGCTCAGACTGGGCGGACTACAGCTTCGACTACGAACTCGCGGCCGGGGAGCACGACGTGCGCATCGTCTTCGACAACGACTACCACAACACGTCGCCACCGGCGGACCGCAACTTGCTGCTCGACTACATGACTCTCGGGTGCGCGGTCAGCTGCGAGGATCAGGTCCTGAACCAAGATGAGACCGATGTGGACTGTGGTGGAGCTTGCGGTCCCACCTGTTGGAACGGTGAGGAGTGCACGGACGACTCAGACTGCATCACTCATCCGTGCAACGACGGCATCTGCGGTGGTTGCGTGGAAGACTGCGACGGCGGCAGCGGCGGCGTGATCGCCGACGCTGGCGCCGACCAGGTTCTCGAATGTGTCGACGGCGGAGCGGTCGCGGCGCTCGATGGCACGGGCTCGACGGCTGGCGCGTCGTACCTGTGGACGGCACCCGCAGACGTCTCCTTGTCGGACGCGGATCAACCGGTCGCGACGGGCACCTTCCCAGTGGGGACGCGTATGGCGACGCTGAACGTCTCGGACGGCCCGTTCTCGGCGACGGACACGGTGAACATCACGGTGCTCGACACGATCCCACCCGAGATCACCGCTCCGGACGACGTCGTTGCGTCGGCTTGTGGCGCGGTGGCACTGGGCACGCCGACGGTGTCTGACACTTGCGGCGGTTCGCTGACGGTAGTGAACGACGCACCCGCGTCGTTCAAGGCTGGCACGACGGTCGTGACGTGGACGGTGATCGACGACTTTGGCAACGAGACCACCGACACGCAGCTCGTCTCGGTCCCGCTTGGCGACGACGTCAACTGCTGTCCCGATGGCATGAACCGCATCGTGGGCACGACCAACAATGACTGGTTGTGGGGAACCAACGGGCCCGACTGCATTGTCGCGCTCGGTGCCCAAGACTGGGTCTGGGGTCGCGACGGTAACGACGTGATCAGCGGTGGCGACGGTGAGGACCAGATCTGGGGCGGCAACGGCAACGATGTCATGTCGGGCGGCACTGGACAGGACCAGCTATACGGTGAAGGAGGGAGTGACCTCATCTTCGGCAACGACGGTGTGGACACCTGTCGGGGGGGTGGCGACGACGACGTCATCTACGGCGGCCAAGGCGGCGATCGAATCTACGGTGAGTCGGGTAACGACTCCCTGTGGGGCGAAGCCGACGACGACCGCCTGGAAGGTGGCGACGGCAACGACTACCACAACGGTGGTGGCCTGCACGACGTCTGCGTCGGCGGGTCTGGCAACGACACCTTTGACATGTGTGAGACCATCCAATGAAACGTAGAGGACTCTGGTTGAGCATCGGTGTCGGCGCGCTTGTCGCCGGCACCGGGGCCCTGTTCCTGTTCGAAAAGGTAGACCACGAGGTCCTTCCGCCCACGGTAGCGGCGCCGAAGACCGAGGTCTCGGGCGCTGAGTTCGCGCAAGAATCGGAGGCTGAGCGCTACCGCGAGGCCAAGACATCCGGCAGCCAAAACGCGATCGCCGTGCTTGAGGAGGCGCTCGAGTTTGCGCGTGAGCAGTCCGAACCCAACGACGCCGTCATCAGCCTATTGGAGGAGCGTTTGGCCGAGAAGCGTCTGGCCCTCGAGCTTGCGCAGCGCTGATGACCCGGGCAGTGTGACGACTGGGCGCTGTGGTAAACACCGACGCGCCCAGCCTAGCGCCGGGCCTTGGGTGCCGTCTGAAGTCTGCGGTAGACGAATAGCCTCGCAGCACTGTAGTTGACGACCAAGCCGCTCAGCGAACCCGCCGCGACCGCGGCGACCGGCCATGTCGAAAACGGCGGCACGAAGAACACGAGCGCTGAGAAGACCAGGTAGTTCACCATGAAGCCGCTGAGCTGGGAAACGAGGTAGCGCCACCATTCCCGAGCCGTGGCTCGGTCTAGCGCCGGCCTCTCCACCACCCCAAACGCGTAGCGCCGATTGAACGCCCAGGTCGTGGTCACGGCGCCAAGAAACGAGCCCACGCGCACCAAGTACGGGCTTTCGAGCGCCCAGTGGAGCAGGGCGAACACCACGGCGTCCACCAGGAAGCCGATCCCCCCCCCAATTCCGAAAACCAGGAACGACTTCGAGATCACGGCTCACTCGGGACGAAAAGCTTCGATGCTTTCGTGGTGGAGATAGGCCAGCCGCTTCCTTTCTCTTCGGCCGACGGTGACCGTCGCAAGGATCACCCCGCTGAAGAAGCTCAAGAAGGCGAGGATCACGATGCCTGTGAGCAGAATCGCCGTCGGGAAACGGGGCACGAGCCCCGTCTCCCAGTATTCCGTCAGCAGTGGGTAGCCACCGATCAAAGATCCGATGATCAGCACGGCCGCGATGCCACTGAAGAACTCGAAGGGGCGCTCTTCCTTTATCAGCAGCGCGACGGTCTTCGTGATCTTAATCCCGTCGCGTACCGTGTGGATCTTGCTCGTGGAGCCTGCTGGGCGCTGTCTGTAGCGAGTGTCCACATCCCGTATCGGCATGTGCAGTTCCAGGGCGTGCACGGTGAGCTCGGTTTCGATTTCGAAGCCCATCGCCAAGGCGGGGAAGGATTTGACGAATCTGCGTGAAAGCACCCGGTAGCCCGAGAGCATGTCGCTCGTCCGTTCGCCGAAGAAGGTCGTGACCAGCGTGGTGAGCAACCAGTTGCCGAAACGATGCCCCGTCCGATACGCCTCACGTGTTTGGTCGACCCTTCTGCCGTTGACCATGTCCAGCGAGTTTTCTACCAGCGTGTCGATCAGCTGCGGTGCGGCGCTGGCGTCGTAGGTGTCGTCTCCGTCAACCACGACGTATATGTCCGCCTCGATGTCGCTGAACATCCGACGGATGACGTGCCCCTTGCCCTGCTGATCTTCGGAGCGGACGATGGCCCCGGCGCGACGGGCGCGGGGCACCGTCTGGTCTGTGGAGTTGTTGTCGTAGACGTAGATCTTCGCTTGCGGAAGGCTGCTACGGAAGTTTCCGACCACCTTCTCGACGGTCGCTTCTTCGTTGAAGCATGGGATCAAGACAGCAATCCTGGCGTGGTGCCAGCTGGGGTACTCGGGGAGGGCCTCTATCATCGCGCTCTCGGTCTTTCGGACTAAACCATCCCCTCACATCGAACCGAAGATGTCCTCGAACACCTCCTGCTCGCGCACGACTTGATCGAAGTGGAGCGCCTCGAGGCGCTGGTCGCCCATGGCGAGAATAGCTTGATACCAGTAGTCGCCTTGACGATAAAGTGAGAGAGCGCGTTTTCTTTGACGCATTGGCTGTTAGCATCCGCTCGAATCCCGCCCGTTCTTCCCCCTGACCCAGGAGCGTGAGCAGAGCAGCGCACCGAGGAACAAGATTCGGTCCCGTCGGACTGGGCTTTTGATGTCCGTCGCGCTAGGCACCAGGCCCCCTTCATACTTAGCATGGTGACGACCACGGATCGGACGAAGTGCTTGTCGTCCGTCACCAGCGCGTCTGCCAGTTTCCGTGCGCGACCGCTTCCGTGAAGCCAGCGCTTCGCAGGCTTCTTTTCCCCGCCATGCGTGATGTTGATGCCTTCGCGGAACCGGATCACCTGTCCCCAGCCCAAGGTCTTCAAGGTACTGGTAGAACTTGATGTCTCCGAATCCACGATCAGTGAGCACCGCTATCTTCACGCCATCCGGCAAAGCCTCACGCAGTGTCTCGACGATCGAGAACTCATGTGTAGCGCGGTTGGCCATCAGCTTGACTTTCGAACGGACTTCCAGGCCATGGCGTCGCCCGACCGTGGCTCGACACCAAGTACAGTGCGATGACGGACTGGTCGTCTGCGTCGAACTCCGTCCAGTCCAGTGCCACCACCGCGTATGTCGGCTCCAGGTTGCGCGCAGCTGCCAGTCCTCTGCCAATCGCTTGAATGCCGAGCGTTGCCGCGCGAAGCACACCGACCCACCCCATCGGCGAGAGACAGAACGCGCTTGGCGTGAACGTCCTCCCCCACAATACCCTCCAGAAACGCGTGGTCCTGCGCGGCCTTCACTCGAACGGGCGCTCTTGCGTTGACTCAATTTCACCGGCTGCTGCGCTGCTCATGCGCGCTGCTTCGCTGCTCTCGAGCCTGCGGTCATGTACAACCCGACGTTCTCACATCCGCCTACACTCTCATGATCACATCACACCCGAGCGATCGCCAACTCACGAAGTACCGCTCTACTGTGGGGGGATCCTCAGGTCTCTTGGGTGTCGGCTACCCATCACCCTCCACGACTCAGTTGGCGTGCGCTGTAAACCTCGATCACCGCGCGCTGGCCGGTGCCAGTCTGAACGAAGCCCTGCCGGGTGGCTGTTGGCTTCACGCCGAATCGCTCGAACACCATCGGCGTGAACATCTCATTCGCTCTTTCCAATGCTCGGACGACGATGATTTCGCCGTCAACCGTGCTTCGGTTCAGAGCTTCGGTTAGTGTGGCGCGCGCGTGCTTGGCCGCCGTCCCGGGGTCTTGCAGTAGTTCCTTTGGGTTGAAGTTTCCCAGGTGGTGCTTGCCGTGAAGTGGGTAGGAAACGAAGGAGTCGGAGGGGACTTCTCTCAGCAGAAGCTGCAGAGGCGCGCGCGTGACCGAGGTGCAGATAATCGCATCGCCCTCAGAATAGAACTCGCGAACGCTGGCTGCCAGGGCGCGATTGCCGGCGTCGTGGGTTTTGGTCGCGCGTTGCCCCAAGGTGATGACCGCCACCGTACCGACGACCGCGATCGCAGCGTGTCTCACCGTGCGGTGCTTGATGCTCGCCACCCCTCGCCCGACCAGCAGCGCGAAGCCGGGCAGCGCCAACTGATCAAAGCGAGAGGGCACGTAGTGTGGCCTCAGAACCAGGGAGCCGAGCACACCCAACGCGAGTGGCAAGACCGTCATCACCAGGGGCCAGAGTGTGAGCCAGTTGGTCGCCAGGCGTGCCTTGCGCACGAGATTCACGGACCCCAGGCCCGCGAGGAACACTCCCAAGAACGCGGGAATACCGAACCATCCCGAAGCCTCGCCGAAGTAGAAGATTCGCTCGCCCGCTGGAGAGAAGGCGAGGGCCGTTTCCTGCAGAACCCCTAGTGGTCCCATGCGCGACCAGTGCGGTAGATAGTAATCGTAGTGGTTGGAGGTCAGTTGGGTCAGAAAAGTCGGAAGCCACGGGGCAAACCCGAGCATGATGCACAGACCTGCTAGTAGCCAGCTTCTAAGCTGCGCGCGGATCTGGCCGCTCGAGACGATGATCGCAACGTGCACGGGCAACAGGTACAAGCAGGTCGCGTGCAAGTAGAGTGACATCAGGGTCGCGAAGATCCAGAGCGCGAGCCAGCGGTTTTCACGCCCGCGGATGAACCCCACCAACGCTGCAGTCGACAGCAGCGCGAGCGTTGCGATCCACGAGTAGGGGCGCGCTTGTTGCGAATGGAACACCGCGATTGGCAGCACCGCTAAGAACGCCGACGCCCACAGAGCGGTAAATTGATCCAGCAAGCGACGGCCCCACACGAATGTGATGGCCACCAGACCGACCCCGCCCAGCGTAGACAGCAGCCTGTACGCGATCAGAGTGTCACCGAATAGGTCTCCCCACACACCCAGAATCGCGAAGTACAGCGGCGGACTCGAATCCAGGGCTAGCTTGTCCAGCAGTTGCTCGATCGGTGCCTCGCCAATCAGGATGGCGTTGGCTTCGTCGACCCAGGGGTCACGCTTTCCGAGCGACAGGACGCGCACCACCAGCGCTGTCGTGCACAGCACCCAGAATCCACGGTTGCGCCAGTAGCCATCTTGCTGTGATGCGGAGTTCCCTGTCACCGGGCGCAGGTAGAGCACATCGCCAGGCATGGCGGAACGAGTTTCAGTCATCTATCCGCGGAGGACTGGGAGGGTACTTTTTTGCAGGGCGTTTGGGAGCTGCTGCGCTCCCGGCCGATCAAGTCTGCCCACCCAATCGCACGTCGACCCGAGCCCCGATTGGACTGCGGGAAACTCGTCGATGGCTGCGGTTGTGGTTGCCTGACGTCGCCCAAGACGGAGAGTCCACCGGGCGCCAGCGCCGGCAACCTCGACGAGCTGATCCCGAGCGAAGCCAACGGCCAACGGCGGACGACACCCGCTCTGGCAGCCGGGCCGTGACTCTTCCGACGACGCGCCGCGCCACATCCCGGATCCGAGCTCCAACTTGAACGAAGTCTGCGTTCTGGGTCCCACTGGCAAACTCCGAGCTGGAGTACACGTGACGTAGGAACCCGCGTCGAGAAAACCTGGCCTTCGAGCGCCGCTGCATCCCCGCCAACTGAGTTGCTCGTCGCTCGAATACGCCAGCTCCACTCCTCGTGCCTTGCCTGCTCGGCGCATCGACGCTCTCGTGGCTCAGGTTTGTTACGGAGCGGGTCCAGCCAAAGTAGTGAACGTCGGTGTTCTTAGTAGCGTATCGAGACCGAATCGTCCCAAACGTGTAGAGCATGCGAGCAACAGTCGTGTCCTCCCGCCAGACGCGCGGGAAGCCACAGACGATCGAGCCGTTCGAAAGCGTCCACGAACGCACGCGACATCGCGTACGTAGGAACGAGTGCGTGCTGGATCTGGTTGCATATCCTGGCGAGCGTCATCCAGTCACTCGCGAGATGCACCGCAATTCATGTCCCGAGCTTCATGTTCACTCCGAATACCCCGACGCACGACTTTCCAATCAGAGCCCAGGGCCCGTGGGTTCTTCCTCTCTGAGGTAGGTTTGATCGGTATCCCCGGCACCGAGCACTGCTCTTTGCGGGCTAGGCGCTCGTCTCCCGCAAACCTCCGTGGCACTCGTCGACGCTTTCCGCGTTCGATGACCCGAGCGCCGCTCCGGGAAGGATCAGGGGGTGTCACCTCCGACATCCCCCACCGACGCCCCGTCGTGGGGTAGGCTGGTTGGAGCCCGCGATGGACGCCAAACTCCTCATCGACAGTATCGTGCAACAAACCACGGTTCTGATCGCCCAACTGTCGACGGCGGCGGGCATCCGTGCGCCGCTGGCCCACATTGCGGACCAGGTGTTCGTCAGCTTGGCTCGAGAAATTGAGGCGCAGGGGGTTGGGCGCAAGGTGGTGGCGGATATGTTCGGGTTGGCGCTTCGAACCTATCAACGTCGGGTGCAGCGGCTGACCGAGAGCGCGACCGTTGGTGATCGGACGCTCTGGGAGGCGGTGCTCGAGTTCCTACAGCAAGGCCCGGCGACGCGCGACCGTCTCCGCGAGCGGTTTCGGCGCGACGGGGAGGAGGACTTGGGCGCCGTGCTCAACGACTTGGTGACGTCCGGGCTGGTCTACAGCACTGGACGCGCAGAGGCTGCGGTTTATGGATTGGCTTCCGAACAAGATCAACGCGCCGTATTCGACAAGCAGAACCTGGAAGGGTTGTCGAACATGATCTGGCAGCGCGTGTTCGTGCTGGGCGGCGCCTCCGACGAAGTCCTGACGCAAGAGTTCCCCGTCGACGAGTCCCGGCGGCAGGAGGCCGTTGCTGCACTGCTCGGGGATGGACGGCTGGTTGAGACTGCGCCAGGACGCTACCACGCCAAGAACTTCCTGGTGCCCGTGGGGGCGACCCAGGGTTGGGAGGCCGCCGTGTTTGATCACTTCAGCGCGATGGCCCAAGCCATCGCCTCGAAGCTCGAGCGCCGGGCAACCCCAGGGCACGAAGCTTTGGCGCAACAGGACGCTCTCGTGGGGGGCGGAACGCTCACGTTCACCGTGTACGATGGCCACCCCAAGCAGGATGAGGTGCTCGGGCTGCTCGCGCGCTTTCGTGTCGAGTTGGATGAGCTGTGGAAGCAGGTCTCCGAACACAACCGCACCCATCCCGTGCTGTGGGAAACTTCAAAACAAGTGCGCTTCTATTTCGGTCAGGACGTCCGCCCCTCGACACCGCCCGAGACATACCCCGAGGGCCGCGAAACTGAGGCCGACGAAAGCCCAGTTGCGGTGGCCTCAGTGCCCCCGAAGGGTAACGCCAACGCTCCGGAGCAAGGGCCATGAATCTCCGACCTCATTTGGTGTTGTCGTGCTGCCTTGCCGGGGCTCTTGCCGCGCTCGGTTGCGCGCGCAGCGAGCCGGGAACAGATGGGCAGTCGCACTGGCTCGTCAGCTGTTCCGACAAAAACCCGTGCGGGCGTGGCCTCGACTGCTATTGCGGCCGCTGCACCAACCCGTGTACCGCAAGCAGTGAATGCCGAGACGAGAGCGCAGTGTGCGACGAAGTAACGTCGGAGTGCGGCGTCGCCAGCGGCGTGAGTGGCCTTTGCACCCAGCGTTGCGACGAAGACGGCGACTGTCCCAGTGGGATGCACTGCGACGCGAGGCGCTGCACTTGGGAGCCCACTGACCAGCTGTCGTCATTCGACACCACATCGGACCCCGACCCCCGTGACTCCGGAGCCAGCGCTGTCGATGCCGCAAGCGAAGCAGACCAA
The DNA here is from genome assembly GCA_965651905.1 of uncultured bacterium. Lineage (GTDB taxonomy): Bacteria > Myxococcota_A > Polyangia > Polyangiales > Polyangiaceae > SZUA-265. The sequence goes on along the minus strand of CBFGUG010000120.1, from coordinate 5,677 downwards.
GCAAGCGAAGCAGTTGAAGCAAGCGAAGCAGTTGAAGCAGGTGCGCCGGCAGCGGACGACTGCGCCGCGGGCTTCGCGGTGCAGCTCTCCACTGATCTGCTCGCGCAGCGTTTGGCCACGGCCCTGTACGCGGAGTCCGCTGATGATGAGTTCTCCCGGCGCGTGGCAGCGGCCGAGCTCGAGACCTCGGGAGCCGTCGGCTGTTTCGTCGAAGAGTTGCTGAGCGAGCCACCCGCTCGCGCGGGTGTTGAAGCCTTCTACCGCAGCTGGCTCGAGCTGGACCGCGTTGCAACTCCCGACCCTGATGCGTTTCCCGAGTATTCGGCGGACACACTCGAAGCGCTGCGTGCGGAGACGCTTCGGTTTGCCACTGCCGTCACTCTGGAGCAAGCAGGAAGCCTGCGCACACTGCTCACGGCGCAGTTTGGGTTCGTCAACGCAGCGTCCGCCCCCATCTATGACCTCGACACTGCTGAGCTAGACACTGCTGAGCTAGACACTGCTGAGCTAGACACTGCTGCGATCGATGCAGGGCCCGCGCAGCTGACTCGCGTGGATTGGGTGAACTCCGAGCGCTTCGGGGTGTTTGGCCTGGGGTTCTTTCTGTCGACCCGCGCCAATCCGTTGTTCAGCTCCCCCACTCAGCGCGGGTTGAGCCTGCTGGAAAGTCTGTTGTGCTTCCAGATTCCCCCGCCGCCCGCTGGAGTGGACCGTACCCTCTCTGGTGATTCCATCACCGCCACCACCCGTGCTCTGTACGAAGAGCATGCGGCCGACCCCTCCTGCGCGCCTTGCCATAGTCTGTTCGACCCGCTCGGCTTCGCCTTCGAAAGCTTCGACGCCATCGGCCGCTTTCGCACGGAAGAACAGGGGTTCTCCGTCAACACCAGCGGCGAGCTGGTGGTCGACGGTGCGTCGGTGACCTTCGCGGACTCAGGAGAGCTGATGCGGACCCTTGCCCAGAGCCCGACGACGCGGCAGTGCTTCGCCCAACACTGGCTCGAACACGCGTTGGGTCGCCCCTTGCAGGGCGCGGAGTTGGAAGTCGCGGAACAGGTGAGTGCGCGGGCTGTTTTGGACGGAGAACTGCAGCTTTCCCGGGTGATCGTGCGAGCCGCGGAGAGTGAGCCCTTCCTGGCGCAATGACGCAGTGAGCGCTTTGCGCAGGTCCCGACGAAAGCACGAACCGGTTCGGTGCGCGTTTGCCGGTGTCAGGTGTGACACCTGCCCCCGCTCGTTCAGCTCGGCTAGTCTGGGATCGGAGAGAACGATGGCTTTGCATACCCCGAATCGAGCTTCCGTCTTTCAGCGACAGTCAGCGGTCCTGGCCCCCGTGTTGTCTGTGCTGATCGCCGCAGGAATTTTTACCTTACCCGCCTGTGGTGGCAACGCTGCCACCGAGCAACGTTCGCAGGACCCGCTTGCCGAAACGGCCGGGGACGCCGAACGGGAACATACCGAGGAGGCTAGCGACAGTGCCGATGACAGTCGGGATAGCGAGCAAGGTGCCCGCGGCTCGGACTCGCCCATCGCCGATGCGGACGACGCTACCAACTCTGCAAACCTGAACCCGGTGTCCGAGGATCCGTCCGCCTCAGAGACTCCCGCAGGGCTGCTGCCCGACTCCGAGCACGAAGGGGCGGAATCGGGCGATGTCGAAGACCCTGTAGTTGCGCCAACCGACGAGGGAGCCGTTACGGTAACCGAACCCGGCCAGGCCTGTCCTTCCCCGCCCACCGCGGAGGCAGCGGAAATCGCCCGCCGTTTGGAACGCCTGCTCTGGAACAGCGAAGAGGGAATACTGGTTGACCTGCTGGATGAGGGTGAACTCAGCCTGGACACGAAAGTGGAGATCGTCGACCAGGCCAGCGCCATGCTCGAGGATGATCGCGCGCGTGCAGGCCTCAACCAGTTCGTGCGAGTCTGGCTCGATCTTTCGGGTGAGTACCTGGACTTCGAAAAGCCGCTGTTGGGCAGCGTGATGGAATCAACCGAGCGTACCATCGACGCATTGGTGTGGGGGACCGACGGCCGGACTCCCGGCGGGGTGAGCGCCTTGTTTGCGAGCCAGCAAGCCATGGTGGATGCGGAGCTCGCGGGCTTCTACCAAATCGATCAGCCTACTTCCGAGTGGGAGCTGGTCGAGCTACCCGACGCGCACAGCCTGGGTCTCATCACGCAGGCGATGTGGCTGAACGCCAACCCCAACCCATCGTGGCGCGGTTTCGCGATCAGGCAAATCATGACTTGCCTACCGATCCCCCCGCCACCGCCGCAAGCGGCCGCGATGCTGGATCTCACAGAGGGTACCACCACTCGCGACGCCTACAGCCAGCATGCGAGCGTTCCGGTGTGCGCAGCCTGTCACACACTCATGGACCCCGTCGGCTTCGGCTTCGAGCACTTCGATTCGCGCGGTGCATACCGGGATCAAGACAATGGTTTTGCCGTCAACGCCAGTGGTGAGTTCACCGACCTGGGGCTCAGCTTCGACGGCACTGCGGGGCTTCGCGACGTACTGCTGAGCGAGCTGAGTCAAACGGTGGAAACCTGCCTCGTGCAGCAAGCAGTACAATACGCTGCTAACGACGTTGGAGGCACACCGACCTATGCCGTCCCGAAGTTCGAGAGCGGCTGCTTTCATGTGAACAACGATACTCCCGCTGCGGGGCTCGATGCCTCGCTCCAGGAATGGCTGCTCAGTATCGTCGCCAGCGACGAATTCGTGGCCGACTACGAGTAGTCGGTGCCCTACGTAGGACGAGCGTAGGAGCAGTGAAGAACCCTTCGGGAACCGCACATGCGCAGCGCGACACACGAGCCCGATCGGCGTGGCGTAGCCTGATGCGGTCCACTGTGAGCAGCAAAGGACAGCGACTGACCATGCGAAGCGCGACTATCGTCATATTGTGGGTTGGGCTGACTTGCTCCGCCTGTGACGAGCCGTCCCGTGTCGACGACCTGGCGACCCCCGGGGCACAGTCAGGTCACACCGACGAGGATGGGGCGGCGGCACCGACGACGAGTGCAACTCAAACTGGGGGCGACGGCGCGGGTAGCACCGACGCGGGTTACCCTGGCGGTGACCAAGGTGGTGGCGGCAACACCAACCTAGACGATGCCGTGACGGAGGAGGTTGTTGCGCTCGGTGATGGCAGCGTGGTTGAGGTCCGACCCCTCGAGCCGCTGCAGGCTCCGCCGACGCCGACCAACTGCGAGCACCAAAGCGAGTCGTCGGACGCTGTGTCTTGTCGAGTGCAGTCGACCTGCGAAAGCTTCGACTACGTGCAAACCGAATGCACGGGAACTTCGGGCCTCTGGGGCTGCCACTGCTGGAGCGCGTACTTCGAGGAGACCTTCGAGGTGAACGCCGACACTGCTTCCGAGGCGTGCGCCGCCGCTTCCGAGTTGTGCAGTTCGGAGCAGCGACCCGCGCTCAGCGAAGACGTCACCTGCAGCGTCACGGGGGACGCGTCGCCCGAGTCGTGCCAGATGCTGCAAAGTTGCTCCAATTCGGTGGAGATTGGAGACATCACGGTCAGCCACAACGGGCAGACCCCAGCAAGCTGCACTCGAGCAGGCACGGATGCGTTCCGCTGTGAATGCGGGGACGACTTCGACGGCATCCAGAGTTTTCTGGTTACTGGCGCCGACGCAGAAGAGAGCTGCCAGACCATTCTGGACGTTTGCACTGCCGAGCACGCTCCAGCGCTCGACGGGCCGAAGCTCTGCGAACTACAAGCTCAGGAGAGCACTCCCGAACAGTGTTATGCCGGGTTCGAGTGTCAATACCCGAGCGACGGGATCGAAGGTGTGGCGAGGCTGGGGTGGGAGGGATCGTCTTGCCAAGACCCGGGAGATGGAACGCTCAACTGCAGTTGTGACAACAGCGACCGCGCCATAGACATGGTGCTGCCCGGCCCACTCAGCGAAATCGACGAGTGCCTGGCCGCCCGAGAGATCTGCGCGAACGCAGACCAGATCGTCGTCGCTGACGCCCTCGAATGCGTGCCTAGCAACCAGGCCTCCCCGTCCGAGCGCTGGTGCACTGGCTCGCTGCAGTGCACGCAGGGGGCTAACCTCGGAGAACAGCAATTCTCGATTCGGGGTGAAGTCGACGTCGACTGCAAGTCGGAAGGCGCGGGGAGCGGCTGGCGCTGCTCTTGTGCCACTCGGGCGGAGAGCAAGAGCTTCGAAATTGACGAGTCACTCTCCGGCTGGGACGCGTGTGGCGTCGCCACCACGTATTGCCCGACCTTGCTCGATGAGCCCATGTTCACGTCGTTTAGGGACGGCGTACCGCGCACGCCTGAGGGCTTGCCCCTCTACTAGCTTGTGCCCTCAGGCGCTTGTGCTGCTAAGTGAACATCGAAGAAACACCATGTGCCGACGCTCTCTAGCACTAGCAATAGCCATCTCGGGGATAGTCGAACTTGCGCTCCAGGGATGCGGTGGGAAGTCTCGAGACGACCAGGTGGACCGCGTCCGCGACGATACGGACTCCGCTCGTGGTGTCAGTGCCGACGACAGCGAGACGGATCAGGCTGAGTTTGCGGATGCCGGAAACGCCGTGCCGGGGGCTTCAGATGTCGACTCCGCGGAAGCCGGCGTCGACGGGAGCGGGCCTGCGCGGGAAGACGCGCCGACCCCATCCAAGGACGGCGAATCCAGGTTCGGAGACTGCGAAGAGATCACCAGATCCGGGACGGAGCAATCCTGCAATCTCGACTTGTCGTGCGAGCTCGACGACGTTGGCACGAGCTGCAGCCTCGAACCCGACGGGACCTGGAGTTGCTTGTGCGTGACCAGTGGCAGCGTTCAGTCCTACAGCGTAACGCCTGGGCCCGGCGAGGATGCCTGTGGTGCGGCCTCCCGGGTGTGCCGCTCCGCCTCTGCGGCGGCTGCCGAGCGCACTACCTGCACGCCTGTTCGGCAATCCCAGGGGTCGCTCTCCTGCGAGCTCGAGCAGCAGTGCTCGGAGTCGCAGACACTCGACGGGGCCAGCGTCTCGTCCCAGGGTAACACGTTGGTCTCGTGCGCGTATCAGGATGCCGAGAACGCCGATACGCTGGGATGTCACTGCGTCGGCCTTGGCGTCGCCCGCCCTGAGAAGAATTATCTGATCACCGAGATTGGTACCGAGGAGAGCTGCCATTTGGCGCTCGACCTGTGTAATACGCAGGAGTCGGTGTTCGACGGTGAGATGAATTGCGAACCCGACGAAATACGCGAGGACGAAGCTTTCTGCTCACTGTCGCTCGGCTGCACGCAATCCAGCTCGGCCTTCGAGAATGTGACTCGAATGACGTGGGACGCCACCGAGTGTGAGACGCTGGAAAACGGTTCGTCGAAGTGCACGTGCTTCGAGCCCGAGTTCAACCTCGAAATCGGGCTTCCGGGCGAAAGTGACTCGACACAGTGCCGCGAGGCGATCGACGTCTGCGCCAGACTCGGCGAAATTGAAGTCTCCGACGGCACCCAAGACTGCCAGCCCGTGTCTCAGAACGTGCCATCGGCTCAGACGTGCGACGGCCACTCCTCGTGTGCTCTGAACGCCAAGCTCGAAGGCCGGGACCTGATTGCGTATGGCGAGCTGTATTTCGATTGCACGTCCGCCGGCGACGACGCTGGCTGGTCGTGCACCTGCAGCACTGCCCTAAACGACGGTCGATCCTTC
>CBFGUG010000119.1:0-20201 GCA_965651905.1 uncultured bacterium | reverse complement strand
GCCATGCCAGGCAATGCAGCGACGACATGGGGCGACGATCAGACCAATGTTCAGCTCTACGGAAATGTACTTCGAGGAGCGGCTCGCGACGCACCACATTGCACGGCGCGCTGGCTGCAGAGTGGCGCCAGTTAACATCAGTCCGAACCTTGGGCGGTTTGCAGTGACGCGCGGTTCGGACAAGAGCGCGTTCACACGTCTGCGGCGGAGGGTTCGTCTTCGCGTGGGCGAAAACGTCGCAACAGCGCGTCGATGATCGGCGTGAGGAACAGCGTCGCGCCGATGCGGATGGGTTGCGTCAGTTTGGTGGCCAAGTACGCGCCGCCGACAGTGCCCATGCCCGCGCCTACTCCCTCTGGCTGAACGCCCGCGGCAATCGCTACGTAGAAGCCCACGAAGACCAGTGCGAAGACAGTAAAGTAGGTGATCAGGGCCAAACGACCGTAGCGCGCTAGCAGGGCTTTCAATTTGTCGGACACCTGCCGCATATATGGTCGCCGGGCGGTTGCCGCAAGCGGCAAGTCGAACACGCGCCGAAACGACGCCCGAAAGCCGCTCGCCCCGGGCATATATGGCTTGTCCGCCAGGGGCCGCGGCGCCATGATACGCAACTGGATGACTCAGGCAGCGGGTGTCAGCAGCGCGGGCTCGAGCACAGAACACGCGTCCGTCGAGCTTCGCGCCGGGCCGTTTCGACTGCATGCCGACATTTGGGATGGCGGGCAGCAAGAGAATCTGTTGCTGCTTCACGGCTTGGGCGGCAACAGCATCACTTGGCATGGAGCAGCACCACTGCTCGCCGACCGACTGAGTGCACGCGTCGTGGCGATCGATCTACCAGGCTTTGGCGCATCTCGAACTGGCGGCCATCGGGTGAACTTGGATGCATTGGCGAACGTTGCGCTGGAGGTGATGCGCAACCAGGCTGTGGCAGGAGCGCGCTGGCAACTGGCGGGAAATTCGCTCGGTGGTTTGCTGGCGCTGGAGCTCGCAGTGCGGGCGCCAGATGTCGTCGAGCGAGTGACGCTCGCAGCAGCCGCGCTTCCGCTCACCTGGGGGCGTGAGTTGAGTCAGTTGCCTTCACTCATGAACTATGTACCCGCCGCGATGCCGATGTTCGGCCGAAGACTCGTCGAGCGTTACGTGCGCCGCACGGGAGTGCCTGGCGTGGTGGACGACCCCGTACGCATGCTGTTTCACGACCCGTTGCGCCTCGATGTACAGCTCCATCGACGTTTGGTCGAGGTATCGCGGTACCGCATGACCTGGGCGAACGAAGCCGCGCGCGCCCTCGAACAGACGACGCTGAGCCTGGGGCTCGCGTTGCTCGACCCACGTCGTACGCGACGCTGGTTCGGCGAGATGCACTGTCCCGTGCGATCGATCTACGGTACTCACGACCCGCTCTATCCCCATGGTGCCTGGCAGCGCCTGGCGAAAGTGCGCCCAGAGTGGCAGCACGTGTCGATGGCTGCCGTCGGTCACGTACCGCAGTTGGAAGCGCCCCACGAGTTTACAGGCCACATGCTCGCGCCGTGAGCGCGCAGTGAACGCGCTCCCCAACGCAGTTCTCGACGCGACCGTCGAGTGTGCGGCAGATTCCGTCACGCGAGACTTGCTAAGTAGGCCGTTGCTCTGCGACGTTACGACGCGAGCAGCCCGAGGCATGGGATGTCGAGGTTCTAGACCACTGCTCGAGAAGGGACGAGCTAAGTCATGACATCACGCGACCCCAGCACGATTGATGCACAACGCTCTCAGTTGATTCACGCGCTGCGCGAAGCGGTGGAGCTGGAGCACACGTTGATGTGCCAATACCTGTTCGCAGCGATGTCGCTCAAGACGCGCCCCGACGAGTTCGCTGGCGACCGCAGAAACCATCAGTTCGAAATGGTGCGCTCGTGGAAGCGTTCGATCTTGCGCATCGCGCGGGAGGAGATGCAACACCTGGCATGGGCGGTCAATCTCTTGGTCGCGGCTGGGGGCTCGCCCATGTTGGGTAGACCCAACTTTCCCAACGTGTCGAAGTACTACCGCCCCTCGCCAGACGAGCCTGGGCTCCCCATGACCTTGCGCCGCTTCGATCGCGAAACAGCCGCGAGGTTCGTCAGGTTTGAAGAGCCGAGCGAGCCCTACGCACAGATCGGACAAACACCTGAGGAGAACTACTACCGCACCGTGGGAGAGCTTTACGCCACCGCGAAGAAGTTGTTCACGGAGGACACCTTCGTCGTTCAGGAGTTCGAGCAGTACGATCCCGTCGACGAAGCGCAGCAAGGTGTGCGCCTACCGAGGCGACGCCGCGTACCCAACACGGTGCGTTCAGCTGTAGAAGCCAAAGCGCTGATCGACGAAATTGTACGACAGGGAGAGGGGGCTCCAGATCCGGGAGCGGATTCTCACTACCGAATCTTCTGCAACATCCTTCGTGAGTACGAGGCCGAGTTGGGGCTGGATGACCGTTTCACGCCGAGTCGCCCGGTCGTCGACAACCCGATGATCCGTCGTCACCCGGACAGTGACCCGCCCGCGGAGAATCTCGTCGCGGGTCCTCCATCGTTGCAGTGGCAGCTGCTGCAAGCCTTCAACACGAGCTACGAAATCCTACTACTGTGGCTCAGCCAGTTGTTCGCGCACTCGGGCACCGTCGACGAGCGACGTGCCGTGGAGACGCTCGTCTACTTGCCTCTGATGACGGAGGTGCTCGCGCCCCTGTCGGACATCATCACGCAGGTTCCCTTCAGCTCGGAAGATCCGGGCAAGGGAAACCTAGGCCCGAGCTTCGAGATCGTCACAGGTGACATCGTGATGACGGCCCCCTCCGCCACAGAGCGCGTCGCCGTCGAGAAGCTCTCGGCGATCGCGGGGTTCATCCGCGACAGCTTGGGACCTGCAGCCGAACTGGCGCCAGAGCTCGCAACCGAACTCGGGTACGTCCAGCAAACCGTTACCCTACTCCACGCTGAACTGATATCGAGACGGAAGGACGGTTGGCCGCCGACACAGGCCGACATCGACGACGAGATTCGCGGGACACAGTTCGAGTACTCGGAACGCTCTCCTGCTCGCTGGGTCACCAGCTTTGCCCCGCGTTATCTCTCCCTGCGTTTTCGCGGCTGGTTCCAGACGCGCTTGGCGACAGATCCGGACAGCAGCCAACACTCCCGCGGCGCAACAGGGAACAGTTTCGCGTGGGTTGGAGAGCCCGAGCTCGATCGCGTGATCCGCTTTCAGCCCGACGGCACGGTCGAGCGGACGCACTGTCCACCCACTGGCGTAGAGGTATTCGACGCGCAGATCCTCGACGTCGGGCAAGAGCGAGGAGTTCGAGTGCCCGAGTGGCTTGGTGCGAAGGTCGCGTTGCTCGGCAACCCGACATTCGTCGGACGCAACCACATCACGTCTGAAGATGGCGAACCCATCGACCCATTCGAACTGGACGTGTGCTCAGCCAATGGTGAGTACCGCCTCACTCGAGCCGTTCTCGGTTCAGGTAAACTCGAAGACGAAAGTACGACTCCTCTCGAACGGCGTGCCACGGGTCGTTATCCCGTGGCGCCACCCAGAGCCGACGAACAGAGTCTGGCTGAGAACTTCAGTGTCGCACGAGAGCTGGGCACTACGACCAGCTCCCCACTGAGTTACCTCGAAGAGCGGCAGCAACACCTGCGAAAAGACCTGGAGCGGCTGCAGCGGGAAGACCCACTCGGCGTCGAATGTACCCAGGTCGCTGCTCGCCTGAGTTTCTTGGAGGAGTTTCGCCCAGGGACGATGCCGTGGATGCGCTTTTTCTTTCAGCTGACGTATCGACACACGATCAGCGCACTGCCGATGACCGCGATCCTGCCAGGTGACGAGCGTCTCGGTGACACGCCGTGGCTGATCGAGTACCGCATGGGTCTGTACGATAGCGACGCGCTTTCGGCGCTGGTTTGGGGTGAACTGCGTATTCCTTGGGACGTACGAAATGCCTGATTCTGGACGCGAAGCTGGCGTTGGTGACGCCCCTCGCTTGCAAGACATCGACACCAACCTACTCGTAGTGTTGTGCGCACTGCTCGAAGAAGAGAGCGTGACGCGGGCAGCAGCGCGGCTGGGTCGCACTCAGTCGGCGGTCAGTCATGCACTCGGGCGGCTACGCGAACTCATGGGTGATCCGTTGTTGGTTCGCACGCCGCATGGCATGGAGCCAACGAGCAAAGCCAGCGAATTGTTGCTGCCGCTGCGCGAAGCCCTCGGACTGTTGCAACGAGTCATCGAGCCCGCCCGACGGTTCGACGCCCAGACAGCGGAAGGCACGCTGCGTCTTGGAGCGGCAGACTACTTTGCAAGCGTACTCCTCCCGCACTACGTTGAAGCCGTCGCACTGAGAGCACCTGGGATTCGCATCGTGATCACGGCAACCGCCGATGATGCGGCGGGGCAGTTGGTCACTGGCGAGCTGGACTTGGCGCTGGGCGTGTTCGGCAAACTCCCACAAAGTCTCTATCGGCAAAAGCTGTTCGAGGACCACGTCGTGTGTTTGGTGCGCAAGGACCATCCAGTTCTGAAGAAACTGAAGCGCGGCAAACTCAGCTTGGAACAGTATCTCTCGTTGAAACACGCGCAGATCGCCACGGGAACCGCAACGCGCAGCCTGGTCGATCACGAGCTCGATCGACTGAAGAAGGCGCGCGAGGTGGTGCTGCGGTTGCCACACTTCTTGGCCGCGCCGCAGATCATTGCCAAGACCGACTACATCATCACGCTGCCGTCGCGACTGGCCAACGAGGTCTCCACATTCACTCCCGTCGAGATCCTGACGTTGCCGCTCGAACAACCCAAGTCGGTGTTCTACCAAGCCTGGCACGAGCGCTCGCATGAAGTCGACGCACACCGCTGGCTGCGCGAACTGCTAGCGAAGGTGGCCAAGGCTCGACCCGAGGTTCGCTGATCAGTTGCAGCGCCCCTCTGGGAAGACGTCACTGTAGACGTAGTGCACGTCGAGCAGGATGTCTTCGAGGTTCTCCCAACGAAGCGCGTCGTTCTCGCCGATCTGCGTATCGATCAGCACGGTGTACTGCGAAGCGATGGGCAAGCCTGCCAGACTCGCATTGCCTCTCGCTTCCTCATCTGAATCCCACGCGTTGATCGTGGCGACGGGAGAGATGGCGCGACCGGGCACTCTGAGCCGCGTCACCTCACCAAACGCCGTGCGCGACGGACCGATCTGTTCGACCAGTTCGCTGATCCCCACTTGGCACGAACGTAACGTTGCGGTGCCGTCGTAGAGCAAAGTCACTGTAGGGCGCTTGGTGCTGGACTCCGCTTCGAGCAAGTCCCCGACGAGTTGAACCTCCACGGAGGTCACCTTGGCGTTGCAGGTCGAAGCCAGGTTGGCGAAATCATCGAGCCCTATGTCGAAAGTAGCCGCCAGCACTCGCCCCTGGTGTTCGAATAGATCGCCGATAGTGCTGTCCGTCGTGTAACGAACGCGCTTGTCGATCGGCACTGTGCCTTCGGTCAGCATCGCCAAGAAACGCTCTCGTGGGCTGAGCTCCTCACCGCTCACGGTGTCGGTCACAGGCAACGTGACCCCCAGCAGTTGCTCGCGAAGGGACAACACGGCGTGGTCTTCGTTGATGACGCCACCACAACTCCTCTCCAATCGAGCCATCTCCTCCAGAATTTCTTCGAGTTGATAGGGATTTCGAGCGAGCAGGATTTGCAGTCGCTGGTCGACGAATGGGCGAACGGCAAAATACTCCAGAGCAACCAACCAATCCATGAGGTGCCCCTTCGCTCGCTGCAGTCGGTTCTCGGCCTGGGTCAAGCGGTTGGCCCGGGCGAACACCGCGCCAGGGCTTCCCACCAACTGGTTGACGTCGTTGCGCTGCGCCTCCAAGTCGTACAGACGAGCGTTCATCAGCTCCGCACGCTGAACGATGCTCAGGTACTCGGCGACGCGTTGGTCCACACCGAGCTTGGCTCGACTCGCACGCAGAGAGAGCCCAGCCTGCTCCTGGAGCATTCGCATGAACGCCGTTCGCCGACGATTCAACTCGGACAGGTCGCGGGAGAACGCAAGCTGCGCCTGGCGCTGAGCCTCGGCCAGTCGTTGAGCCTGCGCGAGCGCGTCTATCTCCGATTGAGCTTCGGCAGTTCTCAACGCGAGGCCCTCCTCCAGAGCCTGGAGGTCTTGTTCCGTCATCAAGTCCGACTGGGCTGCCTCCTCTTGGAGTCGGGCAAGCTCTGCTTCGCGCAATGCGCGATCGCGAGCCAGATCAGTTTCCAGCCCCGCGGCGGTAGCATCCAAACCAAGAGCCGCCACGCGCGCTATCGCCGTCACGTGGGCCTTGGCAAACAGAATCGCAGCACGCGCACCACTGGTGGTGTCATTGCTGGCACCCACTGCCTTGGGCAACGCTTCAGCGGCTGCCTGCGCTTGGTCCTCGGCGTCCGAAACGGCATCGCGCAAAGACGCAGCCCCGACACGTAGCTGGGTAGTCGCGAACTCAGTAGCAAAGTCGCTGTTGGCGCCATCGACGCGGATGTCGTTCCAGGCGTCGAGCTCCTCCGTCATTCGGTCAATTTGAGCCTCGCGGGTGGCAGCCTTCTGGTCCAACGTGGCGCGCAAGTCAGCCAGCTGACGCCCCTCCCATACGCCTTGCTCTTCGAACAGTCGCTGCAAGTCATGCACGCCCTGCGCCCGTTGTTCGTTCCAGTAGTAGACGTTGTCCGCCAACGCCTCGAGCGTCTCCAGCTCGAGACTGAGTTGGGCTTGATGCGCGCGAACCTCTTCCGCCGCCACGCCCAATCCCTCAGACGCGTCGGCCACTGCAAGCAGCGCGCGCCCCGCCTCGGAAACGCTTTGCTGTCCCACGTCGAACGCCAAGACCTCACCCGTCTCACGGGCGAGGGTGAAGCCGCACTTGCCTGCGCCCACAGCTACCTGACACTCCGAGTCGGCACGGAAGTCTTTTGCGTTACAACCGACGGGCAGCCCACACAGCTGCACGAGTTCGTCACGCAGTTCGTTGAGTTCGTTGCCCATCCGATTGCGCAGTTGGGTCTCGCTGAGGGCCTCTTCCCGCGCCTGTTCGAGCACATCCACGACCGCTGCTGCTGCTGCCTCGACACCAGCTTCAGCTTCCATTCGGTACTCAGCCAACAAGGTCTGATTGGTGCTTTCGGGGTCCAACGAGTTGGAGACCACTACCTCCGCGTCACGAGCAAACACCAACTCGTCGAACGACAGACTGAGTTTGGCAAGACTGCGCATCAGCTCGGAGAACCCCGCTCCGAAGGCGCTCGCCTGATAGCCAGCTCCCGCGTCGCGGCTGAGATTGCTCAGCACGCCTGCCATCAGATACAAGTCTTTGATGCGAGCCCGCACGTACGCCGCTCGTTCCGCTCGTCGGTCCGCGTCCTGATATAGTTCGTCCCAGCGTTCAGTCGCGACGAGCAGCGCATCGAGCGCTCCGCGCCAGCCCTGCACGATCTGTGCGAGAAGTCGACGTCGGGCGTCACTCGCTTCGCCTGATGTTGCACGCGACATCACCGCCAAACCCGACGGATCGAAGTATCCCCCGAGCACTTCCATGTGCGTATCGAGCACATCACTTTGCCACTCGTCGAGCAAGCGCGTGACCAGGTCCTGGACTGCGCTGGTCACGATCGCCGGGTAGTCCGTGGTCTTCAACCATTCCAAACGCGTGTCGGCGTCCGCGTTGAAGGCTGCTAGTTGCCGCCCTAAAAACGCTTCGCGGGTGACGTCTTCGTACACTGCAACCAGATTGCGCGTGACGTCGTCGTCGCTGTCTCGACCGTACACGGCGCGAGCCAGCAGCTGACGCGCGCAGAGAACTTCGGCACTGGGCACGCAGGTTCCATCGCGTCCCTCGGCGCAATCCTCCATGAACTCCGCGAAGCTCTTGCCTCCAGGGTTGTCGACATCGTCGTCCAGGAACGCCGCGATCTGCGCCCCAGTAGTCTTCCCGCCAAGTGCCACGCTCGCTGAGCTGAGAGCGCACGCAGCTTGCTCGTCCGCATTCGCACGTTCGAAGTCAGCCGCATCGTCGATATCACCACACGAATACTCTCGCTCGTCTTCGGAAATCTCGTCGCCGAGTTGCACGTCAGCGCACAACGAGAGCGGGGGCGGAGGCAACAGCGATGGCAGGGGGCGAGACAACACCAGCGGCGCTGGCACTCGTTCCGAATCCAATGGCGGACCTACGCGAATCAGCTCCAGTTCACCCTCGAGCACCACATCGACGAGGTCAATCACACCCTGAGCAGAGCGTGCGTCGTACAACCCCTCCCAACGATCGGAGAAAGCACCGATCAGCCGTCCGCCAGACAGCGGTTCGAGCTCGAAACGCATGGTACGCACAACCTGCCCAGCTTCCGTCCTCAGGACGCTCTGCTCACCCAGTCGATACTCGTATTCGGTAGTCGCAACCCATCGCTCGGTGAAATCGTCGTACTCGATCGCAGCGGCAACCCACTCGGGAGCCCCGTCGAACGCTTCGATCGGCGAGAACAGGCCCTCGCGCGTGACGCCAAAAACCACCCATGCTGCTTCAGCCTCGTCCAGCGTAGCGTCCGTCGGAACGGTGACCAACTCGAGCTCGATGGGAAGTCCTGTTTGCCCGAACCGCTCGAGCTTCACCTCACCCGCGTACGACCCCGCCACCGACACGCTGGGCACTAATACGACGCGAAACGCTCCAACGGCGGTGATGACCTGAACTTTGACTTGCTGGCGCCCTGCACCGTGACGCTGGTGCGCCATGCCCGCGGAGATGGGGATTTCGATACCACCATCAGTCTCACGCGCTCGCAACAACTTGCGCCCGCTGTCTGGTTCGTCCGATCGCTGCAAAGCGTAGAGAATCCCATCCGACGAAACAGCTCCGCTCAGCTCCAAGCGCAACGAGACCACATCTTGGTCCACGATTTCGAACACGCCGTTCGGCGTCCCGACTACGCGGGCGTTGGGTTCGAAGTCCGTTGGTGTGGGTGACTGTTCCGAAGTTGATGAAACACACGAGCCCCGCGGCGAACACTGGGCACCTTCCGCACACTCGTCGTCGTCCTCACACTCGAAGGCGCACTGACGCTGAAAGCAGAACATCCCCGACGCGCAGTCGACGTCGACGGCGCAGCCACCCGTCGACGCGATTTCCAACGCGCGCAGTGGTGCCGATTGACGGTCCACCGCCCGCTCACCGCCCGAACGACGAGAACCGTCACCATCCGATGATCTCGAGCAGCTGGTCATGAGCACGACTGCCCAAAGTATTGCGGCATAGCGAACGGCTGGTTTGAATGCCGCGAGATTCATCACAACGCCTCCAGCTCGGGCTCGGCCGAGTCGAGCACAGCAACACACGCCGCATCGCCAGTGCTCTCAACTTCCGCAACGTCACAAGCAATCCCAGCGGCCCCGGGTAAACCCTCCACACCTGAATTGCCAGTCGTGGCGTTACCTCCCATGCCGCCCAGGCCCCCCGCACCAGCAACGTGGGTCGTGGTTCCTCGCCGCACTCCCGTCATGTCGAGACTGGCTCGAGTGATCGGGTCGAGCAGTAAGTTGACGACGCTACCGCCGACGCCTCCCCCACCGCCGGATCCCCCACCGCCTTTGCCACCCGCACCGCCATGCTTACCGCCACCTCCGCCGAGTCCGCGTGCACCACCGTTGCCCCCGTCGCCGCCGACGCCACCCGTTCCTCCACGACCAGCACCGCCTACACGGATCTCCGTCGACAGCAGCGCTAGCCCCGCCGAGTCGCGCAGTTGCATACCGATGGAGGATCCTCCACCGCCACCACCTCCTCCGCCGAAGCCTTGTTCGCCGCCGCCACCACCGCCGCCGCCGCCACCCCAATCGCAACCGACGTAGAAGATGATGTACTTGGCTTCGTGGAATCCGTCGCCGCCGGCGCCGCCACTCCCGGGCAGACCCGCGCTTCCGCTACTGCCTGCGCTACTCGTCCAAAGCTGCAAGTCGGTTTGCCAAGGGATCCAAACGAAACCCGAGCCACCGACGCCAGGTGACGTCGAGCCGCCTCCGTCTCCGCCAGCCTGGCCGCTGGACTTGCCGCCGTTGGGCCCCTGGCCGTCGGTATGGGCACTGCTCCAGCACTCGTCCGCCGACCCGCCGTTACCACCACGCACGTAGTTCGCGCCGCCCGCTCCGCCCGTGTTGTTGCCCGAGCGGTTGCCACCATTGCTACCGAAGTTGCCAGCTCTGCCGGCACTGCCGACGGCTCCATCGGCGGCGGCCTCGAGCGTGACGAGAACGTCCCTCAGTGTCAGGCCCGTACACCCGTCACATAACAGCCCGTAGGTTCCCGCCCCCGGCTCGTCTGGCGTCAACGCTTCCAGTACGACCTCCGACAGCGTGGTCGCTGAGTGAATGTCGAGTCCGACGACGACAACGCGGTGTCCAGCGCCTACCCGTTGGACTACAGTTTCGCCGCCCGACGCCAGGCGCCCCGTGGCAAAGTCGAAGCCGCCGTATAGACTCACGCCGCTGCGAAGCTCGATAGCAACCTCGGTAACGTACGTACCAACCGACGCCACCACGCTCTTGCCTTCGCTCGCCGCACGGTCTAGTGCGGCTTGCAGTTGACGACACGGATTATCGGGGGTGGTACCTTGGTCGCCGGAACACTCAGGATCGTCGCCGGGTGCGGCAAAGATCACAGCACCGACGTCGGCATCGAAGCCGTCGCAGTCGGAATCAAGACCGTCCCCAGGGACGTCGAACTCTTCGCTGGGAACACACTCACAGACCAGTTCACCGTCAACGCACATGTAGACGCTAGCGGAATTGTCACCGTCACATTCGATCTCGGCGAGGTAGTCTTCGTCAGTCTGCTCGTCGCAGTCGTCGTCTACGCCGTTGCAGTCGTCGTCGGGTGCGGACGGGTTGATCAGCTCGTCGTCGTCGACGCAGTCGCCCGGGCTGCCAACGTACCCCTCGGGTTGCTGACACGCCATCGTAAACTCTTCAGGATCACCGAACCCATCACCGTCTGCGTCGAGGTACCACGTCTCGCCATCCTCGGCGAGACCTTCGTCAAACTCCCCGTTGCAGTCGTTATCACGTCCGTCACACAGTTCAGGCGCGCCTGGGTAGACGTCCGCGCTGTCGTCATCGCAGTCGCTCGCGTCCTGCACGCTGCCTTGGGGCGCCTGCCCCCCACATGCAAACTGCGAGGGCGCCGAACCATCGCCAAAGCCGTCACCATCTCGATCTGGAAAGTACAAACGAGACGGGTCGTCGACGGGGGTTTCGCAACCGGGTTCGTCGGTGCAGTCTGCCCAGCCTGTCTCGCAGCGGGCGCCACACACCCCTCCCAAGTCCGTCACCAAACACTCGGCGTCGCCGTTCTCCACTGCGCCAGCACATGCGTTTCCGCAAGCGCCACAGTGCTCGGCACCGTAGATGGTGGGCTCTTCAAGCTGCTCGGCCGCATCCGACCGCCCGTTGCAGTTGTAATCTTGCTCCCCACAAGAGTCGGGAAAAGCGTGGGCAGGATCGTCGACGTCGAAGTACGCGGCGGGATTACTGTCATCACAGTCGACAGGCGTGCTGAGCGTGCCGCGGTCTCCGCACTGGCCGACTCCGTAGCCGTCAGCATCGCGATCCAGACACGCGCCGCAGGTCTCGAGCAGCGGTGCACAGAACGAACCCAACTCCTCGCCGCGGTCAGTCAAGGACTCACACGTAAACCCGCCGGGACACTCAGCGTCCTCTTCGCAGGGCGCCAGACAAACGCCGCGGTCGGCAGCAGAGCCCAGCGCACGCGTGTTCAGCTCATAGCACAAGCCCGCACCACACTCGCCATTCGACGAACACTCTTTGCAAAACGAATCCTCGACATTTTCATGAAGCTGAAACGGGGGGCGGCAGATCGCACCGAAGGCGATCCCCGCAGACATTGCCTCCTCGTCGACCTCGAACGGAAACTCGCCGCCCACGTAGGGACTTTCACCTACGACCACGAGCTGACAAGTGTACGGCACTGCATCGCCTCGTTGATCTCGCACGCTGAGTTCCGAGCACGCGCTGGGTTCGTTGGTACAAACGCGGCTACAGACTCCGCCCGTGTCGACCTCGGGAAAGATGTCACTGACCGCCACCGCCGTTTTTCCGGCAGCGCCGCTCGAGTTGAGCGAAACCTCTCGCACGCAGTCCCCGTAGCCCACGGGGCAGTCGCTATCGCGGTCACACCTCGAGTAGTCCGACAGTGCACGCGCATTGGACCCAGTAACCGTCGCCCCGCCGCCTTCCGCGCCTGGGCCGTCACCGCCACCTGACGCGCCGCCGCCCGTATCCCCCGCGTCCCGCGAGCCAGCTCCCACACCTCCGTTTTCGCCCGAAGAACCCGAAGGTCGCGCGCTGGTGCTCGTCGGTGCTGGGTCCGTCGCGGCGTCCCTTGCTCCAGCGCCCGCATCCGCCAACACGTCTTTGCTACTGCTCGTACCAGCATCTCCATTGCAACCACTCGCCGCGAACACGGCGACGAATGCAGCTGCGACGACTGTCGCCAGTGAAATTCCCCCGCGTGCTGTGGCAGTCAAACTGTCGAGCGACTCGTTGAAGCGATTCGTTCGCGATTCCATATGTTCTCCCATGGCGATCCGACGCCACCCTGTGGGCGTGCGCCAGTAGTCTCGACGCCGCGAACTGGGTCCCACCAGCTCGCCGCGTCACACATCGAGCCCGTCTTCTCGATGCTCCACGAGTCTGCCGAGTAGGCCCAAGAGGATCCAACTCATGTCGTGCATAGCGCCCATGCACGAGCCGCATCACAGCGCGTGAGTCTAGGGCGTGCCCCTCCCCCTTTCGTATGAGCCCCAGCGCAGCAGCTGGGTCACGCGTTCACCCGAAAACGCACACTCCCCGGCGACTTCGTCAGCCCCGCGCGTTCACTTTCACCAAGTCACTCGCGCCGTCGACCTCAATCGGGACAAGCAGGCAGGCCGGGCAAACATTCTGGTTCGAACCAGTTCGTCAAGCACAACCACTTATCCTTGCCAGCGGGCAGTTCCCGACACTGTTGCAACCACTCCTGCGAGCGAATGCGGAAGTGCGTTGGACCGAAGCTGTCGCGGTTGTCGTCGTTGCGTAGCGTGCGCTCGAGAACCGCAGTTCCGTCGCCGAGTACCGCAACCGAATCGAACTGATCGACGAAGTCATGGCGGATAGAACCCAACACCCCAAAGTGCGTGGGTTGGTTCGATATCAGTGCATCGAACACGCACTCAACAGCCTCCACAGCACTCTCGTGAAAGACGAAGTATCGCTGCGTCCCAGCATCGTCGATCGCTCCGTGCACTTCACAACTCTCGGTGTCATCGACGCAATCGACACGTACCTGCGAGCAGACGTTCGGGAGTCGGCAGGGCACGGGTTCTTCTACTGCTTCAACATCCGGTCTGGCCCCCAAACATTCTTCAGGCGCAGGCCTACCCTTCCACAGTGGTGCCCCCGCTTCCACATCATCCAGGGCTGCGTCGACACCGCTCGATGGAACAGTGGTGCCAGCGTCGTCAGCTTGTCCCACTTCGCGGTCGGCTCCAGCGTCGAACCCTGCTTCCACTTCAGCATCAGGTTGCTGCTCGACACTCGCATCCGTATCAGTGTGCTCGGCGGGGATTTCACCAGCCGCATCCACTTCCGCCTCGACCGAAGCGTCAGTCACAATCTCTGCAGTAGCCGCGTCGACGCTGACGTCAGTGGCCGCGTCGCTCTCGTCGACTCCGGTCACGCTCTGCGCGGATTCCGCACCACCCGAGGTACAAGCGGGTGCAAGCAGGCAAATCCCAACCAGACACCCCACCAGTTTGAAGAACCCCGACCAACTCATCCACAGCGTCACTGGTCAACGGTAGCACGTGCCATCCGTGCAAGCGCTAGTCAGAAGAAATGAAACATGCACTAACCGTGTTTCACAGCGAGAACAATGTCGTCACCGTGAAACACCAACCCGGAGCCTGACGGACTCCGCACTACGTTTACTCAAAACCAACCCAGCCTGGAGTTACCCGCCGCACCTCGCCAGCAGCTCAGCCTTCTACCAAGAATCGCTCGATCGTTGCCCATTGGCGGTCGACGTCTTCCGCGCCCAGCTCGAGTAGACGCGATGTGTAAGCCGCTTCGAACAACAACGTCGCCATCAGATCGCTGGAGTTGCTACGCAGCGTTCCCCAACCCCGCATCATGTATCTGAAGAATCCGGGCAAGTGATGTTCATAATCAGCCGCCAGTCGACCGAGATCGAGTGATGGCCTGAGCAGCAACACGTCGATGGGACGAAGTGCATCGCCCTCAGCCGCGCCTTCGTCCACAGTCGATTGAGGGATCCGCCTCAGCAGCTTGGTGATGCGCGTGGCGTACTCTGCATCGTAGGTCGTGCTGTCGAACATCAGTGCATTGACCACTGTGCCCGCCACGCGTGCGGTCGACGGATATGGGTCCGAACCCTGCCGCGGGGATTCGGGGTGCGGTTTGGAGGTCGACACCACGAGCAAACGTTCCGCACCCAGGTGAACAGCCGGCGAAAGTGGCGCCGATTGACGGATGCTACCGTCACCAAACCACTCTCCTTCGACGTTGACGGCCGGGAACAACAGCGGCAGCGCGCAACTCGCGAGGACGTGATTCAAGTTCAGCTGAGCCATACGCCCTTCGCGGTACGGGCGTGCCCAAACACCGCGCTCCGCGTCGGTCGAACTCTCCGAGAACGTGATGGCTTTGCCCGTTCGGTAACTAGTCGCCGTGACCGCCAACGCGCGGAGACGACCACCCAACATGTTGTCGCGTACTCCAGCAAACTCGCCCTCAGACCCTCCGAGCTCTGCCTGCAGCAGCTTGCGCAGCGGAGTCGTATCGAACAAGGAGCGTGCGTCGTCGAGAGGGCTCGCACCACCCGACGTCAGCTGCAACCCCCAGCGCGTCAGGTTCTTGACCAAGTGCGCTGGACGTGTGACCACCACGCGTTCGGTCACCAGCCCCGACCAAAGCTGCGCGAGGTCCGCACTAGCCTGTTCGAACCCGCCGCGATGGTTGGCCAGATACGCCGCGTTGATCGAGCCAACTGATACGCCCGTGATGACATCGGGTGAGAAGCCCGAGATCCGCTGACCGAGGCGCGCCAGCACTCCCGCTTGATAGGCGCCCCGCGCCCCACCACCTGGCAACACCAGCGCCGTCGTCATGCTCGCCTACTGCATAACACCATCGTCACCCGATCCCAAAGTTCCGCCAACAGCAACGGGCCGCATGGCGCTGAAGGGCGAGACGATCCTGGCGATCTCAGGCAGCGATGCGGCCAGCGCCCGCACGGTCTGGTGTCGCAGCTCATGGCGCGCAGAGCGGGGCAACTCGATGTGAAGCGCCGGGCTGAGGAACGACAAGACGCCGAAGCGTCGCGCATGGGTGGCCTTGTAGTGAATGGACTCGAGCACGTCGATACGCACCTCTAGGTGTCCCAGGCCCTGCACGATCATGGCGTTTTTCAGCGTCGTGTAGATGAACTTGCCTTGGTCTACCGAAATTCCGACCGTGGCAATGTCGACTACGTCGTCGAGCTTGGCGTGTTCATGCCCGTGGATCTCGGTGTAGAAAAGTACGCGCGGCGAAAGCCGCCGAATGCGACTGACGTATTGCGAGTAGACCAGCGCCGCGCTGTCCGTGAAACGCGTCTCAGCGAGGCGAGCCCCCGCCGTCGGTCGGTTGACGTTGATCATCGTTCGGGCATCGCGAAACCCCTCGGCTACCAGGCAATCCCAGCGCACCTGCTCACAGTACTCGTAGACTAGGTCGCTGGTTTTGATGTCGTACTCGCCGTGCGGCGCCGCGATCAGAAAGGGCGACTGCCGATTGAACATGGTGAACGTCCCCACGAGCACCTCGGGTGTCTCGGGTCGGACGCAGGCAGCGCAGGTCAAAGCCAAAGCCGCACCCATCAGGCAGCGCAGGCTGCGCGCGCTTCTGCCGTTGTTCCCAAGCCAATACCCCCCAACGCCAGAGCCAGGTCGCGATCGCACTCGGCAGCTATAGACGGTTTGGTGTACTCATGTGCAAGAATCGCGTCGCGCAGTCGGCCATCTATTCGAGGAGCTTCCATGGAGCTTTGAGGGAAAAACCGGGGAGATCGTTGGTGCTCACCAACACGGGGCGGCACTCGCGCGTTGGCGCCTCAACCCTGGAGGAAATCATGACCCTGACGCCCACCGACCCGACCACACCGTTCCTGAAGCCTTGCTCGGAACCGTACATGCCCGCCGCCATGCGCGAGGCGCCGCGCTTGGAACCGCCGAAGAATCACGCCGCGCCCGCGCCGCTCAGCGCGCTGCTGATCAATCCGTTTTACCCGAAGGATCCTCACGCCTCGTTCGGTAAGCACGTGCTGACGCCGACGCTGGCGCTGACCAGTATTGCGGCGGCAACCCCCGACCACTGGCAGGTGCAGTACTGGGACGAAAACCTACTGCAGGGACCGCCACCCCACACACCAGTGCCCGAGGTCGTCGGTATCACCGTGCACCTCACGTTCGCCGAGCGCGCCTACGCCCTGGCCCGCCATTATCGCGCCTTGGGTAGCAAGGTGGTGTTCGGTGGACTGCACGTGCTGTCGTGCCCGGACGAAGTGATGCCCCATGCGGACGCCATCGCGATCGGTGAAGGCGTTCAGCTGTGGGGTCAAGTCCTGCGCGACGTCGAAGCGGGAGCACTGAAGCCCGTGTACCGCGCAGGATTCAAGAACGACTACGCAGAAGAGCCCGCTCCGCGACGCGACCTGTTACCCCGCGACGGCTTTTTGACGACCACGAGTCTGAACGCGACGCGTGGCTGCCACAATCGCTGCGGCTTCTGTTACCTCGCGACCGACGGTCTGAAGATGCCGTATCGCATGCGCAAGCCCGAACGAGTCGCCCAAGAAATACGCGATGACGGCCAACCCTACGTCGTGTTCACAGACAACAACCTGGGCTCCAATCGCCCCTACCTGCACGAACTGTGCGCAGCCCTCGAGCCCCTGAACATCATTTGGAGCGCCGCGGTGACCATCGACGTCACCGACGACCCCAGCTTGGTGCGTGCCATGGCACTCTCGGGTTGCACTGGCGTGTTCATCGGCCTCGAGAGCCTCGAGGATCGCAACCTCGCCGACGCTCGCAAGAAGACCCCCGTCTCGGAAGACTATGCGCGACGTGTTCGCATGTTGCATGATGTCGGCATTCAGGTGAACGGCAGCTTCGTGCTCGGCTTCGATCACGACGGGCCCGACGTGTTCGCCAAGACCGCCGACTGGATCGAAGAAAACCGCCTGGAGTGCGCGACCTTCCACATCTTGACGCCCTACCCCAACACGCCGCTATTTCGACAGCTGGAGCGTGAGGGGCGCATCCTGCATCGCAACTGGAACGAGTACGACACGTCCCACGTCGTGTTCGAACCCAAGCGGATGAGCCGCGAGCAGCTCGCCCAGGGATACGCCTGGATGTACGAACGTCTGTTCTCCCACGCTTCGATCTGGCGACGCCGCCCCACCGATCCGCGCGCGGTTCCCGCGTACCTAGCGATGAGTTACCTGTACAAGCGCTCGAACCACTTGTGGCACTGGCTGATAGAGAACCGCATGACTCACCGCGTGTGGTCGCCGCTCGTCGAGCTCAGCCGCCGCCGCCAAGTTGCGTACCGCAAGCGCCTCAGGCGCGGACACTCCACGAGCCCGACGCGACACATCGTCAGCGCAGGCGCTTGAATGTGTGGTCGGTGTCAGTGGGAGCAGAGTTTTTGAGCAGCACGAGGGCGGACAATCTTGCCCTCCGCCTTTGCTCCCGCACGAACCCTACGTCTGAATGCTGGCAGTCTCGCCAATCACGGATAGCAAGCTTCTCGGATGTTCAAGAAAGTCGTGTTGGGTGCGCTGGTCTGCATGACCAGCCAAAGTTGTGTCGAAGACGATGGAGGTGACGGCTCCGTCGCGGCGGCAACCTCGGGAACCACGTCCAACACGGTGGCGTCTGGATCGACCACTGCAACCACTAGCGAGCCTTCGTCGGGGAACGGCTCAGCCGCGGCAACCTCCAGCGGTTCGCCGACCACTCCCGGCGCCGATACAGCCGCACCTGATACGACTACGCCTGCACCAACTACCGACACCACGAGCCCAGCCACAGGCAGCACATCGTCGAATGGCCCCAACGCTGGGGGCGAAGCAAACGGAGACGACGATCAAACGGCGGGTACGATGGACGACGTCGGGAGCGACGATGAAGCGGTCGCTGTGGACCCGAGCGACGACCTGGCCGCGATGGATGATACCCTCGAACCGCCGCAGGGCGACGACGCGCCGCAAGCCGACGGAACCGACGCGGGCACAGGCAGCGGCCCCGAAGAAGTCGAAGGCCCAGCCTCCGCAGCGGAAGCGACCGTCATTCCAGATCCTTCATGGGCCTGCGGGATGCCTGAAGGCGTGCCACCTCCAGAAATGGGAGTGCCCGTCTTTTCGGCGACACTCGAGCTCGGCGACATTCACGAGTACGGCACGACTCAGTATGGCGATCGACGTTTACTCGACGTGGTGGGCGGCGAGTTTTCGGGTGAAGCCGTGTCTGGGGAGTTTTTGACGGGCGGGTTGGACATGGAGCTCACGCTCTCGAACGGCTCCGTCGAACTCGAACAGATCATCATTCTGCGAACGAGCGACGGTACACCCATCTTGATGCGCACGTGCGGGTTCGCGCCCGCGGGGGACTCGATCGTTCGCCTGGTTCCAGACTTCGAAGCGCCAAACTCGAGCGGCCATAGTTGGCTCAACGATGGTCAGTTTGCCGCTACCCGAGTGGTCGATGAAGCTGCAGGCACGATCGAATTCAACGTCTACGACATCGCTTCCGTGACGGCGCCCGAGACCACGGTCGTGATCAGCGATCCTGCGGGCGTCGACCACCAGCCGTGGGAGTGCTCGACGCAAACGGGTGCGGCTGGCGCGACCGTGTTCACCGAAACGGTCTCCCTCGGGGCTTCGATCTCGATTGGCGAAAGTAAACGTGGCAATCGCAACATCATTCCGATCACTGGCGGCACGGTCTCGGGTGGGATCACTGGATCAATCGTGCCCGGCGGAGCCGACTACCAAATCCTCAGCGGCGGAGCGACGCTCGACGCGCGCTACTCGCTCGTGAGTAACGATGGCGAATACGTACTGATCAGAAACTGTGGCCCCTTCGGAGCACTGGTTCCCCTATTCGAAGCTCGCGCAGACGGCCCCTACGCCTACCTGAACGAGAACAACTACGTCAGCTCCGACCCGGGTGGCGCTGGCGGCGGCGTGAGCATCACGTTCTACGAACGCCAGTGAGTGTGGCGCGATGCGCCAATACAGCGTTTCACTCGATCTCCGAAGGCCGCCTTGGTGCGAATGACTCGCTATTCGCACGCGTTCATGTAGTTGCTGCGCGCGCTGAGCGTGGCTTGCGCCAGCAGAACGTCATCACCGAGAGCTAGCAACTCATCCCGCACGAGGGTGACGAACTCAGGTTGGCTGGGGGTGAACTGAGGTGTCGCCAGGGCGAAGAGCGTGAATCGATACACGTTACACCCCGCCTGCGGACCGTAATACCCGTCCCCTTCAGCAAACGTGGCATTGCTCTGAAACGCGCCTGGCACGTTGGCAGGCATGCTGCTGCTCGCGTCGACAACGGCGGGTAGCGTCGTCAGATCGCCAGGAATGTTCCACAGCGCCCAGTGCGTTTGGCCAAAGCTGACGTCCTCCAAGACGATCGCGAAGCTTTGCGTTCCCGCAGGCGCACCCGCCCAGTCGAATTGAGGAGACTGATTGAGATTCCCCATGAAGCTGATGTGCGCATCTGGAAAAACGCCACACACATCGGGAGTGTCCGTCGAACACTCAGCGACGGCTTCAAACGCGGGTGTCGTCAACGTCAACACCTGGCTCTCTGTTGCTGCGGGCGACATCCCGAGTCCGTCGTCGGCCTCGGGAGCACTGCCAGAACTCGTCGCAGTTGCACTCGGGGAACCAGTGGCACTCGGGGAACCAGTGGCACTCGTCGCAGTTGCACTCGGGGAACCAGTTGCACTCGGGGAACCAGTGGCACTCGGGGAACCAGTGGCACTCGTCGCAGTTGCACTCGGGGAACCAGTGGCACTCGGGGAACCAGTGGCACTC
>CBFGUG010000118.1:0-20383 GCA_965651905.1 uncultured bacterium | reverse complement strand
GCGCCGCTCACGACATTGGCGCCGCTCACGACATTGGCGCCGCTCACGACATTGGCGCCGCTCACGACATTGGACGCTCTCACGAATGACACTCGTTTCATCTGCAGGTTCTCGGCGCTGAGCGCCATGCGCTTGGCGAGTCACTATCTCACAGCTACCCGCGGCCCGCGAGGGATTAGACGTAGTGCTTCACGCCTCGTGCGTTCACCATGTTCTGACCTTGCGGGCTGGCGCACGAATGAGTCGCACCATGCTCTCGGCTTCGAAACTTTCACTCACATTGAGGCCGCGCGATCGCGGTGATACACCCACGACGCTCACCGAAGCACCTTCATCACACATGCGCCGCCCAGCTCGAGGTGATGTTGATGTAGCTCTTGCTTGGGAAGTCGAGTTCCGGACCCGCGCGGCTCCCTCTGCGAGCTGTGCATTGGTCTCATTTCAATCCGTCAGGACGCCCGCCGATCTCGGCGCCTGAGGCTGTTTCCCCTGCGCTTCCGTTGCTCGAAGCCAGAAGGCTGCTCCGCTACGGTTCTCGTGAAAACAGCCTCAGCCACCGAGCTTGACGGGCGGGTTTGCTGCCATGCCAGGCAATGCAGCGACGACATGAGGCGACGATCAGACCAATGTTCAGCTCTGCGAGCTGTGCGTCGGTCAATCGTCGTCGAGCGTCGTCGCTTCGTACCTGGCAATGTCGGAAGAACCCGCTCATCAAGCTCGTTGGCTGGGGTCTTCGCGAGTCGTAGCGGCGCAGCCTGCTGGCTTCGAAGCAGCAGAAGCCCAGGGAAGGCGCTTCCAAGTCACGGATCCAGGCTCGGCGCCCGCACGGTTCGGGGTTTCCTCCCGCGTTTTGGGATCAGATCTTGGGAGTAATCCGCAGTGACTCCACTGACAGCGCAACCAGATCCCAATCGCGTAGAGCTGCGGGGCGCAAGACGCTAGTCTGCGCGCTTCCTCGCGACATTGGAGTCGAGTATGCGGATGAGATTGCTAGCGGGCATTTGCGGTTTGGCCTTGTACGCAGCAGCGTGCACCAACGACAAGAAGAAGAAGAACGACGAAAGTGACGGCGGCACCAACGTGACCCACGACGCTAGCATTGATGATGACGGCATTGATGACGACAGCACCGACGATTCCAGCGTTGGCGATGACACCAACCAGGACGATGCGATAGCGGATGCTGACGACGCTACCGACGACGACGATGGCGACAGCGATGCCTCTGCGGGCGACGACACCGACGACGACGCAGCGGACGACGACAGCGATGCCTCTTTTGGCGACGACACCGCGGCGGACGACGACTCGAGTGGTGATGCGTCAGTTCCTCCCGCCGATGACACGGCAGACGACGACGCCGATGATGTCGTCGATGACGTGGGCGACGACGACACCGATGACGCTGCCGTCGATGACGTGAGCGACGACGACACGTCCGTCGACGACTCGAACGTCGACGACGGAACCACGGACGACACGTCCGTCGACGACTCGAACGTCGACGACGGAACCACGGACGACACGTCCGTCGACGACTCGAACGTCGACGACGCAGCGGACGACGATACCGACGACACTTCGGTCGATGACTCGTCGGGTCCCACGACGGTGTTCTTGGTGGTTACCAGCTCCAACGCGCTGGGCACGGTCGCACTGAATGGTGAGCCCTGCAGTCAGCCCGCTTGTTCGGTCGAGCTGATCCCTGGCGATAACGCGACCATCAACGCGATCCCCGGGCGCGGCATGGAGTTTACGGGGTGGGTCGCAGCCTTCGGAGACTCACATTCGTGTGACGCCGCCGAGTGTACGATCACCATGGGCGAACAAACGACGCGCATGGAAGCGCAGTTCAGCAGCCCGCACAACCTGATGTTCGTGACCAACTACGTGAACGCCTACGCGCTGGGCGGCCTGGAGGGTGCTGACGAAACTTGCGCTCAGGACGCAGAGGCGGCTGGCCTCGACGGAACTTATCGTGCCTGGTTATCCACGACGACAACCGACGCCAGGGACCGTCTGGGCAGCGCTAGAGGTTGGGTACGTATCGACGGCTACCCGATCGCAGACACTGCCGAAGATTGGGCGACAGCCAAGAGCCTGATGCCCGTAGCCTACAATGCGGCTGGTGAACGACAGGAACACATGTTCTGGACGGGCACGAATAGTGACGGACAGCTCGGCGGAAACCGACCCTTCTATTACGAAGAGCAAACGCTGAGCCCAGGTTCGTGCGGCGACTGGGGCGAGCTCGATCCGCCTTTGGCCGACGGAGGACGCCCGCCTGAAGGAGCTGCGGTAGGCAGCTCCACGGGGATTGGCGTACGCTTGTCGGACACCACCACCATCGATTGCGACTCTGGTGCTGGGCTGTTGTGCGTGGGCGTCGACAAGTCCACTCCACTCAGCTTCACTCCAGCAAGCGGGCGCGTCGCCTTCTTGAGTGACGCACGTGTGGCGGCCAACGAGGGCATCGGCGCCGCCGACACCATTTGCCAAGCGGAGGGCGCGGGGCTAGGCGGAAGTTTTCTCGCCGCGATAGCAACGAGCACGACGCCGCTCTGGGATCGGTTCGATCTCGACGGCGACCCATGGGTTCGTGTCGATGGTATCCCCTTCGTAGCGGACGCCGCCGACCTGGCCAACTCTCACGAGGTGCTCACGGGACTCAATGTGCTGGCAAATGGTGAACTCGTGGTGTCGTACGACGCCGCCGACACGTTCGCACTCACGGGCGGCGACTTCGACGGCGAGCTAGAACCCGAGCAAACTTGCCAAGACTGGAGCGTGTCGGGCGGTACGGACAACACCATGTTCGGCGGGGATCCGCAGTCGGGCAGCGACAACTCGCTAGGCTGCTGTCGTTCGGGCTGCACTCAGGAGCGGCGCGTGTTCTGTCTACAAGAATAGACCTTCCAGCTCGTGAGCCGCTCTATGCAGCATCGTGAAGCCAACGGCGTAGCTCCGCTTCGGCGGCTTCGGGCAAACTCGTGCTGAGCACCTTACCCGCGTGCCGACCGAGGCGCGGCATCAACTCGTCATACGTGACGTTGCGGGCGAGGACGAACAGCGTGGCCTTGCCGTCGTCGATGTCGCTGGCGAGTTGCCGCATCAGCTCTTCGTTGATACCGAAGTCGCTCAGCCGGGCGCTCAGCGCGCCAAAGCTAGCGCCAAATGCTCCTGCGACGAGGGGCGCCAACGCTCCCCCAGTACCTATCGAAAACAACAGGCCAAGCAGTACCCCCCAGAAACCGCCGTATAACGCTCCCGCTGCGGTCTCATCGAGCTCCTGGTCGAGTTGCAGCTCGCCGTTCTGGTCTTTGTATGCCACCGCGGCGTCCTCCAAGTCGATCAGCTTCGCCTCGGACATCGACGTCAACGCGTTACGCACGTCGTTCGCTTCTTCCCGCCCCTCGTAGGTGATGGCGATCAGCTCTGCCATGTCGAACCTTTCGATCTAACTTCGTGTTGCATCCTCATGCCCTGCGCTGTGCAAAGTCCGATCCAATCTGCTGCGCGCTCTCGGTGTCTTTGCCCGCTCACGAAGCACCGTGGCAGAAAGGGTACCAGCGTGGCAGTTCAGCACCCGCGATGCCCACGGCCGAGAGCATTCGCAGCCTGTTCAGCTGTAACCTGCGCCTTGCGTCGCCCTGGCACATCGGTTGCAGTCCGAGTCGTCCATGAACAACTTCAAGGCAATTTCGGGGACGGCTTTCGCCGCAGTACTGATCACCATGGCTCTCGCGTGCGACGACACGGCCAAGGGCATCGAGCAGGACACGAAGGAAGCCACACAAGAGGTGGACCGACAGGTCCAAGAAGCCAAATACGCCGCTAACGAGTCAGCAGAAGACGTCGAGCAAAGCCTCGAACGCTTCAAGGAGAAGGCGAACGCACAGCTGGAAAAGCTGGACGCCAAGATTGACGCGTTGGAGAAGCGCGCTGAAGAGAGCGCTGAACCAGCGAAGCAGAAGGCGAAAGCGGCCGCAGACAAACTCGCGGAGCAACGCCGGGAGTTGGGCGAACGGATCGACGAGCTGCAAAGTGATGCCAACCGCGAATGGCAACAGACCAAGAGCAAGTTGGATGCAGATCTCGCGGAGTTTGGACGTGACGTCGACGCCGCCCTGGACGGACTCGGTGACGACATCGAACGAGCGACGGAGTGATTCGGCGAAGGCGACGCCGAACTGGCCCGGTGGACCGCGGGATCGGGCGCCCGCGGTTCAACGGGCGGTGAGCGGGGGCTAAGTGCGATGGGTGATCGCGCTGGCCTCAGCCCGCGACGTCAGCCGTAGGCGTTCGAGCCCAAGACGTCGAGGACCCACGCCGCGATGCGTGCATCATCGAACTGAAACGAGATGCCGACGTGTTGCGCGCCCGCGACGTCCGTCCCCCACACGACCTGCGCGGGGATGAGCAGCGGCGCCCACAGATGGGGGACTTCCAGTTCGAGACGGACTCGGGTTCCAACGCGCAGTCGCTTGGTCGGAGCCACTCGAGCCCCCGCTAGACTCAGGTTGAGGATGCGTGCCGCCTGCAGCTCTTCTCCGACGGGAGAGATCCGGGCGGGCAGGTTGGTCGCGCGGCGTTCGAAGGCGCGGAAGTAGTCCTTCGGCATCGGCGCAAAAACCTATCATGATTCTCGGACCTTTCGATCTGGAACGCGGTGGGCTTTCGCGAGGGGTCTGGGGTTTTTGTATGGGAATAATCAGGCCTTTGGGGCTACCATCGACGGCGCGGAGGCGGCGATGTGTGCACAGGTCACACCCCGCCTGAGAGTACCCTCCGAGGCGACCCCCACCAATCCGCGCCCCACCAGCCCATGAGTAAGGATAGCCGCAGAGCTCCTCGAGCCAAAATCCTCAGCCTGACGGTTCGCTACAAGAGCGCCACCGTTGCCGAGTTCGTCGAGAACCATTCGTACGACGTCAGCCGCGGAGGCATCTTCATCAAGACCGCCTCCCCCTTCCCCACTGGCACCTTGATCAAGTTCGAGGTGCGCATCGCGGAAGAGCAGAGCGTGATGACCGGCGTCGGCCGCGTCACCTGGCGCCGAGAACGTGACCGTGGCCCAGATGAGCCTGCTGGCATGGGCGTCAAGTTCATCAAGATCGACGACGATTCCGTGGCGGTGATCGACCGCTTGGTGGCTGCTCGCTCACACGCGCCCAGCAACTTCGAAGACGGCGCCGCGAAGCAGGGCATCCGTCTCTCGGATCCCCCTGCCCCCGGACCGAGTGATCGTTCCAGCAGTCGGCCCCCACCAAGCAGCGACATGCTGGACCAGAGCTCGGAACTGCTGAAGAGCGCCGTGGGGAGTCTGCGGCCCGGACAGCTGTCCGCGGATAGCAAACCCGAACTCCCAAGTGGGGACGACGTCGACGACAGCCAGCTGTTCAAGAGTCTCGGCGTGCAGAAGCGCGACCCAGGCGCGAAAGACGAGACAAGCGACGACGAAGAGGCCACCGTGCCGAAGTCAGGTGCGAGCTTGCACGACCAAAGCTCGAACGACGACTCTGACGCCGAGGCGGAGGAAGAATTCGACGACAGCGATGCCGATGACGATGACGGCGACGCCGACGAAGACGTGGACGACGCAGGTAGCGAAGAGGCCGCGACTCGCTCAGACAGCGGACGGCCGAGCACCAAGCGCGGCAAGAGTAAGAAGAAGAAGAGCCGCAAGA
Organism: uncultured bacterium; assembly: GCA_965651905.1. Classification (GTDB taxonomy): domain Bacteria; phylum Myxococcota_A; class Polyangia; order Polyangiales; family Polyangiaceae; genus SZUA-265. Next base: position 14,696 of record CBFGUG010000118.1, on the reverse strand, counting down.
AAAAGAAAAAGTTCAAGTACGCCAACATCCCGAGTGCGCGCACGGACAGCGACTCGCCGCGCTCCGCACGTCAAGTGGTCGGCCGCAAGAGCAGCGGCGAGCCCGCCATGTCGACGTTGACGACCACACCTCCCACGCGCCGCGAAGGCGGCGGAGCGAGCAAACAGGAATCCAAGTCGAGTAGTTTCGGACTGATCGCGATAGCGCTGATCGCCATGATCGGTGTTGGCTATTGGCTGCTGCGTGACTCGGGTAAACCTTCTTCTCAAACCAGTGCGGAGCCGCCGAAGGCCGCCGCAGCGCCCAGCGCGACAGCACCGAGCGCCACCGCTCAGGACACGTCCGAGCCCAGCACCACAGCAGAACCCAGCGCAGCAGAACCGAGTGCCACGGCAACCGACGCGGGGCAGGATGCAGGCGGCGGCGCGGCAATCAGCGACGGCACCGAGCTCGAAGCGACTGCGGCGAAGGCGACTGAAAAGCCAGCGCCCCCGAAACGCCCGGCGAAGCGCCCCGCCCCTCCGCGCAAGCCGCGACCGAAGTCGCCCCCCAAGCCCAAGCCGTCACCAGCGCCCGAGGCAACTACCTCAACCCCCGCGCTCCCCGCTCCGCCAACTAGTTCGGGTGTTTCAACGCAAAGTGCCCCCACGGCGTCCGCTCCCAAATCCGCTAGCCCGGAACCCACACCGAAAGCTGAGCCGCCCGCGACGCCCAAACCCACTTCCCCTCCCGCGTCCACGGCTGTCACGCCGCCGCCAAGCCCTGCGCCCAGCTCGAGTTCGCCGTCGCAGTAAGCCCATGTCCGTGTAGTTGCGCCCATGTCCGTGTAGTTGCATCAGAGCAACGCGAGCTCTTGGGCTGTGAATCCCCCGCTCGCGTTGCGACGCGCCCTACTGGGGCGCGTCGGCGTCGGTCGGCACGGGGTCGCGTTCGGCGATGGCTTCCAGGGCTGCGGTCACATCCGCCGAGTCTTTGAGGCAAGCGTTGCAGGGTCGAGCTTCCTCGGACGAACAGCCTTTGCCTGCCTGGAAACGTTCGAGCTGGACCGCAGAACGTCGATCGCCCACGTTCTTGGCGCGCAAGACCAACGCTTCGCGAATGCGGCAGTTTGGGGCGCGAAATAACGCCGCAGCAACACTCGCTTCGGGGGTCGAAGCCCGTTCGAAGCCTTTGGTGTCGAGCCACTCGCCTGCCAACCTGGCTATCTCGGTGTTGTGCAGCGCGACGTTGGTCGCCAGATCGTAAATCACGTCGGCTCCCGCCGCTTTCATCGGGCCCTGAAGCAGCGCTAGCGTCGCTTCGCGGGTTTCGAGGTACTGCGCGCCCTTCCAGACGATGTCACGAACGTTGGGATCCGATGCGCGTGAAGGATCTAGGTGAATGGCTTTGGTGAGCGAAGCGATGGCTTCCGTCACCTGCTGACCTTTGAACGCATGACGAGCTGCAGCCAAGTGCGCCAAGCCATCATCGGGAAAGCGTTTGACGAGCGCATCGATCGCCAAGCCGCCAGCCTTGAGCGCGTCCTCGACGTGCTGTTCCGTCAGGACTTCGGGCTCCAGTTCGGCTTCAGGCCCCGCACTAGCGCTAGCCATCGCGCTCTGCTCTGGCGACGCGGGCGCGCTGGTGGGCACCTGGGTAGCCAGCTCCTCGGGGACGTCCACCTGCGGCGCGGAGTCGACACTGGCCGCCACACGACTGCGATAAAGAAGTACCCCCGCAACCACGACGACCAACAACAGGGAGATCGCCGTCAGTACCTCCCAATCGGGAAGGCGCAGCGGCTTTGCTTTGACGCGTGTGGGGCGCGCATCAGTCTCCACCTCGCTGGAGGGCGGCGCTGGGATGGTTTCGCCGACCTCAGCCGCTGAAATGCGTCGTTCGGACGTACTGTCGGAAGGCGTGGGCGGCGCATGTAACTCAGAGGGCGTCAGCGCCACCAACTCGTCGATCCGCGCGACCAGCTCTGCGGCGCTCTGCACGCGGCGACGACTCTCGTTGGCGAGTAACGTCGTGACCAATGCTTCGATCTTCGCGGGCACGGCAACACCAGAGGTTCGCGCGAGCGGCGGTACTTCACCCGAGAGTTGTTGGCCGAGAATCCCGACGTCGTTCTCGTTGACGAAGGGACGAGTGCCGCCGAGCATCTCGTAGAACATCACGCCGAGCGAGTAGAGATCCGCTCGGTGGTCGACTGGTTGCCCGAGCGCCTGCTCTGGCGCCATGTAGTCGGGCGTCCCGAACACCACTCCTGCAGCCGTGATCAACGCGCCATCTTGCGGTTCGAGCGGACGCGACTCGGCGATCTTCAGTGGCACCTTGGCCACTCCGAAGTCGAGCACCTTGACGAAGTCTGCATGCCCGTCTCGCTCGACGAGCATCACGTTGTCGGGTTTCAAGTCGCGGTGAACGATCTCGAGAGCGTGGGCCGCGCCCAAAGCTTCGGCAACTTGTCGAACGATGCCGAGCACTCTGCCGATGGGCATCGGACCGCGCTCGATCTCGGAGCGCAGCGTGCGCCCCTCGACGTATTCGAGCGCCAGGTAGACCGCCTTATCTTCGAGCCGACCCGAGTCGATAGCGGTGGCGATGTTGGGGTGAACGATGTGCGCAGCCGCCATCGCCTCGCGCTCGAAACGCGCCATCACCTCAGGCACCCGCGTGAGCTCGGGTTTGAGTACCTTGAGCGCGACGCGCTTCTTCATGCTGACTTGCTCAGCCAGGTACACGCGACCCATCGCGCCCTCGTCGAGCAAGGCCTCGACCCGATAGCGCCCTGCCACGACCTGGCCCACCAGGGGATCGGACAGGATGTCGATAGGAGACGAAGGGCTGGTCATCACGGGGGAAATGAGAACGAAGCCGTGCTATACGCGGCGCCGTGCTGGTGACAAGCTTTCCAGTTGGGCCATTGGGATGCAACTGCTCAGTCATCGCTGACGAAGCGACCAAACAGGCTATCGTGATCGACCCCGGCGGTGATTTCGAAACAATTGCGGGCCGGCTCGACGAGCTAGGCCTGACCGTGTGCTCGATCGTTCACACTCATACACACATCGATCACGTCGGCGCGACCGCTCCGCTGCAGGGCAAGACGGGCGCGGAAGCGCACATCCACGAGGCGGACCGTTTCCTGTACGACATGCTGCCCGTGCAGTCCGCGCTGCTGGGGATTCCGCTGCCGACCAAATGCGACATGCTGGGAACGCTCGCGGACGATTTCGTACTGCATGCGGGTGATTTGGAACTGGGTGTGCTCCACACGCCTGGTCACACGCCCGGAAGCGTGAGTTTTTATTGTCAGGACGCGGGCGCCCGCCTGGTCTTCACGGGAGACACCTTGTTCCAACGAGGCATCGGGCGGACCGACTTGTGGGGCGGCGACAGCGCTGCGCTGGGCCGCTCCATCAAAACGCGATTGTTGCAACTGGATGACGACACGCAGGTCATCCCCGGTCATGGTCCGGCCACGACCATCGGTCAAGAGAAGCGCCTCAACCCATATCTCAAGCGCCTGTGAGCCTAGCGCTTCTGTGAGCCTAGCGCGCCTGTGAGCACCGACTTCGCTCAGTCGTGCGGCGCGTGGCGGGAGCGCCGATGTCGCTCACCGTCCTCGTCGAGCGAGTGCCTGGGGTACCAGCCGCCGAGCGAAATACCCCACACCAGGTAATCCCGCGCTGCATCAACGGCGGTGCTCACCTTCCATCGAAAGTCGCGCGGCGCGATCCCGAACACGTCCCACACGGGCAAACGAACATCGAGACCCAGGGTCTGATGCACGCGCGGTCGACTCGTCGAGTAGCGCGCTGGCTCGAGGTAATTGCCGACACGTGTACGCATCACCTCGGGCCACAGCTCCGTTTCCACCCCGAGACGTGGAGAGAACAGCAAGTCGTCACTGGCCCGATTCACCCGCTGCGAAAGGAAAGACTCGATCCCCACCGCAGACTCTGCGCCACCAGTGACGAGCAGTGAGCCCGAGAGCAACGCGTAAAACGTCTGGCGACCCGTGGTCACCCTTTCCAGCGCACGGCGTGCGACACGACGCTTGCGTGCCAGCGCACGGTCATCGCGACGCTGGGCTCGGCGAAGTTCACGTTCGAGTTCCTGCCTCTCCTCAGCGGACGCTGCTCGTTTGCGACGCTGACGATACTCTTCCTCACGTTCCAGCTGACGCAGGCGGTGTTCGAGTACGTCTTTTTCAGCGACGTCGTCGACCGTGCGCCAAGGAGCGTTGAACTCGCGTCCGAATTGGAGCGCGGCACCAACGTTCAGATCCCATGGAACATGCACGCGCTCGGGCAGGAAAAACTGACTTTCGTCTACCTGCAAAGCGATATGCCCTCGTTCGTCGGGCAGGTACTCGCGCGAGAACACGGCGTCCGCTTCGATCGGAGTCCTGAAGGACGCACCGATGCGAAATGGCCTGAACGCGGGTCGCCACAACAGGCCAAACTCGAGCCCCGTACCCACAGTCGAGAACGGCACGTCGAAGGGGGTTGCCAAGATGGGGCGGTTGTCCACGCGCAACACGACGATGCGTCCTCCGAAGCCCGCCACCAACTGGCCGTCGAAGAACGCGTTTGCCGCTTGTACGTGCGTCGTCGTGATCAGGCTACGCAACGACGCCGCATCCCGCGTGAAGTCCAAGCCTTCTCCCCCCTCCTGCACGAGCGAGTAGCTCTGGTACTCGAAGGTGACGCCCAGCCCAAAACTACCGAATTGGAGGTTGAGTGCGGGCGTCAGAAAAACGAAGCTGGTCGGCGCGTTGTGCAGTTGCGTTTGCGTTCCCGTGTTGAAGAAGTCCATGCGACTGAGCGTGAACGGAAACGTGAGCCCCAAGCCCGCGCTGAAGTCGAACGGGTCCACCGAGTGAAAGCGGCGCACGGCGGGTGACGCCGGGTTGTGCAAATTCCCGCCGACGTCCTCGGAGACGGCAACGTAGGCGCCGCCCAACCCCGTCACTCGCGTGTCGGCGAGGACGGATCCCTGGTAGAGGTCGAGAGCGTAGTTGCTGGTCTCGATCTGCTGCCCGTTGGCGGGTAGCGGATGACCTGCCTGAAGCTCGAGACTCACTCCGAGCAGTGCGCACGCGGTCATCAACCCGTGCCATGCGCCCTTGCGGCAGAAGGCACTAGTCACGACATCTCGGGCAGCTGCGGATAGCCGACATGGTTCGATGGGAAGTCCGTCATACGAACAAAGCGCGAGCTCGCCGATACTTTCGGCAAGCTCGCGCTCGTCTTCAACACTGTAGTGGGGCGGCTCGCTCGACTGCTGTGTCCTGAGCCAGATCCCCCGAACCTAGGTCCCCCGAAACCAGATCCTCCGAACTCAGATTCCCCGGCCTCAGATTCCCCGGCCTCAGATTCCCGGAGGGCAGGGTCCGACGATCGGCGGGTTGGGGGGCTGTCCGGGCAGTGGCGGCGGAGTAACGCTGCACGTGCCATCAGCGTTTCTGAATACGCCAGGGATAGCCGTCGGCGTGCTCGCTGCGGGCGCGGGGGTCGTCCCTGCTGGGGGCGGCGCGGCGGGGGGGGGCGCAGCGGGTGGCGGCGCGGTGGCGGGTGGCGGTGCGGCGGGAGGTGGCGCAGCCGCAGGGGGCGGTGCCGCAGCGGGCGGCGGGTACGCCGGGGGCGGCGCTGCAGGTTGGGGAGCGTACGTGGGAGGAGGCTGCTGCTGCGGAGCCTGGGGCGGCGGATCATCTCCCCCGCATCCCACCAAACCCACAGTAGCCAACGTCAGAAGCACGATGAATTTCATGGCGGCGATTAGACCAGAAGGGCAAGCCCCTGTCACGGCTTGCGCACGACCAGTGGCCGCGCCCCTAATCCAAGCCACGGTGACGCGTGGGCATTCGTCCACGTTGGAGTTGATAAGTTCCAACGTTCATCAGTACTTCGGACACCCAGCGAGCGAACACCAACGCGCAAGGCGCGGCGCTTCGGGTAAACGTCGCAGGGACGCCGCAGCTCCAGAAGCTACGAAACGCAGTGGGCCGGAGAGACGCGTAAGCCCCCTTGCGCTACGAAGCCATCTTGCGATAGGCCGCGGCCATCGTGGCAGACGTAGTTTATTTTCGCTTGGGTCGTAGCGCTCGCCCTGGTGGCGAACCCGCTGCAGAAGTAGTGGAGTGGGCCGCGGGCGGATGGCAGCAGAAGCGCGACGCCTCCGCTGCCCCGATCACGGTAGCTCTCGACGACCTGGCGTCGAGGGTCGGGTTCGTATGCGTCACGCCCTACATCGATCCCGTAGCGATGGGGACTTCGAACTCCCCCCACTACATGGCGTTCTTCAAGTGATGTGGAGGGCGAGCGGGAACGCTCGCTCCCCCACACACCGACGCACGCTAACGCTCCGAAGTCCGGCTGGCATCCCCCACGGGGGAGGCCCCTGCGTCGTTCACCGACGGTGCGCCATCGAAGACCGAGGTTGCGGCGGCCTCCACATCAAGCGCGGCGTCGAGCGGGCTAGACACGGCGCCTGCATCCACGTTCGCTGTTCCAGCGTCGCCAACTCTTGCGCCTGCATCGGCCTTGGTGCTCGCTGTCGGGTCTTCACCCGACGCCAACTTCAGACACGCATCCACGGGCTTGCACGCGTCCTTTACACTTGCAGGCAACTCGGCGGGCCGCAGCGCGCCCGCGCGAAACGCCGCTTGGAGCAAGTCGAAGATCGCATTTTCGCAGGTGATGGAGAGTCCATCAATTTCGGCAACCGCGGCGCCTTTGGCGTTCGCGCGCCCCTCGAAACACAGCTTGGCGTCCGTCGTCGTGGCCTGGCACTCGCCAGCGCCGAGCCCACCCACGCAGCGTGTGCGCGCTCGTTGCATGCATTTCTCGCGGGACGCCGCACACTCGAGCTCGAACTCGTCCTGGGCCAATGCGTCCTGCTCGATGGCGCTGCCCACCGCAAAAAGTTCACAATCGGAAGCGAACGCGGGAGCCAGCGCATCACACAACGCTTCGATTTCTGCAGCGTCGAGCTCGCTGGTTTGGGCATCGTCGAACTGTTCGACGTCGACCTCGACCGCTTCGAAGGGCTGACGCTCAGGTAGCGGGTCGGCACAGCCGTCGCCTGCGGGCACCACGCCCGGCGCGGTGCTCACCACAGGTCCGCCACTCGGCGAAGCGCCACACGACGGGGGCACGGGAAACTCTTCGTACTCGACCTCACCCCTGTTCGACTCGCCCTTGCCACAAGCGACAAGGGCGCACGAAAGCAGGATGAGGTTCCAGCGAGTCCTCGACTTCACCTGAAGCCCGTCGCTTGGCTGCCCAGGGTCTCTCCGTCCATCAGCGCGCTCGCGCGGGCGAACAGCGTCGCGAACTCGGTCTTCGCAGGGTCATCGGCCACCTGATCGTCGACCACCTGCTGGATCATGGGGAGCGCAGCCCCGTCGACGTACGGACTGCCACGTAGCACCTCGGCGAACGTGGCCACGGCAACCGCCCATTGGAAGCTGGGCGAGAGCGAGCGGTGGCTGTCTGCGATTTCTTCGGGGGTGAGACCGACGTAAACTTCGTACGCTTCATCCAACGCGCTGGCGTCGACGTCCTTGTAGCGCACTTTCACACGCACCAACTCGTCTTCCGCGACTTCGACTTCGCCGTCGAACGCGTCGCCATCCATCGCCGCAGGAGCCGAGCTCGGCACCATGCCGCCTGCGAGCACCAACTCGTAGAGCGCAGTCACGCTGTGCCCGGCGCCAATTTCGCCTGCGTCCACCTTGTCGTCGCGAAAGTCCTCGTCGGCGATCGCGCGGTTCTCGTAACCCAACAGACGGTAGGCGAGCACGTGGTCTTCGTTGAACTCGACCTGCAACTTGACGTCTTTGGCGATGTACTGAAACGCGGAGAGCATTCGGTACTCGACGAACTCCGACGCCTGGTTGGGGTTGTAAATGACGGCGTAGGTGCCGTTGCCCGCATTGCTCACTGCCTCCATCATCGAATCGTTGTTGACGGAGCCGAAGCCTAGCGCGGTCAGCGTGACGCCCGTGCGCCGCTCTTCTTCGATCAACTCGAGCAACTCGTCGTTCGACGAGAGCCCAATGTTGAAGTCGCCGTCCGTGCACAAGATGACGTTGTTGACGCCACCTTCGACGTACGCACTACGCGCTTGTTCGTACGCCAGCTGCATGCCCGCACCGCCAGCGGTGCCGCCACCCGCTTGCAATCCGTTGATCACGTTGCTGATGGTGGCCGCGTCGGACACGGGCGTCGGCCCGAGGGCGACCTGAGTGCTGCCCGCATACGTGACGATCGAAACCGTGTCAGTCGGTCGCAACACGTCGAGGGTCTCGAGCAACAGGTATTGCACGAGCGGGAGCTTCTCTGCCGAAGCCATGCTGCCCGACACGTCGACCAGGAACACCAGGTTGGCAGGTTGGTCGACAGTCGGCGCGATCTGCTGTCCCTTGATCCCCACTCGGAGCAGTGTGGTGCCGTTGTCAGCCAGACTGGGTGAGGCGTCGAGGTGAATGGCAAAGGGTTCACTCGCGCCTTGTTCTTCGGGCACGCTGCCCTCTTGCAGCAGTTCGACGAGCGCGGCGGTTTCGGGGGACGCGTAGTCGTAGTCGAAGTAGTTGATGAACTCTTCGACGCGCACGTTCTCGGGCAAGGGCAGCACGCCGTTCTGAACGTCGCGACGGAAGATGTCGTAACTCGCAGTGTCCACGTCGACGGCAAACGTCGAGAGCGGGTCGTGTTGCGTCATCACGAACGGATTGATCGTCGACGGCACTTCCGCAGGATCGGTTTCGGGCTGCGTGGTGGGATCACTGGGCTCCACTGGAATCGCGACCGCGGCAGGAGTAGGCGTGGAAACTCCGACGGGTTGCGCCGAGGCGCCACCGACGTCTAGGATTGCTTCACTCGACGGACTGCCCGAAGCGCCACCGGCTTGGGTGGTGGGCAGCGCGTTCTGCCCAGCGCTCGTGCCGCTGGCAGCTGCAGTTGAGGTGGCCCCGGGGAGCAGGCCGCTAGCGTCGTCCCCACCTGTGCCTGCGACGCCAACTTGCGCCCCATCGGGGGCCGTCATGTTACCTTCCGCCCCACCCAAGGCTGAGTCCGCAGCCGCGGAGCCGCCGTCATCACCACAGCCGAGAGCCCAAGCTGCCCCCAACAACGCCATCGTCAGTTTTCTCATCGTGCTTCTCCTCTAAAGCTGTTGGTTGGTCGCGTGGCACACCCTGTTCAGCCACAGCGCAATTGCGACCAATTGCAGACTACGTGCCATCCAATTGGACATTGAATTCTTTGGCTTTTCTTCGATGGGCCACGAAATCGTGCCGTGACTTGGCACATTTGTGCCAGGCGCACTTGACACATCCGAGTCAGCGTCACGCGTGATGCGATGATCGATGACGGATCTGCCGTGGAACACAAAACCAAAGACTTCGTCTCAACCCCCCGGGACTGGCATCGCCTCGACGGGTAGATGGCCGCGCGCCCCATCTCCGCAATCTCGCTTGCATGGGGCGGGCACGAGCCGCATATTTCGCCGCGTGACCGTGCGGCGTTTGTTCGCGTTGATGTGGCTGGTGGTGGCGGCGTTCGCCAGCTCCGCGCAGGGCCACGGTCAGATACAGCCTTGGGGCGCCACGCACGCCAGCGTTCGCGCGGGCACTCCTGGCGCCCTGGAAAAACTGTGGGTCGAGCTCGAACGCGAACGCCTCACGAACGAGGGCGATTCGCTCGAGATCGACGACAACGCAACCTTCGTATTGCGAACGTCAGCTGCCGCCCGGTCGTCGCGCGAGTGCAAGAACCAAAGGAACCCCTCGCACGACGTCAGCGTCGCGCGCGAGCAGGCTCGAAACCTCGAGCGCCAGCGTGGCCCGCCCTCCACCACTGTGTGAATGACGTTTACCCGAGGCGCGGACGCAATACCCCGCGCTGCTGAATCCAGCTCGCGCCTTTTGGGGCGTCGAGCGCGAGCCCCCGTGGGCTCGCCCTGCGTTCGCTCACTTTGCGACAGCCCGTCGCCAAGCGTGAGCGGAGCGCCCCCACCCGTGCACGCTCCGCGCTCTCGTCGCGGACGGGCGTGCCCGAATCTACAGCTCATCTGACCTCACTCAGGTGTGAGGCGAAAGGACATGAACATGTCTCAACCCGAACAAGACAAAGTAAGCCCCGAACCCGAATCCCAAGAAGACAGCGCGCTGAAGCCGTTGCTGATACTGCTGATCCCCCTGGTCTTGGTGCTCCTATATGGCGCGATGAATTGAAGGGCCAGGTGGTTCGACTGAAACTGCAACCAGTGGCGTGGGCAGTCTGAAGCTCGAGCAGCGAAGTTTGGAGTCGTCACCTCGAGGTGGCGGCTCTCATTCTCTACCCGCCGCCCACACGATGCCGCCTTCGACGTGCTGCAGGAACGCTGGCTCGGAGTAACTCTCGGAGGTATGCCCGAGTGCCGTGTAAAAGGAGCGGCCGCCATCGTAGATGTGATACCAGGCAAGCGGGTGATCGCCGTTCATACCGCTGTCGCCGACGGAATAACTGCTTTCATCGATCGACAGCAACACGGAAACTTCGTCACGCGGGTTGCGATCGAAGGCGTACCACTCGTCTCGACGCTGCCATGGATTGGGCAGGTGCGAAGTGGAGACGTGGTCCGAGTCATCGACGATGAGCGTCGCGTCCTGAATCTCGGGGTGTGACGCGAAGTACGCGCCCACCAAGTCGCCGAACCACGGCCACTCGAACTCCGTGTCCGACGCCGCGTGTACGCCCACGAAGCCGTTACCCGCTTGAATGAAACGTTCGAAGGCGGCCTGTTGTGGATCCGACAGCACTTCGCCAGTGGTGTTGAGAAACATCACCACGTCGAACTCGGCAAGCGACTCGTCGGTGAAGCGCGTCGCGTCTTCGGTAGCGTCGAAGCGCCACCCACGCTCCTCGGCGAGTGACCTCATGGCCGCTACTCCGACGCCAATCGAGTCGTGCCGAAACCCACCCGTAGCCGAAAACACCAGTAACCCGATGGGCAGCGCGGGTTCGACGCCCGCTTCGATCGGTGCGGGGTCCTGCACGGACGAGTCACCGCCCGCGCCCCCAGTACCCGACGCCGTGTCGTCGCTCGCTTGCCCCCCCGCGCCTGGCGCGGGGTCGTCCGCGGTGTCGTTTGGATTCGACGTGGCGTCGTCGCCCATGGTGCCGCCTGCACCGCTGGGCGAGTCGTCCGTTTGCGCGTCATCGGACGTCGGGGCTGACGTCGCCGAGCCATCAGAGGTCGTGGTGTCCGTGGGGGTGGTTGCAGGCGTCGAGTTAGTCGCAGGCGCCGAGTTAGTCGCAGTTGTTTGGGAACCCGCACCAGAACCGCTGGTACTCGACGTACTGCCGCTCGTGGTGCCTGAAGTCGACTGACCAGCGGTTTGGCTTTGGTCTGGCCCCGTGGATACGCCGTCTGCAAGTTGTTCCCCGCCGTCCTCGGAATCTTCGCAAGCTAGCGCCAACGAGCAAACGGCAATCATCGTGCCCGCGGTGCGTAAAACATCGACCAACGACATTCATCTCCACTACGTCATCCCAAGCGCTGGAGCAATCCAATGCGACGCGCGCCCCTCTCAGCGAACGCAGCGGCTCGCCAGTTCCTCGCTCGGCAGGCGATCTGCGTACGTCTTGCCGTCCGTGAAGTCGACAGTCCACCACTGCTGTCCGCGCGCGCTTGCCGTCCAGTTGTCACGTAAAGTTGCGTCCGGAAACTCTCCGGGGAATATCTCGAGGTCGATCGCTGGATCGTGCGCGCGCTCGTCGACGATCGACTGCAGTTCGGCCACGCTCGGCAGTCGCATCCCTAGCTCCGAGCAGCGTTCGTCAGCTTGCTGCCAACTCACAGCGGGTGCCAGAGCGCGTTCCCAAGTCAGACCCGAACCTCGGTCGAACACCACAGCCTCATCAACCTCGAACTGCGGCACGGTTACCTCGAATTCACCCGCGACACACCACGACAGTGCTCGCCCCGGGCTCGCGTTCGCGATGGTAGTCTCGCCTGCGCCCAAGTAGACACTGTACGCGGAGCCGTCGACGAACGACGCGGGGCTAGAAGTCCAGTAATACTCCGCAACGATGCCGTCGAACACGCTAGCCGCGACCGGCAGTTGTTCGAAATCCAAAATGGTCACGAGTTCGATGCGCCCAGGCAAGCGGAAGTCGTCGCGACCAGCGATCGCGAGTTCCGCGCACCGCTGCTTCGCCTCTTGCCAGCCTGAGTACTCCGCGCTCGGTGAACGCTCCCAAACCAAACCCGACACCTGTTCGACGACGACTTCGTCGAATACCTCGTACCTCGCCGCGTTGTCCAAGCCACTGCTTGCAGGGTTGGGGATCGTGAAGTGTGCGTAGCCGCCAGTCGAACACGACACGTCGTCAACGGGGCAGACGACTGTGAAGGAGTCACTCGCGTCGAGCTTGACGTCGGCTACCATGGTGCTTGCGTCGGAGCTGACGTCAACAGAAGCGTGTTCGGCACCCGTCTCGCCAGCATCCGATTCGCTGGCACCCGCCTCGACGCCCGTGGGGCTCACGACCGCGGGAGCAGCGCCCTCGTGCGGCTGGGGCGAGTCGAACGCCGGTCGTCCATCCCCCGCACTCGTGCACCCGAGGCTAGACACGGCGCCGGCCAGCGCTACCCCCCACGCGCGCCACGTGTTCGCCCCCGACGCTCGCGCTCGAACGTGTCCCCACACGCGGAGCACGCTCAGGCGAGCAGCTCGGTGAGGGGTCCTCGGATCTCCATCCCCTGCACTTCACTCATGCCGAAGGTGTCGTCGGACATACCCATCGACTGCATGAGCGTCACGTACAGCTGACCGTTGGATCCGCCAATGCGATATTCGTCCCAACCGCCGCTGACGCGGTGCGAACGTTCGTAGCGCACGTATTGCCCCGTCTTCAGGTGACCTGCACCGCCCCCCGCAACGACGTAGGGCAGATCGTGCAAGTCGTGCGGCCCGGTCGCGAGCTCGGTGAGCCAGGTGGCGATGGTGTTGTCGAGCAGGGTCCCCTCGCCGTCGCTCACGCTGTCGAGCTGCCCGAGCAAGCTCGCGAAGTGACGCGCGTACGCCGTGTTGAAGTCGACCATCACCTCTTCTGCAACCGAATCACTGTGGGACTCGTGCGCGATGTCTTGGTGGAAATCACGTCCGTCAGGGATACTGAACTCGCCGCGATCGAGTCCGCCGATGATGAACACGACGCGACTCATGTCGCAGGAGAACACCAGCGAAGCAACGCGTCCGAACAAGTCGAGGTTCGTGCCCTCATCGGAGTAGCTGTCGGGATCGCAGGCCGCGGTTGGTCCCCCGGCACCGCCGCCCATGCCCGGCTGCGGCGCCGAGTCGCTCAAGGTCACCTCCAGATCACGAACGAGCGCGCGGTGCTCTTCCAGCTTCTCGCGATCGTCACGTCCCAGCCGCGGTGCGACGTAGTCGAACTCGTCTGCCGCGAAGTCGAGCACGCTTGCCCGCGCGCCGCGAATCAAGTCTTCTCGCGAAGGTGCCGCAGGTTCTGGGTCCTGCTCGCCGCCCGAGTCGCCTGGCGGAACGTAGAGCCCCATCACGTCGTCGAAGGCACTTCGCGGATCGCCGATCAGCGGTGTCGGTCGCCCCGCGTCAGTGAACGAATACCCCTTGAAGTGATTGCGTCCGTAAACTCGCGACGCCCAGCGACCGGGAGCCGTCGAGAACTCACCGATCACTTGGTCGAGGGACGCGCCACCACCCATGATGTCGCCGTTGTGAACTGAATCGACGCAGGTGAGCACCATGGTCTGCCCAAAGGTGTGCCGATCGCCGTCACCACCGCGCCGCTCGTAGTCGAGCTCGGGGGCACGCCCCAGGCCCTCGATGATGTTCAGCTTAGACGCGTAGGGAGCTAAGGGCCGTAAGATCGGGCTGAACGCAGACTCGTCGAGCCCCGCGATCGAAGCCACCTGAGTGCCGCTGCCCGAAAGCCCCGGGTCCATGTGCCACGCATCCCACACCGTCCCGTGATCGGTCAGCCACAGCAAGATGCGGTTGATGGGGCCCTCTTGCGCTTGGGCGGAGGGGCGAAGCAGCGCCGTGCCCGTTCCCGCGCCGAGTACCCCGAGGCCCAGCGCTTTGAGAAAATGCCGGCGGCTCTTGATACGCGGGGGAGGTGCTTTGGGTCCACTCTTCGATCGCATGTTTGTGCTCCAGTCGCCCTTCAGTTGCTCGTGGCCGGTCGGTGTCGGAACTCGGCGCTGGTGGTCAGTTCGACCATCAGCTCGATGATGTTGCCGCCGCTCGCGGCGAAGCTCTCGTTCAGTCGCTCGAGCTGACAATCGTCTACGGACTCCAAGCTGCGGCCCTGCGAGTAGCGGTACCAACGCGAAACCGCGCAAGCTGCCACTTGTTCACTTTCCGCCAGCGCTCGGCTCATTTCCAGCGCACCGTCCACCTCTCCCGTGACGTCCGTGCCGACCAACGTCACCTTGGCGTCCACGGGGTGGCCGTTGTCGGTTTCGCGATAGGCGCCAATCGCGTCGTAGTGTTCGAAACCGAAGCCGAAACCGTCGATCACGATATGACAGCCCTGGCACTCCGGGGGCGCCGTGCGCTCCTCGAACACTTGGCGATTGGTCTCCGCTTCGTCCAGAGACGTCGGCGGGGACGTGTCGGCGTCCTCATCGTTGATCGCGGCGCTACTGTAATTTTGCCAGCCTCCAGCCTGCGA
>CBFGUG010000117.1:0-20588 GCA_965651905.1 uncultured bacterium | reverse complement strand
GCGCAGCGTAAACCAGTGACATCGCGTCGGATTCAAACCGTTTGTCGCTCTAGGATGACCTTGGCATCCTCGGTGCCGGGCAGGCCCAATACCAACGTCTCCACACCTCGATCGTGCCACGTGGCCACCATGTGGGTCATGACGCCGGCCAGTGGATTAGCAGCCCGACAACGTCCACGTATGGGTGTGAGCCAGGGACTGGCCCCGCCCGGATTGGAGAGCGTGGGGGGAGGGCGATACTGTCCTCCCCCCCTCGTTCGGTGTGCGATAGCCATGATGCTGCTGTGTTTGGAAGAGGGACCCGAACTGGATTCCAATGCGGGTTGCAAATGCTCTCGTCACACGACGCCGTCCATTCGCGTGAAGCGAAAGGAGGCTTTCGCGATCGGTTCGCGTTGGCGCAGGCATCGAACAGTGGCTTGGCCCTTGGACTACGACGCCAGCTGCTGATTCAAACATGAAACAAACTTGGAGGTGCCCCGTGGCACGCGCGCGCTCAATTTCGAAAGTTCTCATCTGCTCTGCTGCGGCGACGTTGTCGTTCGGCTGCGCCTCATCCGAATCGGGTGATGACGATTCGGCGGCAGGTGGAGGATCCGTTCAGACTGGCTCGACGTCGACGGTCACGGGTAGCACCATGGGTTCCGCTAGCTCGACGGACACGGGGTCAACGGGCACAGGTACAGGCACAGGCACAGGCACGGGCACGGGCTCGACTGGGACCACAGGGACGGGCGGAGCTTCCACAGGCACCTCGACGTCGCCAGGAACGACAGGCACTGGCGGTTCAGGCACTGGCGGTTCTGGCACTGGCGGTTCTGGCACTGGCGGTTCTGGCGCTGGCGGTTCTGGCGGTGCAGGAGGCGGATCTGGCACTGCAATGAACGGCGCTGGAGGAAGCGGCGGGGCGCCGTCTGACAGTGCAGGAGGCGCAGGCGACGAGCCCGGCGCAGGAGGTAGCGGGGGCGATCCGGGAACGTCAGATGACGACATGGGCTCCGACGACATGGGCGCGGATGACATGGGCGCGGATGACATGGGCACGGACGACATGGGCACGGACGACATGGGCACGGACGACATGGGCACGGACGACATGGGCACGGACGACATGGGCGCCGACGACGATGCGGATCCCGGCAGTGACTCGGGTATGTCCGCAGGGTGCGGCACCGAACCGACCATCCCGAGCAACATGTACAACAACGGGGAGCGCATCTCCATCACCGCTGCGGGCATGGAACGTCGCTACATCTTGCGTGTGCCCGATGACTACGACAACACCAAGCCGTACAAGCTGATCATCGCGTGGCACCAGTTGGACGGCAATGACGTCCAGATGTACGCCAACGACTACTATCACCTGTTCCCACTTTCCGGCGGTAACGCGATATTCGCTGCGCCCAACGGTCAGAAGAACGGCGGCGGGTGTACAACGACCGGTAATGGTGACGGCGGCTGCGGTTGGCCTAATCCCAACAACTCCGACCTCGCCCTTGGTGATGCGGTCGTGGACGAGATCAAGGCCAACTTCTGCATCGACAACAACCGCATCTTTGCAACCGGTTGGAGTTATGGCGGCAGCATGTCGTACAAACATGCGTGCGAGCGTGGCCTCGGCGGAACCAAAGACGGCGTCGAGGGCTACCTGCGCGGTATCGCCGTATACTCGGGCGCTCAACTCAGCGGACAATGCACCCCAAGCACGCCCGTGGCGTACTACGGCTCGCACGGTCTTTCGGACAACGTACTCAACTACAATGGCGGGGTCGGCCTGGCTCAGAATTTCGCCGGCGCAAACGGCTGCAACTGGATGACACCTCCCCAAGCGAGCGGCAATCACGTTTGCACGGACATTTCGGGTTGTTCCGATGGTTACCCCGTGCAGTTTTGCTCGTTCACTGGCGGCCACACTCCCGATCCATCCGATGGCGGCGGCGGCAGCTGGCAGTATCAGCTCGTTTGGGACTTCTTCGACCAGTTCTAATCCGTGTCGAGCGACGCATAGCGTCGCCGTTCCCACCAGGTGTGCCGTTCTCTTCGAACGCCTCCTCTGCAGCCAGCGCGCAGCTAGACGAGTGAACTCTCTAGCGCTCCCCCGGGAAGAACGTTCCGTAGAGCTGAGCATTGGTCTCATTTCAATCTGTCAGCACGCCCGCCGATCTCGGCGCCTGAGGCCGTTTCCGCTGTGCTTCCGTTGCTCAAAGCCAGGCGGCTGTTCCGCTACGGTTCTCGCGAAAACGCCCTCAGCCACCGAGCTTGACGGGCGGTTTAGCTGCTACGCAAGGCATGGATCGACGACACGCGGCGACGATCAGACCAATGTTCAGTCCGTAGAGGGAGCCGCGCACGGGCCGCACCTCACCTCCCCAGGTAAACCGTTCACGAACGTCACCTGGCTGGTTTCGCGCCATCGTGCTGCGCCCGCCAGGTGCACGTGCGGAACACCACCGACCGTGCGAACCGCAGAGCCCAGGTCTGGCTGGGAAGTGTCCCGCGACCACGATGCTGGTGGGAGCACGTTGCGCAGCCCTTCCGTCGGGAACTGCTCGGATCGTTCCGTCAAGGTTTCCGAACGCACCCGGATGCACTTCGGCCCGACGTCGGTTGGTCGACAGACGCTGAGCGTCTGACCGTAGTCGTGCAAATTGGAGCCCGGCACGTTTCGAGGGGCGTTGCTCTCATCGTCGTTTTGATGCCTAGTTGCGCGATGAAAACATTCGGGCTCATTTTGCTTCTCACTCTCGCCGCCTTGTTCGCTGGAAGTGCTTGTGGAAGCTCGGGTGACGACAGTGACGACGAAGCCACGAACACGAGCGCTTCGTCCGACGATGAATCCGCTGACGAGTCCGACAGCAGCGACGCAGCCGCCGACAGCCCGGAAACCGAGGCAGGCGTCAGCACGGACACCGACGACGTCGACAGTACGGACACCGACGACGCCGACAGCACGGATAGCAGTGAATCCACGGCATCGGCTCCGACGGCGGACGCTGCGGCGTGTGCAGAAGAGGTCCCATCTTTCACGTCCGTCAGCGCCAGCGAGTACGTGCAGTGGGACTACGGCGAAGGAGAAAAGGTCGGGCAAGCCGACAGCGGTGGCGACTTCGAGTATTTCGTTCCTGATAGCGGGATATTAACTGTTTATGCGACTTCGGCTGAGGTTGATAGTGTGCTCAATCTGACACTAGAAACAGATGAAGACCCGATCCCCGCTCGCACGTACCGTTGTTCCGAAGGACTCGGCGTCACACTTTCTGGGGTGGGCTCGGCGACGATCTTTGGGGCAGAAGCGGGAGCCGATTGCGCCATCTCGTTCAGCGCAACTGTGCAAAACGGCGGTCGCGTCGAGGGTACGTTCTGGGCTCTGATACCCGAGGTCCGCATCGGCGAGAGCGTCATCGACACGGGCGGATGCGTCCACGGTCGTTTCGCACTGACCGACAAGGAGTGACGCCGGGCGCTTGGACGGGGTGTCGACGGCGTCTACGTTTCGGGCAATGGTGGGTGCGACACACGTCAGCTGCGGACGAACCTCGAGCAAGATCTCCGCTGGACGCGCGGACCCATCCAGGAAGCGCGGCATCGCACCCTACCTTGCATAGCCCAACGGCTGAGCAGCTGACTTCGACGTTCGCACGAAGGCTTTCGAAGTCGGCGCCATGTACTCACATCACGATCCGCGGCGGTGATCGACCCCCACGCGAGCAGCGGGATTTCACGTAGCTTCTCGCTCGCAAGAGTGGTCGGTCGCGCTCAGGTCGTCGTGCATCGTCGCGCCTAGTTCAGAGGCGACCCTAGCCAAGGAATTTTTCATGACATCCACGCTGCCCTCCCAGCTGCTTCCGAAGCGTTTTTGGCCCCTGGGGCTTGGTGTGTTGACCACGGCTCTGCTTTGCGCGTGCAGCGAACAGGAAACTGGTCCTGAGCGCGACCTCCCCGTCAGCTCGAGCAGTGGCGGGACGAGCACCGAGATCGGCGCGCAGCCTTCCAATACGGACCAGGGCAACGGCAATCAGCCCGTTGGGTCGATGGGCGGTAGCCCTGGGGACTCCACAGGTTCCAATGCGGGTGGGCAGCCGAGTGCGGGAAACGACCCGACGAACGTCCCAGCGGCGAACGGACAAGGCGTAGGCACTGACGACACTGGGGGCGGCAATGCACCGGACGATGACGACACGGGAGTCGACGACTCCAGCACGAGCGCCCCCAGCTCAGGCACCGGGGGCAGTGACCAAGGCGAAGGCGGCAGTAGCGGCGACGAC
Source organism: uncultured bacterium (assembly GCA_965651905.1). Classification (GTDB taxonomy): domain Bacteria; phylum Myxococcota_A; class Polyangia; order Polyangiales; family Polyangiaceae; genus SZUA-265. The sequence goes on along the minus strand of CBFGUG010000117.1, from coordinate 16,323 downwards.
ACCGACGCGGGCGAAGGCGGCAGTGGGGGCGACGGCACCACCCAGGCGGACGACGAGGGCGCGGGCGAGGTAAACGAAAATGACGTCGACGAAACTTACGACGGACCCTGGCCGCCCGCCGAGACCTTCGAAAACCCGATCCTCTGGCAGGACATCGCCGACCCCGAGGTGATTCGAGTGGGCGACGTGTTCTACTACACTGGTTCGAACATGCACCTATCGCCAGGAGCCCCCATCTTGCGCTCCTACGACTTGGTCAACTGGGAGTTCGCGGGGCACGCGATCCCGCGCTTCGATTTTGGCGACAAGTACAATCTAGCTGGCGGCCAACGGGCTTATATCGACGGTGACTGGGCGTCCACGCTGCAGTACCGCGAGAGCGACCAAAAATTCTACTTCTTGGCCTGCATCGACTTCAGTGGCACCTACGTGTGGACTGCCGATCAGGTCGAGGGCCCCTGGGAACGGCACGGTCCGATCAACCACTGTTACTACGACGCGGGCATGTTGATCGACGACGACGATACGATCTACGTCGCGTACGGCCACGGTGACATTGGCGTCGCACGGCTCACGCCCGATGGCTTCGGTGAAGTGGAATCGAACGATCAGGTGTTCAACGCCGGGTTCACCCTCGAGGGTGCGCGCATGTACAAGCGCAACGGCTACTACTACATCTGGCTGACGCGCCCCGCCGACGGGCAATTCGTACTTCGCGCGACCGATCCGTTTGGTCCGTACGAGATGGAGACGGTCGTCGACCGCATGGCGGCGCCGGTCCAGGGGGCTGGCACGCCGCACCAGGGCGGCATGGTCGAGACCCAGGCCGGCGATTGGTACTACATGGCGTTCGTTGATGCCTATCCGGGAGCCCGCATGCCCGTGCTCGCGCCGATCACCTGGCAAGATGACTGGCCTGTGGTTACCACGGTCGACGGCGCCTGGGGAGTACAGTATCCGTTCCCTGACGTACCGCGGCCGCCGCGCCTAGTCGCGCCGCACGCGGGCACGGACCTGTTCACCGAAACCACGCTCGGCCATGCCTGGGAGTGGAATCACAATCCAGACGACAGTAAGTGGTCGACGGGTGCCGGCCTGACGCTGCAGACCGCATCGGTCACCGACGATTTCTATCAAGCGCGGAACACGCTCACGCGACGGATCATCGGCCCAGGATCCACCGCCACCATCGAACTCGATTTCTCGGGCATGCAAGACGGCGACGTGAGCGGCCTCGGCATCATGCGCCACACCTCGGCGTTCATTGGCATCAAGAAGTCGGGCGGCGCGTCGCAGCTCGTGATGGTCAACGACATCAACCTAGACGTACCCGACTGGACAACGAACAGCCTGGGCACGCAAGTGGCTGCGCAGGATATCAACGGCGGCAAGGTCTGGCTGCGCGTCTCCGCAGACATCCGTCCGGGAGCGGGGCGCCAAGCCAGCTTCGCGTACAGCACGGACGGTACGACCTTCCAACCGTTCGGCGAGGCGCACACGCTGAGCACTGATTGGCAGTTCTTCATCGCCCACCGCTTCATGATCCTGAACTACGCTACGACGGCCTTGGGCGGCTCGATCCGAGTCGACTCGTTTCACCTGGAAGTCGACGACTGATTCGTTCGAGGCTGGGCTCGTTCGAGGCTGGGCTCGCGCTCGCCTCGGGCGTTTCTCAGTCCTCGACTTCGACGATCTTCAGCATCACGACGCCGTGCGAGGGCACTTCTGCGGAGAACTCGTTCTGAAACACTCCGAGGTCCTCGTGCGCCCACAGGTCGCGAACGGTGGCGCTACCAGTAATCCCGATGTTGCTCAGCGAGACGGAAATTTCTGCACTGCTGCCGCTGCGATTGAGCAGCACGACGGCCTTTTCGGGACCGTCGAGGGTACACAGTGGTTTCATCCAGACCTCCAAGTCGCCGTTGTCGGTCACTCGGCTTCCTTGCACCCCTGCGGGGTCCTGATTTACAGCGATGACCTCTTCGTTGGTCAGAATGCCGTGGGTCTGGTCGGACATCGTTCGGATGTCGTTACCCAGGATGATCGGCGCAGCCATCAGCGCCCACATGCTGAAGTGGGCAACGTCCTCGTTGTACGGTAGCCCGTTACCCACCACCATCATGTCGGGGTCGTTCCAGTGCCCAGGGCCCGCCCAGTCGACGGTCTCGTTGTTCTCATCGATGATCTCGTCGATGTTTCGATACCATTCGTCACAGCCGCTGAAACAGAGGCCGATGTCGAACGTGCTGCGCCACAGGTGACCAACCTCGGGCATCCACGGTTTTGCGTCCCAAGCACAAATACTGAACACGATTGGTCGCCCCGTGGCCTTCAGCGCGTCGGACATGGCTCGATAGTCTTCTTCTTGAGCCTGGTCGTTGTCTCTACCCGGCGCGATCGCACAGTTGTCGTACTTCAAGTAGTCGACGCCCCACGAGGCGAAGGTTTCAGCGTCGAGCGTCTCGCGTCCGTAGCTGCCGCTCTCGCTGGGGGTGTTGGCGTTGTAGTGGGCGCAGGTGTCCGTGCCTCGATCCCCATAGAGACCGAACTTCAGACCCAGACCGTGTACGTAGTCGGCCAGCGCGGCCATGCCACTCGGGAATCGCTCACTGTCGCCGACGAGGCGACCCGAGCCATCACGACCATCGTCGTCCATCCACTTGTCGTCGAGGTTGAGATAGATGTAGCCCGCATCTCTCAAACCCGAGCTGACCATCACATCGGCGACTTCTCGGATCTGTTGCTCGTTGATGTTCTCGTGAAACGCATTCCAGCTGTTCCAACCCATCGGTGGCGTCAGCGCCACGCCGTCGCCCTTGCTGGGGAAGTCATCCCAAGAGGTGTCGCATTCCAACGTTGGTGTGCCCCCGGCGTCATCCGCTCCGCCCGAGTTGGCGCCGCCTTCGCCTCCTGCTGAACTCCCGTCGTCTGGGGGGCCCGCGTCGGGGTCGCCCAGCTGCCCACCAGCTCCGGGCGCGCCTTCATCTGGTGTGCCTTCGTTGGGAGAGCCTCCTCGTCCGCCGGCGCCGGTCGTCGCGTCATCTGGGCTGCCCGACTGTCCGCCGGCGCCTGGAATGTCGTCTCCGGGGCTGCCCGTCTGTCCTCCAGCACCCGGATTGCCCTCGCTCGGCGTCGAGCCGCCCATACCAGCGGCGCCGCCCGACGTAGCTGCGCCCGTGCCTGACGTCCCGACGTCCGTTTGAGCCGCGCCAGTGGTCGAGGCGCCCGTACCTGCGGTTCCCGTTGAGCTCACCGCCGTGGAGTCAGGAACGCCAGAGCTGGCGGCCGTAGAGTCCGTGGCGTCGGTGCTCGTCGCGGACTCCGCCTCACCAGAAGACCCGTTGGAATCAGTGCAGGAGAGGCCCAGCAAGGCGACGGCAATGGGGAAAAACCTATTGGCGTAGTTCTTCGTCGGGTGGTTCGTGGTCGCGTGGTTCATCACTGTAGGGTGTGAATGGAGTGGATCGCGCAGCCCTTCGACGAGATGAGTTCGGCGAAGCTGACGGATCCTCGCTGTTCCGCGGCTTTCGAAGGCTGTGCGAGTCGAACCACCCAGCAACATGGCCCGCTCTGCGATCGTGTTTGCGTTTTGCGACCACCCGGCCCATCACCTGACGAAACCTCCCGTGAGTGGGCAGGTGGTTTTTTTGGGGCCCCGATGCAGCCAGCGCGCCGCCGCTCATGTTGCGTCCTTCGTTCGCGCACTGGTCGCGCCTTCCATAGAGTGAGCCGCGCAGGGCCCGCACCCCACCTCCCCAGGTCAAAACTTCAGAACGTCGTTTCACGTCCTCGCAGCACGTTCGCGTTCCGCTGTCATAGCGACATGGGGGGCGGCTTCAGGGACGGGGTCTCCCGACCTCGAGATTGGACAAGCGTGGGACACGGGCCGCGCCGAGTTGGGCTCGTGTCCCGCAGGATCCCGCTGCGGGCTCGAAGCGTGTGAGCTCGAGGCTCTGCAACTCGACGACGGGCCCGACTGTTCGGTTGTCGGTCACGAGCTAACAGCCGGCAAGGGCGAGTACCGCGAAGTGCACGCGTGTATATGCAGCTGCGTGTGTGATCCCAAGCTCGAGTACCACTCCGCATGCGAGTGCCCGAGCGGCACGGCTTGTCGTGACGTGCTCGTCTATCGCGACCGCGTCGGCGTGGGCGTATCCGAGTGACGCGCGGCGTTGGGGACAAACTCGGGCTTTCGCATGAACGTCACGTCCAGGCGCGGGGAAAAAGTCTGATGAACTGGGGGCGGACACAATTGTCCTCGGTAGTGGATAGTTCGGTCTGCACCTATTCACTCCACCCCGCGCGTGTCAGGTTGGAGCGCAACGGCACCCATGCGCTACCCCCCACGAATCCTCACCGCCATGCTTCTGATGGCCTGCAGCTCCGAACCCGGAGCGAACGACGACGACGCGAGTTCACCTGCGACCAGCGCCAGTCAGACGAGTGGAGCTACTGACTCCACGACTTCGGGCTCCACGACTTCGGGGAGTGCGCCCGTCGACACTGGCGCCGCTTCCACTGGTGTTTCCACCCCTGGTTCAACCGACTCGAACGGTGTGGCTGCTGCTGGCGTAGGCGATGACGCGACGACTGCCTCGACCTCTGACGCAGTCGAGCAGCCTATGGCGGGAGCGGCCGACGCAGCGTCTGCGGCCGACTCTGAGACGACCACGACTGGCGAGATGGTCGTCGACGACGCGCCAGGCGCAGACGACGCCGTCGCGATGTCGGAGGACGACACCAGTGACGCGGACGACGCTGACGCGATGGAAGAGCCCGCAGCGGAAGACGACGCGATGGCTGACTCGACCATGGATGACGACGCGATGGCCGACGATGCCGTCGACGACACGGGCGAATCAACCGCAGATGACGCCACCGAGCCATCCGCTTCGAGCGAATCAGCAGGCTGCGCTGCGCCCACGGTCAGCTCCGGGGATACGAACATCACGCTTGATGTCGGCGGCACCATGCGCTCGTTCATCTTGCACGTACCGCCCGGTTACACGGGCGATTCGCCAACTCCGTTCGTCATCGACTTTCACCCGCTCGGAGGTTCGGGGAGTCAAGAGCAGCAGGGGTCGGGTTACCAAAGCGTTGCGGATCGAGAGGGTTTCCCGATCGCATTTCCCGATGGCATCGACAACGCGTGGAACGTCGGGCCATGTTGCACGAATTCCCGCGACGTAGACGACGTGGGTTTTGCGCTCGCCATCGTGGACAGTGTCGCCGCGGACGCTTGTATCGACCTCTCGCGCGTTTACTCTGTCGGGTTTTCGATGGGGGGTGGCATGTCACATCATCTTGCTTGCAATGCCGCGGATACCTTTGCCGCCGTGGCACCCGCAGCCTTCGATCTGTTGATTCCCGAGGAACAACCCTGCAATCCTTCGCGCCCGATCAGCAGCCTGACGTTTCGCGGAACGACGGACACCACGGCCCCGTTCAACGGCGGGCCAGGTCCGAGTGGGCGAGCGAACTTTCTGGGCGCGTACGACGGCTTTGCGGCATGGCAGGAGTTGAATGGGTGCAGCGACGTCAATACCGTGGAGGGTGACTGCACCATCTACACCGAATGTGACGACGGGGTCGAGGTCGGCTTGTGTGTCGCCGAGGGCGGCGGCCACACCTATGGCGACGCCAATCTGGGTTGGGCTTTCTTGCAAAGGTTCACACTGCCATGAACCGTTCGTGTTCTGAAGCCACTGCGTGTTCATCTCGAACCATGACGCGGCTTACGCGGGGCGTTGCGCTGGCGGCGTTGATCGGATTCATCTCGGCTTGCGCTGGGGACACGTCGAAGGACGACGACAGTACGGGCGGCGGAGCTTCAGCCGCGATCGCGAGCTCCGGGAGCCAACCGGGCGCAGCAGATACGACCGCTGGTACGACAGCGGCTGGCGCGGTGTCCACCAGCGGGGAGACGGGCGGAACCGCTACTGGAGCCGCCAGCGCAGCCAACGGCACTGCACCAACGAACGACGAAGGTCCCGGCGCCAACGCTGGCGGCGCCGGCGTTGCGCCCCAAGACGACTCGATGGTTCCGAGCGGGGCCGCTGGCGCCTCGTCAGCGATGGACCCGACCGAGACGAACGATCCCGAATCCACGAGCACCTCGGCGCCGGCGTCGCCGGGAGGGATGAATCAGGAAACTGAGGATTTAGTCCCTCCTGCAGCCGCGGGCGACGCAGGATCCGTGCAGCCGTCGATGGACGCGGGCGCGGCTTCTGGTGAAACGTTCGAGGGTAAGGAGCTGTTCATCCTCTTCGGCCAATCGAACATGTCGGGCATGTCGCCGATGCCGTCGGAGCCGTGGCCCATCGACGAGCGCATCACGTTCATGGTGCAATACGACTGTCCGAGCCTCGGTCAGACGAAAGACGAGTGGCTCCCCGCCGAACCCCCACTCCACGGCTGTCAGTGGGCTAACGGCGGAATTGGTCTAGGTCTAGCCGACTACTTCGGCAAAGCCATGGCAGACGCGTGGCCTGACTCGCAAATCGGGCTGATCCCCAACGCCATTCCCGCGGTGACCATCGACGTGTTCATGAAGGGCGGTCCATCGCCGGGCGGCGGATCCAAGGCTCTCCCCGACGGCTACACCAGCGCTTACACCCTGATGGTCGACCGCGCAAAAGAAGCCCAGAAGCTCGGCCGCATTCGCGGAATTCTGCTTCACCAGGGTGAGTCCGACTACAACCAGGGCTTCGGCGAAGAGTGGCTTGGCAAGTTGACCACCGTGGTTGCCGACTTGAGGGCGGATCTGGGCCTGACGGAAGACGTCCCATTCCTTGCCGGGCAAATTCCACCAGGCAACTACGACGGCCACAACGTGTACGTCGACCAAGTCCCCGGCGCGATCCCCAACTCAGCGGTCATCTCTTCCGAAGGCACGGCCATCCACGATATTGCGCACTTCGATCAAGAGAGCGCGCGAATCATGGGTGAGCGCTACGCCGAGGCTTTTCTGGAATTCGTTCCCAGCCCGTAGGCGGTCGTATTGGCGTTTGAGGTCGGGGGACAACGTTCACCCCAACACCCGTGGATTCCAGTTCATGGCGGACCGCTGGATTTCCGTGATGGGTGAGCCGCCGCCGGATTGAGGGGACGGGCGCGGCCGGAAAAATAGGCGCGAAATTGTGCACCCCTGCACGTGAAACACCGGACTTGCAGTGTGTTTCACTGGGTCGATGGTTGTTCGACTTGCGCGAGTACACAAAGGGTTCGAAGATTCGAGATATTCACGCGGGAACGGCGCTATCCTCGCGGCTCTCAATCGAACAAATGTCGATAGTTGGGTGAAGACTCGTATGAACCAATCGCAAACTGGCCGCACTGAACTCCTCCACGCAACTCGTCCGCGCAGCGCGACAAGCGCCGACACGGATCGCGAGTTGCGTTTGTTTGGGCCCACGCGGCAGCGAGCGCGCCGTCAGACCATCGAGCCCAGCCGTGCACACCTCGATGCTCATTCCTTAGAGCTGTGCATTGGTCTCATTTCATTCTGTGAGGACACCCGCCGATCTCGGCGCCTGAGGCCGTTTCCGCTGCGGGGTCCCAAACGAACGGGTCCCGCGCGGCGGCACGCCGCGTGGGTAAATGAGGCTTGGGGTTGCTCAAAGCCAGGCGGCTGTTCCGCTACGGTTCTCGCGAAAACGCCCTCAGTCACCGAGCTTGACGGGCGGTTTAGCTGCGACGCCAGGCATGGATCGACGACACGAGGCGACGATCAGACCAATCCTCAGTCCTTAGAGGGAGCCGCGCAGGGGCCGCACCACAACTCCCCAGGTCACGCCAAAACACGGCAAACGCGGCGTGTCCCGTTGGTGCACTGGGCGCTGTCGCTGCTGTTCGTCGGTTTGCTCATGGCTTGCAATGATGGCGACTCGAACGCGGAAGCCGACGGTGCAGTCCGCACCACAGCATCCGCTAGCCCGTCGCAAACAGATGGCAGCGCAATGGCGGGCGGCAGCGCGAGCACAGACACGGGCGGCGCGGATGTGGGGGGCACTTCGTCAGGCGGTTCGACGCCGGCCGACACGGGTTCGGTCGGTAACCCGCCGGCAGCAGGTTCGTCGGGCGCGCAGACCGGGGGCGCAGGTGGCTCCGGGGGTGACCCAACGACGTCGGGCGGTGCGGGAGGCGCGGGCGGCGCGAGTGGTGGCTCAGGGGGGATGGGTGCTGGCGCGGGCGGTAACTCGGGTGCAATGGCCGCGGGCGGTGCGGGCGGCCTCGGCAGCGGGACTGATGACTCGGAGAGTGGCGGTGCGGGTGGTAGCGAAACGAATCCTGCCGAGATGGAGGCCGGCGTCATGCCAGACGACATGACGGGTGCAGGCGGGGTCGGGGGTGACGCAGGTGAAGCCGATGACCCCGACGAACCACAGGGAGCGGACTACGAAGCTTGCCCGCCGACGGGCCCCTGCAAGATCATGCCCTTTGGCGATTCGATCACGGAAGGCTGTTGTAACTTCATGGGAGGTTACCGTGTGGGGTTGTTCCAACTCGCCCGAGAGGCGGGCCACGAGATCACCTTCGTGGGCTCTGCGAGCAATGGGCCCGCGATGGTGGACGGTGTTCCGTTTCCTCAGGACCACGAAGGGCACGGCGGCTACACCATCGAGGACGAGCCTGCGCGCAACACCAACGGCATTGCGCCGTTCGTCGGGCCCAGCATGGCGAGTTACATGCCCGACATCATCACGCTGATGATCGGCACCAACGATCTGAACGGCAACATCGACGTGCAAGACGCGCCTCGACGCTTGGGTGCGCTGCTCGATAGCATTTTCGAGGCGGACCCCGACGTGCTGGTCATACTTGCCCAAATCGTTCCGACGACCAACGACGGAACGAATCAGGTGGTCAGTAACTACAACGCCGCCATGCCGGCGTTGGTAGCCGAGCGCACGGCGATGGGCCGACATTTGATCTTGATCGACATGTATGGAGCGTTCGAGCGCGACGCGAACTACAAGACTAGCCTGATGGCGGACGGCCTGCATCCCAACGACGCGGGTTACGCACGCATGGCCGAGACTTGGTACGAAGCCATCGAGCCTTACTTGCGTTAGCTAGCGTCGCGCACTGCCAGCGTCCGTGTGGTCCTGAGAGCGGCTCAGCCTCGGGCGCTGAATAGTTCATCCAACACCACCAACGACGGCTTCGACGTTGTGTCCATCTGGATCCAAGGCGAACGCAGCGTAGTAGTTGGCTCCATAGTTCGGACGAGGGCCAGGCTTGCCGTTGTCCGCTCCACCAGCATCGAGCGCCGCGCGGTGGAATTCTTCGATCGTTTCCTCATCGTCAGCCTTGAACGCAAGATGAACCTGCGCGGTCTGGTCGGCGGCGACGAAGTAGAGCGCCGGCGAACCGCCTTTCTTGAAGCCGACGAAGACGTCAGCGCGCCAACCCGAACATGTCCACCCGAGAGGCGTCAGGATCGCCTCGTAAAAGGTTTTGGTACGAGCGACATCGGTAACGGGCACGCTGATGTGATCCATGCCGAACAGGATGAAGTCTCCCGTCGGGGGAGGGTCAAGCCCCGGCTAGTCGCTTCCGTACGTACGCTCTCACCTTTTCGAGCTCTTCGGCCTTGCGCTTCAGCTCCTGGATCTCGCCACGGACCGTTCGCAGCCGGCTTTCGACGATCGCGTTCATCTGGTCCGGGGGTGGGCAGTCGGGCTCCGATGCCGCGACCAGCGTGAGAACCTGTTTCGTCTCGGCAACGCTGAAGCCCAGGCCGCGACAATGAGCAGCGAGACGCAGGATTTCCACGTCGCGGTTCGAGAAATCTCGATAGGCACCTGAACGTCGCACGTCGCGCAATAGACGAACTGACTCGTAGTGCCGTATTGCTTTGATGGTGAGCCCACTCGCGCGAGCTGCAGCTCCGATCTTCATATCCCTCGTGTAGCCGAACCAACGCTCGACGCAACTTCCACGACGTGACTACTCTCCTGCTGGCGTCACGAACCTGGTTTCGAACACCTCGCCCGTCGAGTCGCGGAAGTGAATCGCGTCTGAGCTCGGGACGCAGTTGCTGAGCTCGACGCGATATTGGGCGGTGCCGTCTTCGGTCCACACGAGCTGGTTGCTGTCTGGGGTAAACGCGACGTGGCTGACGTTTCCGCGTAGAGTGGCCACGGGACTTTGCGTGTAGTCGTCGGCATTCGCGGGGCTGGTGCGGATCTGTATTTCATCCCACTCCACTAGGCAATTGCCGTCGGGGCTGAGTTCGAGGTGGTACAGCGCGATCGGCGTCACCTCGGTAGTGAGGATGCTGCCGTCTCTGACGGTCGCAAACGTGAGTGCGCTGGAGTCGGCGCAGCCGTTGTAGACGAACTCCGTTTCGCTCAGCCAGTGGAGGCTACATGCACTGCCGTGATGGAACGCTTCAAACGGGATCACTGGAAGCGGAGTGCCGTCGGCGGCGAGTTGTTGCAGCACGCCCACGCCGTCGGGTGCGTGGAAGAATTGATTGCCATAGCTGGCCCAAACGATGAGATCGGGGCTCTGTGAGGAGCTGACGGCTTGGGTTACTCCTGGCCCATAGGGACCGATGCTCAGCACTGCGAGGGTGGCGCTGGGTAACTCGTCGCCCGTCGGGGCGCCGTCGAACATGTTCATCGCAAAGCTGGTGCCGTCACTGGAGAAGTCGAGGTAGGGCGTGTACGTGGCGCCCTCCAAGCTGACCTTCTGCGTGGTGTCCGAGCCTGCTTGCCAGAAGTACACACCTGTTTCGGGTGGTTCTCCCGATATCGCATAAGCCATCCACTCGCTATTCGGTGACCAGACGGCTTCCAACATGGGCGAGCCCGTGTAGTGTGCAAGCTTCGCGGGTTGACTCGCTACCCCGCCGACGAATGACGTTCGCCAAATGTCGTAGCCGCCTTCTTCGCTCGCGGTAGACCACGACAAGTGCAGACCATTCGGCGAAACGCTGACGCGGAAGGGTGCTGCTCGGTTTTCCCCTTCGCCCAAGATGATGTCCGTGCCATCGGGTTGCATGATGCCGAGCAGCGGCTGCGAGTAGGGCGTCCCTTCGAGCAACACGCCGAAGCCTGGGATCCAGGCGCGCACGGTCTTGTATTGTGCAGCTGCGTAGCTGCCCGTGATTACCGCTTCGTTACCGAGTTCGTAGAACACGACTGCGCCACGAGAAATCTGCGCGAGTTGCTTGCCGTCGGGTGACCAGGGAAAGGTTCCGAAGTTCTGGTCTACGCCGTTGATCACGGGGACCTCTTCGCCGTTCACGATGTTGGTGGCGACGCCCGTATTCTGAGTCCCGACGTAGTACCAGATGTGCTCGTCCTGCGGGACGCCAGCCGATGGCGTCGGAGACTGGGCGGCGGGGGGCTGTTGAGGGTCGTCTGGTGCACTGGGATCTGACGGTGTTTCGCTGGAGCCAGTAGCAGCTGTCCCCGTGGTGTTGGTTGGCTCTCCCAGTCCTGCGCCGTCGATGGGGGCTTGGTCGAGTTCAGGCTCGCTGCTGGAAGTATCCCCAGGACGGTCCTCGCTGGGCTCGGTGGTTGATTCCGTACCGACTGACGTGGGCGCCGTCGATGCCCCGTCGCTTGCAGGCTCCGAGCTGTCGTCGGTGTCAGGGGTGAACGCACCTTCCGAGTCAGCGGCTTCGTTGCGCGACGTTCCGCCGCCGTCTGCAGAGCTGCCGCAGCCGCACGCCACGAATGCGCCGAGGCAAACGAGCCAGCGACTCGATCGTCGAGCGAGCGAATCGCCCGACCGAAGAAAGCGCTGCGAGTGGCCCATCAGCGCGATGCTAGCAACTCCGGGCGCTCGGGTCGGGCGAAAAAGAGCGATCACCTGCGTCGTGTGCGATCGCGCGCCGATGTTCGGGAAGCACGTGAGCCTGGATCCCATCCGCGACCGAGTATTTTCACTCGTTCGCGGATCGTGTGACTGCTACGTAAGGCGACGTTGGGTTACACTCACTGTTCGTGTGTTGAGCACAATGGATCGCATTTTCCTCACCGATTCGACACCGCTGGGTGTTTCGCGCGTCGTCTTTCTGATGGGCTTCGCTGGGCTCATTTTGTCTGCGGCGTGCGCGAGCAGGAGTGCTGGCGTAGATCGTGTGGCAGCCGATGGCGGGCCCCAGAGTACCGAGAGCACTTCAGAAATTAGCCCAGAGGCGGCAACTGAGCAGTCTACGTCGAGCCCCGATGACGGTGCAGATGCGGACGAGTCCGAATCTGGTGTTTCATCAGACGACACGACGGTGGAGATGGGTAGTCAGCTCGACGCAGGCGTTGGCGAACCGAGCGTGGACGATTCCACTGATCCCAACGTGCCAATCGTGTTTCCTGGAGACGAGGTTTTCGATCCCTGCGGAGCGAACGACGGCTGTCCGTCGCCGTACGAGTGCAGGGCAGGTGTTTGCATTCGCGACGCCACCCCCTGCGAGGGCTCGATCACGATTGCCGTCACTGCGGACGTATCCGCCGCCATGGGCTGCACGTCGATAAGCGGCGACCTGAACGTAGTCACACCCGGCCCCAGCAGTTTGGTAGGACTCGAACGACTGCAGGCGGTAGGTGGGCGGCTGTTCGTCTCTGGCACGCAATCGCTCGCAACGCTCGATGGGCTCGATAACCTGGTCGCCGTTGGTCATGATCTCGTCGTTGGAGAAGCGTCGAGCGATCTGCGGGCGACGGGTAATCGCGCACTGACGTCACTGTCCGCGCTGGGTCACTTGCAGCACGTCGGTGGGAACGTCGTGGTGGCTGGTGCCCCGCTGCTGCGCGAGCTGTCGGGGCTCGACGGCTTGACGAAGATTAGCGGCAGTTTGTCCATCGCGTCGAACGAATCCCTCGAGCGTCTTCACGGGCTGGCCCAAGTCACGTCCGTGGGCAACACGTTGGACATAGACTCGAACCCGGCCCTGCTCAGCCTGACCGAATTGAGCAATCTTGCATCGGTCCGCAATCTGCAAGTGGTCGACAACGTCGCGCTCGCGACGCTCGATGGGTTGGAGCAGCTGTCGGCCGTCGAAGGTAACGTACGTATCGAACGCAACGCCGCGCTCGAGAGTCTTCAGCCGCTCGCGAACCTGACGAGCGTTGGCGGCTACTTGCGCATCGATGCCGCGACGGGCACGACTAGCCCCGCAGCACTCTCGAGCTTGCACGGACTCGAGAACCTCATTTCCGTCGGGGGCCTGCTTTGGCTCGGCGAGATCGCCTTGCTCGAAGACCTTTCAGGGCTCGAAAATCTCACGTCAGTGGGCAGCCTCACCATCACACGCCAGCCGTCGCTCACCGACGTCAGCGCGCTCGCGAGTCTGAACTCGACGTCACTCGACGCGCTGGAAGTATCTGACAACGTAGCGTTGACGAACCTGACGGGGCTCGAACAACTGAGCGAACTCGGCGTGCTCACGATCTCGGGCAACGCCGCGCTGAGTGATTTATCGGCGCTCAGCGGCGTCGGTCATGTTGCCACCAACGTCAGCATCACTCAGAACGAAGCGCTCACGACGTTGAGCGCGCTCGAAGGCCTCACCAGCGTCACGGGCAGCTTGGCGATCGTCGACAATCCCGCGCTCGTGAGTCTGGGGGGGCCTCCCCAGCTCGCGTCAATCGGCGACGAGTTGACGATCCAAGATAACGGATCGCTCGCGAGCCTCGATGGACTCGACTCGCTGACTAGCGTGGGGCGCGGCGTGCGCATCGAAGACAACGCCGCGCTAGCGAGCTTGGACGGCCTGGAGCAGCTCACGTCCGTGACCTTCTACGTCTTCATTCGCAACAACCCGCAGCTGTCACAGTGCGCAGTGGAAACGTTTCACGCTCAGATCGTCGATCTCGTCGACGACAACTTCAACGCCAGTGGCAACGGCGCGTCCTGCGTACGATGAGCTGCGGCGCACGGCCGTGGACGCGCGATCTGAACCACTCGAACGCGGGCCGCGAAGCCGAGATCGCGAAAGGTGGGATCGGGGAGTTCCAGAAGTTTCGCTGAGGGCAGCAATGTACTGGGTAACGCGACGCTCGGCGCTTCCAGTTACGGAATCGGCAGCCTTGCGCGCAACCCGCGAATCGAGCGAGTAATCTTCGAAAATATGGCTAAGCCTCACCTGAGCACTCTGCGTATTAGTCTTTGTTTCGCGACTCTCGCGGTTGCGGCCTGCAGTTCTGGAGGCTCCGATGGGGATCCAGGTGACGGTACTGGTTCGGTCACTTCCACGGGTTCGACGGGCGGCACCACGGGCACCTCGACCGACGGCACGACCACGGGCACGGCGGGTACGGGCACCGACGCCAGCAACACGACAGGCATGGGCACCGCCACGAACACAGGTGGTGCGGGTGGAGCTGGCCCCGACACGACGAACACAGGTTCGACGGATCCTGGCGCAGGCGGCGGCCCAGGCGATGCCCCGGGCGGCATGGGCGGCGCTGGTGGCGGCTCGAACCCGGGCGACGGCATGGGCGGCGCAGGCGGCTCGGTCGTGATCGAGGAGCCCGAAGTGATGGTCGTCGAGACCGTGGAGTGCGCAGGCGCGTTCCCGACCGACGACGTGAGCGCCGCTCCCTACCGCGCCACGGCGGGCGTCGAGTCGTTGGGGCTGCTGCCTCACTTCTGGTCGACGTACGGGCTCGGTCGCATGGGCCTGTACCTCGATCGCGATTCGCTCGCGCCCGAGTTCCAGGCGCAAGATCGCGACAATCACCAGGGCACGCGTTGGTCGCAGATGCTCCGCGATCAAACCGTCGAAGCGGTCGAGAAGCTCGGCCTGCGCAGCGTGCGTGGTCACGGGTTGTTCCACGACGACATCGGCATCTACAGCGAAGACGAGAGTGGTAACCCGGTCTACGACTTCACTCGTTCGGACATGATCTTCGACTTTCTGAACGACAACGGCATCGCACCGATCGTCGAGATGGCGCCGATGCCGTCGGCGCTCGCCGCCGATCCGAGCCAAACGGTGTTCGACTGGGGGATGATCGTGTCGCCGCCAAAAGATTACGCCAAGTGGGAAGGCTTGGTGCGCGAGTTCGTGCAGCACTACGTCGACCGTTACGGCGCCGACACCGTCCAGAACTGGTACTTCGAGGTGTGGAACGAACCCGAGTGCTGCAACAACAAGTTCTGGCGCGGTTCGCTCAGCGAATATCACCAGCTGTACGACTCGGCAGCTGCAGGCGTGCGCGCCGTGTTGCCCGAAGGTCGCGTCGGCGGACCCGTCGCGAGCCAACCCGTCGAGCTCGAGGGCAACTCGATGTCTGGCGTTCTATTCCTCGATCACATTGCCGCGAGTGGCAGCCCCCTCGACTTTTTTGCGTTCCATACCTGGAGCTTCATCAGCGGCTCCGTCGACGGTTACTTCCAGGGCCTCGACTTGCTTGACCGTTACGGCCACAACGACGTTCGAATCGCGGTCACGGAGTTCGGACCCACTTGGGAGTTCGGATTGCGTGGCGTGACGGGCACCGCGGGCGCCGAACCCGAATGGGAGCCGCAAGAGACCGTCCAGGGTGCGGCGTTCGTCGCCCAAACTTACTCCGACATCGCGCAGCGTTGTGCGCTGGAGGGCAAGCGTTTCCCCATCGCCTACGCGTGGTGGACGCTGTCTGACGTGTTCGACGAGGGCTACGAAGATCCGGGCGACTACGTGCTCGAAGAAAACCCGTTCATCGGCGCCATGGGCCTGTTCAATCGCGAAGGCATCAAGAAACCCGCCTACAACGCTTACGAGTTCCTCGCGCGCATGGGCGACGAGCAGCGCACGCTCACCATCGAGGGTGAAGGCAACGTGGGCGGTATGGCCGCACGCGACACGCAAGACGGCGGCGTGCAGGTCCTGATCTACAACGGGCAGAACCCCGGCGCAGGTTACCAGGACGACATCTATTACGCGACCGCCGCCGCGCAAGACATCGGCGTTACGGTCTCGGGTCTCGACCCCGAAACGTCGTACGACGTGACCCTGTACCGCGTCGACGACACCCGCGGCAACGCCTGGGCAACATGGGACGGCATGGGTCGCCCCACCATGAGCAGCATGGACGACGCCGCCTGGTCGACCCTGCGCGAATCGATGGTCTCCGCCCCCGAACCCATCGGCACAGCCATGTGCGGCGACACCTTCAGCCAAACCTTCAGCCTCTCGTCCCCCGGGGTGTTGCTGTTGACGCTCGAGCCTTCCGTAGCACAGTGAGCGTCAACCCACGCCGAGTGCGGCTGGCGCGTGCTCGGTGTGGCGTTCACTCAGCGGGCTACGACGGGAGAGCTGCAGTGGCGGCAGTCAGAGATGGGATGAGTCGGGCGGCGAGGCTGGAAGCGCCCTGCCGACTGATG
>CBFGUG010000116.1:0-20694 GCA_965651905.1 uncultured bacterium | reverse complement strand
AACTCCACGCCATTACCCAAGCGGCATGACGAAAATCTCTGGCAGTAGTGCTAGGTGTAGCGGCTTTGGGCGTGGGGATAGCGTGTAGCAACGATCGGGAGGACTCTCCGAATCGACGTGACACGGATCGAGGTGATACCGATCGACGCGATGCAGCTTCAGGCGATGCCGGGCTGGCTGATGCTGCACGGCCCTCGCCGTATCCCGCGGGGTGTGAGGTGTTGGAGGAGCGACGTTCGGAGCGTGCCGAGTGCGGGACAGACGAGGCCCAGTGTGCGCAGGCGATGACTGACACCCGGCAGCTGAGCTACATGTTGCGGGTCGCGGACGAAGCGCTGGATGCGGACGGCAACACGGTTGCCGTGGATGACGACGAGGTCGAGCGTCGCATCAACTGCCTGGAGACTTGGCTGAGTGAGATGGGTCTCGACGTCGAAACGACGTCGCGTTCGGTGATCGCCGCGGGTGACTGGCAGGACGTCGAGCACGCACTCTGGACGACGATCGTCCAAAGTTACTACCCAACCTGCGTCGCCGATTGCGGCTGCAGCGGTTTGAGCGAGATGGAGTGCGAAGACGACGCGTTCTGCGCCAGTGAATCGGGGCGTCCGTTCGACGAAGCAGGCAGCTGCTGGCAGCCCACGACGTTCGCCGGTTGTTACCCGTCGAGCCAGTCTTGTGACCAGGCGGAATCGCGCGCGAAAGGGGAAGACGGTCAGTGCTGGTGGTTCAGCTCGATCTGCGACGTGGCAGGCTTCGACTACGACGACTCGAAATGCGAAGAGCTCGCGGGGGATGTTGCGAGTGAATGCGAGTAGCGGTGGGAAACTCGGGGACCGAAGATGCTGGCTCGCCGAGGACCCGTACCGCAAGAGCGTTCGGCCCGCGAGTCAAGTGCAGGTTGCTATGTTGCGACGCGAAGTGGGTGACCCAATGGACACTCCCTTCGGACTGGGACGCGTGGCAGCCTACATATAGCCGCCCGCTCTTGCGCAACGCTTGCTTACCCCGCCGGATCGCCGCTCATGAACACGCAACTTCTGATCGACGCGATCATGCG
This sequence comes from uncultured bacterium, assembly GCA_965651905.1. Taxonomy (GTDB): domain Bacteria; phylum Myxococcota_A; class Polyangia; order Polyangiales; family Polyangiaceae; genus SZUA-265. The sequence continues at coordinate 19,634 of CBFGUG010000116.1, read as the reverse complement.
TCAGACGACGGTGCTGATCGCACAACTGGCGACGGCGGGTGGGGTGCGTGCGCCGCTTTCGCACATCGCCAATCAAGTGTTCGTCGATCTCTCGCGGGAGCTGCGTGAGCAGGGGATCAGCCGCAAAGTCAGCGCCGACATGTTCGGCATGGCGCTGCGGGCGTACATCCGCAAGCTGCAGCGTTTGAGTGAGAGCTCGACGGACCGCGGTAACTCCTTGTGGCAAGCGGTGCTCGACTTCGTTGCGGACAGGCCAGTCGTGTCGCGCGCGGAAGTGCTGCTGCGTTTCAATCGCGACGAGCCCGTCAGCGTGCGCGGCATTCTGCATGATCTCACCGAGTCGGGCTTGCTGTTCAGTAGTGGGTCTGGAGACTCGACCGTCTATCGCGCCTTGGGCGAAGACGAAGCGCGCTACGCGAGGTTGCACGACGTGCGGGGCCGGGACGAACTGTTGTCGGTGCTGATCTATCGCGAAGGTCCGTTTGCTTTTTCCGAGCTGCTACAGAGAAGTGGTCTCAGCGAGGTGGAGTTGAAGGCGAGCGTCGAGCGCTTGTGCGGCAGTGGTCAAGTCGAGCGCGGCGGCGGCGGCGAGTTGCGCGGCACGAAGTTCTTCATTCCCCTGGATGCTGGGCAGGGTTGGGAGGGGGCAGTGCTCGACCACTACCACGCCCTGGTTCGAACCATTTGTGCTCGCTTGTTACCGAGCGACCGACAGCCTGACGCCACCTGCGGCGGCGCGACGTACACCTTCGAGGTGTGGGCAGGGCACCCGCTCGAAGCCGAAGTCTTGGGCACGCTCGGGCGGCTGCGGCAAGAGCTCAGTGAACTGAGGCAGCGGCTCGAAACACATAACGATGCTGCGGGGATTCCAGCGGCGCACCTGCGGGTGGTGTGTTACGCGGGGCAACACGTGACTGAGCAGCATGCTGCGGAGTCGGGTGCAAATGGGCCGGCTTTTATTGAGCAGGGTTTGACTGGGGTGGGTTTGACTGGGTTGGGTTTGACTGGGCAGCGCTCGACTGAACCGCAGGTGGTCGAGCAGGACGAGGGCTCGCTATCAGTAGACGAGGAACATGATGACGAAGATTCTTGAGTTTCTGACCGAATCGCGTGGAACGTCGAAGTGGGGAGTGCGGCGGGCGGTCGGCGCCCTGTGCGTGTTGCTCGCCGCGGGCACTCCGCTATTTTTCGTCGGCTGCTTGGGCGGAGAGCGAGCGGACCAACCTTCGGGTACCGAATCGCACTTTCTATCCGCGTGTGACCGCGACACGGATTGCGGGGCGCTCGAATGTTTGGGTGGGGTGTGTTCGCTCGCATGTGAGTCGCACGACGAGTGCACGGAACTGTCGGACGAGAGCCGCTGCGAATCTACCAGCGAGGGCAGAAGTTGCGTGCTCTCGTGCAGCGGGGATTCGGATTGTGCGGGCGTTGGCGCTGAGGAGTGTTCGGGCGGGTACTGCGGAGGCCACGCGCCGCTTACGGGCAGCGACGCTGACGACGACGGCGCCTCGAGTGAGCCGCCAGATGATGACGCCGATGACGGCAATACTGGCGACGATTCGAGCGACGACTCTGAGCCTGGGTCTTCCGAGACGGCCGAAGATATAGAGTTGTTGCAGGCAACGGGTGAGCGCAACCTTCAGCCGGACGTTTCCGACGAGGAGCGCAGTGCCGCAGCGAATGACAACGCTGACTTTGGGTTCGAGTTGTACGGGCTGTCGGCAGCCAGGGACGACGAAGTCGAGAACCTGGTGCTCTCGCCGTACAGCATCTCGACGGCGATGGCGATGGCTTACGCGGGCGCTCGCGGGGACACCGAGAGCGAGATGGCGGAGGTGCTGCACTATCGGCTCTCGCAGGATCGCCTGCATCCCGCGTTCAACTCGCTGGGGCTGTCGTTGGAAAGTGCGTTCGAGCGGTTACCAAACTCCCGTCTGCGAATTCACAATTCGTTGTGGGCGCAGAACGGACTCGACATCGAGGAGCCGTTCTTGGAGACGCTCACGACCGACTATGGCTCGGGTCTGTTTGTCGTCGACTTCGCAGAGGATCCAGCGGGCTCACGCGCCGCGATCAACGACTGGGTGCGCGTCAGGACCGAAGACAAGATCCCGAACTTGCTCCCGGACGGGTCGATCACCGAAAACACCAAACTGGTGCTGACCAACACGATTCACTTGCTCGCCCGTTGGCACCACAAGTTCGAAGAATCGGCAACAGAGCCCGCAGAGTTTTCGCTGAACGCAGACGCCGCGGTGGAAGTCGATACCATGTACATGCTCGAATATCTCGACCACTACGCCGAGGAAGGTCTGTCGGTCGTGCGTTTGGCGTATGAGGACACGCGGGTAGGGATGTGGATCTTGTTGCCTGAGTTGGGCGAGCTAGACGCGCTCGAGATGTCCTTGTCTGCCGAGCGGATCAACACGATAGCAGAGAGCTTCTCTCGTCGTTCCGTCGACCTGGCGTTGCCCAAGTTTAGCGTGACGTCACGCTATCAACTCAAAGACGAGCTGAGTGAACTCGGTATGCCCAGCGCATTCGACGACAGGGCGGACTTCAGCGCGATCAGCGAGTACCCGCTGTCGATCTCGAACGTCTACCAAGACGCGTTCATCGGGATTGACGAACACGGGACGGAAGCCAGCGCCGCCACGGCCGTGGTCTTCGGTGATGCTGGAGCGACTTTTTTCGAGGACATCGTGCCGTTCGTCGTCGATCGGCCCTTCGTGTTCTTGATCCGCGACGAACGCAGCAAGTCCCTGTTGTTCGTGGGGCGCGTGACGGATCCGCGGTGAACGCGAAAGCTAGAGGTCAGCGCTGAGTTGACGAACCCGCGCGTGGTTTCGGACCGTGGGGGGAGGGAGCCGGATCGTGACGGCAGGTGCTGGGCCCAACCCACAAAGCTAGAAATGGTCGCGACTACTTTGGCCACCTCGGAGACGCTCGAGTTTTGGGAGAGCCCGGCGCGGGAAGGGCGCTAGCTGCGGCCGAGCCAGTCGCGGTGGACGTCGGGGATGTCTGCTAGGAGGCGTTTGGTGACGTCGCTTTGGGGCCGCTGGGTGACGTCGTCGGGCGGGCCGTGTTCGGCGAAACGGCCTTGGTGCATGATGTAGATGGTGTCGGAAAGGTAACATGCGAGACCGATGTCGTGGGTGACGAACACGATGGTCATCTGCAGCTCGTCTTTGAGCTTCATCAGGTAGTCGAGGATGCTGGCGCGGCTGCAGGCGTCCACCATGCTCGTCGGCTCGTCGGCGATCAGCACTTGCGGCTTCAGGATGAAGATGCGCGCGAGTAACATGCGCTGCATCTGGCCGCCCGAGAGCTCGAACGGGTACTTGCCGTCGATTTCGTTGGGCTGAATGTTGACGGCTAACAGGGCTTGGTCGACGCGGTCTTGGATTTCGCTCTTGCTCGGTTTGTGTTCGAACAGGCGGAAGCTGCTCTCGAGTTGCGCGCGGATGGTGAAGAACTGGTTGAAGGCCGAAAACGGGTCTTGGAATACCGCTTGTACTTGTCGCCAGTGTTTGCGCGGATCTTTCTCGACGTCGATGGGACTGCCGTTGAACGCCAGGCTGCCGCTGCTGGGTCGTTCGAGGCGCAAGAGCATCTTGGCGAGCACCGTTTTGCCGCAGCCCGATTGACCGACGAGCGAGATGATTTCGCGGTCTTTGATTCTTAGGTCGACGTTGTCGACGGCTGCGATGCGGCGTTTGCCGTGGCCGTACACCCGCGAGACGGCTCGCGCTTCGAACTTGAGCGGGGGCGCGGGGGCGTCGCTGGGGACGGACGCGTCGTGCTGCGGGTTACTCGGCATGGGCGCACCTCACTTGGCGATCGGCGACGACGCGCAGGACTTGCTCGGTAGATGAACAGTCGGGCTGCACTTGGGGGCAGCGCTCGGCGAACCTGCAGCCGCTGATGGGGTTGGCCAAGTTGGGTGGCGCGCCTTCGATGGAGGTGGGCTTTTGCTTTTTCTGGCCCGGCTCTGCACTGAGCATCGAGCCCATCAGCGCGCGGGTGTAGGGCTGGCGTCCGTCGAAGATGACTTGTTCGGTGCTGCCGTATTCGACGAATTGGCCTGCGTACATCACGGCTATTTTGCTCGCCACGTGCCGTAGCAGTGGCAGTTCGTGGGTGATGAACAGCATGCTGGAGATGATGCCTTCGTCCATCAAGTCGAACAGCAGCCGAATGACGGACTTTTGCGTGCTGACGTCGAGCGCCGAGGTGGGTTCGTCGGCGATGACGACTTTGGGGTTGAGCAGAGTGGAGATGCCGATCACCACGCGTTGTTTGGTGCCCGCGGGGAGTTGCACGGGATAGGAGTCGAGCACTTCTTGCGCGGACAGGCCGATGCGGGTGAAGCGCTGCCGCAGGCGGTCGTAGATCTCTCGCTTGTCGGCGCGCTCGTCGTGGCTGAGGATCATGTCCGTGGCCATGTCTTTGATCTTGCGCGTGGGGTTGAGGCTATTGAGTGCGCCCTGCGGGATCATCGCCACCTTGCGGCCGAGCACCTCTTTGCGGTTGTACTCGACGCTGCGGCCGAGCAGGCTCTCGCCGCCGATGCGCACGTCGCCGGACGTGTGAAAGAGCGGCGGGATGGTGAGCCCCATGCAGCCGCTCACGAGGGTGGTCTTGCCGCAGCCGGACTCGCCCGCGATGCCGAGGATCTCGCCTGCTTCGAGCTCGAAGCTGACGCCGTCGACGGCGTTAACCGCGTTGCCAAATCGCGTGAGATAGTGCAGGCGCAGGTCGTCGACTTCGAGTACGGGCATTGCTCACTTCCTCAGGCGGGGGTTGAACACGCCTTCCATGGCGGTGTTGATCACGAACAGTGCAAAGGCGATGACCGTGATCAACATCGTGGCGGGAATGAACGCCCACCACGCGCCGTCGGACAATGCTTCGTTGCGGTGTGCGTCGTTGAGGATCGTGCCGAGCGAAATCGAGTCGTAGGGACCGAGGCCCAACATGCTGATACTGGCCTCGGACAAGATCCCCGCGGCGGTCTGCAAGATGAACACCATGAAGATGTACGAGAGGAGATACGGCAGGATGTGCAGCAGCACGATCTCGAAGGTGCCGTAGCCGTTGATGCGGGCTAGCGCGACGTGGTCGCGGGCGCGCAAAGATGCAGACTGAGCGCGTACGGCGCGCGCGCTCCAGGTCCACGTCGTGCAGCCGATGATGAGGGCGATCAGGTTCAAGCTGCGACCGTCCTCCAGGCTCGCGGACACCAAGATCAGGATGATCAGGCTGGGGATGACCAGGAACAGGTTGGTGGCGACGGTCAGCACGTCGTCGATTAGCCCCCCCTTGTAACCGCCGTAGACGCCAATCAACGTGCCGAGCAGCGTGGCCACCGTGCCCGCGAGCAGGCCCACGTGAAGCGACGAGGTCAGCCCTTCGATCAACAGCGCGAGCATGTGCCGTCCCATGTGATCGGTGCCCAGCCAGTATTCACTCGACGGGGGCATGTAGGGCAAGCCGACGCGTGTCTTGAAGTCGACGCTGAGCAACTGCGGTCCGACCAACGCCACGAGCAGGGTGGCGAGCAACAGGCCCGCGCCGAACACGAACGCGGGAGACTTCAGCAGCCCCTTGAACATCAGTCGCTCCTCGTTCGAGCGGCGGCGATGCGCGGGTCGAGGAAGCCGACGAGGATGTCGACGCTGAAGTTGGCCAGCAGCACGCACACGGTGATGAGCAGCGTGCAGCCCGTGATGAGCGGGTAGTCGTTACCTTGAATCGCCGTCAGGATCGCCATGCCCAGGCCCGGGTAGCTGAAGATCATCTCGGTGATGAGCGCGCCGCCGACCATCGCGCCGAGTGCCAGCGCCAGCCCCGTGAGCTGCGGCAACATGGCGTTGCGAAACATGTACAGCAGGATCTTGTTCTCTTTGATGCCGAGCAGCTTGGCGTATTTGACGTAGTCCGTGCCGAGCTCGTAGATGCACATCGAACGCATGCCGATCGCTTGGCCGCCGACCACCACCACGAACACCGACAGGAACGGCAGCACGTAGTAGTAGCTGGCGCTCGCGAAGAACTCCCAGGTCGGAGCAGGAATGAGCCCCTCGTCGTAGCCGCCGACGGCCGGAAACCACTCCAAGTGAATGCCGAACACGTACACCAGCAGGATGCCGACGCAGAACGCGGGGATGGCGCTGGCCATCAGCGCCAGCGGGTAGAGTAGCTTGTCGAACGCGCCGCGCCTGTAGGCGGCCAGTGCTCCTAACAGGTTACCGAAGATCCAACCGAGCACGATCGTCGGTAGCTGGAGCGCGATTGTCCAGGGCAGCGCGTTGTTGATGATCTCCGAGACCGACTTCGGGTGCTGGAGGATCGACGTGCCCAGATCGCCTCGTAGGCTCATGCCCAAGTAGTTCACGAACTGTGAGAAGAGCGAAGCCTCGAGGGGCCTGCCGCTCGGGTCGCGTTCGATGTTGCCGTCGCCGTCGAGTTCGACCAAGCCGAACTCGCGCAGGTACGACTCTTCTTTCTCTTGTGCGGCCGCTGCGTCGAGCCCCGAGCCGGCTTTGGCCATGATCACGTCGATGGGGCTCGAGTCGCCCAAGCGCGGCAGAAAGAAGTTGATCACGATGGCCACCAGGAACGTCGCGAAGTACCAACCCGCACGACCGACGATGTGCCTGAGGGTGGGGTGATTCTTGAACATGGCGGGCGCCTCAGTTGGCCGGGCTGGGGTGAATGTGCCAGAGAATGTTCGTGCCCAGACGTTCGCCGGGCGGCTCGGGCGGCAAGAAGGGGTTGCTCGCGGACGGATAGCCCGACCAAGCTTTGGTGCTCACCTGGTAAAAGACCGCGGCGCGGTACACCATCGGTAGTGTGGGCTGGTGCTGCATGAACAGCACGTTGAGCTCGCGGTAGGCGGCGACGAGCTCTCGTTCGTCGCTGAGCGTGGGGATGAGCGCCAGCAGTTCGTCGAAACGTGGGATGTAGCCGGGTTTGTTCGGATCGTTGTAGCGGCCCTGGTTCTTGTACATCTTCTCGCCCAGGGGCTTCCAGTCTTTGGTGGTGAGGGCGGCGTCGAAGCGTGACCACGGCTGTGATGGCAGGGGCGCGGGTTTGGGGGTGTTCATGATCAAGTCGAAGTCGCCCGTGGCCGTCGATTGCCAGAACACGCTGCCGTCGATGAAACGCTCGCGCGCGTCGATACCCGCTGCACGCATGCCGTCGACCGCGATGCGCACGATCGACTCCCAGTCCGTCCAGCCCGTGGGGCTCTTGATGTAGACCGTGGGGATGCGCTTACCGTGCTTACGAGTTTCGAGCAGCTTGCCGTCGTCGTCGAACACTGCCTCGTAACCTGCGGCGCGGAGCTCTTGCCGCGCGCGCTCTGGGTCGTAGCGTGAGGCGCCGTGCGCGTCGGCGTCGGCCTGCGAGAAGTACTTTCCTTCGGGACCGCCGGGGATGATCATGCCCGGCTGAATCGGATCGCTGTAACCCGAGACGGCGAGTTCACGGATGTCCTTATAGTTGACGGACAGCGCCATGGCGCGGCGGTATGCCGGATCGCCCAGCGGGTCGCGGCTGACGTTGATCAGCATCATCGGCATCGAGTTGGAGACGAAGTACGGCGCTTCGTCGAACCACGCGCGCACGCCCTTGCGCGCTTTGAGCCAGATCCGCGGCACGAAGTTCGAGGAAAAGTCGAGACGGCCTTGCTGCAGCGCCACGCTGTAGTGATCGTTGCTCTTGTAAATGGGATGCACCACGTAACGCGGTGCGGGTTTCTTGCCGCCATGGTGTGCGGCGTTTCCCCAGTAGTCGTCGCGACGTTCGAGGGCGATCTTCTCGCTGCTGTAGGAGTGCAGGTTGTAGGGGCCGGAGACGACGGGCGACTCGTCGAACTTCAGCTTCAGAAACTCGTTCTGATCGTGGCCCGCTTTGGCGAACAGCGGCTCGATGACGTGTTTGGGGATGATGCGGGTTTCTTGGAGTGCGTCGAGAATGAACAGCGGGTTCTTGTCGTCCTTCGTGAAGACGAAGCTGACCTTGTTGCTGTCTTGGATTTCGGGAGGGCCAGCGTCGGGCTGGGTGTCTCGAGGCGAATGCATTGGGGGGTGAGTTCGCTCGACGACGGTCTCGAGCGCGCCCTGCTCGACCGCAGAAAGGTACGCCCAGGTCGAGGCCACGGGGATGCTCTTGTGCTGCTTGCCCAGATTGAACGTGTAGACGACGTCGCCTGCCGTGAGCGGCTTTCCGTCGCTCCAGCGCGCGCGTTCGTCGATCGTTACCTCGATGCCCGCCTCCGTCTGGCGAAAACTCTTCGCGAGAGAGGGCCGCATCTTCCCGCTCGTGGCGTCGTAAATCAGCAAGCTTTCGTAGAGCAGGTTGCAGGGCGTCTTGACGGGCCAGTCGGGATTGCTGGCGAGCGGATTGAACGAACTGGGCTCGCCCCACTGCGGGCCGCCCATGTAAAACGTTTCAGCCCGAGGGAAGCCGCTCGTCGACTCTTGCTTGGGCTTGCACTGGGTAAACGAGCCCAAGACGATCAATGTCGCCAGGCCCGAGCGCCGCACTCGACGCTGGAGGCGGTCGAACAGGCTGCTTCGTCGTGCTCTCATGGCCCTCTGGAGGGGGTATTCGAGCTCTTGGGGGAATGTCAACCGAGTCACCGCCGGACGTTGCGCTGTGTGTGCACGGCTCACGACACTTCATCGGGGCTGCGCGCGTGAGGGCAGAGGGATCTCGCAGGGTGAGGTTGCGGGTTGACGACAGCTGCGTCGGCCGGCGACACTGCAATTGTGCAGAAGTCAATCAGCAGCAAGCATAACGTCGCGGACCTTGGTTACATCGCAATCGGTGCGAGAATCGCGCGTCGGCTGAGCGCAGCGGCGGGCGTGTCGTGGTGCGCGCTGTTGCTGTTCTCTTGTGACTCATTCTCCGAACAGCCCACGGTCGAGGCTCCAGCCGAGGGCTCGCAGGCCGGGATCGAAGCCCGAGCCGAAGAGCTCAAGCGCGAGATCGATCAGCTGAAGGCGACGCTGGAGAAGAAGAACGCAGAGGGGCTGAAGATTCCGTCGGTGGATCCGGCAGCTGCGCCTTCAGCCTCGGCTAGCTCCGAGGCCGCGACGGCGGAGTGAACGCGCTCCAGACGATGAACGAGGCGCCGCCGCAGAAAGTGCTCACCACTCTGCGAGCAGTCTGCGTGAGGTCCAGTCGAGCAACTGGAGCCATTGCGACGTGCCCACGACCACCCAGGGGCGGTCGCGCAGCACGCACAGATCCACGACGGGCAACCCCAAACTAGCTGGACTCGGCGCGACGTGGAACTGCGTCACGCGTTCACCTTTGGTGATGACTGTGATCGTGGGACGGTAGCTGTCGCCAGAGAGCTCGAGGCTCAGCACCACGATAGTGTCGTCGCGTTTCTCCACGTCGATGATCGCGCCCGGGATCTTCCAGGTGCGTTCGGGCGCGTCGCTACGATTGCCACGCCACAGCGCCAGATCCCCGCGCTCGTCGCTCGTCCACAGTTCGGTAGGCCGCGTGGAAGCGAGCAGCAAATGAGCGGACGGTTGCAACTGCGGGTGATGCTCTGCAGGGGAGATGACGGCGGCCTCCAGCAGGCCTGAAGGGGTCGAATAGTAGGGGCTCCCGTTGGGCATCACTGCGAACGCGCGACCGTCGAAGCCTGGTAACTTTCGACTTGCGGTTGGCTTCAAGGGTTCTCGAGTCGCTCTTGCCGAGCCGGTCGGGGAGTCTTCAGGCTCTGCGGGGTTGTCAGCTTTCGCGGGTTGCTGGGCGTTGTTTGGTTTCTCGAGATTTTTTGGCTCGGGCGTTGCCTTGGTGGTCTGGGCGTTGGGCGTCGGGGCCAGCGTGTACTGATCGAACTGCGCCGCGCCCTCGCGGTGAACCCAGAACGCTCTCTCTTTTTTCGAGTCCGCCCACAGCGTGCGAGGCGCAGATCCGTCGAGCGGTGGGTGCTGGGTTGCTTTTCCTTCCTGGTAGTGGACGGTTGCGTTCTCGCCTGCCGAGAGCGCGCCGCCTGCGAACGCCACGACGTTGCTCGGCTTGTGCTGTTCGTGTTCGTCGATTTGTCGAGCCACGGCGCTACCACGGATGGCGGGCGGTGGGATAACCTCCGCACTTTGAAACACCTGTAACGCATCTCCCGTGACGCGGTAGAAGTCTCGCACGCCGCACGCGACGTGTTGCGGGGGCGTCTTCGGGGTTTTTGGCTCGGCTGGGGCGGCGCGAGGGGGCGCAGGGGCTGGTGCGGCCTTTGGTGCCGAATCCGAAGGTGCAGGGCTGTCGCTGGATAGCGTCGTGGTGGTCTCCGAGGACGAGGCGGCGTCTTTGGGTTCGTCGCGGCACGCGAGGGTGGCAAGCCAACACGAGCTCACCACGAGTAGCGTCGTCAAGGAGCGCGGACCTCGCGCAGTGATGGGTTGCGAGAGCGACGGGAGCGAGCTGGCTTCGTGAATCACCTGCGAACCATAGAACAGCTAACGCCGCCGTGGCCAGCTCGGGCCCGGCCGCCCGCGGGGGCTAGGGGGCACGATTTGCCTGCCGACAACCTAGCTGCGGACAACTGCGCCTGACGTGTCCGAGAGCGGCCGAGTCGTGGCTGGTCGAGCTCTTGGGTTGACCAGCGCGCGTGGATCTGACCAGCTGTCGAGTGATGCAGCGTTGCCCTGGTATTCTGTTCGTATGGCTCACGAAATGGACGAGCAGCATCGGCGTTGCGGCAGTGTCGACCGCGTGGATGCTCGGCGCCTGCGAGAACTCGACGAAAGAGGTCGATGTCGCCGCGCGCGCGACATCGTCAGTATCGCCGAGCGGCGCCGTGTCCTCGAGTGTCGCCGTGTCCTCGAGTGTCGCCGTGTCCTCGAGTGTCGCCGTGTCCTCGAGTGTCGCTGCGTCGCCGTCGGGCTCTCGCGACAGTGAGCTGTGTGAACGACTGCAGGCGCTGGCTGCCGCTGGGCCACCCCGGTCACCCGAGCGCATCACCCTCGAGCCTCCGACTGCCGGCAAGACAATCGTGCTGTCGAAGACGGGCGTGATCGTGCGCTTCAGTCGCGACGAGTTCTTGACTGCAGCCCGCTGCCTGAAGTTGTTCAAGGCCGAACGATATGTCGAGACGGACATGAACGAAGACGAGTCGCCGCTCAGGGACGCGTTTCAGCTGTCGTACGTCGCGGCCGCCTTGCTGGACGTTGGACGCGTTGGCGTCAGCGTTCGAGGTGAATCCGAGCCGCGCACATCGATCGTGAGAGACGGCTGGAGTGCGGTGGGCTGCGCGGGGGCGTGCCGCTCGGTGGGGCGCGTCTTTCGGTTGAGCGAGGCGGATCCGTCGTTCTTCTTTCGGGTGACGGACCAGACCATCAACGAGGGGGGCTAGCGCGGCGGATGTCGTGGGGGCAGCGGGCGCGCCTGCGTCACTGCACCACTGCGTCACTGCACCGCTGCGTCACTGCACCACTGCACCACTGCATCACTAGGGCGCCGCGTGGGTGACGCTGACCTCCACGGGCGTCGCGTAGTCGTTCCACAGCCGTTCGAGCAACGCGACGTCGGGAGCGCCATCCATCAAGATGAGACGAAGCCGAGTGACGTACGCCGCGCCAGGTTCGATGGTGAACGGACCGTCTTTCACGGGAGAGAATGTGACGAAGGGGTCCGTCGGGTGAATGCGTAGCTTCTGTGGCGCGCGGAAGTTGTCAGGATGACCCAAAGCTGCGTAGCCCACGGGCACACCATCGACGTTGCCCCCGAGAAAACACCAGCGAGCGACCTGGTCGTCCCCAGCGATGCGATCGTGCCCTTCCGACGTCAGGAACACCGCGTTGTCGACGTCGCGCCATTGTGCGTGACCGCGCAGTCCAAAACCGCCGTAGGTGTACTCCAACAGCTCGATGGCTGACGTCGTTGCGGCGTTCTGCGTCGACTCGAGATCGACGACGAAGTAGGGCGCCGAGCCCGCGTGTGTCTTGTAAACCCGAACCAGCCACCGTTCACTGAGCGCAGTGGTCGGCGTATCCACCAGATCGACGTGCGCCAAGGTAGCTTCGAGCCCTGCGTGCACGGGACCCTGCCACGTGCGCTGAAGCTCGCCCAAGTCCACTCGGCCCTGACCCGATTGCACGTTCCAGAAGTCGACCTCGTGCCCGTCGCGGCTCGCCCGCGTCCACGCACTCCACACGCCGTGGTGATGGTAGTGATCGTCGGGGTAGTCGTCGGTCAAGAGCACGCCGCTCGGGGTGTAGAGTGGATGCAAGTAGCCGCCACGTGCGTAAACCGCATCGACCTCGGCTGGAGGCTGAGTCCCGAGTTGAAACTCGGCGACGGTCTTCATCGCTGCGGGGCTTTGCGCCGTATCGTCTGGCGAGACACCGAGCCGAATCGCTCCGTCCACTTCGGCGGCGCTGGTCGCGGCTTCGACGTTGGCGGCGCGTAAGTCGAAACTCGCTTGCTGTCCTGCCGCCAGCGCCCTGAGCACGAAGCTCGCCTGGCCAGCCTCGTCGACTTGGACGGGGTGTGCGGTGCCTGCTTCGTCCCTCAGCACCAGCGTCGATCCAGCGCCCGAAGGGTAGGGGAAACTGACGATGCAGTGGTCGCGGTCGAGCGGTCCTGCGCTGACCGTCACCCGCGCCAGCACCTCGGCGTCAGTAATCTTGCCTGCGTCGTCTTGTGGCGTCATTTCGGATCCGTCGTCGGTAGTGCCGTCTGAGCTGCCTGAGTCGCTTTCGTCGTTTATGGACGGCACGCTGGCGTCGGCGACAGGTTCACTGGGGTGGTCGGGAGCGGCGTCGTCGTCAGTGAGAGTGTCGTCGGTGGCGTCGTCGTTTGCGTCGTCATCGCCGGGGGTGGGCGCCGAGTCATCGTTTCCCATCCACGGGGCGTCGTCGCTGGGTGAATGGGACGAATCGTCTCCGCCCGGACTCGAGACGGCCGGAGGTGTGTCGGCAATTGGTTCTTCCGCCGCCGTCGATCCTGCGCGCTCAGAGCAGGCTGAGACAGCGCACGACACGTACAGCGGTGCGAGCCACTTCCACGCTGAAGTCGACGCGTGAATGTTCGACCTATGGGCTAGGTGGGGGAAGCGTTTCGACCCAAGATTGAATCAGCTCGAGACCATCGGGGTCGACGATCTCCGTGCCGATCGGCGGCATCTGGTCTTCGATCATGCGCTGGGTCATGCGAAAGTGAACAGCGCTGTCGTCGAGACTGCCGCCCGCAATACGATACGGGATGGCCAGTTCACCCGAAGCGGTCGTCGGTTGATTGACCGCGGTGTTGAAGGTGTCCGTGTCTTCGAGGGTTTCGTCGTGCACGGAGACTCGCAGCAGCATCTGTGGTTCAGGCACGTTCTCTACAGGCAGGCCGTTGGCGTCGTTGTGACAGTTGCCGCAGTTGGCGTGCAGGTAGCCGAGAGCTTCGCGAGTCAGTTCGTCATCGCCCGGCATGCCGATGTCGAGCGAGATGGGGTCGGTGATCAAGCCTTCATCCATCAGCGTCGCGAGATCCAGCCCACCGCGGTCGTGATTGAGCTGCAGCGCGCTGAAGCCCAGCGCGCGGTCTTTGAGCGCGCCGTGACAGCGCTCGCACATGATGCCGTTGGGGATGTCGTGATCCGTGCCCGCCGCGTTGAGCAGCAGGTTCTTGTAGTCCATCTTGATGGCGTCGGTGGCGTCCGCCGACATCCAGAAGTACGTCGCAAAGAGCCAGTCGTTCTCGCCCTCGCCCGTGCGCCAGATCAGACGCGTTTCCACCAGCTGATCGGCGGACATGAAACTCTTCCAAAACTTGGTGCCCACGGGGAACACCCAATGATCGGGATCGTACGTGTTGATCTGCGTGTCGGGCGGCAGGTAAATGTAACGTCGCTTGTCGGAGCCGTCTGACCACAGCCAGTAGCGCGGCTCGAACTCACGTACACCTTCGGCGAGTACCAGCTCGCCATCCGCCCCGCGCTCGGCGTACAGACCCGTTTCAGAGAGCATCTCTGGCGCCTCAGGGGCGGGGTCTTCGAGGCCTGCGTCGCCGGCACTACCGCCTGCGCCCGTGGAATCACCACCCGCGCCCAGATCGCCGCCAGAGCCGCCCGCCCCACCAGCGACTCCACCCGCGCCAGATCCGCCCGCGCCCGATCCACCCGCGCCAGATCCGCCCGCACCAGTGTCGCCACCCGCGCCGTCATTTGGCGTGCCGCCCATGCCGCCGCTCGATCCCGGGGTCGTCGAGCTCGTGTCGGTTGCGGTGGCAGTGGTCGTGCCTGTCGGGTCGGTCGTGGTCGACGTGTCCGTCGTGGTGCCGCTGGTTGCCGTGTCCGTGGTCGAAGTGGTGGCGGACGGCGACGTCGACACGCTCGCGCCTCCTGCTGCATCGTCGTCAGTGTCGTCACCCGCGCAGGCGACGAGCGCGAGGCTGGCAGCGAACGCGACGCAAACGCTACCCAGTGGACGCCTGGAGCGTCGTCGTTCGGGGGGGAAGGGGGGGACGAGGGACAGCCGTTTGGACCTGGCCGAGGGAACGCTGATGGTGCTCACTGGTGGTTCTCTGTTGAATGGGCGAGTGTGCGGCGTGATGCAAGTCGTACCCGACGAAACACTCGGTGACGCACATCAGCTCGTAGCGGTGTCAGGCTGCAGTGTGACTCATTGCGCGTCGATGCGCAGGATCTTCCCGCCTTCATAGTCGCAGACGTACATCTCGCCAGCGGCATCTTCCCCGAAACAGCCCATGAACGAGTTCAGACCCTGAAAATCGTGAGGGCCGTTGAGCATCTCACCGTCCACGACCTGAATCGCGCGGATCTTGCCTGAGCCGAAGTCGCCGTAGATGTACGCACCCTGCAACGCGGGGATCGCCGAGCCGCGATAGACGTAGCCACCGATGATGCAGTTGTCTGCGCCGGGCGTGCCTTCGGCACCCGAGTGCCCGTAGTCGAATACTGGTTCCAGGCAGTTGGGTTCATCGCAGGACAGCGCCATGAACGACTGGAAGCCTTCTTTCTTCGGCCAACCGTGGTCCTTGTTGCCGTCGCCGTACATCTCGACGCTGACCTCTTCCCAGCTGTTCTCGCCCACGTCTGCGACGTACATGTCGCCCGTGTAACGATCGATGCTGAACTTGTACGCGTTGCGAATGCCGATGCTCCACACGTAGGGGTCGGCGCCGGGGTAGTTACCTGCAGCAGTGACCTCGTCGCCGCTGATGTCGAAGCGAAGGATCTTGCCGTTGAGGTTGTTCAGGTCTGCCGAGCCTGGGTTGTCGTAGGGAGGCGGATCACCCGTGCTCGCCCACAGATAACCGTCGACGCCGATTTCCAGCGACCCACCGTTGTGCTGCGAGCATTGGTTGCAGTTTCCTTTGTCGAACTGCAAGAACACGCTGACGGGTTCGGGGTCGAACTTGTCGGGGTCGTCGGCGCTGCGACGATACTCGGCGAACGTCATGTCGCCGTCGTCGTAGAGGTTCGAGTGATCGTTGGTGCCGTAACCTGGGATGCCCTGGTCGGCCGTGTACATCACGAAGATGCGGCCGTTCTCCTCGAAGTTGGGATGGATCGCGAGGCCCACGAGACCACGCTTGCCCTGGTTTTGCATTTCGGGGCCGTCGGAACCCTGCGGCCCGCCTTCGAGCACCGCTTCACGAAGATCGAGCGCTGGCTCGTCGAGCAACACGCCGTCTTTGATCAAGCGAATCACGCCCCACTTCTCTGCGAAGTAGAGTCGACTGGGATCGCAGCGGGGGGCGGCGATGGCCGTGGGCTGCGTGGCGGAGGAGACCTCGGTCAGCTTCAGGCCAGGGGGCGGCCACGAGCCGAGCTCAGGTGGCGTGCGTGGCCCATCGAAGGCGCAAGCCGAGTCGCCAGCATCATCTGTGGCCCCGTCGTCCGCCATGTCATCGACCATGCTGTCGTCGGCGACGTCGTCTACCGTCGAGTCGTCGGGCGCGTCGTCGGTGACTGCGACGTCGTCAGTGACGGCGCTGTTGTCGTCGTCGGGGCTGGCGACGTCGTCCATCATCGCGGAATCGTCTGCGGTCGAGTCGTCTCCGACGTTCGAGTCGTCGGGGAGTGCCGAGTCGTCGGTGGTCGCGGAGTCATCCGCCGGGGTGCTCGTTCCAGAGGTCGGCGCGGTCGTAGACGATGTGCCCGTGCTAGTGGTCGACGTACCCGCGCCCGTGCCTGTGGGCGCCCCACCCGTGGAATCCGTGCCCGTAGGAGTGCTGGTGGCTGTGGTTGATGTCCCACCAGTTCCAGTCGAGCCCGTCGTCGGATCCCCACTGCTCATGGCCACCGCAGAGTCGTCAGTGCCCGTGCCGCCACCGTCTTCGCTGCAGCTGGTCAGCGCCGAGGCGGGTAGGGCGAGCGCACCAAGCGCTGTGAGAGCAAGAAGAGGGCGTCTGCTGGTTACGGTCATGGTGAGTCTGATTCCTTCGCTGGGGGCTCAAAGATCACACATTGCGGACGTGTGTCCAACGCTGAACGACAACACCTGTGCAGGTGTGTCTTAGCGACGCCGACCCCCCTGAAATTCCAGCTCAATACTGGATTTTTGCCTGGGGGTCGGAACTGGATGAGTGGCTGATCGCGCGGGATCCGATTGCCGAGGAACCCGTGCGCGACGCTATGAGGCTCCAACTTGGTGTGCGTTGCGCTGCCGATCGGCGGCGTCGGCGAGGTGGGCGTGGTGCGTCGTCGTGACGGTCTCGTGTGCGTGGGGGCGAGCGCCCCACCCACGGGACGTCAATGGCCAACCACGCCAGATGCGTCTGCGCGCGCGAAGCCTGCCGCGTGTTCATGTTGTGCGACCAGCGACTACACGGCAACTTCGCTCGCCAGCAGCGTGCACCCGCCGCAATGCATCGTATGCTGCGTACTCATGGCGCATCTGACACTGTCGCTGAAGGGTCGAGAGGTGAGCCGTCATCCATTGACGGGCGAAACCCGGATTGGGCGCGACCCCAGCAGTCAGCTGCTGATCGACAATGTCGGTGTTTCGCGGCATCACGCAACGATCCGCGTAGATGGCGAAAGCCGCTACAGCATATTGGATGCAGGCAGTCAGAACGGCGTGTTCGTCAATGGCAAGCGCGTTTCCGAACGACAATTGGTCGACGGCGACGTGATTCAAATCGGCAAGTTCACGCTCGAATACTCCTCGATCGATGGGTCGATGCCCAAGCCGCTGGTGGCGGAAAAGCCGCAGCGCCCAGCTGGGGGACGCGCGCAGCAGCCGACCTTTGCGTTGGACGCAGAGCAGTTGCAGCAAGTGCTGGCGACGAGTAAACATGAGGCTGCAATCGCTGCTGCGTCAGCTCCGCACCCTCGAGGTGAATCCCGAGCGGCAGGCGCTCGAGCGGATTCGGCGGACGACGCGCCCGTGCGAGCTGCACCCGACGCACGAGGCCCCTTCGCCATGCCCGAGCTGGCCTTGGATGTGCGCGCAGAGGCCCGTCGAGCCGAGTCGATCGCGCCGCTGCTTTGGGTCGGTTTGGGCCTGACCGTGCTCTGTGTGATCGCGGCGCTCGTGATTCTTTGAAGCGCTCGTTGCGGGACAGGCACCGCACCCGAGTCCCATTTCGGCACGTCGGTTTGGCACGAGCGAGCTTTTCGACTAGGCTGCGCGGCTCGCTTTGTCGTGGATGAACAAGCTCCGCAGCGCGTGCCGCGCGCTGCTCCAGGCCGTTTCAGTGCAGCTGACGCGGCCATCCGTGCGTTGGGTCGGCGCGACGACGCTGCTTTGCCTCGCGCTGGGCTTGGGGTTTGCGGCGCTGAGCGCCCTTGCGCTCATGTGGGGTGGCGGGTCGGCGCACGCTGCTGCTGCGCCGCGCCCGGCTGACTTGCTCTCAGGGATTTGCCTGACTGCGCTCGCGTACGCGGCGTTGGGGGCAGGGTACGGACTGCTGAGCGCACCTCTGGCAGCGAAAAACCGCGGACGCTGGCTGGCCGCAGCCGGTTTGGGTGTGCTCGTGTCTTCTGCGTTGTTCGCGACGTTGGTCTCGTCGGGGGTACGTTGGTATTCGGGTTCGTACCTGACCCTGGGCGCGCTGCAGTTCACCCTCAACAGCTTGGGTCACGTTTCAGGCGCGGCCGCGGCGCGCCATGGGATAACGTTACTAGCCGTCGGAGGCGTGTGTCTGGCGACGGTTTTCGGGGTGACGGCTCACTTGGGACGCGCCCGTGCGGGCGAAGCTCGTTCCTCCGCGCAGCTCCGCAGCGCCTACCCGAGCGCGCGGTTGGTCGTGGCGGCCCTGGTCGTGGGCGGCGCAGCGATGGGGATCTCCGGGTCCCAGCTCCGCGGTGGGCTACTGCAAACGACCCCAGAGCTTGCGTTCGTAGCGTCGCTGGCCACGCCCGCACGCGCGGCGATGCCCGAAGTCGTGCGCGCACCAGCGTCTCCTGCAGCGACCGCTTCAGCCCCTGCGCGCCCGGCGGCCCCCGAGTTATCAGCGGGTGAGGCGTGGAAAACGCACACGCTCGCTCCCGACGCTCCCAACGTGCTGTTGATCGTGCTCGAGTCCGTGGCGCAGCGTTACCTGGGTTACGCCGGCGGGCCCGCGGGTGTCACACCGCACCTCGACGCCCTCGCCACGGGTTCGCTGCAACAGCGCCGCACCTGGACGACTGCGACGCACTCGAACTACGCACAGATGGCGGTGCTCTCGTCGCTGTTTCCGCGGCGCGGTTTGGGCTTGGACACCTACGAACGGCTCGACTACCCGCGCGTGCTGCTGCACGACATCGCCCACGCCCATGGCTACGCCACGGCAACCATCTCCAGCCAAGACGAAAGCTGGCAGGGCATGGCGCGTTTCCAGGACACGGGCACCCCCACGACGTTCATCGACGCGCGAGTGCCCGGCCGCGCGAACGTCGATATCGGCACGGAAACCATCGCGGCTGACCACGAAACGGCGACGCGCGCCATGAGTTGGCTCAAAGCGCAGGCCGGCCGCTGGTCGCTGTACGTCAATTTCCAATCCACGCACTTTCCGTACGCGTTGCCCAAGGGCGTACAGCGGTCATACAAACCTCACGCCGTCGATCTCGGCGAGTTCAAGTACCTACGCTACGACAAGTCTCTGCGAGTAGTGGCCGAGAATCGCTACAAGAACGCGCTGCGCTACGTCGATCAGCAGATTGGGCGCTTGACGCAGTGGCTCTCGGACACGGGACAGCTCGACGATACGTTAATCATCGTCACGTCCGATCACGGCGAGTTGTTCTTCGAGCACGGCTTGGTCACCCACGGCCGCACCCTGTTCGAAGAGGAATCACGCGTGCCGCTGCTAGTGCACTGGCCGCGCAAAGTGAGCGCGCAAATCTCCGATCGCCCCGCGTCGACCCTCGACGTGCTGCCGACGATCGTTGACGCCATGGGGCTGCCGCCGCACCCCGCGCATCAGGGAAGCTCGCTCTTGTCAGCGCAGCAGCCTGCGTCGGGCGTGTTTCTCAACATTCAAGGGTTGCGCGGCGTCGAGGGGTTAGTTTGCTGGCCGCACAAACTGACACGAGATTGGGCGACGGGACGTTACCGCTTGTTCGATCTGGCGTCCGACCCCCACGAGACCACCAACCTCTCCAAGCAAGATCCCGCGCGGGTCGCCCGCTTGGGTCGCGTGCTCGATCGCTTCATGATCGAACAAGA
>CBFGUG010000115.1:0-21289 GCA_965651905.1 uncultured bacterium | reverse complement strand
CATCACGTTCTCGCAGCCGCCGCCTCAATCCACGGCCACAGCTCGTCGAAGTCCGCCGCCACCACTTCTGCCCCCGCGGCGCGCAACTCGTCTGCGCTGTGCCCCGTGAGCAACCCCGCGACGGGTATCGCCGCCGCAACTGCGGCGCGCACTCCAGAAGGTGAATCTTCGAACGCCAGGGCGCGCCCCGACGGCAATCCCAAGCGCTGAGCGCCCAACACGAACGCATCAGGCGCTGGCTTCGGGCTCTCGACGTCCTGTGGCACAATCACCACAGAAAACGCGTCACGCACGCCGAGTAAGTCGAGCACGTGCTCTGCGTTCACTCGCGGCGCGTTGGTGACTACGGCCAAACCCCAGCCGAGCGCGCGAGCGCGTTCAATCAACTCCATCAAGCCGCGAGTCGGCGAAAGCGACGTCGCCCGCTGCCGAAACGACGCTTCCTTGTCGTCCGCCACGCGCAATGCCTCCGCCGCGTCGAGCCCAGGCAACAACGAAGCGACGATCGCCGGGTTCGCGCGACCGCGAATGCGCTTAAAGTAGCCGTCCGCTCCCAAGTCGACGCCGCGCGCTTCGAGCACCTCGCGCCAAGCAAGCTCGTGTAGCGGATCCGTTTCCGCCAACGTCCCGTCGAGATCGAACAACAAGCCGAAGGGCGGCGCTGGTTTCGTGGCTGAAGTCATCGTCGATACGCGCTCTAACCGCGACGAGCCATTTTGCCAAGTGCAGTGTACCCAGCGACGCGCGCTCGGCGTCACATGCGATAGCCGAGCCCAACGACAGTCGACTCGACGTCACCCAACCAGCGCTCTCCGAGCATCACGAACACACTTCGACGATTGCCAAACTGAAACTCGGCGCTCACGCCAATGCCGACGATGTCATCCCAGCGTGACATGCTGCCGTCCGTCGTAGCGCGCCGCATCGAGTTGATGCCGCGTCCGACGTGAAGATCCCAGTGCAACCAAGGGAGCGCGATGGCCACGTCGAAAGCCAGCGCCAGGTTCGTAGAAGTGAACGCCAAATCACGCGGAGTGTTGCCGCGGTAGTGCTCTAGCACCAACTGCGGCGAGTATGTGAAGTACGGCGAGCTGTACACCCGAGCGCCCAACGTCGCGCGAGCGCCGTAAGCCTCGAGCGGCAGGTCGAACAACTGGGGCTGAATCATCCACAGCGCCGCCAGCTCGAAACTCACTCGATGTGCCCGCGTCTCGGGGACGTCACCCGCGGCGGACGCGTCGAGCCCGTCCTCCGAGGTAGTGCCATCGTGCGAGGCTGCTCCGCCATCGCCAGCGCGGCTGTCGACAGCGCCGCGAGCGATGACACTCACACCGTGCGGCTGCGCCAACCCCACCTGAGCCAACAACAGTGGCGCGCTCAGCAACCCTGCGGACGCGCCGAGTCGCAACCAGTCCGAACACTCAGTCCGAACCGACTGTCTCAACGTGCCTCCGCACACAGCAGGGCCAAGCTCTCCTCAGCAAACAACGCCTCGCAGTAACCCCCGTCGATGACCTCCTGGCAGGAGAGCGGTTGCAAGCATTCATACGTCGACGCCGAAATTCGCGGGCGTGACCCTTCATCCAAACACTCGTAACAGGAACAATCGCTGGGTGGTCGGTAGTCGCAATGCAGGTAGCGGGGTAACCCTCCGCAACATTTCTTCAGCTGAGCCGCAGCTTCCTCACAGAGCACTTCTGCGTGCACCAACTCCTCGCGTTCGTCTGCGTGCACCAACTGAGGCAGTAGAAACGAAAGCGTCAACGAGAACAGCGCGACTCGACGCACGTCGAGTGAGCACTTCGTTTTCCTGCAACGTCCATTCGGTTCGGGCCGTCGTGTGTTCATGGCGCGCGACCTCGTGCACGCCACATGCCAACTGGTGTACAGCGCTTGGACAGGCTCCCAGGGCCCCCAACCCAACGTGCGGAGCGAATTCACAGCTTCGAACGAGCGGGATTGATGACCGCGTCCACACAACCCTGGCGCACTGACTTCACACCTCCCCCATCGCGCGTGGTCGCCGAGCGACACTCGGTTCCGAAAGAAACGGGCGCGTTGCTCAGGGTAGCCATGATTCAACGACTGAACACTTGACCAGTTCTAACGGCCGAGCTAGCGTACGTCCGCAATGCTGACATGGCTGCGCGTACGAGATCTCGCCATCATCGATTCGCTCGAGTTGGAGCTCGGGGCGGGGCTCAACATCGTCACGGGCCCGACCGGGGCGGGTAAAAGTATCTTGGTCAGCGCGCTGGAGCTGCTGCTCGGCGCCCCCGGCCAGCAAGACTTGGTGCGCAGCGGCGCCAAGCGCGCCGAGGTGGAGGCGCTGTTCGAGTTCGGCAGTGACAGCCCAGTCGCCGAACGTCTCCTGGCATTGGGCATCGAGGCGGAATACGAGTTCACGATCCGTCGCGTGTTGTCGGACAGTGGTCGCACGCGCGCGTTCGTCAACGGCCAGCTGATCACGCGCCCGCAGCTGGTCCAGCTCGCGCGAGGATTGCTCGACATCTCCTCACAGCACGAACATCACACCTTGAGCAACCCCGCGAGCCACCTGGCGATCTTGGACACCTACGGCAGCTTGGGACCGCTGAAGAAACGCGTCCGGCAAGCGTACTTCGTGCTGCGGCAGGCCAGCACCCAATTGCAGGCGTTCGAGGCCAGCTTGCTCGATCGCCGGGAGCGTGAGACACGGCTGCGATCGCAAGTAGCCGAGGTGGAAAGCCTCGCGCCCGAGCCTGGCGAAGACACGGACCTGGAGCGAGCTTGCGTTCGTCTGCGCCACGCCGAGCGCTTGTACGCGCTGTGCAACCAAGCGAACGAGTTACTGTACGAGGGTGACGACTCGGTCGTGGAGGCGCTGGCGGCAGCTAGTTTACAGCTCTGTCACGCCGCGCGCTTGGACCCGGAGTTCACTCCACTCAGTGAGCAGTTGGACGGCGTGCGAGTTCAGGTGGAAGAGTGCGCGCGCGTTCTCGCAAGACACGTCGCGTCCCTCGGAGAGTCGCGCGGGGCAACGGCCGGGCAAGAGCTCGCCAGCGCTGAAGAGCGGTTGCACGAGCTCGGCAAGCTCAAACGACGCTACGGCGGGAGCCTAGAGTCCGTGCTGAGCCAGCTAGATCAAGCGCGGCAAGAGCTCGAAGCACTGGAAGACCACACTGACACGCTAGCCAAGCTGAGGCAATCGCGGGCGTCCGCCCACGACGACGCTTCGCGCAATGCTTCGCGCTTGAGCGCAAAGCGCAAAGCGGCAGCAATCCGCTTGAGCAACGCCATCACGCGACAGCTCGACTCGTTGGGCATGGGCGAGGCCAAGGTGATCGTCGAAGTGAGTTCACTACGCGCGAGCGAAAACGGCACCGAGCTCGACTCGAGCAAGCGCCTACCCTCATCAGAACTAGCTGGCTCCGAGCAACACCCAGCGTCGTCGCCTCCTGGGAGCGACGCTGGTCGATCGTCTGCGTCCAGCGTCCTCAGCGCGCTGGGTCCCGATGGGGCGGATCGTGCTGAGTTTCTGATCGCCCCCAACCGCGGTGAGTGCGCACGCCCGCTTCACCGCATCGCCAGTGGCGGAGAGCTGAGCCGTGCCATGTTGGCCATCAAGTGCGTCCTGGCCGAGTCCGCGCTCGGGGACACGACAACGAACGCGGAAAGTCTGTTTGGAACTTACGTCTTCGACGAGGTCGACAGCGGCATCGGCGGAGCCATGGCTGAGATCATCGGGCGCAAGATCCGCAGCGTGGCAACACACCGCCAGGTGTTGTGCATCACACACTTGCCGCAAATTGCCGTGTTCGCCGACCAACACTTCAAGGTCGAAAAGTCTGTCGTCGACGATCGCACGCTCAGCACGGTGCGCAGGCTATCGTCCGCTGAACGCCGCGAAGAGATCGCCCGCATGCTCGGCGGTCTGCGCGTGACGTCGATGACGCGTGCCGCCGCCAGAGAGATGCTCACCCAGGCGAAATCCGCCGCCTGAACGATGAGTGCAGTTTTTTTCGGGTACGGTGTTGTCTGGCGTGAACGCGCCACTTGGGGCACGTCGTTTTCGAAGCCCCGGGAGTTTTTCACCAGAGCGCGAGATAAGCGCGCTGCTTCAGCGTGGTTGATGAAGCCCTGAACCCCCAGCTCGAGCAGCAGTGATATCCTGCGACCATGAAAACGACGCATGCCGCACTCGGAGCGCTGCTCCTCGCGTGCTCGAGTGAACCGAACCTCGACGACGACGCGTCAACTGACGACGCGACCACCAGCGGTGCGTCGTCAGTTGACAACGGCGCAGGCTCGAGCGGCACCGCTGCAGCAGATGGCCAAATGACAGAGGACGCGAACGCTGCGCCCGGCGCGAGCACCGCGGAACCTGGCACGAGCACGGATGTCCCGAGCGGGAGTGACGACGCCGCCGAATCCGATGATGCGGCGGGCGGATCGGACGACGCTTCGGACGCCAACGCAATGCTCGATGACGACGGCTCGACGGGCGCCAACGACGATGGAGCCGCCATCAACGAGCAAACCGACGACAGCATCGATACGGATCCCACCGCGGGAATGGACGCCTCCGACGACCCAGCGCCCGCAGATGGCGCCAGCGACGAGGACAGCAGTTCAGACGACGCGCCTGCCGCAGATGAACTCAACACCACCCTGCTCGACGAACTCACGACCTACCTCGAACAGGACCAAGCGACGCGCCCCGCGATCGAGACTCAGGCTTTCGCAAGCGTACCGCTGTCGGAAGCCACCGCGGCGCGCGCCGCCGAGCTCTTGTGGGAAGATACCGCGGACCACGTGCGCGCGGAGCGACAAGCCGAACACGATGCGCGACAGATCACGATCGGCGACGCCACGCTGCGCTTCGACTACACGATTTTCGGCGAGGCTCCCCCGTCGGGTCGCAGCTTGTACATCTCTCTGCATGGCGGCGGCAACGCTGCGCCAGAGGTCAACGACAGCCAGTGGGAGAACCAAAAGATCCTCTACGAACCCGACGAAGGGGTCTACTTGGCGCCGCGAGCCCCAACCGACACTTGGAACCTGTGGCACGAAGCCCACATCGATCCGCTGTTCGAGCGTCTGATCACCAACTTGATCGTATTCGAGGGCGTCGATCCGAACCGTGTGTACGTCATGGGTTACTCCGCGGGTGGTGACGGCGTGTATCAGTTGGGTCCGCGCATGGCCGACCACTGGGCAGCAGCAGCAGCCATGGCTGGGCACCCCAACGAAGCCAAGCCGCTGAGCTTGCGCAACATCGGCTTTACCGTGCACGTGGGCGCGCTCGACACGGACTATGACCGCAACCAAGTCGCCCAAGAGTGGAGCGATCAACTCGACAGTCTAGAAGCGGACGACCCCGGCGGCTACCGTCACGTCGTGGAGATCCACCCCGGCAAACCCCACTGGATGGATCTGGAAGACGCCGTCGCCGTCCCCTGGATGGCAGAGTTCACCCGCAACCCAATTCCCGACCGCATCGTCTGGTACCAGGACGACATCACGCACGCGAGATCTTACTGGCTCGCGGTAGACGAACCACGCGGCGAGACGACCATCATCGCCGATCGCGAAGGTCAGACCATCGCCGTGACCAGCAGCGACGTCAGCGACGCGCGGGTGCGTTTGCGTGACGACATGCTCGACCTCGACGAACCCGTCAGCATCTCGTTCAACGAGGCGGAAGTGTTTTCCGGCATCCCGCCCCGAACGGTCGCGGTGTTGGCCGCGACCCTTGCGGAGCGCGAAGATCCCGCATTGATGTTCAGCAGCGAGATCCCGCTCGACGGCAATTGAGCAGCGCGCCGCGACCGCGACGGCGGACCGAGCTTGCACTCACCGCATTGGATTACCAAGTGCCGAACAGCTCGAGCCCCGTGCCCGCGCCCGACAGCGTCGTGGGCCGAACGGCGAACGACGAACGTACGGCGGAAGATTCGTCTGGGCGCTTCATCTCGACGAGCCAGGGTAACGCGACTCCCGTCACCAGCCCCATGGCGCCGACGGACAGCTCTGCGACGCCCGGCCGCGAGTGTTCGTAGAATTCACCTCCCGACCACACGTCTCGATGTAGAAGCGGAACCACGACGCCAATCGTCGATCCGACCAGACTTCCGACGATCACGTCCGACGGAAAGTGCTTTCCTGCGCGCACGCGCAGGTGCGCCGTGGCCCCCGCCAACCCCAACTGCACGCCCCACGCCCCCAAGCGCACTCCGGGCGGAATGCGAGCACTTTCCGAAACCAACATCACGCTCGACAGAGCCGCTGCAAACGAGGTGCTCGCATGCCCGGAAAAGAACGACAAGCAGCGGTCACTGTCTCGCCCGCAGTCGTGATCCGCCGCCGGGCTCGACGAATCGTAGGTGTAGGGTCGGGGTCTGCGCACAGTGAACTTCGCAACAGCGGTGAGCAAAAAGTTCACGGAGTGTGTTTGCGCGTAGATCATCGTCGCAGCGGCGCTCCGTTCATCGACCCCTTCGATCAACATGGGCAGCGGCAGCGCCATCGTGGTCAGCAGCGTGACATCTGCGATGCGCCCTGCGTATGGATAATTTACGCCCGCTACTTCTGCATCCCACGGCCACCAGAGAAACGCGGTCGGCTGAGCCTCGATCAGCGTCACAAGAGCCCCGACGCCGAACCCACCAGCCGTGATACCGCCGTTCGCCACCCAGTAACCCGTCGGCCTCTCCTCGCGCACGGCCTGTGCTGCCACGGGCTGAGTCCACAGCGCGAAACCGACGACACCCACGATCCACGCCACAACCAATCGCGCGAACGCCGAGCGGCGCAACATCGTCGTCATCAAGGCGGACACGAGAGCCTGCTCCGAAACATCCGCGCGCATCCTACAACGAACCGCACCACATCACGCAAGACATCCGCGCTTCGCCCCCGCCAATGGCCCGCTTGCGAACCCAAGCCGGCGTTCGTGACCGGACGTTCCGAGCACGCCTGCGTACATCTCGATTCGCCAGCGCACGCGTGCGAAGTGAAACTCGACGTTACTCCTGACGACACGGATCGACTTCGAGTGACGCCATCGAGTGTCGTGGGTTTGTTGGGCGACGCTGACGTCAGCAGAGCCCAGTGTTGATAAACGGCCCACCTTTGCCCAGGGTGCGGAGATGCGGCCTCTGCGCGGCTGAACTGACGAAGTGCGTGCGCAGTCAGTTACACGCTGCGTGCCACACTCCACGGCGCGCTGGCTGCCTCGTGGGCCCAATCCAGGCGCGCGACCTCTACATAATCGTCGACGCGCGTCCCATCGTTTCGCGCGTCGTTCCGTCGCCTTGCGTGAGTGTCGGGGTTGAGTGAATGTCAATCTTGCGTCGAGAGCAGCTGATAGTGGATCCGGGGCACGCGGCGTCGTCGGCTTTGCTCAGCGGAGAACGCTGCCCTGAGCAGCACGTGTTCTTCCCATGCACGCCCCATCAGCTGCAGATTGATGGGCATGCCTTCGCTCGAGTAGCCAGCGGGAAACGAGATGGCGGGATAACCCGTCAAATTGGCGAGAG
Organism: uncultured bacterium; assembly: GCA_965651905.1. Taxonomy (GTDB): domain Bacteria; phylum Myxococcota_A; class Polyangia; order Polyangiales; family Polyangiaceae; genus SZUA-265. The sequence goes on along the minus strand of CBFGUG010000115.1, from coordinate 13,769 downwards.
TCACGAAGCGCATGATGCGATCGAGTAGCGGCAGGTTGGACTCACCCGTTTGCAGCGCATCATTCGGCACGGGCGTCGCGGTGGTCGCAGTCGCTGGTGTGGCGAGCAGATCGACTCGTGAGAACAGCTTTTCCATTTGTTGGCACGCGCGGCGACGAATGCGTTGGGCCACTACGTAGTCGACCCCACGCAGAGTGTTGACCAGCGCGAACAACAGCCGAACGTCGGGAGCGTACGAGTGCAAGTGCTCCGCCAGATGGCTCCGCTGCGACGCCGTCATTTCGCTGCCGATGGTGACCAAATGCGCTAGGTGAACGAGATCCAAATCTTCCAGGCTCACCTCGACCAGCTCCGCACCTGCGGCGCAGAGCTCCTCGATGGTCGCCAGGCAGGTTCGCACGATTTCTTCATCGGCGTGCTCGAACCACGGACGAAAAACGCCAATACGCACGCCTTTCAGGTCGCTGTCGATGGCGTCCCACCGCGGCGGCGGCTGCTGCTGGGTCATCGGGTCGTGTTCGTCTGGCCCGGCCATACAAGCGTACAACACAGCCGCATCCCGAACGCATGTGGCGAGAGGTCCCAAGTGCGCCACGCTCCAGCACAAGGGCGCCGCGCCGTGTTCGCTGATTCTGCCGAAGGTTGGCTTGAGACCGACGACCCCACACATCGCGGCGGGTGTACGAATGGATCCCCCGCCGTCCGCACCGAGGGCTGCAGGACACAGGCCAGAAGCTACCGCTGCGGCGGGCCCGCTCGATGAACCGCCCGTGATGCGCGCTGGGTCGAAGGGGTTGCGGGGAGTCCCGTGGTGCACGTTGATGCCCGTGACCCCGATACCGATTTCGGTCATGTTCGCTTTGCCGATGAGCAGCGCACCCGCGGCGCGCAAGCGGGCCACGACCGTGCCATCGCGCTGTGCGGCGGGAAATGGTAACCCTCTCCCTGCAGTCGTCGGGTATGGCGCCTGATCTACTTCGTCCTTGATGGCGATGGGGACCCCGTCGAGTGGTCCCAAAGACTGACCGCTCTCGAAGCGCCGTGTCGATGCCTCGGCTTGCGCCAACACGTCGCTGGCGTCCTGGGCGATGAACACGCGCATCGGAGGGCTGAGGGCTTCGCTGGTTTGGGTGCTCGCGAGAACTCGCTTCGCCACTTCAGTGGGTGTGGTGCGCCGCGAACGGTACGCTTCCGCGAAGTCGGCGATGGTCTCGAACTGGGTGAGTTCTGTCCGCAAACAGGAAAGCTGCGCCAGACTGGGCTGCGCGGCAGGTTCGGTCGTGGGTACGGGCAAGACGGGCCACAGCGTCGGGACTTCGTCGATGATGGCTTCGCGCAGTTTTTCGACGCCCGCGTTACGCACCAGCTGAGTCCTGACTGGTCCGCCAATGGCAGATTCGGCGAGCCACACCAGCATGCGCAGTGGTAGCCCGGTAACTCGGGGCACGTTCACAGGCAGCGGCTGATAGGTCATCGGACTTTCCTCCGCGTAGCCGAGCATCTGGCCTCGCGCGTGGTCTGCGCCAGCAGGCGCAGGACGGGTTGATGTATCAAAAGAATGCCGCGCCGAGATTGATCACGAACTGGCCCGTGTCGTAGGTGAGCTCCGCGTCCGTGTCTTCGTCCGCTTCTGCGTGCCCGGACTGGCTCACGTGACGCGCTTGGTAGCCAAGCTCGCCGAACAGCGCCATGTCGCGGTCGATGGGGACCTGAATACCGCCGAACAGACCGTAGTTGTAGCCGACGCCCATGTCGTATTCGGTCTCGACGATCACGAAGGTCGTGTTGTCGTCTTTGGACGCGACCGTCAGTCCAATGGGAGCCGACAGGTAGAGCTCGAGCTTGCGCGCGGGAAAGCGGAGCCGCGGGAGGAACGCCACATCGAGCCCCAAGCCTTCGTTGTCACCGTCCGTCTCCCAGTCGTAGTTGTCTGCGCCCCAACCGTAGAAGCGGAACAGGACGCCGAGCGAAAGGATACGCGCGAGTGCCGCATCGTAGCTCAGACCCGCGCCTAGCGAGTAGTCCAGGTCCTCTGTGTCGTTCGGGCTGGCGTTGTCCGTCTCCAGCTCGGCCTCGGCTTCGCCAGCGAGACCGATGATTCCGTACACACCGAGGCGCGTCTCGGCGTGGGCGGCTTCCGTCCCTGCGAGAGCGGCGATGGCGGTGATGCCAGTGATGAGGGCGCGCGGAATCCGAAGGTTGCTCATGGCCGGGCATCATAAGCCCAACTGCGCGGAGCACCCAAGCTGAACCTGTTCCCCGCAGCCCCTGTCTTTCGTGGGGCACGGAGCGAAAGTGACGCACATTGGGGACGTCATCCCGATGCTTGACCCTGATTTCTGCGAAAGCGACAATCCTTCGATGTGGAATCGCAGACGGGTTCGCGCGCCCATTGCCGTCGCTAGTGTTGTGTGGGCAACCTTGCCGCTGTCGTGTAGCGAAGACGCCTCGGACGACACCCACCGAACCCAGGCGGACGATGGGTCGTCGAGGCCCACGTCCAGTTCTGCCGACTTGATGGATGGAGGAACCGGGACCGGGCCTGGCCCCGACGCGCAGTCGTCTACGCCGAACCAGAACTCGGACGACGCGCCTGTCGAAGGCGAGACGAACGAGGCACAGGTTCCCGATGGCACATCGGCTCCCCCCGACGACGAACCTCAGGGCGGGGCATCTGACGACGCCGAAGGGATGGAAGCCCAAGTTGCCGTCGATGACGCGGGAGTGCCGTCGGGCGACTCCTCCGTGGGGGACGCTGACGCTGCTGCGCCCCCGGCTGGGGTAGGCTACGGAGGGGGTGAACGCGTGAAGATCCGTGTGGGGACCACGCCTGACGGCACTGATTTTCCACTCGGACTCCACGACGACAGCTTGGGCGTCGATTGCGTGCCTCGGGAAACAGCCGAAGGCCTGATCTGCGTACCAAGCGTGTTGACCAGCCCTGAGGTCTACGTGGACAGCGAATGTGAAACCGCTGGAGCCGTAGTGTCTGACGAGTGCGAACTTCCAGAGTACGTTGCAGTGCAGCCATCATCCCCTCAGTTGTGCAATGGTTTGTACGAAGCGAACGCGTACCGTGTTTCAACCAGACACGATACGGGCGTGCGCTACAACGGCGACGCATGTTACGAGTCTGCGTACGACCCCGAACGCTACAGCATGTACGAGCTCGAGCCCATGGCTCTGGAAGACCTGCCGGCGCTCGCGCTCGAAGCGCTACCCTCGAGCGACACGACCGCAGGAGAGACGCTGATCGTTCGAAGTGACGACGGGGCGTTCTCCAGCTTATCCTTGGCGATCGACGGGCATACCTGCCAACTCGTAGAAATGGACGGTTCACTACGCTGCATCGCTGGTGCACCGATTATCAGTGCTGGTGGTTACTATTCTGATGCCGAATGCAGCGACGACGTTGCCACTACGTGGATGGCCAACCCAGACTGCGACGACGCATCTCACGCGTTGTTCTACGCGCCCGCTGCAGACGGAACGTGCGAGGTGGACGTTCAGGTTCGTGAAGTGTTGGGTCTGCTCGACTCCACAGCCCCGATGTACGCTGGGGACCCCGAGAGCTGCTACGAGACCATCCAGAGCGATCGCGGTGCGTATTACGTGCTCGGCGCCCCAGCGGCCCCAAGCGACCTGCCGGAAGTGACCCTTCGGCTCGCGGGTGAAGGTCGCTTGAAGCGGATCGAGTACCGCTTTCGCTATGCTCCCGACAGCCCGCCCGCTTACTCGCCGCGTGCCTACGACTCGGCGATGAACAGCGAGTGCAGCTTTTGGCGTTTCAGCGATGGGAACGTCAGGTGTGTGCCCGTCGACGCCGTTCACCTGGGTACCTCGTCATTCTTCGCCGATCCTGAATGCTCGACCAAGTTGGCCAGTATTCAAGACTGTGTAGCAGCACGACAGCCCCTTCTAGGATACGTGCCAGTCACTGCGCTGTGCGAGCTCTACAACGCCCCCATCGCGGAGCTGTACGAGTTTGGTGAGCTGCACACTGGGGAAGTGCATCAACTGACGGACGCGGGCTGTCAGGCAGTGGTTCGACTGGACAGCGTCAGCTACTTCGTGCTTGCACTCGTGGATCCGGACTCCGTGTTGATCGGAATCAATTCGCGCCTGGAGTAACGGCAAGTGCTGGCGGTTGACCTTCGAGTAGGCTGTCCCATGTTTTGGCCTCAACCACTTGGTTCTTCACCCACAGTCGATTGGACATTCCAGCATGACGCCAACTGCCTACCTTGCGATCGTCACGAGTGTCGCGTGCTCCGCGCTGTTTAGCTGCTGCCCGCACGAAGCAACGTCCCCTTCGTCACCCGCAAGCCCGCTCCCGATTCGGAGTTCTCTCGCGACTAGCCCCTCTCCCTCCCCCACCCAAAACGCTGACCTTGAGCAACCAAACGAATCAGCCATCCCCGACTACGCAGCCATCGTCGCAGCCCCCGACCGTGACGAAGCCGACCAGGCGCTAGACCAAGGACGACAACCCGCGGCGTTTCTCGCTTTTGCTCGAGTGATGCCAGGGATGCGAGTGGGTGAGGTTGCCGCTGGCGGCGGGTATACAGCAGAGCTACTGGCGCGCGCCGTCGGTCCTAGCGGTGCAGTATACGGCCAGAACTCCGAGTTCATCCTAAAACGATTCGCAGAACAGCCGTGGAGCGAGCGTTTGAAGAAGCCCGTCATGAGCAACGTCACGCGAGCGGACCGACCATTCGAGGAACCCTTTCCTGAGGAAGCAGCGCCGCTGGACTTAATCGTGAACGTGCTGTTCTACCACGACACCGTCTGGTTCGAGGTCGACCGAGAAGCCATGAACCGCAACATCTTCGAGATGCTCAAACCCGGCGCATCGTACGTCATCCTCGACCACGCGGCGGCGCCCGGCGCGGGCGTCAGCCAAGCCAAGTCACTGCACCGCATCGAGATGGCCACCGTCGTCGCCGAGGTGACCGCTGTGGGCTTCGTACTCGAAGAGCGTTCTGACGTCTGGCGAAACCCAGCGGACACCCTCGATTGGAACGCCTCACCGAGTGCCGCAGGGGAACGCCGTGGAACCAGTGACAGGTTTGCCCTACGTTTTCGAAAGCCACTCAAGCCAGCTTCGACCGACCGCGAAACTGGCTCGAGCCGCTAGCTATCCGAGCCGCTAGCTATCCGACTGATCACTCAGTAGTCGACGGGGATGGGACGTCCGATGCCGATCCCGCCTCCGCCGCTGCCGATCTGCACCTCGACGAGCTCCCTACAGGACTCGACGGCTTCACTGCAGGTCGCCCAGGCATCGTCAGACTCGACCTCGAACTCTGCCGAATCGGAACCCGACTGACAGTAGCAGGTGTACGAGCCGTCCCCAGCGTCCTCGCAGTTCGTCCAGATGCTTCCGTACATTCCGACTGTCACCCCGTTGACAGTCGCGTCTTGGGTACAGCCAATCTCAGCGCTGCAATAGCTAGGTCCAGCTGATTGATACGTGCGTTCGCATTCGACGGGCCCCTCGGGCTCCGCGGAAGCGGCGTCAGCGCAAATGTCGATCGCCTGACCGCAGACGAGCTCACTATCCTCCCCGGGCATCTCGAACTGCACCTGGATGTTGTTCGTGTAGCAGTAGCAGCCCCAAACGTTCTCTGCCGACTCCGAACACCACGAGTATTGCCATTCATTCAACGTGGCACTCACGCCGTCTCCGAGATCGGCAGTTTGCGAGCACTGAAGTTGCTGCTCACAGTAGCTTTCGTCTGCGGTTTCCCATTCCGTCGAACACATTGGATCCTCGGTGAACTCGGGCTCGACGCCACCCACACACAGGTTTGCGGTCTGCGCGCAGGCGTCAGTCGAACTACCGTTCTCCATCACCAGACTGAGCCAGTGTGATTCAGACTGGCAATCGCAATACCACTCTCCCGAGTCCTGCCAGCAGCTGGAGTAGACCCAACCTGCGTCGCATTCGAGCTCCAACCCGCAGGAATCACGACCGACGCTGACGTGAAGAGGTTGGCAACTCTCGTCGACTTCGAGCCCGTCAACCTCGATGGGTTCACCATTTTCATCCACCATGCCGGGTGGTGGTGCATCGGGACCACCCATCGGCGGGGGTACACCTGGCGGCGCAACCATGCCTCCGCCCGAGGTCGGGGTTGCTGGCGTTCCCGGATCGACGCTTGGCACCGTGCCCGGTTCCCCCTGATCAGGATCCATCGTCACAGCGTCGGGAATACCATCGCCATCCGTGTCGATGGGTTCGCCCGCGCCAGGGGGGGAATCAGTAGAGGAGGCGCCAGTCGCTGAAGGTGGTGTGTCACCGCTCGAGCTCGTCGCTGCTCCCCCCGCGGACGACGCCATCTCATCGCTTTGACAGGTATCCGCGACGCAGATTAACGTTCCGTTGCAGGTGTCGTTGCCGTAACATTCGCAGCCCAGCGTGCCGCGCTCGGCGTCCGAACAGGTGCGAGGCTCACCCGCGGGAGCGTCGCCCTCGTCAGCCTCGATGCAGCGCCCGGCCACACATGCAAGCTCGTCGTTGCAAGTGGCGTTGGGATAACAGGGGCAGTCTTCTTCACCCTCCGAGCAGTCTTCTGCGAACGTCGGTTCGGTTCCCGAACCGCTCGCACCGTCATCAGAGTCTTCGCCAGCCGCTTCGTTCTCGCCATCCGCTTCGCTCGCCTGGGCGCCTGCGTCGCTGCCAGCATCGCTCTCAGGCTCATCACCTTCTTCGGCGCGCGCGGGGCTACGTCCGTCTTCCCCCGACTTGCCGCCACACGCGACCAACCCCAATACAACCAATACCGCCAACGCTGATTTCAATGCTCTCATACGACACCTGCCGGCTCTAGACCTTCCGAGTGAGGTTGGAAGATACACTAGACGAGCCCGACGTCCAGGCGACAATTTCGGCGACGATTGCACTTCAGACCGGGCAAACGTCGCCGCAACCCAGGCTCCGACCTCGTGCCACCGACACCGCTACCGTGTGCCACCAGCATGCACCAGGCTGATGTCCCGGAAGCGGGACAGCGGGCATCGAAAATCTCCGTACCAACGTACTCTCGAGCGTGTCCACACAAGCCGAGTGGACGCTAGGCGCAGGTCTTGCGCGCGCCGACGTGTCGTTCGCGTTCGGGACGCAGGAGCTGCAGCCCCCGACGGCCCACCTCCTCCAGCCCTGTCCTTTCCGTGCGACATGATCAACACGCGCGCGGCCAACCCGGGCTGCGAATCTCGATCGACATTCACCCTGCACACGCCCTCAGATTTCCTAAGTCGGATTTGCACAGTGACGTGCAGCACCCGAGTACCCCGCGGATGCCCCCTACGCGCTGCAGCAGGACCAATACTCCTCGAAGACGCTGATTCCCTTGGAGGCGCAACCGTACACCGTACGTGGCAACTCACTGTTGCACAGATTCCCCCGCTTGCTCGCCTACTTCCGTAGGAGTCTACTCCTGCCGCCGAAGCACGCGCGACACTCGTTGGCGCGCTCGGTCTCACACAGGGAAGATCAATCAGACATGTCACCTACACTGCGAAAGCTGAACACTGGCATCAGTGTTTTATTCATCTCGCTAGGCGTCCTCGCCTGTGGCGATGATAGCTCGTCGTCGAGCGACGACCCCGACTCGGGGCTCGGCCAATGCGGCGACGGCGAAATTACCGGAGACGAAGAGTGCGACGATGGCAACGACGTCGACACCGACGAATGCTCCAACGAATGTACGCTCCCGGTCTGTGGCGATGGAAAGACCGCAGGAGACGAAGAGTGCGACGATGGTAACGACGTCGACACCGACGAGTGTACGAACGAGTGTCTCGACGCCCGCTGCGGCGATGGCATCGTCGGACCCGACGAAGAATGTGACGACCCGGACGACGATGAATGTACGTCCGAGTGCATGTTCGCCAGTTGCGGCGATGGCATCGTGAACGGCGACGAAGAGTGCGACGATGGCGAAGACAATGCCAACACCGCCGCCTGCAAAGCCAACTGCGAAATTCAGCGATGTGGCGATGGGTTCACTGCCGCCATCGGAGAGGAATGCGACGATGGCAACGAAGACAACGACGACAACTGCGTCGAAGGCTGCGTGGAGGCCACCTGCGGCGACGGATTCAAAGCGCCCAGCGAGGGTTGCGACGATGGCAACGACGTAGACGAAGACGAGTGCACCAACGATTGCGCACTTCCCGATTGCGGCGATGGCATCATCAGCGAGGGGGAAGAATGTGACGACGGCAACATCGTCAACACGGACGCCTGCAGCAACAGCTGCCAGGAGCCGGAGTGCGGCGACGGGACTCGCTCCGACGGGGAAGAATGTGACGACGGCAACGACGTCGACACCGACTCGTGTACGAACGAGTGCACCGCAGCCATCTGTGGTGATGGCGTCGTCGGTCCGGGCGAAGCCTGCGATGACGGCAATGACGTGGGCGACGACGAGTGTACGAACAACTGTCGCAATCCCGAGTGTGGTGATGGTTTGCAGCAGGATGGGGAGGCCTGCGATGATGGCAACAACACCAACACCGATGGCTGCACCAACACCTGTGAGCTCCCCGCCTGCGGTGATGGCTTCTTGCAAGAGGGCGAGGAGTGTGACGACGGCAACGACGTCAACACTGACGGATGCTCCGTAGAGTGCCTGAACGCACGCTGCGGCGACGGATTCACCCAGGCCAGTAATAACGAAGCCTGTGACGACGGCAATCAGGTCGACGACGACGAATGCACGAACGACTGCGCGCTGCCCAGCTGTGGCGACGGCATCTTGCAGGACGGGGAAGAGTGCGACGACGGCAATGACGTACAAGACGACCAATGCACGAACAGCTGCCTCGAACCCGCGTGCGGCGACGGTATTCTACAGGCGGGCGAGGTGTGCGACGACGGCAACGACGTCAACACCGATACCTGCACGGACGTCTGCGAAGCTCAGGCCTGCGGCGACGGTTTCGTACAACCAGGCGAACCCTGCGACGACGGCAACGACGTCGATGGTGACGGCTGCAACAACGACTGCACGGTGGCCACTTGTGGCGATGACCGCGTCGACGTCGGTGAGGAGTGTGACGACGGCAATCAAATCAACAACGACGACTGCACGAACACCTGCACGACGCCAGAATGCGGTGACGGTATCATCAACGGTACGGACGAGTGTGACGACCAAAACACTGTGGAGACCGACGCCTGCCTCAGCGACTGCACCATCGCGTCCTGCGGTGACGGCTTCGTTCAGGCTGGTCAAGAAGCCTGCGACGAGGGCACAGACAACGGCCTCGGCAACGCCTGCAGCGCGACCTGCACACTGCAAACTTGCGGCAACGGCGTCGTCGATTCTGGCGAAGACTGCGACGACGGCTGCGCGCTGGACGCCGCTGCCAACGCTGTCTGCCGACAACGCGGCAAAGACAACACCGACAGCTGCCTGGACACCTGCGACTACAACGAGTGCGGTGACGGCGCCTGGTATCGCGTCGAAACCATCGCGGCCAACCCCGCGTTGGTCGAGGAATGCGACGACGGCAACAACGTCCAGACGGACAGCTGTTTGAACAACTGCAACTACAACGAGTGCGGCGACACTCAGCAGTTCCTGACCGCGACCATTCCGTACTCGGATCCAGACGGTGATGGTCCCATGACTCCTTCACCTGGACCTGCAATGGAAGCGTACCTCGCGGCCCTCTACCCAACGAACACCCCCGTCGGTAGCATTTCGTCGCAAAACATCGCGCTAGCGCGGCTGGAAGAGTGCGATGACTCGAACAACTCGAACGCAGATTCGTGTGTGAAATACAACGCCGTCGGCAACAACGAGCTGGAATGCGTGATCGCCAGTTGCGGCGATGGGTTCCAAAAGCTCTCAGGGAGCGGTCCGCCCAACGAGGCCTGCGACGACGGCAACGACCTGAACACGGACGCCTGCTTGACCAGCTGCGAAGTCAACACCTGTGGAGACGGCTGGCGGCGCACGACTGGCGGCATGCTGGAGGCTTGCGACGACGGCAACGACAACGACAACGACGGTTGCGTCGATTGTTCGTTGGCATCGTGTGGTGACGGCGTACTCAAGACATCCGGACCTGGAGCTCTCGAAGAGTGCGACGACGGTAACGCTTTAACTAGCGACGAGTGTCCCAACACGTGCCTGTTCGCCGCATCCCTATGCGGCAACGGCTCGATAGACACCCCCTCCTGCGGTGGACTCGTCGAGCACGGGACGACAGGCGATGACGACGGCGTCTGCGACGAAAACGAAGTCTGTACTTGCGTCAACTGTCCTGGTGCTGCCGTTCAAGATGGCGGCAATGGCATCTGCGAAGAGGGCGAGACATGTATTTGCCCAACTGAACAGTGCGACTACGGCGACAGCGGGACTCCCCCCAACAATGCCAACGGCGGCGCCTGCAAGACCAACTGCAACTACGGTGTGTGTGGTGACGGTTTCGTCGGTCCTGGCGAAACCTGTGACGACGGCAACTCCAACGACAACGACGGCTGCCCGAGCAACTGTCGACTGGCGACGTGCGGGGATGGCTTCGTCTTCACGCACAACGTGGACAGCACGGGGGCCAGCACTCCAGCCAACAACGCAGAGGCGTGTGACGACGGCAACACCATCAACAACGACGCGTGCACCAACACCTGTGCACTCCCGCGTTGTGGTGACGGTATTGCCCAGCTCGGTGAACAGTGTGACGACGGCAACACTAACAACTTCGATGGTTGTTTGAACACCTGTCAACGCGCAGTGTGCGGCGATGGTATCAAGTCGCCGACGGAACTGTGTGACGACGGGAACCTGGTCGACGATGACAGCTGTACCAACGACTGCACTCTGCCGACCTGCGGCAACAACACTGTCGATGCAGCTCCTGCATGCGGCAGCGTGGTGGAGCTCAATGCTGCACCAGGCGGCGACAACGACGGCGTGTGCGAAACTGGAGAGCAGTGCACTTGCACTGGCTGTCCTGGCGCGGCTTCGGAGCAGAACGCCGCCATGGGTGGTGACAACGACAGCCTGTGCGAAAACGGTGAGACCTGCGTTTGCGCCGTGGAGGCGTGTGACGACGGCGACAACGACAACACTGACGCCTGCACGAACCGATGCCAGTTGGCGACATGTGGCGACGGCATCGTGCAGCCCTCTGGCGCTGCGCAGGGACAACAAGACAACGAACAGTGCGACGACGGCAATCAGGTAAACACCGACAGTTGCACGTCTGGTTGCCGCTGGAACACTTGCGGAGACGGCGTACGCTACCTGTTCGACACCGACGCGGGCAACACCTTCGACCTCGAAGAGTGTGACGCCGGGCACTTGTACCTTGGAGCTGACCCGGATATCTACGACCAAGGACCCGCCGGCTTGACGGATGCGCAACGCGACGACGGCTACTTCGACGAGGCGTTCTTCTGCTCGAACACCTGCGAAGTCCAGTGCTCAGCGAGCGCGGACCGCGGTGCAACCTGGAAGGGTGGTTCGGCGTGCGTCTTCGTCGCTGAAGCAGATGACGCGCTCGACGATGCTGACGGCAACACCTACTCGAACTTCCAGGTCGGGTGGGCAGCGGCTGAGCAGCACTGCCGAGACTACGGCATCGGTGCCCACTTGGCGACGATGCGAATGGGTCAGGTCGATGGTGCTCTCGACAACTCCGCTCTCGAAAACCTCGTCGATGGTGTAGGACCGCAACAGTTCTGGATCGGATTGACGGACAGTCCGACGCAGAACTCATGGATCTGGATCGGCGCGGACCGCCCACTGGCCCTGGAAGCGTTCGACTCGGACTTCGACAGCTGGGCACCGGGTGAACCCACGGGCGGCGCTGGCGGAGGCGACTGCGCGATGTTCGACGCCTCTGGAGCCAATATTGGCGACTGGTCCGACGCAGCCTGCTCCAGCAACGCTGGTGTGGTGTGCGAGTTCCCGCTCTGAGTCCGCAGCGGTGACGGCACGGGCCCGATGCCACTCAGGTGGTGTCGGGCCCGTGTTCATTTGGGGTGAGGCATTTGACCCCAGTGAAGCGTGGTGGGCGTCAGTTCTAGATGAGGCTGGTGCGAACGCTCAGCGCGGATGGCAAGGCGAGCCCAACTTGGTGAGTTCGGTTATACTCGAGCCAAAACCGTGTCCAGCCTACCGACTGATTCCGACGACCTACTCGAGCGCATCACGGGCGCCCCTGATCCGACGCTGCAGATCGCGCCCGTATCACTGCGAGTGATGGAGCGCACGGGTCGCTGGAGAATCCACGACCGCACCCACCTCGAACTGACGTTGGAATACCCCGTGGGTCGCGACGAACGTGAAACGGAGTACGTCTGGGAAGCGTACTTTTTCCCGCCGCGCAGCTGGAGACTCGAACCGCGCAACTACTCGAAGGTCGACATTCACCGCGACTTCAACTCCTACTTGCGATTTGCGGTGTCTCCCAGCGACCTGCGAAAGCTGGCGACCTTCCCCGGGAGAGACATAGCCCCTGTGTTGCGCGACGAGACCAAGGCACCCAAAGAGTTGCTGTTGTTCGGGTGCAGGTTTCGGACGTCCGCTCACCATGCACGGCAACAAGTATTGCGGTGCATCGAAGGGCGCTCCGAGTCTATCGTGCGCGTGGCAGCGGAGCAATGCTCGGAACATCTGAGCCAAGCGCTAGACGCGTATCGTTCGGTTGTCGAGTTGACCAATATCGCGGCGATTGACGCTGCCGCCAAACGTGTGGACGAAGATGCTTCGTGCGTTTTCGAGTCGGTTCTGTCACTCATTTCGATTCGACTGACGGAAGCTGGTTACCGTGATATCGCGGAGCCGATCGCGGCACGTGCGCTCGCAGAAGCACGTCGCCGCCACAACCAACAAGACGGCCCCGTCAGTCGCAACGTCGACGAGTTTCAGCTGCGCAAGCAGTCTCTCAAACGCTTCGTGTCGTCGGTGCTGTGGCTACGCCAAGAGATCACCCAACAAATCAAGTGGGTTCGGGAAGGGCTGTTCGCGATCGCGGCGTCGATCGCGATGGTGTTTGCAGTGGCTGCTGCCTTTTACCACGGCACGACGGACCGCATTCGCACGAGCGAGCTGTGGACCTGGATTTTGATCGTCGCGATCGCTTATGCAGGAAAAGATCGCTTGAAGGCGAGTTTGCAAACCCTGTTCTCGAAGTGGATCGCCAAGCGTTATCCCGATCGCTACTGGCGACTGACGACCGAACTGGACGGTAGCCTGGTGTGCAAGGGTGAGGAGCGCTCACGCTTCCTCGAACCGCAAGACCTACCCAAGCACGTCCTCGAAGCTCATGAGCGCGATGCGGATCACCATCTGGAACCCAACGCTTTGCCGATCAGCGTACTGTGGCACCAAAAAGTGTTCGAGTTACACAACCAGGCGATCCGCGACGTAGATCCACGGTTCTCGTCGATCACGGAGATATTCAGGCTCGATGTCAGTCGTTGGATCACGCACACGAGCGATCCGAAAGAGCGCATTCACCTCGCGAACCTGACGACGGAAAAGATCCAAACGGCGCTGGCGCGGCGTGTGTACGAGATGGATATCATCTACCGCGTTTACCAACGCGATGACGAAGAACACGCCAAGTGGTCACGCAGTCGGGTCGTGCTCAATCGCAATGGTTTGAGGCGAGTCGATTCCCTAGAGCGCACCGACTCCATCCCGCTGGCGCGCAACAGCGCAGGCAACTGGCCAGAACTCTCCTGAACGGCCAGAACTCTCCTGAACGGCCAGAACTCTCCTGAACGGCCAGAACTCTCCTGA
>CBFGUG010000114.1:0-21531 GCA_965651905.1 uncultured bacterium | reverse complement strand
TCTTCACGCGGAACGAATCACGAACTCACGCCCACAGATTCCCCGGAAGAGCCCCCTTTTGTATTCGGCGGGTTGGGTGGTCGGTCCCCACGTCCCCACCTGTTTGGAGTAGAGCCCGTATAGAGAAGAAAAAAAACACTACATCGGCTCCGTCCTCTTCAACCGGGTCCGACCAGGTTTTGCGTTTTTTATTTTCTCTCACGCGATCCTTGTAAATTTGGTGGGGACGTGGGGACCATCCACGGATCCAGCCTATTTGCCGCTGATTAGTGGTCCCCACCCCCCATCTGGCTGGGTGGGGACGTGGGGACCGCGCTGCCTTCTGGCGACCACGAAAAAACCCCCGGCCGTGGCCGAGGGTTTGGAAACCAGACGAACCGAGGCTCAGACGCCGTCGAGAACCCCTTCGTAGTCATCGTCGTCGTTAGAATGAGCAGCGCCAGCAAACACTCTCGCATCGAGCACCAGGACCCGCTGCTTTTGTCCGCCTGCGGTTCGCTTGGGGCAGACATGTCTGCCATCGGTGCCCAACAGCACTGGAATCTCAGTCCCATCGTCCAACGCCCACATCGCAGTTCGAAGATCACGGTGGATCTCGGTCGAGTCAAAACGGTAGTTGGCTCCGAGGTAGCGCTCAACGGCTCTGTGTGTCGCAGTCGGGTGCAGCAACACCTCTGACCCACTTCGCCACCCGATTTTCTCGGGGGCGGGTGGCTCCCCGATTTCCCGATGATCAGGCTCCAGCGTGCACCCGGTCGAGCTAGCCAACGCAACCTTGCCTTGGGTCAGCATGGTGTGAACGGCATCGAGCCACGATTCCCATCCCCTCAGGTGCTCAGGCCTCGCCTGCCTTGCAAGCGCAGCCACGATCCCACTCCAGCAGTTGTCGAGTTCCTGCTCGACATCGGCACCGATCACGTAGGCGTAGCGCCGCAGAAGAAACACGGCCATGTGCATCATAGCCAGTTGATCCAAAGCACGCGGGTGGTGACCTTCCAGAGACATATTTTTGGAAACCCATAGCCTGGCCTCCTCTCGCATTTGCCGGACACCCTTATGATCGAGAGAGGCCAACCATTGGATGTAACGAGCCATTGACTGGCCATATAGGTCGAGTTTGAGCCGAGCTTCTTGGATTTTTAAGCGGTCCACCTCTCCGTTGCTGATGTGGACCTGAAACGTCCTACCTAGAGTCGAGTCGTTGTCCGGCGGCAACAACTCCGCTGTCACAATCACGGCAGTCTGTGGCTTGAGCGCCGCCCGCTCCTCAGCCTCTCGATTTAGCCTACCCCTCGACTGTCCATCACCGATCATCTGGCAAAGCCTCTGGGCTTTATCGATCGCTTCGAGCTGGGAGCGGCCCGTTTTCGAGGGCACCAGGTTATCGACTGTCACCAGCAAATCTCGGCTGGTGTGGATCCGTTTCTCGATCATGTTGGCGGTTGCGTGAAATGACAGTGGAAGCGCGTCGAAGTCGAAATGCCCGAAGTGGGACTGGGCGAGGGCGGCCAACGAAGATTTGAAACCACCGCTCTGACCCACCACCCACAGAACCATCGGTACTCCGCCGATAATCGAGGCGATCGGTGCCAAATACGTCATGGCCAGCAGCGGTGCTGTTACTCGGTGGGGTCCAAGGTCGAGCATCCCGAGCGAATGCCGAAAAGCCTCGATTGCGTCTGCATCGGACTCGGGCATGTCCGGCCGTTGGTACCCGTCGAGGCTTGGAGGACGGCAAGGAACAACGGCGTGACCACGCTCACCGATTGCTCCACCTGGCATGAGATAGACTCTGCGGTCGTCAATGCAGTGCCAACCAGCTTGCGTGTACGAGACTTCTCGCTTGGCCGAGCTCACTCCCTTGATCGCATTTCGAACGGCGAACATACCCCTCGGCTCAATGATGGGTGTCGATCCCCATTTTGCCGTGACCCACTCCATCCTGTCGTACTCGTCAGCGGGGACCTCGATCGAGTCCAACTGCGTTCCGTCTGCAAGTTTACCCTCGATAGTGAACATCAGCCGATCGCCCTCGTACCCTCGGAGGAGCTTTTCTTCGGTGATCTCGGCATAGAAATTGGACAGGCGAACGGGCCCGTCCTTGCCCTCGACGCAAAAACCGACGCCGTCCTGGTAGGTGTAGGGCGAGGCGGCGGGGTTCCTGGACTTCTCCATTTTCTTGGCCATGGCTTGGCCGAAACCCGCAACAGCAGCCTTCAAGTCAGCGACTTTTAGGCCTCGTTCACTTGCCGCAACAACATCACCCTGAAGCAACTTGCCCCCAACGCGAAGGCAAGCAACGAACACGAGGTCACGGAGTAGTGGCCGCAGGACCTCGGTTCTCTCGGTGGCATTCTTGCACTGAGCAACGAGAGCTTTGACTCGTCTGACTGGATCCGCCGGGTAACTAGCACGGATGATGGGGTCCAGAGCTGGAGCGGCAGACATTTCTCGTCGTCGACGTTTCAGCTGTTGGGTCAGCTCGGGATCGAGCGTTTTGAGGTCCTGATTCTTCCACCACTCGGACAACAGCATCACGTTCGCCGCGTCCTCGACTAGCCTGGTTGTCTGTTCCGAGTTATCTCCGCTGAGCTGCCGGAGTCGACCTAATAACTGCCAGGTCTCCCCTATCTTGCGGAGCCCATCGACGACGTCGTCACGAGTCTCGTCGAGCGTCACGTCTGCCAGTGGTTTCCTGCCTGAGCGAGCCAAGAAGTCGTCTGGCCCTTGATCACGAGCCTTCCCAGTTCGATTCTTGGGGTCGGAATTCTCGGGTAGAGTTCCAACTCGCATTGTCACGCCAATCGAACTGAATGCTTGCCAGGCATATGCAACACCTAGAGCAACCTGTGGATTTGACGTCTGCCCTGCATCGAAAATCGAAACTACAACCCTCTTGGCGGCATCCGGGTGCCACGGCATCTCGGCCAGGTCAGCATGAGCCATGATCTCTCCGAGCTCCTTGAGCGCCGCAGAATCGTGAGCCCCGGCAAGCACGCCCCCAAGTCCAATCGCAGGGTAGCCGTTGGACATTAACGCCAGCGCCTTCAAGGGGGCCTCTACCAGATAGAGAGTATTGCCGGACTTCGCGGCGTGACGTGCCATTTTGAGGATGTACGGCCCTACTGTCGTCCCAGGCGGGATCCAGTATCTCGGACACTCGACGGTCTCGGTTTCGCCACGCATTTCGTGATCGTCAGCTACGGGTTTTTCGTAGCTGGTTTCAGCAAGCCGAACCCGATACCGGTGTGTGCCGTCGTCGTTGCGGCCGTGGGGGATCGTGATTCCCTCGACTGGGATGTGGGGCAGACCGTCGTCGTCGACGTAGATGCTGCGTTCCTTGCACCAACGTTTACTTTCAGCACGCTCCTTGCCGGGATAGTGCCGAAGACCTGCTGCTTCGGCGATTCGAATTGAAATGCAGCGGTCCTGCAAGACTTTTCGGTCGGCTTCGGTCAGCGCAAATGGATCTGGATTGGTTTGTTTGTCGGCGCACGCAGTGCTAGTATCGGTATTGCTCATAGTGCCCTCCTTGGGCGTGGTTGGCCCCGTCAGCGCGACAAACGTCTCCCCAGTCGGAGTCGAGCAGGCGGGGCCGATTGTTATTTTGTGGCAGTGAGCGGCATGTATTTGCCGCCACGAGACTCGACGTGATCGGTCACCATCACAGCGACCTGCTCGATCATCTCCGAGTACTGCCAGTCAGTTTTTCTCGGACATCCAGCCTTCAGGAGCGGCTGCAGCCTCTTGGTCAAAGGTGAACGCTTGACGAGCCACTCTTTTGCCCATCTCGACTGGGAGCACGGGTCCCAAAATCGATCGCCATTGTTTTCGTGTTGGTAACCCAGGCAAACAACAGCGCGGATCATCTCCCCCTCCACCGTTGGGGCCGGTCCCTCTCGGGGGACAAGCTGACGGAATAGGGTGTCGATGCGCTCAGCGACGTGCTGGGCGATCATGACTGACCTCCATGAGCAGTGCTCTGCTGCTCATGCTGATCCTGCAGCCATCGATCGATATCAGCTCGACAGAGCAGCACTCTGCGCCGCCCGATCCGACGATGCGGGCAGCCTTGACGGGCCCATCGCCGGATCGTCTCGGGGTGGCACCTATACTGGGGGGCCAGTTCTTCGGGGGTTTCGTATTTTTCTTCGGATATTTCGCTTGCTTGCACTTTTCGTTCTCCGTGTCAAAGGTGAACGGAACAGTCAAGCGATCTATCCTCGTCGGCCCCGTAGGACCGAGTCTCTGGGTCTACTCACTGGATACTGGCGCTCCGTCTCCCGACTACGCCAGCCTCCCGCTATGTGTGGTGTATCTGTGTGGTTCGATTGTGCGCCATCCAATCGATGGCGCAAGAAATATCGTGACGATCTTGTTGTGCAATCGGTTTGTCGGCCAAAGGTTCACATTTGATCAGTGTCGTCCTGCAGCTCTTGGAGCCGCGACGGATCGTTCGACAGCAAACGGAGCAGGTTGCTCATCGGAGCACTGACCATGACCTTCCCTGACTCGTACTTTTGAAATGCACGGGGGCCGCCACCAAGCACTTCACCCGCCTTCCGCTGCGACAGCCGCAACTTCTTTCGAGCAGCTGCCACTTGCTGGGCGGTCAGGATCCCATCTACGTCCGCCTTCAAAGCTTGGAAGGCCGCTTCGTTAGCCAACAGATCTTCACCTTCGAGAACGCTCTCATCACATGACGAACACCACCACGCCTTCGTGGTGACGGACTTGGTGTGGCCTTTGTACTCGATGGTGTCTTTCCTCGACTCGTGTCGCATCGTTCCCCCACACTCGGGGCATGTTCGGGTACTTTTCTTCGGCATGATTACTTTTCCTTGAGCGAGATCAGCAGATGTCCCTCCGAGTCCATGGTGAACTTCACGTAGAGCGTCTGGTCTTCGTGGGGGACGTGGTAAACGTCCTGCCAGATCCTGTGATCAGCCATGCTCGTCATGGATTTGTAGAAGTGCTGGCGGGTGATGGTCTGAATGAGAGCGACTATTCCTGAAAGGGTGAGCCCAAGCCCCCGAGCGTTCTTCAACGCCGTGCCCGTGATACGGAGCTTGGCAGCCTCGGAGAACTCCGCCTGGATGGTTGCCAGGTCGTAGGTCGGCTTCAACTTCTCCATCGGCTCCACAAGCATGGCACCATATTGGTGCCGGTCAAGAGCCTTGGGTGAAGAGCGCCGATACGCGCCTCGTTGCCGTTGAAACATGTTCCAGCTCCCAAGCACCGAAGAGCGGGGCACCTTTCAGATTCGGAATTGACCGCCTCGGCTTGTCTCATCCCACCCTCCCTTCAACCCCGCGAAATCCTAACCACTAATTCCGGCAACACGTCTTCGGTATACAGTTCGGTAAGCGTGTCCGCGCAACCAAAGACCTAAGCAAAAACGCCCACTTGGAGAAATCCGGGTGGGCGTTTCGCGTTGGGGGTGGCGAGGCATTTTGACAGGCCTTCCGTGGGCGCCTCGGAAAAGACACACTGTGCGCGGGTCAATCTCGTGAGGCTAGTCTGGGACCAGACAGCCTCGTCGTGCGACCAGAGTGCCCCTCGGGTTGTGCCGTCGCCGGGCCGCGGGTGCTTCGACTAAGCGCGATTGCCGACCATCGCGTCCAGGAAACCACGGCATGGAACGTGCTCTCAATGCGAACATGCACGTCGGCGCTACGGGTCCCCGCATCTACAACTTGTTTCCCCGATTGTGCGGTCCCATCCCGCGCTGGCACGCCCACCTACCGCGCATCCAGCGGATGGGCTTCGACTGGGTGTTCGTCAACCCGATCCACGCCACGGGCGCTTCGCGCAGCATCTACTCGATCAAGGACTCCAGCGCCTACGATGAACAGCTCGTCTCTGACGGCACCGACGGCGATGCAGCGCTGCAAGCATTTTGCCAGGCTGCAGACGAGCACGGGATTCGCGTCATGCTCGATCTGGTCATCAACCACACCGCAACGGACTCCGTGTTGGTCAAGCAGCATCCTGACTGGTATCGCCGAAACCGCGACGGCAACTTGGTGCTCGCTGGTTGTGAACAGCAGGATGGAACGACGGTCCAATGGGATGATTTGGCCGAGCTCGACTACGACGATGCTCGAGCACGTGACCAGCTGATCGAGCATTGGATCGACTTCATCGAGCGTTTCGCCGGTTTGGGAGTCCGGGGTTTTCGCTGCGATGCCGCCTATCAAGTGCCGACGCAGGTCTGGAGTCGGATCATCGCAAGCGCGCAACGACCCGAGCGGCCACTGACGTTCTGCGCCGAGACGCTCGGTTGCTCGCTGGAGCAGGTGGAAGCGCTGGCGCCTGCTGGTTTCGACTTTCTGTTCAACTCATCAAAGTGGTGGGATGGAAAGGAGCCATGGCTGTTGGATCAACATGAACACCTGCGCCACATCGCACCTTCAATTGCATTTCCCGAGAGTCACGACACCGAGCGGCTGGTGCGTGAACTCGCAGACACCAGTATCACAGGCGGTCCCCAGATCGAGGAAGCGTATCGCCAGCGTTACCTGTTAGCTGCGACCTTCTCCACGGGGGTGTTGATGCCGATCGGATACGAATA
Organism: uncultured bacterium; assembly: GCA_965651905.1. Lineage (GTDB taxonomy): Bacteria > Myxococcota_A > Polyangia > Polyangiales > Polyangiaceae > SZUA-265. The sequence continues at coordinate 14,957 of CBFGUG010000114.1, read as the reverse complement.
CGGCTTTGCCAAGCGACTCCACGTCGTCGAGTCGACACCAGCCGACTGGGAAGAGCCGCGATTCGACCTGTCGGAGTTCATCCGTTCGGTCAACATGATGCGAGCCGAGCACCGCGTGTTCAACGAAGAAGGACCACAACGCCAGCTGCGGCTCGGGCATGCCAAGTTGACCGGACTCATGAGGATGACGCAAGATCGCGCGCAATGCTCGATCTTGTTGTTCAACCGCGACCCGAACGAGCACAACGAGACCACGCTTACCCAAGCCGGCGTCGACCTCTCAAATGCTACCGAGCTCACGCCACAGCACGTCGACAAGCACCCGTCGCGAGATCCGACGATAGTCCTGCAACCTGGTGCGGCTCGGGTGTTCGTGACCTCGACCGAAGCCGCCACCCGTGGACGCGTCAGTAGGTGACTGCGCCTCGGGTCTCAACTCTCGCCGCGTAGCATCCCTGCCTGAACGGTTTTTTGCAGGAGCGTGTATGGACTATCGCCCTCGGGACGGGCCTGATCTCACCGTTGTCCCGAGTGAACGCTGTGGATCCGTTGCCAACCCTCACCTACTCCTAGCCATCGGACCAGCCTGGATCTACTGTGCGCGGACCATGTTTCTCGAATTCTACGGTGCGGCTGGCGAGGTAACCGGCTCTCTCCATCGACTCAACGTCAACGGGCAGGACACCTTGCTCGACTGTGGGCTCTTCCAGGGCCGGCGCGCAGAAACCAACCGACGAAACAGTGACATCCCCAAGTGGGCGATCGACGCTCATTCACTGGTCTTGAGCCACGCACACCTCGACCACAGCGGCAACATCCCGACCCTGGTCAAACGCGGATTCGCGGGCAACATTTACAGCACGCCCTGCACGCGGGACCTATGCAGCGTGATGTTGCGAGACGCAGCGATGATCCAGGAGCAGGACGCCAGATACATCAACCGGCGAAACGAGCGCGAAGGGGACGTCGAACGGGTCAGCCCACTGTACACGCTCGAAGACGCTCAGCGCGCCGTAGGCCAGATGATATCGGTACCGTTACATCGGCGGATGCCGGTCGGTCCGGGCGTGACGCTGGAGTTCTACAACTCGGGCCACGTGCTCGGCTCGGCCTTGGTGTGCCTGGACTTGGAAGAGCGCGGCAAGAAACTGCGGTTGTTGTTCACAGGCGATCTGGGCCGGGAGGAACTGCCGCTGCTCGAGAGTCCGGAGGTCGTGTCGGGAGTCGACGCGTTGATCAGTGAAAGCACCTACGGCGACCGCAATCACGCGGACTTCGCTAGCACCGACGAAAAGCTCGGTCAGATCATTCGCGACACCGTGGCCAAGGGAGGACGTGTCCTCATCCCCAGCTTTGCTCTCGAACGCGCTCAGGAAGTGCTGTTCGCCTTGGAGCGTCTGCACGAGCAGGGCCAGTTGCCTGATGTGCCAATCTTCATCGACAGTCCGTTGGCGATCTCGATTACGGAGATTTACAAGCTTCACCCCGAGAGCCTGGCTGCCGACGTTCGACAGCGTCTGTTGGATCGCAACGATCCCTTCGCGCCCCCTGGCTTGCGTTACATCTCGCATTCGAACGAGTCCAAACAGGTGCAAGCCAGCGGTGAGCCGTGTGTGGTGATCGCAGGCTCCGGGATGTGTGAAGGCGGGCGCATCTTGCATCATCTCCGAACGGGCCTGGGCAATCACAAGAACAGCGTCGTCATCGTAGGGTTCATGGCACAGCACACCCTGGGCCGCCGTTTACTCGAAGGCCGCCGAGAGGTGAAAGTGTTTGGGGTTCCGGTGAACGTTCACGCCCGCGTGCACGTGCTCAACGGCTTGTCGGCTCACGCTGATCAAAACGACCTGACACGGTTCGCGCGAGCGGTGGCCCGCGCCGGAAACGTGCGTCGAGTCGTCCTCGTCCACGGTGAGCAAGACGCGACGGACGCTCTTTCCGAACGGATCCGTGAGCAGGGTGCGGCGGATGTAATCGTGGCACAGAAGGGGCAGCGCCTTGTCCTATAGCGGCGAACACGTGAGCGTGCGAGTAGAAGGGCAAACGAGAACCGTCAGAGTTGGGACGCCCGTTGGAGAAATATTGCCTGTCCAGATTGACGGGTTGCCAGTCGTGGCCGCTCTGCTGGATCGCAAAGCGGCGTCGCTCTCTCGTCCACTGACTTCGAGTTGCGAGATCTCCGCACTGACGACCCATCACTGGGAAGGCCAGCGCATACTCAGGCACAGTCTGGCACTGTTGGTTTTGGAGGCCGCGCGAGACATCGCGCCTGGAGTACGCGTCACCATGGGCCCTTCCGTAGGGTTCGGGCAGCGAATCTTGCTCGCAGGTGACGCGGGCGACTTGGCCCTTTTCGGGGCGCAGTTGGAAGAACGAATGCGCGCACTAGTCACGCAAGCCGTTCCTCTGAAGCAAGCCCTGTGGACGGTCAACGAAGCTCGCGACCACTTCCTGGACGAACAGCGTCACGACGCCGAACACCTTCTGGCCACGTGGCGAGACGCTGCGGTGGGCGTGGTGAGCTACGGCTCGCTTTACGCCATCGAGATGGGTCCGCTGCTGCCAACGACAGCGGGGTTAGGCGGCTCTTACATCCTGCAGGACGAACACTTGTTGCTGCTGGTCTACGGACGTCGCGGCGGTCACCCTCCCCGCCCCAGTCAGCGCATGCCGAGTCTTGCGCTTTCGGAAGTGGGCGAAACCCAGCCCACTCCCTCGCACGGGACCCGAGAGTTCTTGTTGGGTCAAGCCCACGCCGCCAACGGCGCTGGCCACGTGGCTCTCGAGGAACAAGCTTGGCTCCGCAACCTCGGGATCTCGAGCGTCGGCGGCTTCAATCGCGCGTGCGTGAGCGGCAGCGTTCCAGAGATCGTACACGTTGGAGAAGGGTTTCAGGAGAAGCGACTCGGGTTGATCGCCGATGAGATTTACGCGCGAGCAAACGACGTCGACATCGTGAGTATCGCTGGCCCGTCGTCGTCGGGGAAGACGACCTTCATTCGTCGACTCTGCACACATCTTCAAGTGAACGGCATCACGCCTGTTCCACTCGGCCTCGACGACTACTACGTCGATCGTGAGCAAACACCGACAGACTCCTCGGGGGACTACGACTACGAAGCTCTCGACGCCTTGCAGCTCCGTCTTCTCCATCAGCACTTGGAACAGCTCCTGGCAGGAGAGTCCGTGCAAACGCCGCGTTATGATTTCAGGCGCGGCAAAAGTCAGCCGAACGAGGGGCGTGTTTTGAAGCTGGGGAAACGGGACGTACTGTTGCTGGAGGGGATTCACGGGCTGAACCCTGCCCTACTGGGCAACATCGCTCGCGACCGGACGTTCTCGATTTTCGTCTGCCCACTGATGCAGTTGGCGTTCGACCACGCATCGCGAGTGCATGCTTCAGACGTACGCTTGATCCGAAGAATCGTCCGAGACCGACGCATTCGCGGACTGAACGCAACCGAGACCATCACCCGCTGGCCCAAGGTTCGCACAGGCGAACGGACCCACATCTACCCCCATCAACCCAACGCCGATGCAGTGTTCGACACCTCACTGATCTACGAGCTGGGTGTGCTTCGAGTATACGCGGAACGCTACTTGCTCGAGGTTTCCGACCGCCACCCCGCACACTCCACGGCGTTTCGTCTGATGCACCTGCTGGACAGGTTCGTCAGCATCTACCCAGAGCAGGTACCCGGAACGTCGATTCTGAGAGAGTTCATCGGCGGCAGCAGCTTCGACCACGCCTGACGGTAAGGCGGCGGGCTGGGCTATTTCGCGGCCCGCACTCGTTTTCGAGAGCTCGACGAAACGACACTCGTCGTCAGCTGCGTTCGATCGCTGGGCCTTCACTCTTGGGTGCAGCACCGTACTCTTGGAGCTTGTACTGAATCTTGCGCACACTGATACCGAGCACCTCGGCAGCTCTGCTCGTCGAGCCCCCCTGTGCCTCCAGGGTCTTGAGAATGGCGTAGCGCTCCACGTCCGCCAAAGACCAACCAGGGATCTGCGGTCCAGAGCTTTCTGTAGCCGATGCCTGGAGCTCACTGGGTAGCTGCTGCACACCTATGGTGTCGCCCGCGGCAATCACGACGGCCCTTTCGATCACGTTTTCGAGCTCGCGGATGTTACCTGGCCAGTCATAGCGGAGAAGCTGCGACAGAGCAGCCTCCGAAAACTTGGTGACCGTCTTTCCGTTCTCCTGTGCGTACTTGCGCATGAAGTGATCTGCCAGAGGCGCAACGTCCGATGAGCGACTCCTCAGCGACGGCATGTGCAGGTTCACGACGTTCAGTCGATAGTACAAGTCTTCGCGAAATAGTCCGCGGTCGACCATGTCTTTCAAGTCGCGGTTCGTGGCTGCGATCACGCGCACGTCCGTGTGAACGGTCTGGTTACCCCCGACGCGCTCGAACTCTCGCTCCTGCAGCACGCGGAGTAGTTTGACCTGAACCGCAGGAGTTATCTCGCCGATCTCGTCGAGAAACACCGTACCGCCGTTGGCCAGCTCGAAGCGCCCCTCCCGACGCCTGTCGGCACCCGTGAAGGCGCCTCGCTCGTGTCCGAACAACTCGCTCTCCAGCAGGCTTTCCGCTAGCGCGGCGCAGTGCAGCTTGACGAAAGGCCCCGACTTTCTCGGAGAGTTCTGGTGGAGTGCGGCGGCGATCAGCTCCTTTCCCGTCCCCGATTCACCCGTCACGAGTACCGTCGCACGGCTACCCGAAACTTGTTGCACCAACTTGAACACCCGCTGCATCTCGGGAGAGTTGCCGATGATGTTTTCGAAACCGAAACGCTGGTCCAAACGTTCACGGAGCTGTTTGGTTTCGCGCCGAAGCCGGCAGCGTTCCAGCGTTCGGCCCAAGACCACGACCAGTTCGTCGGCGTTCAGTGGCTTGGTCAGGTAGTCCTCGGCCCCCTGTTGCATGGCGTGGACCGCCGTTTCGACGGCACCGAATGCCGTCATCAGCACGACGCCGACGTCTGCGTCGTGTTCCTTGACCTTGCCCATCAGCTCGACGCCATCCATGCCCGGCATCTTGAGGTCCGTCAGAACGATCTCTGGCTCGAAGTCGCGCAGCTTGGGTAGAGCCTTGAACCCATCCGCTGCCGTCTCTATCGCGAAGCCCTCATCGCGCAGAATTTCGGCGAGCGCGTTTCGCGCGTTCGCCTCATCATCGACTACCAGAATCCTACCCTTCACCATCAACGTTGCCTCCAAACCTATGCGACGTCGCTCGTCGTGCATTCCTCGTGCCATGCGTGAGGGCCCGCCCGGCCCCAGAAGTGCGCACATATTGCGCGATGCGGTGAGCCCCCGGCAATAACTGCGTGCAGCGCCACGTAGCGTCGCCGCGCTCAGCTCAGGGGAAGCTCCATCTCGAACACCGTACGACCTGGTTCGGAAGTCACGGAAATCTTGCCTCCGTGCTCGCCTACGATGCGATGCACGATGGACAGCCCAAGTCCCGTGCCAGTGTCCTTCGTGGTGTAGAACGCATCGAAGACGGGCGCATCCTCCGCAAAACCGGGCCCATCATCGACGACGGAGAGCCGTATGCTGGCACCGTCAGGGCTCGGGGTCGTCTTGATCAGAACGGTTCCGTCAGCACCCGTCGCCTCGATCGCGTTCCGCACCAAGTTGACGACGGCCTGCCGCACGCTTCGTTCGTCCAGAAACGACCGTTCCAGATTCGGGCTGAGCTCGGTCTTCAGTCTCACCTGGGCGCTCGTCGCCTCGTTCTCCAAGTCGTCCACCATGCTCTGGACGAGCTCGTTCAGGTCAGACAACCGCGTCGTGATGGGTTTTGGATCCGCAAACGCGAGGAAGTCGTCGACCAACGAATCCAAACGCTCGAGCTCCGACTTGACGACATCGATCGCACGACCGAGCGAAGCGCTGTCGAGCGGCCCCTGTGCTGCCTTTCGCTCGAGCAGCTGAAGTTGCAGCGTCGCGGAGTTCAGAGGATTCCTCACCTCGTGTGCTAGCCCGGAAGCCAACGTCCCAACCGCCGCCAACCGCTCGGAGCGCATCGTGCGAACGTGTGTCTCCCGTTCTTCCGTCACATCGATCCCAGCAGCGTACTGCAACTCGGTTTCGCCATCGGGCGACGGCACGATGGTTCGTTTCCAACGCACCCAGCAGTGTCCTCCCCCCTTGCGCGCTAGCCGCGTCACGTCCCCGTCGCCGATCAGGGCAGTACCGTCCGTTCCAAGGCGTTCTTGCGCGCTGAACCCTGTGGCCTTCTCGAGTTGTTGGTTCCACACCGCGATTCGCCCGGCGCCGTCCAGCGCGAGTATCAGCGCGGGAACCTGTTCGAGCAGCTCGCGGTGACGTCTCTCGGACGCTTCCAAACGGCGTGTGAGTGCCTCGCGCTCGCGCAACCATCTGGACCGCGCAATGGCATTGTGCGCCGTCTCCGTGAGCTGCTGCGCTTCGAACGGCTTGAGAACGTAACCCACCGCCCCTTCGTGAAGAGCGCGGATGGCAGTCTCCACGCTCGCGTCGCCCGTGATCACCACGATCTGAACCAGCGGGCGCAACTCGCGTAGCCCTCGGAGTAGTTCCAAACCGCTGCCATCCGGGAGATGTACCTCGAGCAGTGCGACGTGAAAGTCTTGCTGCTTGGTTCGCTCGAGCGCTTCCTGCCCACTCTGTGCCGTCGTGCACGCGGGCATGGAGTCCGGCAGCGTTGCCGTGAGCACGTCGACGATCTCATTCAGCATCTCTTGGTGAGCATCGACGATGAGCACCTGAGGAGCCATCGATTCCACATTGCCTGGCTCGATCATGAAAGACCTCGGAGTTCGCTCGTCGAGTTCGCGTTCGGGTGATCTGCGGGGTTCGGCACGTTCGCCTGCGGGGCGCCGCGTGGCGCGACGCGCCGCCTAGGCTGTCGTAATTGGTCGTCACTCAACATCCTCAATGCAGGCGTCACCAGGTCGTCTAATTGCCCCGATCGGGCGCTCCAGACGAACGCGACCGTGGCCAGGGCGGCGAGCACGATCGCCAAGGGTACGAGAAGATAGATGATGCTCATCGAAGGTCCTCAAAAGTCCGCGAGCGCAGCGAGTTCGTCAACACGGTCAACGACGAAAGCGGCATCAAGACAGCAGCAACCAGGGGAGAAATCAAACCAGCCACGGCCAGCGTCGCGGCAGTGATGTTATACGCCAACGAGAAGGCCAGGTTGCGATGAATCACCCCCATGGCTTTGCGAGCGCCGCGGGTGAGCAAACCGACGGGGGCCAGGCCCCCAGCCGTGGTGAACACATCAGCAGCTGCGAGGCTGGCTTCCGCACCGCCCTGCACCGCTATTCCGACGTGCGCTGCAGCCAGCGCCGCCGCGTCGTTCACGCCGTCGCCAACCATGTAGACGATGCCCTGCTCGCGGGCGTGCTCCACGAATGCCAGTTTCGCCTCGGGAGGCTGTCCGCCCAATGCGCATTCGAACTCGACGCCCATGGCCCGTGCAACACGATCGACGACGGTTTGGTGATCACCCGACAGAATCGCGAGCTGGTAACCTTGCTCACGCAACCGATTCAGAATCGATTTAGCTTCCTCGCGAATCGGGTCGCCGAGTCCTGCCGTCGCCGCATGCCGTCCGTCGACGGCAATGCAGATGGGAGAAAGCCCTTTGGATAACAACGCCTGCACGCGGTCTTGATCGACGTGGACGCCTGCGCTCTCCAAGTACTGGGACGTGCCAACCCTCACCAGGTGCCCGCCGACTCGCCCCGAAACGCCCGAGCCGGGATGTTCCACGAAGCCACTGACCAGTAGCGCCTCCCCGAGGGGCAAATCACGCGTCAACGCGCGTGCGACGGGATGCGCTGATTGCCGTTCGACTGCGCGAACCAGTGCAGCAGCATGTGCAGTGCCGTCGAACTCGACCAGACGAAGCTGCCCCGCAGTCAGGGTGCCTGTCTTGTCGAATACGATGAGTCCGGGTCTGGAAAGCAGCTCCAGATACTGCATGCCCTTGATCAACACGCCCCGCTTGGCTGCGCGCCCCAACGCAACACTAGCCGCCAGCGGAGTAGCAAGTCCGAGCGCACACGGACACGTGACGATCAAAAGTGCGATGGCGTGAGGCAAGCCAGCAGCAACACCCCAAACCCACAACGTGAGCAGCGCCAGCCCCATCACCACGACAACGAACACCCCACTGAGACGGTCCGCGAGCAACACGATCGGTGCTTTACGTGAGGCGGCTTCTTCCACCTGCTTGACGAGCTGCGCCAGTCGGGTTTGGCGTCCCGTCTCGACTGCACGCACGACCAAGCGGGAACTGACGTTGACGGTTCCCGCGTGAACGTCGGCGCCAGGCCCTACTCTGGTCGGGCGTGACTCGCCTGTGAGCAGCGATTCGTCGATGCTGGAGGACCCCTCCACGACCACGCCGTCGATCCCGATACGGTCGCCACTACGAAGCTCGACCAACGCTCCCCTGGGTATGCTGTCGGTTGGTACTTCGCGCACGCGATCGCCTTCGAGCCAGCGTGACGTCGAGGGTGCCAATGCGAACAACAAGTCGGTCGCGTCGCTGGCCACGCGCTGCTGTTTGGTCTGCAGCCAACGGCCAATCAACAGCAGAAAGACCAACATCGTGACGGTGTCGAAGTAGATTTCACCGCTACCCGTGAGCGTGGCGAAGGTTCCCCAACACAACGCGGCGCTGATACCGATGCTGATCGGGATGTCCATGTGCGCGCGGCGGGTACGCAGCGCCGCCCACGCGCCCCGAAAGAACGTTTGGGACGTCCAAAGCACACTGGGAACCGCAATCGCGAAGCTCACCCAACGAAAGAACTCGGCAGTGGTTTCCCCCATGCCTTGCGCTTCACCGCTGTACAGAGCAAAGCTCAGCAGCATCACGTTTCCGAAAGTGGCGGCCGCAACTCCGATCCTGACCAGGAGCGCACGATCGAGCTGACGTTGCAGCGAACGAGAACGTCCCTGGCTTGCAGGATGCGGCGGATACCCCAGTGAATCGAGCGTCTTGGCGATCGCGCTCAAGCGCACGTGGCCGGGATCGTACACGACGCGTAGGCGGCCATCGCTGAAGTTCGCTCGAGCATCGACGACCCCCTCGAGCAGAGACGGAATCCGTTCGACCACCCAAATGCACGCGGGGCAGTGGAGCCCGTCGAGGTACGCTTCGAAACTCCGTACGTGGCTGTCCTGGTGCAGTGTCGTGTGGCGCTCGAGAAACTCGGGTTCGTCGAAGTGTAGGTAGTCGTCGTCAGTTGCGCGACCGGGACCTGAACGTTCATTGCCCGAGTAGCGTGCGCGCTCGTCGTAGTACGCAAGCAATTCGTGATCCCGCAACGCCGCGTACACCGTTCGGCAACCCATGCAGCAGAACTGCAGCTCGTCCCCTTGACGAACCAGTCCGGCTGGGACGGGCAAACGGCAATGGGCGCAACTCGGGATAGCCTGCTCAGCCTCGTTGGACTGCTCGGCTGGGTTCGGCTCGCAACGCAGAGATTCCACTAGTGACAACTCGGTTTGGCTGGAGTTTCTTCATGCTGGGTGCTGGCAGCTCCCCGTTCCGAGTGCGTGTCAGCAGCGTTGGCTGCCGCGACGTCGGACAATCTCGCGGGGTTCGAGTAGCGGCTCCACAGGTTCGTAGAGGCCAAGAGAAGCAACGTCGCGGCCGAAAGAGCTGGCAAACGACTCCGCAGCTTGCCACCCAGCAGCTCTGCGAAGCTGCCCACACCAACGAGAGCCGGGATAGTCCCCAGCCAGAACGCTCCCATCAGAAGCGCGCCATCGACGATTGATCCCGTACCCGCCGCGCTGGCGACGAACGCATAGAGCCAACCGCATGGCAGTAGCCCAGTGGCCACCCCAATAGCGAGCCCGCGCTGGTGACCTGGGAGCTTTCGCATCTTTTCCAACACCCGAGGGAATGCCCTACTGACGACTCCGCCGTCAGCAGCTGCGACGCGAAATCCCGTCCAAGACACGATCGCCGCGACGACGATGGTTACGGCAGCGACGATGGCTGCTATTTCCGACAACCCAGCGAGTGAGCCCGCCAAGTTCATGGCGCTACCCACTCCACCTGCAGCTGCGCCGAGCGCAGCGTAGCTACTCAGGCGACCGGCATGGTAGGTCAGCTGCGACAGCCAACTCGGCCGCCACATGTGTAGCCGTCGCGGCACGTTGCCGCGGGCAGGGCTGGGGCTCGCAGCTGCAAACGCGACCAAGCCCCCACACATGCCCGCGCAGTGCAGACTCCCCAGAAGGCTCGCGCCGAAAACAGAAGCTAGTAGCGCCAGGTTCATGGTCTCACTCCATCCTCAACGGTTGGGTCAGCCGGGTACTGGGAAACTCTGGCTCGATGCGGTCCGAGAAGGTGTGACCGTCGTGCCTGGCCACTAGATGAAACTTCCAAAGGCCGGCGCGATGTAGCTCGAGGGAAGCTTCATACGTGCCAGGCGTGGTCTCGCGAAAGTCTAGGGACTCGACCCGCGCCGCGCGCGCGTTGGCGAACGCGGTGGCCTGCAACTGCGCGTTTTCGATCGCGACGCCGTTCCGATCCATCATCTCGACGACGACCCGGACCCTGCCTTCAAGCCGCTGGCTGGTAGCGTCGGGTTCGAAACGCCACTGTACCGCCCACGAAAGCTGGGAGCTCTCAGCTTGCTGCGCGCGCTGGGCATCCCAGTCGACTGCCTTCTGGTAGTAGTTGGCCTCCACCGCAAACCCAGGATCACTCGTCGCGATTGAAACCATCACGCCTATCAGAGTGAGTGACCCTGCCAGCAGTGCGACGGGGACCAGCGCCCACACGGGGAAGCGCTGACTGCCGTCTGAGCTTTGTTCGATGGTGCTCGGGGTAGTGGTCTGACTCATGGCTGTGCCTGCTGTGGTGGGGTGGGCGGCTCGGGAGGACGAGCGTCAAACGGTCCGAGCAGCTTGTAGTCGGTGCTCTTGGAGAAGCCGTCGCCATCCGTGACGACTACCTCGATGCGGCGAACACCATCCTGAAACTGACTCCGCGGCGAAAGCACGAACGCCCCTGCCGTGACCTGGGCGCCGGCTGCAACCCTCACGGGATTCTCAGGTGCGACGATCGTACTTTCCTCGGCGCCTGTGACGCTCAAGTGAAACAACTTGTCCTCCTCGAAGCGATTGCGAATCTTGATGCGGAGCTGATTGCGAACCATCTGCCCCTGCTCGACGAACGGAGCTCCGATTCCGCGCAGGACGGTCACCTCTGCGCCTCGGGTGTGGTCTCTGCCGACGATGACCAGCGCGGCGATCAATCCAACCAGAATGATCGGATACACGAGCACGCGCGGCCTGAGCAGTCTCCCCTTCGTGCCCGAATTGAAGAATGCTTGCGACGCATATCGAATCAAGCCCGGCGGCTTGTCGATCTTCTTCATGACGGAGTCGCAAGCGTCCACGCACTGAGTGCAAGCGATGCACTCGAGCTGCAACCCCTCGCGAATGTCGATGCCCGTAGGACAGGTGACGACACACGCTTTGCAGTCGATGCAGTCGCCACCGAGCGCTCGCCCCTTTCCCCTGGGTTCACCGCGCTTGGCGTCGTATCCGACTATCAACGAACTCTCGTCGAGCAACACGGACTGCAGGCGTGCATAGGGGCAGATGACCGTGCACATCTGTTCGCGGAAGTATGCGAAGTCGAAGAACACCAGCGCTGAGGTGCCCAACACCACGAGAAACGGTATCGGGTGTTCGACGGGCGACTGCCTCACCCACCTGGAAAGACTGTCCGTCCCGACGAAGTACGCCAGAAACACGTTCGCCACGAGCACTGACAGGATCGCGTAGATCCCGAGCTTCAGGATGCGACGAGCGTTCGGCCCCTCACGGTCGAGCTTCAGCTGCTGGCCGCGCGATCCTTCCAGCAATCGCTCGATCGGGCGGAACACGAACTCCATGTACACCGTTTGCGGACACCCCCAACCGCACCAAACACGTCCGAACAGACTCGTGAGCAGGAAGATCGCGATGAAGATGCTCAGCATCAGCAGCATCAGCAACACGCCATCGGTAGGGAGGAACGTCGCCCCAAACAACACGAACTTTCGCCCGGGAATGTCGAGCAGAACGACGGGCTCTCCCGAGATACGGACGAACGGCAACCCCGCGAACAGCACGATCAACAGCCAAGCAACGATCAATCGACGCGTGTGATATCGCCCGTTGAACGGCTTTGGACGCACCCAACGGCGCGAGCCGTCGTTGTTGAGGGTGGGTAAGACGCGATGCGAGGGGACTGGGTGTGACATGGAACTCGTGAATCGAAAGTGTCGAGTCGTTGCTTATTGAGTGTCGTTCGGGCTGTCGGGTTCCACGCGTACCGAGGAGGGAGCGCCCGAAGACCCCGAAGGGCCAGGTGCAGTCGACGTCGCGCTGGGTTCTGCCGCGGTTCGTTCGGAGCCGACGGAGATCTTCCTCCCTTCGGGGCCTTTGGGTCCCTCGAGATTCGTATTGCGAATGCTTCCGACATATGCCGACACCTTGGCCAGCTCGATGGGCCTCAGCTGACGGTTCCAGGCTGGCATCCCCTTGCTCTGTACACCTTGAGCGATGACCTCATGGATGCCGAGCAGCGTACCGTCTGCATTCAGCCAGTACTCGTCGGTGAGGTTTGGGCCAATCAACCCCTCACCTCGGTTGCCGTGACATTGGGCGCAGCGCTGGATGAACAGTGCGCTGGCGTCTTTCATCATCTTGTCGTTCGCCATCAGCTTCGCGAGTGAGTCCTCGGTGACTTCGTTACCGAGCATCGCCTGTGCCTCTCGCTCGCGGGCCAGAGCCACATCCGTTTCGTAGATGGCCGCGACCGACTCGCCATCTCCGATGTGATAGTGGAAGACGTACGCGATACTGAAATAGAAGCTGCCCCAGAATATCCACTTCCACCAGCGGGGCATCGGGTTGTCGTACTCGCGGATCCCGTCGTATTCGTGACTGAGCAGGATCTCGTGCTGAATCGCGGCGTCATCAGCTGCCGCCTTCGGATCACTGGCGTTCTCGGTATTCGTTTCCTCGGTCATGACTGCCTCTTCTTGGGCTTGCTCGGAATCATCTCGGGGACCAGCTCGCCGTTGAGCGGCAGGCGCGAGGCGTGATCGATCTCCTCGTCGCTCGAAAACCAGAAGAGACGGATTGCGATGGCGGCGAACGTCGCCAAGAAGATGACGAGTCCGACTTCGGCGTAGGACTCGAGGCCCATCTGGCTCATGATGTCACTGAGTCGCATTGGTGGATTCCTCCATGGCTATGGCAGGGGTGGCGCCCGCTTCCGTTGGCGCGGGTTTGTAGATGTCCGTACCCAGTCGCTGCAGGTACGCGATGAGAGCTACAATCTGTTTGTCCCCCAGCCCTCGGGGGCCGCCTTGCTCGACGATCTCCGCGCCGATCTTCGTCGCCTGAGCCCGAGCCATTTCCTCGGCGTTGTGGACGGCATCGCCATAGGGAACTCCCAGCATCACCATCACGTCGACTCGCGGCTGTACGACGCTGAAGTCGAGCTCGTCTTCGAACAGCCACGGATAAGGCGGCATGATCGATTGCTCAGTCGTAGAGGTGGGGTCCAACATGTGTCTCACGTGCCACATGTGCGGATACTTGCCGCCGATACGATGCAAGTCGGGCCCGATGCGACGAGACCCCCACTGAAAGGGACGGTCGTAAATGAACTCGCCCGGTTTGGAGTACTCGCCGTATCGCTCGGTCTCGGCGTGGATCGGTCGAACCATCTGGGAGTGACAGTTGTAACAACCCTCTTCGACGTAGATGTCGCGCCCAACGAGCTCTAGAGGCGTGTACGGCTGCACGGATGCGATGGTCGGAACGTTCGAACGAATCAAGAAGGTGGGAATGATCTCGATCAGCGAAGCAACCGCTACCGCGACCGTGACGAACACCGTGAACTTGAGCGGCTTGCGCTCCCACACCCGGTGCCAAGCGGCGTCGGCCAGGTAGCGCAGTCGATGCCCTGCACTCGACATCGTCGTGTTTGCAGGGATCACGAACCTAGGCTCCGTCCCCTCGAATTCTCCCAGCGGTGGTGCCTCGACGACTACCTCCTCGTATTGCTGAGGACGATTGCGCCAGGTCATCAACAGATTGACGAAAGCTAGTACCACGCCCACCACGTACATCAGTCCGCCGAGTACACGGACCCAGTACATCGGAAGCAACCGCACCACCGTCTCGATGAAGTCCGGATACGCAAGGCGCCCAGTATCGTCGAACGCGCGCCACATCAAGCCCTGGGTCACGCCTGCCGCGTAGATCGACACGATGTAGAAGAGGATCCCCAGCGTACCGATCCAAAAGTGGAAGGTGGCCAGCTTGCTAGACCAAAGCTTGGTCTGAAAGAGGCGCGGGGCGAGCCAGTACAACATTCCGAACGTCATGAAGCCGTTCCAACCGAGCGCTCCCGCGTGCACGTGGGCGATCGTCCAGTCGGTGTAATGGCTGAGCGCGTTGACACTCTTCACTGAGAGCATGGGGCCCTCGAAGGTCGACATTCCGTAGAAAGTGATACCCACTACGAAGAACTTGAGAACCGGGTCCTCTGCAACCTTGTGCCATGCACCGCGCAGAGTAAACAGCCCGTTGATCATCCCACCCCAGGACGGCATCCAGAGCATCACCGAGAACACCATGCCTAGGGTCGAAGCCCATTCGGGCAGCGCCGTGTAGTGCAGATGGTGCGGACCAGCCCAGATGTAGATGAACACCAAGGACCAGAAGTGAAGGATCGAAAGCTTGTACGAGAAAACGGGACGGTTGGCGGCCTTGGGCAGGAAGTAGTACATCAGACCCAAGAACGGTGTGGTGAGGAAGAACGCGACGGCGTTGTGTCCGTACCACCACTGCATGAATGCGTCCTGCACTCCCGCGTAGATCGAGTAGCTCTTGAACAGCCCCGCTGGGATCACGAGGTTGTTGA
>CBFGUG010000113.1:0-21616 GCA_965651905.1 uncultured bacterium | reverse complement strand
GCAGACTCTGGAGGGGCAGACTCTGGAGGGGCAGACTCTGGAGGGGCAGACTCTGCAGCGACAGACTCTGCAGCGACAGACTCTGAAGTGTCAGGGTCGAGCGAAGGACCAGACTCTGGAGAGCCGGGGTCGGGTGACGCAGGGGCGAGCCCTGGCACGCCCCACGACGAGTTCGTCAAGGCTGTGCTCGCTTCGAAGGAAGAAGCCGTCAGTTTGTTGAGTACGGCGTTGCCCGCGGAAGTGTCTGCGTGCCTCGATTGGTCGACGTTGCGGCCAGCGCCGACGGAGTTTGTCGACAAGCAGCTGCAGCGCCGCTTCAACGACCTGTTGTTCGAGGTGGAGCTCCGCGCTTCTGCGAGTCGAAAGCGGCGTCGGGTTTACATCGACGTGATGTTCGAGCACCAGAGCACGGGGGAGCGGATGATGGCGCTGCGGCTATTGGGGTTGCTGGTGAGGCGCCACGAGCAATTTCGACGCAAGTACCCGAAACGGCGGCGCGTGCCTATCGTGCTTCCGGTGGTGTTATTTCACGGCAATGAAGCCAAGGGCGTTCGGGGTTGGACGCATCCCGTGCGTTACTCGGAACTGTTGGACGTCGACGCGGCCACCCTCGACGCCCTTTCCCGTTTCATCCCCGACTTCGAGTTCGCGTTGGATGACCTGACGCAGCAATCGTGGCGAACCCTGCAGCAACGTCCACTGACGACACTGATGCGCTTGGCAATGCTCATGCTGAAAGAGGTGCGCTCGAACCCCTACCTCCTGCAACAGATGAAAAATCCGGCGGTTCTTTCCGCCTGGCAAGAGCTCACTCAGCGTCCCGACAGCGCAGTAGTTTTGGTGTTGTTTTGGCGCTACATTTATCGCGCTGGCGATTTTGCCGCGCAACAGATCGAAGAGTTCGCCAACACCCTCGGCGAGTTAGCGGAGACGACACAGATGAGTACCGCACAAAAGCTGATCGAACAGGCCGCCCCGAAACTGATCGAGGCGGCGGCGCCGCGGCTCCGAGCAGAAGGCAGAGCTGCCGTGCTCAAACGTCTGGTCGCGCGGAAGTTTTCAGAGTGTGACGCGGTAGCGCTGGCCGCTGCCGCCGGGCGAATTGATGCTGCGTCTGAGGCGCAGCTGGAGAGCTGGACCGATCGGATCCTGTTCGTCGAGCGTCTCGACGAGCTGTTTGTGGAGTGAGCGTGGGCATGGCACTCGGTGTGTCCGCGCTGGCGATTTTGCCGCGCAACAGATCGAAGAGTTCGCCAACACCCTCGGCGAGTTAGCGGAGACGACACAGATGAGTACCGCACAAAAGCTGATCGAACAGGCCGCCCCGAAACTGATCGAGGCGGCGGCGCCGCGGCTCCGAGCAGAAGGCAGAGCTGCCGTGCTCAAACGTCTGGTCGCGCGGAAGTTTTCAGAGTGTGACGCGGTAGCGCTGGCCGCTGCCGCCGGGCGAATTGATGCTGCGTCTGAGGCGCAGCTGGAGAGCTGGACCGATCGGATCCTGTTCGTCGAGCGTCTCGACGAGCTGTTTGTGGAGTGAGCAGCGCAGTCGTGTGAAAGGGGGCAGTACGGCTGGAGCTGCGCGTGAGGCGGCCCCGGTGAACTACTTATCGCGTGCGGAGTTCTGGGGGGACGCACGAGCACAGACAGGCGCCGATGGGGTTCGTGTCGTCGCACTCTTCCCATCCCAAGTGTTCGGGGTGGCCGGGCACGTCGCAGCCGAAGCGTTGGTGTCGGAGGAGTATCGAGTCATCCCCACGCACGCGGAAGTGGGGAGCGCCGGACGCGCATTGGCTGCCGCAGCCGCCGCGCTGATTGCTTCCGAAGAAGATGCACGCGGGTTCGCTGCTCAGTGTCTCGCAGGTATTGCCACTCGCGTGCACGGTTTCGACTTGTAGCCAGCGGCAGAAGCCATCGCCGGCGAACGTGTCGCTCAGCGCCAAGCACGCTTGCTCGCTGGTTGCCGATGAACATTCGTCTGTGGGAACGCCCGTGGGTGGAGGGGTAGAGTCGTCGTGCACGCCGGCCTCTGGTGCGGGAGGGATGGCTGCATCTGTTTGGTGAACGTCACCGAAGCGGCCCGTGTTCGCCTCGGTTTCCTCCGTGATTGTGGTTTCGCTCGTGCCAGCGTTTTGATCGCTCCCGCGATCCGTCGTCGTCTTGCTGCCGCAGGCGGCGCTGCAACCAACCAGGATGCACGCGCACGTGACATCTCGAAGCGTTCGTTCCACACTCGCACTTTGAACGCTCGACGAACGGCAGACCACGTGTTTCGTTTTCTAAATTTCCGGAAATGTCTAGCAGGGCACCGACCATTGCTGCACGCAGTGTTGCACCGCACGCGTATCGCGCCGGCACTTGGGATTGCCTTGGTTGCTCTTGCTTGCGGTAGTCGGTCTTCGGACGACGACGTTTCGAAGATGGCTGCGCGCCCCACCGAGAGTCGGCACGGGCGGTCCGAACGTAACGACGTGGTCGAGTTTGCTTCGCTGTTGGTAGATGGGGCGCACATCAACTATCAGACGCTGCCCAGCGTCACGAATCTCGTCGAGTACTGTCAGTTGGTCGTCGTCGGCCCCATCGCGCAGCTCGAACGGGGTGGCACAGTGGCTGAGTTCAGTACGACGGTGGCCCGCGTCACGGTCGAGGAGGTACTGTTGGGCGAGCCACTGACGGAAGTTTACGTTGAGCTCGCGCATCCTTCCCGAGTCGTAACCCAGGACCTGCGAGACGTGCAGCCGACGGCGCGAGCCCTGTGGCTCTTGCAGCCTGCGTTAGAGGCGTGGTCGTCCCCCTCTGACGAGGGCCGCGGCGAACTGGGAGTGCCGGATGGTGAACTCCTACATGCGCCCGCGTCGCCCCAAGGCGTCGTGATGGAAGGGGCTCCCGATGGTTTGATTCAGCCCCTGGAGCCCGACTCGGGGCTGTGGCTGTCCGAAGTGCACGCGTACGACTCGATTGATGACTTGGTCGACCATGTGCGCGGAGCACCCTAGCCGCCCGTGGTTCACTACGGCATGCTCCCGGACTTCTTGGAAGATCTCTCGTGTGTCGGCGTGAACCCCGACGATATGACGCCTTTGATGCACTCGGCGGAAGCTGTCGCTCGAATGTGGGAAGCGACTCAGGCAGCGCAGGCGCGTGCGCTGAGATGACTCGTCATCGACGTGCTCCGTCAGGGGGCGCTCGGCTGTTCACTCGTAACGCGCTGGGGACGTGCCAGTCCAGCGTTGGAAGGCATGGTGGAAGGCCGTAGTGTCTGCGTAGCCGAGCAGGTGGGCAACGTCGACGATGGGCATTCTCTTTCGAACGTAGGCCAAGGCTAGTTCGCGGCGGAGTGCGTCGATCACCTCGGCGAAGGACGTGCCTTCGGCTCGTAAGTGACGCTGCAGGGTGCGGGAGCTCATGCCTAATACTCGTGCCGTGTCGGTGAGCGTGCAATTGCCGCCAGCGAGCGCGGCGCGCGCTGCTTCGCGGACGGTGTTCGACACGCTGCTCTCGCTGGGTAAACGTGCGAGAGCGGCGTCGAGCTGTCGTTCGAAGATGCTGAGGAAGGTCGCGTTGGCGTGGGGTAACTTGGTGTGGAGCAGGTCGTTGCTCAGCGCTACTTCTGCGGCGGGCTGACAGAACTCGATGGGGCAACAGAAGATGCGCTCGTGCTCCGCGGTGCTGGATGGTTTTGGGTGGGGGAAACGTATGTGGGTGGGGCGAAGTGGCTGCCCTGTCAGTGTGCGAATGCCCAACACGATCTCTGCCAGGGCGCACTCGTGACTGTGGCGCGCGTACTCGCCCTGGGCGCCCGCCAGCGCGTAGCGGATGAATATCCCATCTTCGACTTCGTGCAGCGTCGCGCGGTCGCCGTCGCCCCAATAGCGCTGATGGTCGATGAAGCGATTCAGCGCCGCACGTACGTCGGCGCTGGCCATCAGCACCAGCAAGCCCACGTCGAAGTTTTCGGGGTCTTCGACGTCTTGCGCCAACAGTAAGCCGAAGTTGGGCTCGTTGGTCGCTTCGAGTGCGAGCTGACCCAGCTGCGCGACCGTCGCGTAGGGCACGCGTGCATCTGGGGCACGCAGATGCTGCAGGTTGGTCCCCGCGTCTTCGCACAGTCGGTCGGGGTCCACGCCGCGCTTCTTGCAGAATTCGACGACGCGCAGGAGCACGTGCGCGGACAAAGTGCCTGCTGTGGCGGTTTGGTTTACTCGGTTCACGATTTCGTTCTTGCTGTCGCCTACTCGTGGCGTTTGGGCTTCATGTCGTGGGCGCTTTCGCGCCATCGTACAACAAACGTTTTCATCGAGACACGTTGGGTGATGCAAGCGTGACGGGTGTGGTATGCACTTGGCACCATGGCTTCGGACAGTGAATACGAAACCCTGGCGGCAGTGGGGCTGGGGATCGCCGTCGCGTTGGGCGCAGCGGTGTTTGGCGCGCGGCAACTTCACGCTGATGCTGCGCTGACGTCCGCCGCTGTCGCAGACGCTGCCCGTGTTGAAGGCGCTGCTCGTGTCGAAGGCGCTGCCCGTGTTGAAGGCGCTGTAGGGCCGGCGGCGGGTGTTCAGCGTGAGCCGAGGCGTGTACGCGAGCGAGAAGCCCGCACGGGTTTACGCCCAGGCCTGAGGCGGCTGCCGCTCCAGGTGCACGAGCCGGGCGCGCCCGTCGAGGGGGAGCCGCGTGGCGTTCAAACGCCGCCACCGCCGAGGCCCCCTCGACCTGAGCCGCCACCGCCTCCCAAACCGCCGCGGCCCGAACCGCCTTCGCCACCTGAGCCGCCTTCGCCACCCGAGCCGCCGCCGAAGCCGCCTCTGCCGAAGCCGCCACCCGTGCCGCTCCCGAAGCCCCCTGGTCCCCAGTTGCCGCGTGCCCAGTGACGGTGTGTAGGTGACAGAGCGCAGCAAGGGGGGCCGAGAGGGCGGCTAGTTCACGCTGGGAGTTGCGTTCAGTAGGGCGTGGTGAATGCCCTGGCTGTCGCGGCCGATGGTGTCGAACAGCCACAGGTCGTCGCCGTTTGCAGCCACGGGCAGACGTGCCGCTTCGCGTGAGCGCAGTCGCAGCAGACGGCGTGGTTTGTCCGATGCGCCCAATGATGCTTCGAACAGCGCTGGTGCGCCCGCTTTTGCGGCGTGAATCAACAGCCAGCACTCGTCGGGGTTGCAGCGTGATGAGAGGCTCACGGGCTGCGCCGTGAGTTCGAGCGGGCGCGCGGTTCCCATCGGTTCCCCTTGTTCGCTCAGCTCACGCACCATCACTCGGGCGGCTTCGTCTGCACCTTCGATCCACGTCGCCCAGCGGCGTTTCGGACCGATCACCAAACCCACGTGGGAAAGCTCGTCAGTCAGACCGCTGAGGGGCGTGGTCGCACCGAGCGGCTTCAGGCGCGCCGCGTCGAGCCGCAACAATCGTACTTGGCCGCGCCCGTTGCGGTCGGCTTCGCTGGTGAGAACCCACGCTTGCTCGCCCAGCACTTGCAGGTCGATTGCCGTGACTTCGTCTTCGCTCTCAGGCATTTGCAGCTCGCGCGCTTTTTTGTTCAAGCGATCATCGAGCACGGCTAGATAACTTTTAGCCTGACCCTCACGGTCGTCGATCCAACCCAGCAACCAACCCTCGGGAAGCGGTGCACTCACGACTCGCCATATCTCACCTTTCGCGCGACTCTGCATGCGCTGCGCGATCTTCTTGCCGCGTGAGTCGAGCAGTGTGGTGAACACCTGCGGGCTGCTTCCGTCGATTGCCGACCACACGAGCAGGTGACGATCCGCCCTGCTACTGACGCTGATTCCGCTGAGCGAGCGAGCGCGGTAGCTGATCACCTCTTCGCTGGCTGGCTGATCACTCGCAAAAGCAGTGCCTTCGTCGTCGACCCACAACGTCTTGAGCAGCGCACGGACGGGTGCCAGGCGCCCGTCGGGAGCGGGTTTGGAGGGCTTTTCGTAAGGCAGTGTGGGATCGAAAAAAGTCAGCCAGCTGAGTAGCGTCCCGCCGTCTGCGGGCACTGCGCTCAACCCCGCGAGCAGCTCGGTTTCGAGTTGCGCTTGTAGCGCGCTGACGGCGTTTTGGGTGATCAGTTTGGCGGTGGCGGGTTGCTCGTCGTACGGCAAGGAGCGTTCGGCATACACGCGCGTGGGATCACCAAAGCGAGCAGCCAGCCCCAAGCAGCTCTGCTGTCGACAGTTCAGGCTCCAGGCTAGATCTGGAGCCTTGCCATCGAACTCCCAGCGGCGACTGCCGAGGACGTCGAGCTTGCGATCGAAGTCTATCAGGGTGGGGCGCGCATCATCGCACGCGGCCTGGTCGTCGCAATTCCAAGTGAGAGCACTTGGCGCCTCTGCTCGGGCGGCAAACTGGGGGATCGGGAACTTACCGCTGAGGGGCAGTGCACGCTGCTTACCAGTGACCCGCCCCGCGGCATTGAGGGCAGCGAGCCGCAACGCAGCTGGCTCTTGCGAGGGATTTTGCCAAATCAGGTAGCCGTGTGCGCCACCGACCAAATCGATCAGCGCCTGGTCTCCGAGTGGTGTGGCGACGGGCGTAGGCCGAGTGAGGGCACGCCCATCGGCGCCCACGACCGCGCTCATCAGTTGGGGTTCGATGCGCTCTCGGCTGGCGTACACCACGACGAACCCGCGTTCCGTGGCGACTAGGTCGATCTCTCGCGTAGCGTGACCAGCGCTCGCGAGGGACGTCGTGCTGGTCACTTCTCCCGCGGCGCCGACACTCACGAGCTCGACGTCACCCGCGGGGTTGACGACCGCCAACAGTGCGGCGTTGGCGCCGCCGGCCACCTGCCAGCCGACGGCGTCGGAATGCACGACCCGAGCGCGCCCGAGTCCGCTCTCGGCCTCCCAGCGGGCTGCAGAGAGGACCGCGTGGCCGTCCGCCTCCACCCCCCAAAACACCAGCGCGCCGCCGTCCACCGCAGCTGAGTCAATCCAAATCACTTGCCCCGACGCTTGGCTCAGCTCGACTTGCGCTCCGCGCAACTCGCCGCCGGTGCCGAGAGGCAAGAACGCGACCTCGCTGTCTTCACCGCGGTCGATCGTGTACGTCACCAGCGCGCCGTCGTCGATCGGACGAACCTGAACGAGTCGCACTTCGTCCGATGACTCAGCGACCCGTTTCGCGGGCCCGATCACCGCTCCGCTGGCGTCGAGCGCGATTGTGCGAAAGGCAGGACTAGTGTCGTCCTCGGCACCTGACCAAATTGCCAGCCATCCGTCATCGACTTGCACCAGATACGGTCCGACCGTGCCCGTCGGGACCTCGGCGAGCAGTTGCTCGTCGCTCTCGGCAGTGGTTTCAGCGTGCGCGGTCGGAGGTGACAGCGGCGCCTTTGCTCGCGGCTCCTCCCCAGAACCGCAGCTGACGAGCAGTACGAGTGCAGCCCCAGCGAAGGGGCGCAGCGATGTCCGTCCTGTGTTCGTCACGGGCGCAACGTAGAAGTGCCGAGCACGGCGTGCAAGCAAGCGTTTTCAGACGCTCCCGTGCGAATCGACAAAAGTTCAAACCCCGACCTTGACACCATTACCAGCATGGCTAGTTTCCGCCGCGCACCAGGGTGTGTCGCAATTTTGGCGTGATCGACAATCACTACCTCTGTCGAATTGTTCAGGGGTTCGATCACTTCCGAAGTCGCGACGTGCCTTCATCAGACAGACTACCTGCCCCACTAGGGGCGTACTGAAACAGTATTCACGGAGACTTGCTAGCCATGAAAATTCGACCGTTGCAGGACCGCGTGCTCGTCAAGCGCGTAGCTGAAGAAGAGAAGACGAAGGGTGGAATCATCATTCCGGACTCCGCCAAAGAGAAGCCCGTCGAGGGCAAGGTTGTGGCAGTTGGCCCGGGCAAAGTAGTCGACGGTTCGCTTCGCGAACTCGACGTGAAGAAGAACGACGTCGTGCTGTTCGGCAAGTACGCCGGCACCGAAGTCAAGCTCGACGGTGAAGAGCACCTCATCCTGCGCGAGGACGACATCCTCGGCGTGATCGAGAAGTAAGGCCCGTACAGGTCAACAAGGTTTTAGAAGGAGATCCATATCAATGGCAGCCAAAGAGATCGCATACGAGGAAGTAGCTCGTAACCTCATCCTGACCGGCGTGAACGCACTCGCGGACGCAGTCAAGGTCACCCTCGGCCCCAAGGGTCGTAACGTCGTCATCGAGAAGAGCTTCGGCTCCCCCACGATCACCAAGGACGGCGTCACCGTCGCAAAGGAGATCGAGCTCGAGAACAAGTTCGAAAACATGGGCGCACAAATGGTGCGCGAAGTGGCTTCCAAGACCAGCGACGTCGCTGGCGACGGCACCACCACCGCAACCGTGCTCGCTCAAGCGATCTTCCGCGAGGGTTCCAAGCTGGTCGCAGCTGGTCACAACCCCATGGAGATCAAGCGCGGCATCGAGAAGGCTGTCGAAGTGTGTGTCGACAGCTTGGCCAAGCTGAGCAAGTCGACCAAGGACGCCACCGAGATCGCCCAGGTCGGCACCGTTTCGGCAAACGGCGACGAGACCATCGGCCAGCTCCTCAGCGAGGCGATGGAAAAGGTCGGCAAAGAGGGCGTCATCACGGTCGAAGAGGCCAAGAGCGCCGAGACCGCACTCGACGTCGTCGAGGGTATGCAGTTCGACCGCGGTTACCTGTCACCGTACTTCGTGACGGACACCGAGCGCATGCAGGGCCACCTGGAGGACGCCTTCATTCTGCTGAGCGAAAAGAAGATCAGCAACATGAAGGACCTGCTGCCCGTGCTCGAAGCCATCGCGCGTCAGCAGAAGCCACTGCTCATCATCGCCGAGGACATCGACGGCGAAGCACTGGCTACGCTGGTCGTCAACAAGCTGCGCGGTACGCTGGCTTGCTGCGCGGTCAAGGCTCCCGGCTTCGGTGATCGCCGCAAGGAGATGCTCAAGGACATCGCTGTGCTCACTGGCGGCTCCGTCGTCAGCCCCGAGCTCGGCGTCAAGCTCGAGAACGTCACCATCAGCGACCTCGGCAAGGCCAAGACCATCAAGGTCGACAAGGACACCACCACGATCGTCGATGGCGCTGGCAAGAAGGCGGACATCAAGGCTCGCCAGACCGAGATTCGTCAGCAGATCGAAAACACCACCAGCGACTACGACCGCGAGAAGCTCCAAGAGCGCCTCGCCAAGTTGGTCGGCGGTGTTGCCGTCATCAAGGTTGGTGCTGCTACCGAAACCGAGATGAAGGAGAAGAAGGCCCGCGTCGAAGACGCACTGTACGCGACGCGTGCAGCTGTCGAAGAGGGCATCGTGCCCGGTGGCGGTGTTGCTCTGCTCCGCGCTCAGAAAGCCCTCGACAAGCTCGACATCGCAGACGAGCAGCGGTTCGGCGTACAGATCATTCGCCGCGCGCTCGAGGAGCCGCTGCGTCAGATCTCCGCCAATGCTGGCGAAGAGGGTTCGATCATCGTGCAGAAAGTGCGCGAGAGCAAAGGTTCGATGGGCTACAACGCTCGCACGGGCCAGTTTACGGACTTGATCGCTGACGGCGTCATCGACCCCACCAAGGTGGTGCGTAGCGCACTGCAGAACGCAGCGAGTGTTGCGGGTCTGTTGCTCACCACTGAGGCGTTGGTCGCTGAGAAGCCCAAGGACGACAAGGGCGCTCCCCCGGCACCCGGCGGCGGCGACTTCTGATAGAAACCAACGCTCCCGGCGGGTAAGCCGGGAAACTGAGGGTTGTCCAACAAAGCCGGTCCTTCACTCCTTGCGAGTGGGACCGGCTTTGCTTATCTCCGCCCTGGGCGGATGTCTTGTAAGTGGATCATTTTGGTGGGGCTGGGGCTTTTCGGCTGCAACGCCCCGAGCGATGACAGCGACGTCTGTCCGAGAGCGCGGCCCGCGTTCGACGTGCGGCTGAGCGCGAGTGACGGTCCCTTGCCCCGAGATGCGCGCGTTGCGGTGACCTTCGGCGGATCGGATACCGAGAGCTTTCCGACCCACGCGCGCCGTGAAAACGACGTTTTGTGTTGTGTTCGAGGAGAGGGTGACGGCCTTTCGCTGCAACCCGGCAGTTGTGGTCAACCCATCGACGCAGACGCCTCACTGCCCGCGGACGGGGGGGCAACCGAGCTGATTCACTGCCAGGTTTGGAGTAACGGCGCGGCGTACGTCGAGGTGGAAGCAGCGGGATACTCTGGCGTCGACGAGGTGCTGGTCGCCAAAGCCGACGACCATTACTCGGAATGCGCGGTGTGGGACACGCAGGCCGTCGAGATCTCGCTCAGCCGCGGTGAGGCTGGCGTGTTGCACTTTCCGTGATGCCGAGGCGTCAGCGGGTCATGTAGACCCAGCCGATCAGAAACGCCAACAGCGCGAGCGCCATGAAGAGTAGCTGCGTGACGAGCGGGTCGGGGTCGATGCGGCGCCGCAAGTCGCGCGCGGCAGCGGCCACGGCATCGTCCGAAGCGCCTTCTGCGACGACCTGGGCGTGGGCGCGCACGTAGGCGAAGTCTCCTCGTTCGAACGCGGCCACCAAGTCGTTCAGTTTGGGATCGTTCGGGAAAACGAGTAGAAACGCTGGGCGCTCGCGTCCGTCGGCGTCGAGCGGCGGCGGCTTGGTACTGGCTCCGCGCGAGTCGGGACTCGCGGGGGCGTCCGGGTTTTTGGACGCGGTTTCCGGGGGATCGTCACTCACGGTGCCGCGACGCTAGCACAGTTGCATCCCAGCTTTGCCTGCGGCCGCTGCACCAGCGCCGCCTGGTACCGCGCCCGGGTGGGTCCACGCGGACCAGCGCAGAGCTCAAATTTCCTGCGCCTTCGCATCAAAGTGCGAAGTTTCGCGCGCCGATTTTCGTTCAGACCAGGTTTTTCCGGCGATCGAGTGCTCTGCTAAGCCGCGCATAGGAGGAAATTGCGAATTTCGTGGCGCTCAGAGGGGCTGGTCTGCTCCGCTGCCAGCTTCCCTGGGTAACGGAGGAGTACGAAATGATGGATACGACACTCAGTGAATCCACAGGCCGCATCGGTCGCAGCGCTATCGCTTGGCTGGTGATGGCGCTGAGCTGTTTGGCGTTGAGCTGCGGAGATAGCTCGCGCACTGACGAACTGGGCGAAGGTGGGGCTCCCGAGGGTGGAGCAACCACTGATGATTCGTCCGCCGCGGACGACACCACGGCTGACGACGAGAACGACGACTCGGTTGACGACAGCATGACCAGCGATGACGACCCGGCGAGTGACGACCCCTCTGGGGGTGATGATGCCGACGACGGTTCAGCCCCAGACGATGACACCTCCGCGGAGACGGACGATGAAGGGCCCGGCACGGAAGATGACGCGGGCGACGACGGCTCGGAACCCGACGACCAGGGCATGGGCGGAGCGGACGACGGCGGGGGGGGTGACCCCGCGGACGCGGGCGTCGACGATGGCGTCGCTCCCGACGCGTCTGACGCTTCCGCCTCGGACGATGGAGCGGAGCCCGACCCAGAAGCGCAGTGTGGTGCCGCGGGCGAGCAGTGTTGTGAAGGTGAACAACCCTGTGGCGAAGGACTCGGATGTTTGGGCGATCTGTGTGCGGCTTGCGGCGGGCCTGGAGAGGCGTGTTGCGCTGAGCAGACCTGCTCGGAAGACGAACTCACTTGCAATGATGGGGTTTGTGCGTCGTGTGGTGGTCCTGGTGAACAGTGCTGTCCTGGTGATGTGTGCGCTGGCGGCGGGTGTTGCGTCGGCAACGCGTGCCGTGCCGAAGGTTCGACCTGTGGTGGCGACGACGGGATGTGCAGTGAGGGCGCTTGCGACAATTGTGGCGCAGCTGGACAGCGCTGCTGTGAGGGACAGCGCTGTCCAGGTGAAGGCCTGAGCTGCAGCGCTGGTGGCGGTCAGGAGCGTGGGATCTGCGGAGAGTGTGGTGGTGCAGGTCAAGATTGCTGCGATGGGCAGTGCTCTGACGGCTTGACTTGCGGCGGGGGCGACGTTTGCCGTGAATGTGGCGGACCCGGTCAGCCCTGCTGCCCCGAGCGCACGTGTGACGAAGACTTGGCCTGTGAGGGACCGAGCGAAAGCGGCGAGTGTGTGTTCGACGATGGCGACAACATGAGCCAAGAGGACGATTGTGGGGAGCCCGGGCAGGATTGCTGCGAGGATCGGACGTGTAACGTCAGCGTTTGCGTCGGCAACCAGGGAGGCGTTTGCACCGAAAGCTGTGGTGGTCCCGGGCAAGAGTGCTGCGAGAGCGACAACTTCGACGCGTGCGGTCCAGGTTTGGACTGCAGCGAAGACGACGTTTGCGTCGACTGACACCTTGCCCTACCTCGGCAACGTTGAGCCCGGTCGCGTCGTTAGCGATCGGGCTCGCTTGCGTTCGGGATCACGCCTTGATGATGCCGTCGATGATCGAGTCACCCACGCCGAGTTCGTCGATGGGGCTGCCGAAGGCTCGCGCGACCGTCAGCAGGTAGTCGCCGTGGGTGCGATCGACTTCCAGCTGTTGCCCCGTCGCGAATGGTGTGTTGGCGCCGCCGATTAACAGGAACGGCAAGTTTCGCGTCGAGTGTTGGTCCGCGGTGCTGTTGGCGCGTGGACCGCCAAACTCCGAAACGCACAACACAGTCGTCGAATCGAGCAGCGTGCCGCCGCCGTCGGGGATCGATTCGAGCCGCTCCAAGAGGGCGTTGAGTTGCCCGAAAAACCAGCGATGAATGCGCAACCGGTCGCGCGTCGCGACTTCGGCGGTGATGCGGTGTCCCGCGTCTTCGAAGGCGCCGTCTTCGGGGTGGGCCAAGCCGTGGTCACCCGCGCCCGAGTACTCGAGGTCAGGGAGAAACTCGTAGCGGTAGTCGGTCAGTTCGCCGCCCTCTATTTTGTTTTCACCTGAGGCGCCCCACTGAATCGTGGTGACGGGTGCGTAGTCGAGCGCTAGTGCAGTCACCGCGAGATCGCGCACGAACGGGGCGATCGTGGGCAGCGATCGAATGTCGCGTTCGGCGTCGGACACGCCGTCTTCCGCGGGATCGATCAATGGTTCGACTGATACCTCCGACGGCTCGCCGAGTTCTTGCTCGAGCGCCTCCAAGCGCGCGACTTCGTCGACGTAGGCTTCCAGTCGCTGACCTGCGGCACTGCCCGCAGCGCAGCGCAGCGCTTCCACACGGTCGCGCACTGAGCCCAACATCGCCAAGCGCGAGATGTTCCGGGCGCTGCTGTCCTCACCAGGCGCAGTGAGTCCGCCGACCGCATCGAGCACTTGCCGTGCGTCGCTGACGGGTTGCCACGACGGCTCGACGAAGTCGCCCCCCGCGGGTCGACTCAAATCGCGGGTGCCGTTGTAAGAAACGCGATTGCCGTAAACTCCCGTCCGCAACACTGACTCCACGTGGCTACCGTTCGTCAGCACGTCGGCGACCACCGTATCGAGTGAAGGAGACGAACCGAGGTTTTGCTCACCAGACAACGCCTCGCCCGTGAACATGCTGCGCACCGCTGGCGCGTGGTCGCCTTGTCCCGGGTTTTCGATACCTCGGACCAGCAGCGCGCGATCGGCGTAGTTTGCGATGGGTTGCAGCAGAAACGTCGGGCGATCGCTGGACGATACGCTTTCGTTGAAGTCGCGTCCGCTCAGATCCGTGGTGCGGTCGTTTCGGATCTGCAACGGGCCTTCACCGCCAGCCCAGAAGAACTCTGGCACGGTGCCGTCTGCCGTGTACCAGACGAGCAAACGCTGAGTAGTGGCGTCCTGAGCCATCGCGCGGTTGAGGAGCCGCGACCACATGGGCGAGGTCAACGCCAGGCCGGCTAGCGTCGTGGGCAGGCCGAACATGAACGAACGCCGGCTACGCAGCGACGTGACTCGATTGGAAGTGCGGCGCATGTTCATTGTCCCTCACACCAGGGCTGGGTGGTTTGTTCGCCCAAGAGCAACTGAGTCGTCGATTGCTGCACGACCGCGCCGAACCCGGCACCCGCAGCGACCAGGTCGGCGATCTCTGCGATGGAGCCTTCGTCCAGCTCGCTCGCCGGGCGTTCGAGAAAGAACTCGAGCCAGTGTTCAGCGAAACACTCCGCAAACGCGCGGCTGCCCGCGACCGCTTCGAGCAGCGCAGGCAAACTGTCGTACGTCCCCGCGAGTTCGGCGTGTCCGATGATCTCGGCGCTATCTGGCGCGTCGTCGATGTCCGCGTCGAGCGCGCCGAAGGCGTAGCCGATGGGATCGATCAATTGATGACAGCCGCCGCAGCGCGGGTCCTGGGTGCGGTCGCCCACTTCACCCGCCAGCGCGACGAGATCCGCGCTGGGCGCCGGGATCTCGTCGCAGAGTAGCGCCCGGCGAACGAGCAACCCACGAAAGATGGGGCGTCGCGTGAGATCCGGGTGTCTCGACGACGCCGCCAAAAGGTCTTGCGCCAACACCCCGCGGCGCGGCGAGTCTTCGCCCCATTGCACGATGGCGACGGGATCGTCCGAGTCTGCGTCAACCTCGTCGAGCGCATACGTCTCGGCGTTCTCCCGATGCACGAAGCCGCGCGAGGACGTCAGCAACTCTGCGATAGGGACGTCATTTTCGATGTTGTACGCCGTGAGGCTCAGCCATTCCGAATAGGCCGCCGACTCCGCGAAGCTGTCGCTCTCCAGTCGCAGATCCGTATCCACGTCGAGCCACTGGGCAATGAAGCGCGCGACGACGGGTGTGGCGCGCTCGTCTTGCAGCAGTCGTACGGCCTCTCCCTCGAGGCCACTCTGATCGGCACTTGCCGGCAAGCTCGCGAGTGTTTCGTCCGGCGGAGCGTCCCACAACGTGAAGCTGAGTTGATCTGCCGCCCGCCGCTGTTCAGGAGCTTCACCCGCAGCGGTCGGCGGAGTTCGAAACAGAAAGTCAGGGCTCATCAGCGCCGCGGCCAGCATCGCGCGAGTGGCGTCTTGCGCGCTCGCTCCCTGAGCGACTTGATCGACCACCATTCTTGCGGCGGTCTCGAGCTCTGCGGCCGTCAAGGGTCGACGGTACAGCGCCTCGAGAGCACTCGCGTACTCGTCAGTGATACAGTCGACGGCTTGGTCTGCCCCACACGCCGCGAAGCTGCTCGGGATCAGGCTTGCCGCGAGCTCTTCCGCCGCGAGCATGTACGGGTGCACGG
Source organism: uncultured bacterium (assembly GCA_965651905.1). GTDB lineage: Bacteria > Myxococcota_A > Polyangia > Polyangiales > Polyangiaceae > SZUA-265. The sequence continues at coordinate 6,522 of CBFGUG010000113.1, read as the reverse complement.
GATCCGTAGACGCAGACGCGTTCGAGGTAAACGGACCCAGTCGACCGTCTTCGGGGAGCTGGTTGACGTCGGGCGTAACCCCCAGCGCTGACTGAACGGTTGCTCGGTATTCGTTGCGCGTGAGCCGCGCGAACACACTGCCAAACGGCTCTGGGGCGGGGTCTTCGTCTGTGGCTTGTCCGCCAGTATCGTTCTCTTGGCCGCTCTCCGAGCTGCCCGGCGAACTGTTTCCATCGTCGTCGGAGCTCCCGCCACCCGGGTTGCTTGGGTTTTCGGATGACTCGTCGGAGCCGTTGTCCCCGCCGCTCGGGTCGTCGGATTCCGCACCCGCTGGATCGTTGCCTGAGCTCCCACCGTTCGTGCTGGGTGCGCCTCCATCGGTGCCGTCCTGCGCACCTCCTTCGTCGGGTGTTTCCATGCTTTGCGGCTCCCCGAGCGCACCGCATGCGTTCAGCAGGAGTCCAGCGAGCAGCACACGCGAAGTCGAGCCCATTGCGGGTAGGTCCCCCGAACGACGCCGGGCAGCTCAGTTGATTGAAACGGGCTCGCTTTTGAGTGTCGCGGGCCTGGTCTATGCAGGCTTTTCCCTTTAGATACTGCGCGTGCTGCTCAACCTGCTTCACGCTGGCCTGCTTTCCTTGCTGGCCGCGCTCGCCGTCGACCTGGGTTTCTCGGTTGCGTTCATCGATGACACCGTTGCCTACATGGCCACGCTCTACTCCACGTTGTTGGTCGCTTTTTTGGTTGGGCGCAAAGGTGAACACTGGTCGCGACGAGTCGTCTGGCGCTTGCCCTTCGTGGTGGCGGTCTCGGTGTTCGTGGTCGTGTCGCTGCGCAGCTGGGCACTGTTTGCCTTGCCCATCGGCGACGGCTGGCAGTCGGGTCACTCGCCGTACTGTGTGCTGCCGTGTAGCGCACTACTGCTCATCGGGCTGCTGGAGATCCTCGCGCGGTTTGTCGGGGTTCAGTCGGGCACGACGACTGCAGCGTCGGTTCCTTCGCGAGCTCCCGCCGAATAGCTCACCATGCCGCTCTCGCGAGTCGTCCTGTGGGTCGTCACACTGACGGCGCTCGGTTTCCTCGCCAAGTCGTGGTTGGTCGAGCCCGTGACGGGCGTGTGGTTGCTCGGGGCCTTCTTGGTCCTCCTGAGCTTGGTCGCAGCGGGGTTCTTGTTTCCGCGTTGGGAGATGTTCGCGGACCTTCTTTGGCGTGGTCCCGACGACGCGCGCGGCATCGTGCTCACGTTCGATGGCGTGCCATCGAACGCCGTGAGGGGTGCGTTGCTCGACGTGCTGCGAGAGAGCGGCATTCGCGCGACGTTCTTCGTGCCCGGAGATGAACGCGCCGACGAAGCTGCATTGAAGCAACTGGTAACCGCAGGGCACGACATCGGCCTGCGGTTGGCGTCGGGAGGGGCACGCTTGCAAGACGCACAGCATCGCCTGCGGTCGTCGCTGGACACCCACGAAGCTGCGCTGCTGCCCGTTGCTCGACCTGATCGCTGGCTCGGCCCGCGCTTGGCGAACGCCGCGCGCAAGTCGGGGCTGACGTTGGTCGGTGCGAGCACGGGTTGGCCCGAGGTGGCTGATGCAACGACCGCCTGGCAACTGCGCCCGGGGGACTTGATCGCGTTGGATGCAAACGCAAGTGCGGAAGCCGCCCTCACGAGTCTGATCGAAGCGGCGACGGACTCGGAACTCCGCTGGACTACGCTCGAGTCGTGGCTACCTGGTTCGTCGAAGTCTGGGGCGTCGAAGACGAAGAACTCGACGACGGCGGCAACTGAAGAATGAAGCGCGCGCCCGCGTCGTAGTCGCGGTCGAGCGCGATGCTGCCACCCGAGGCCTCGATCAATCCCCGGCACACGCTCAAGCCGAGCCCACTGCCTTCCCCCACCTCCTTCGAGCTGACGAAGGGTTCGAAGATCTTGTCGGCGAGTTCCGCGGGCACGCCTTTGCCTGTGTCTTCCACCACCAACTCGACGCCGTCGTCCGCTGGCCGTGCGGTGATCCGAATCACACCGCCGTCGTCGCACGCGGCGGCTGCGTTCAGTACCAAGTTGAGCAAGACCTGCGTCAGTTGTCCGTGGTCCAGAGCAACGGGGGGCAACTCCGCAAACACGTCTACTGCCAATTGCACGTCGCGTAGCGACGGCTGGGGACTGACCAACGTCACGGTTTCGTTGATCGCCGCTTCGACGTTGGCTGGCTCAGTGGGGCCGCTGCTACTCCCGGGTCTGGCGAAATCGAGCAGGTCGCGGATGATGCGACTGATGCGCTCGGTTTCGCTGCGCATGCGACGTGTGAAGTCGAGTTGCTGTTCGGCGTCGAGGGCACCGTCGAGAATCAAGTCTTGCATGCCCTGCATCGCAGCGATCGGATTGCCAATCTCGTGCGCCAGACCTGCCGCCAACTGCCCGACGGATGCCAGGCGCTCGGAACGAACGAGGTGCGTCTGAGCGGCTTCGAGCTGCGCGCGCGCTTGTTCCAGCTCTTCGACCTTGCGTCGCAGCGCGGTTTCGTCGCGCGCCAGCTTGTCAGTCATGGCTTGCAGGCTCTCGGTCATTGCCGTCAGCTCACGCGAGCGCGCGACGGGTAACTCCAAACGATGACTCGCGGACGCTACACGCTGGGCGGCTGCAGAGACCTGTCCGAGAGGGCGAATGATCCAGACGGTGACCGTGAAGTAGACGCCTACGAGTAACGCGAGCGCGATCAACCCCATGTACAGGGCCAGTAGGCGGTTCAGGGGCCCTGCGTCGATGACGCGCGGGTACACGAGCGCGCTGGCAGTCCGCGGACCCCGTGCGGAGGCCACCACCGAACCATCGTCGAGGGCGGTGGTGAACGAGCCTGGGTCACTGTGGTTCTTCAGCGCGCCTTTGAGCTTCGTTTGGTCGCTGCTTTCTCCCCACGCGTGGAGCGTGTTGCCTGCGGCATCTCGAACGAGCAGCGCTCGAAGTTCCCGTGGGCGATTGGCGGCGTGGTCGTCCTCCAAGTAGATCCAATCGCCGCCGTGAGCCAAGGAGTGCGCGGTCGCCTTGGCCAACGCGTGGGCGCCCTCACCGCTCGTACGTTGGATCGCGACGTTGGTGTAGGTGGATATCGCGAAGTACAGCGGGACGAACGCCAGGCCCAAGAGCAGGCCGAGCGACAGCAAGATCTGTGAGCGGAGCCCCAGTTTCACTGCTGACTCTCTGGCACAGAATCGTCCCCGCCACAAAGTGGGCCGCAGCGCTCGGCTCTGATACGCGAACTGGATGGACCCGCTGGTCGCTTGTGCTCTGTATGCTCAGCGTGGCATTGCGCGCGGCTTGGGCACCGCCATCGCCCTCTTTGGCGGAGCGCTGTTGGTCGCCGCGCCGTCGAGCTGGCTGCGGTATCCGTTCAACGCCGTCCTGATCGCTGGGCTTGGGGTATCCCTCTCGTGGCGCGCGTTCAGTCGTTTCAAACGCCTCGACGCCACCAAGTCCCAGCGTCGCGAAGTCGAGATCGCCGTGCACTTGATGGTGCTGGGCTACGCCGTAATCGAGCAACTGCCCGGTCAGCTTGCGGGGGCGTACCAGCCGCTCGTGTATTTGCTGATCATGTGCGTGGCGGGGTTCTTCTGCGGACGGGCGTCCATCGCGGCGCTGCTGACGGCCGTGTTGCTCGAGCTGGGCTTGGGGGTGCACCGTGCGGAACTGTCGATGCAGTCAGTGATCGTTCACTCGGTCCTTCTCGGCGTGTTTGCTGCCGTCAACTGGGCGGTCTTTCGCGGCGAGATCAAGCGCGTGCGGCGGCTCTCTCGCGAGCGCATCGAGTCGGAGCTGTTGCGGATCAAAGAGGCCGCGCGTGACTACCGCTTGACGGGCGTGCCACGCAGCGCAGCCGACGGCGCGTCACTCCGCGTATCCGCACCACAGGGGGACGACGACCGGCTGCTGCACTCCAGCTTGGACCACTTGCAAGACTCGTTGCGCTTCATGTTGTTTCTGCTCAGGCGCAGTTTGGGAGCGCGCACCGCGGCGCTGGTTTGGCTCGATGGCGACGGCAAACGACTCGTGTTGCGCGAGGCCTCGAGCGAGTTTCCCGAGCTCTTGGCTGGGCCTTTCGCTTCCAAGGACGGTGTGTTTGGGGCTTGTTTGAGCAGTGGAGGCGCGGTGACGCTGTCGCCTGGGGCCGCAGCTCGTGCGTTACCCATTTATCCGCCTGGGGTTGCGTGTGCAGCAGTCGTGGCCGTCCCAATCAGTGACCGCGGCGGAGCGACGGGCGTGCTGCTGGTCGAAGGTCAGCTCGACGGTGATGCCGCCCAGTTGACTGAAGCACTGCTCTCGGACGCCGCCGCGTTCGCGTCGCGAATCGTCGAGAATGAGCGCCTGTTCCTGAGTCTCGAGCGCGCCAAGACCGAGCAGGGCAAACTCTACCAAGCAGCAGATTTGCTCGCTGACGCCCGCTCGGAGGTGGCCGTCATCCGCGCAGGCGTGGAATCGGCGAGGCAGTTTGCCCAGTTCGATTTCGCTGCGGTCACGTTGTTCGAGCGCGAGGGACGCTGGCACGAGATCTGCGCCGTCAGTGGTGAGGGCGCGGACGCGTTGGTGGGCGCCAAGTTCCAACAGAACAACGGCCTGGTATCGATGGTCGTCGCTAATCAACACCCATTGCCCTACCGCGGGCAATTGCAGCGGGCGACTCAGGTCGTCTTCAGCAAGCAACTTCCGCTGCCGCCGATGCCGAGTTTGCTGGTGTTGCCGCTGAAGGTTTACGATACCCCACTCGGTACGTTGGTGCTCGGCAGTAACACGCCGCACGCGTTCGGCGACGCGGTACGTCCCACGCTGGAGGTGCTCGCTCGGCATATTGCCGTGTCCTTGGCGAACGCTCGTATGGTGAAGCGTTTGGAAGACCTGGCGACGACCGACAGCATGACGCAGTTGCTCAACAAGCGCGCCCTGCTCGAAATCGCAGAGCAGAAGATCCGTTCGGCGCAGCGTTTCAAGAAGCCCTTGAGCCTGATCATCGGCGACATCGACTTGTTCAAAGCGGTGAACGACGACTATGGCCACGATGTGGGTGACGTGGTGATCCGCGGTTTTGGCGACGTGCTCAGGCGCAGCAAGCGCGAGACCGACTCAGTCGGACGATTCGGCGGCGAAGAGTTCGTCATCGTCTGTGAGGAGACGGATGCCGAAGGGGCCCAGCTGCTTGCAGAACGCATCCGAACCGAGTTCGCTGCGGTCACTTTTCACACGGAAAAGGGCGAGCTCAGGAAGACCTGTTCGCTCGGCATTGCCACGATGTCCCAGGCGGGCTCGGATTGGGAAAGTCTCTTCAAGTCCGCCGATGAAGCACTCTACGTGTCGAAGCGCAGCGGTCGCGATCGTGTGACCGTATGGAGTGCATCGATGAAGGGCGTCGCGGCCTGACCGCGCGCCGTGAATTCAGCTGACCAGTTCGAACGCCATTCCCGCGCGCTTTGCGGCTTCCCCATCCGCGTCCTGACGATCGCCGATCACCAGACACCGGTTGGTCTCGACGTTCAGCGCTCGCGCCGCCTTCAGGTAACCATCGGGGTGTGGCTTCAGACGACCTGGGCCGCCAGGTTCGCCGCTGGCCACGATGACCTCGATCTTTGGGAGCCCCGATACCGCGCTCAGCTTTTTCCGCGCGGGGTAATCGCTCACGATTGCGAGCTTGCCACCTGACGCCTGAAATTCGTTGATTCGAAGGATTAAGTCGCTTCGCACGCAGCGTGCGATGGTCGCTTGGGGTCGGGTGAACATCCATTCGTCGACGATGGCGGAGACGCGACTGACGTCGATACCCAGGGCCTCGGCAGTTCGTTCGAGTTGTAGGACGAAGGGGTCGGCGACCGTCTCGTCGAGCGTTTGACGCAGGCGCTCATGTTCTTTGCGGAAACGACGCAAAGTCGGCAGAACGAACCAGCCCGACGTCAGCAACTGGAGCGCCATTGCACGTTTCACTGGGCCCGAATGGTACAGAGTGCCGTCGAAATCCAGCAGCCAAGCGTCGATCTGTCGTTCCATCGATCCGAGGTGATAGACGCCGCGCATTGGGGAATCAACGCGTCGCATGCAACCCAACCCAAATGCGACGAAGGCGCTACGTTTCGTTCGTAGCGCCTTCGTTGCAGGCCCGTGTCTCGGGCCTCGTGTCATTGGGGCTTACAGGCCAGCTTCGGCGCCAGCTTCAGCACCCGCTTCGGCTTCGACCTCGTCGTCAGCACCCGCTTCGGCTTCGACCTCGTCGTCAGCACCCGCTTCAGGCTCGACCACGTCGTCGTCAGCGCCCGCTTCAGGCTCGACCACGTCGTCGGTGGAGTCGTCGTCAGCGCCCGCTTCAGGCTCGACCACGTCGTCGGTGGAGTCGTCGTCAGCGCCCGCTTCAGGCTCGACGTCGTCGTCAGCACCCGCTTCAGGCTCGACGTCGTCGTCAGCACCCGCTTCAGGCTCGACGTCGTCGTCAGCACCCGCTTCAGGCTCGACGTCGTCGTCAGCACCCGCTTCAGGCTCGACGTCGTCGT